>CADBBT010000001.1 GCA_902792985.1 Oscillospiraceae bacterium
GACGGCGCCAGCCATGTGCTGCTGATGGTGATATCCTGCGTCAGATAATAGGTTCCTTGTGTGGACGGTAGTTGATCAGTCAGGGGTGTACCCTCAGGTACCGCCAGCGCCGAGAACGGCGCCGCCGCGAACATCGAGACGATCATCAGCACCGCCAGCAGGAAGCTGATTGATTTTCGGATGAATGATTTTTGCATAGTTTTTTCCTCCTTTGCCCTTTTGGGCGAAAATAAAATCAAAAAACAGCCGCAGCGAAACAAAGCATCCGCTACGGCCGGTCTTTCAAAAATAACGCAAAAAGGGCGCAGTTATGCCGCTTGCATGCTTGCTAAGGATTGTCGCAGAGCGCAGCACGGATGTCAACCCCTTTTTTGCTTTATTTTTTTAAATTGTAAAATATTTTTTGCCGTTTGTCAATGGGAGAAAGGAAATTTTTTTCCTCATCCACCGCTTCGCGGTCCCCCTTCGGTCTCGCCTGCCGGGGTCTCGCCTGCCGGCTCGGTCGTTGCTTCTGCGCTTTGCGCAGAGGTTGCCACCGGCAACCCGCAACTCGGTCGGCGCTTCTCAAGGCGGAGCCTTGAGAGGTCTCCGCAGGAGACCCGCGCCCCATTGAAATGGGGAAGGCTATTTCGCACCTCATCCACCACTTCGTGGTCCCCCTTCCCCGCGAGCGGGGAAGGCAAGGTGGGTTCGCTTTTATAGATAGGTTCGTCACTGAAATGTATGTGTTTTAGAATATACATTGCATAAAAGGTTGACGAATTCTGATTCACTAATAAGCTATTTAAAGCTGCTATATAAGCAAATCATTTTATAACGAACCTCACGATAAGAGCGCACCTAACTTGCCTTCCCCGTCCTACGGGGAAGGGGGACCGCACGCCGCAAGGCGTGTGGTGGATGAGGGGTGAAGTCTGAACGTTTCAAGAATGTGGACTTGTCAAGAAAAGTCCAATTACCCGCGCACCGGCAAATTCAATTCCGCGCGCATCACGCCAGCATCCTTTCGCGCATCAGGCGCAAGATCGCTTTTTCCCGCCGCGAGACCTGCACCTGAGACATGCCGAGCTGCGCGGCAGTCCCTGTCTGTGTCAGCCCTTCAAAATAGCGCAGATAGATCAGCGTGCGGTCGCGGCTTTCCAGACCTTGAAATACGCGCCGCAGCGAAAGCAGATCCACCACCCGCTCCTCCGGCGATTCCACCGGCACATCTGCCTCATGCGTTTCTCCGTCCGCTTCGGCTGTCAGTGACAGCACCGGCTGCGAGACTGCCACCAGCTCTGCCGCCGTGCTCACATCCACACCGAGGTGCGCGGCAAATTCGCCGATCGTCGGCGTGCGCCCGAGGGCCGTTTCCAGCTTTTGCCGCTCCAGCATTGCACGGCGCGCTTTTTCTTTGAGTGTGCGGCCCACCTTGACGCTTCCGCCGTCGCGGAACACGCGCTTGATCTCGCCGAGGATCACCGGCACGGCGTAGGTGGAAAAGGCAAAGCCGCGCGCCGGATCAAAATGGCGCGCCGCCTTCATCAGTCCGACGCAGCCCGCGCCAAAAAGGTCTTCATATTCCACGCCCCGGCCGCGAAAGCGGTTTGCACACGCGTGCACCAGTCCGAGATTCTCCGCCGCCATCTGTTTTACCTGTTGTTCCATGCCGTTCCCGCCTTTGCTCATTTACTCTCATTTTTGGCGATCCGGTGCGCGCTTATACTGCGGCGGCGCTTTTTTCGTTCGGCAAAACAGCTCATTTTCCGCTGATCTGCTTTTCCAGCGTGACTGTGGTCCCACCGCCGACACGCGAGCGCACACGCACGCGGTCCATGCAGCTTTCCATCACGGCAAAGCCCAATCCTGCGCGCTCTTCGCCGCCCGTTGTAAACAGCGGTTCGCGCGCTTTGGCAATGTCGGCGATGCCGACGCCTTTGTCGCGCACACGGATGCGCACCGTGCGCCCGGGCAGCACAGCCATTTGAAGAAACACGTCGCCGACCGTATCACGGTAGCCGTGGACGATCGCGTTCGTGACCGCCTCGCTGACAGCGGTTTTGATTTCGGCCAGCTCCTCCACCGTCGGGTCCAGCAGCGCGGCAAATACTGCCGCTGCCGTGCGCGCAAAGCTTTCGTTGATGCTTTTGCCCGGAAAGACCAGGCGCATTTCGTTTTCCGCTTTCATTCAAAGAACCTCCTTTTGCCGCAGCTCGCCCAGCTTGTCCAGCCCCGCGAGACGCATGACTTTATACGCCGCCGGTGAAAGATTTTGTACCCGCAGCCGGCCGCCGACCGTGCGCAGCAGCTTATAGCGTCCCATCACGAGGCCGACGCCGGAAGAATCCATGAACGTCACCGCGCCGAAGTCAAGGATCAGCAGGCGCGGACGCTTGTGTAAAACGGCGTCGTCGATGCTCACGCGCAGCAGCGACGCGGCGTGATGGTCGATCTCGCCGTCGAGCAATACGCAGATCTCGGTTTTGCGATATTCGATTTTTGCACTCATACGATCACTTCCTTTGCCCCTATGGTAACGCATGGGGCGCGCAAAATTTCGGGAAGAGTGTCGGGAGGTTGAAAAAAGGGCGCTGCGATTTCGGAACGCGCTGTTGACACTGTTCTTTTCTTTATGCTATGATATGGTTGATTATTCGCAGATCCGTCTTTGTTTTACATGGTTGGGGAGAAAAATATGAAAAAGCTGATCTTGATCCTCCTTCTGCTCGTCCTTTCGGTGACGCTTATCAAATGTTTTCCCTATGAAAAATATGACGCTGTGCCCGGTGAAAAGCTTTCGCCGACACCTTTTTTTGCCGAAGCTTCTATTTTCGGAAGGCGGGCGTCCGCAGAAAACATAACGCTGCCGTTCAACGCAGTTTTCCGTTTGTTCGGCGGCTCCGATCGGGAGCATCTTCTGGCTTACCGGTTCGGAAACGAGCCGACGTATTTTGAGTGGATCGCACTGAAGGCCGCCTGGACAGACGACGCGGATTATGTGCGGGAATTGAAAGACAAGATCGTCTCCTTCCCGCAAACAGACAACGGCTTTCTCTGGTCGTGGGGCACTTCGACCTACTGGCCGACCGGCAAAGGGGAGATGCATTACGACGGACTGTTCCGTTATGTTGCGGCTGTGGCCGAGCTTGTCCGTTGGGACGGAAACACCGATCTTTTAAATGAGACCGATGCAACCACCTTCGGCAAAGACGAGGCGCTCGATGCCTCCGAGGGCAGAACGGTCTATGAAAAATGCAAAGCGGCAATGGATTACGCCTTTGAAGCCCTGAACGGCAAGGACGGTCTGATCCTGCTGACCGAACGCTCTGCATTCCTCGCCGACGGCGTTTCAAGAATGGATCTCAACGAACAGGGCGAACCGGTCTGGAACAATACCGGCCGCGCCGCCAGCGTTTCTTCCAATTACTGGGACAACCTTTGCTTCGGAAACTGCGACGCATACGAGACCATGCTCTATTTTCACGCGCTGGAGGCCATGCGAGACATTGAAACATTCCGCAAAGCATTCGACAAAGCGGCGCAGTATGCGCAGCAGGCCGCGCTTGTCAAAAAGCGCTTTAACGAAACCTTCTGGGACGCAGAAAAAGGCAGATACATCGCCTGCGTGGACGCCGACGGAAAGCGCTGGGACCCCGGGCTGACCTTTCTCAATGCCGAAACGCTGTCTTACGGGCTCGGAGACGACGAAAAGGCGGCGTTGATCTTCTCCTGGCTGGACGGCAAGCGCGTTGTTTCCGGCGACACCTTGTGCGGAAAAGACATCATGAATTACACACGATTGCTGAAAGCCGTGCTGCAAAAACGCGTGCTTCTGCCGTCTCTTCGCTTTTCGCCGGTCACGAACACGGTCAGCATCGAAGACCTGTCGGGGGAAGGCGCAATGTGGTGGTATGATCTGGAAGGCGCCATCACGGTCGGCAAGGACGGCAACGCCGCGTACGGACGCCATCTGGAAAACGGCGGCTACATTTTCTTCCCGCTCTATTATGAGCTGACCGCGCGCGCAAAATATCTCGGCGCAAACAGTGTTGCCGCCCGCGCGCGTGATCTCGCAAAGGTTTACCGGTGCAACGGCTTCAACTCCGATTTGGGCACCTGGATCGAAGGTATGATCGGCGAATTTCCGGAAAACGGCATCGTCTCGCGCGTTTTTGTTTCTTCGCTTTGCGGCATTGCGCCAAACGGCGGCGCGCTGCAGATCCGCCCGGACCTTCCGTTCGGGATCCGAAAACTCGGGATCGACCGCATCCGCTGCGGCGACGCAGTATGCAGTATCAAGGTCGGCTCCACGCAGCTTGAGATCGAAGCGGAAACAGCCGTGATGCCGCCGGTGGAATTCTATCCGGAGACATCCGGCAAATACTCGATCACATGGACATTCCGCGACGGGACCGAAACGACCGAAACCGTCAAAACAAACGAAAGCGGCGCCGTTGTTTTGCCAAAACAAAGCAACGCCGTAAAAGCGGTTTCCGTCAAGCATTAACGTCCCCGAAAAAAATTCAAAAACCCCTTGATTTTTTCGTGCGCCCGTTGTATAATCGAAGTGAACATTTGTACCAAACAGGAGGATTTTCCTATGGCAGACAAGAGATCCGCGCTGGAAACAGCGCTGCAGCAGATCGAAAAGCAATATGGCAAAGGCGCCATCATGCGCCTTGGACAGAGCACGGAGCTGAACGTGGAAGCCATCCACACCGGCTCGGTCTCGCTCGACATCGCCACAGGCGTCGGCGGACTGCCGAAGGGCCGCATCGTCGAGATTTACGGTCCGGAATCCTCCGGTAAGACCACCCTTGCGCTGCACTGCATTGCCGAAGCGCAAAAAGCCGGCGGCGAGGCCGCGTTCATCGACGCGGAGCACGCGCTCGACCCGGTCTATGCCAAAGCGCTCGGCGTGGATGTGGATTCCCTGCTCGTTTCGCAGCCCGACAACGGCGAAGACGCGCTTTCAATCGCGGAAGCGCTCGCCCGCTCTGGCGCGCTGGATATCATCGTCATCGACTCGGTGGCGGCGCTGGTGCCGCGCGCGGAGATCGAAGGCGAGATGGGCGACAGCCATGTCGGTCTGCACGCACGTCTGATGTCGCAGGCGCTGCGCAAGCTGACAAGCGTTGTTGCAAAATCGAACACGCTGGTCATCTTCATCAACCAGCTTCGTGAAAAAGTCGGTGTGATCTACGGCAACCCCGAAGTCACGACCGGCGGCCGCGCACTGAAGTTTTACTCCTCCGTGCGCATCGATGTGCGCAAGATCGAAACGATCAAGGGCAACGGCGGCGAATTCATCGGTTCGCGCACCCGCGCAAAGATTGTGAAAAACAAGGTCTCCCCGCCGTTCAAAGAGGCTGTGTTCGATATCATGTACGGCACCGGCATCTCCAAGGTCGGCGAGCTGGTCGATCTCGGCGTGGAATGGGGCATCCTCAACAAGAGCGGCGCCTGGTTCTCCTACGGTGAGACCCGTCTCGGTCAGGGCAGAGAAAATGTCAAGGCGCTGTTTGAAAAAGAACCGGAGCTCGCCAAGGAGATCGAGGACAAGATCTTCGCTGCGGTCAAGAGCGTTTATGCGCCCAAAGAAAACGAACCGGCTGCCCCCGCGCCGGCAAAAGCCGCGCCCGCTGCACCGGCTGCCAAGCCGAAGAGCAGCGCCGCACGCGTGAAACTCGACATCGCCGTGGATGACGACGAATGAAACTGACACTCAAAGAGGGCAAGGCCAATAAGATCCACCTGCTGCTCGACGGCGAATACCGCATGACCGTTGACCGTGATTTTATTGCCCTGTCCGGCATCACAAACAATATGGAACTTGACGACGCGGCGCTGGAAGACCTTTCGGGGGCAATCAGCGCCCGTCGCGCGTTCAACAAGGCGACCGACCTGCTTTCCAGACGCGACCACAGCTCGGCAGAACTGCTGCAAAAGCTGCGGCAAAAAGGCTTTGACGCAGAATCCGCGCAGTCGGCGGTTGAAAAACTGCAGGATTTCGGCTATCTGGACGACCGCCGGTTTGCCGAAACCTATGCCGCCGAGCTGGTTTGCAGCAAAGGCTTCGGCAAGCGCCGCATCGTGACCGAGTTGTTCCGCAAGGGGATCGACCGCGAGATCATCAGTGACGTGACCGACGCGCTGGAAACGCCCGAAGACGCGCTGCCTGCACTGATCGAGCGCAAATTCAGCCGGAACCTCACCACGGAAAAGGGCGTGCAGCGCACGTTTGCCGCGCTGGTGCGCATGGGCTACGCACCCGGCGAGATCAAACAGGCCCTGCGGCAGGTATCTGAGACTCTGGAGGAGATCGAATGAAGAAGAATATCGGCATGATCGGGCTGGGCTGCCCGAAAAATCAGGTGGACGCGGAGCTGATGCTTGCAAAGCTGCAAAACGATTTTCAAATTGTGGACAGCATCGAAGACGCCGACCTTGTCATCGTCAACACCTGCGGCTTCATCGACGCGGCAAAGCAGGAGGCCATTGAAACGATCCTCACTTGCGGTGAACTGAAGCAGCAGGGCGTCATTCAAAAGATCCTTGTCACCGGCTGTCTTGCCGAGCGCTATCAGGATGAGATTCGGACGCAGATGCCCGAGGTGGACGGTGTGATCGGCCTTGGCAAAAACGGCGACATCGTCGAGGTCTGCCATCAACTGCTCAGCGGCGAATGCGTCAGCGCTTTTCCCGATAAATACGATCTTCCCCTGTGCGGCGAGCGCATCCTTTCCACTCCGCGGCATTTCGCCTATTTGAAGATCGCCGAGGGCTGCTCGAACAACTGTACCTACTGCGCCATCCCGTCCATCCGCGGAAAGATGCGCTCGCGCCCCGTCGAAGAGCTGGTCGCAGAGGCGCGGACGCTTGCAAGCAACGGCGTGAAGGAGCTGGTCATCATCGCGCAGGATGTGACAAAATACGGACTCGATCTCTATCACAAGCTCATGCTACCCACACTGCTGGACAAGCTCTGCGAGGTGGACGGCATCGTATGGATCCGCCTGCTCTACTGCTATCCCGACTGTTTGACGGACGAGCTGATCGACACCATTGCGCGGCAGGACAAGATCTGCAACTACATCGACCTGCCGCTGCAGCACGCGGACAAAGACATCCTGCGCCGCATGCACCGCGCCGGCGACGAGCAGAGCCTGCTCGCCCTCATCGAAAAGCTGCGTGCGCGCATCCCCGACGTGATCATCCGCACGACCTTCATCACCGGTTTTCCGGGTGAGACCGAAGAACAGTTTGAAACGCTTTCACGCTTTACGGAAGAAGCGCAGTTCGACCGGCCGGGCTGCTTTGCCTATTCGCCGGAGGAAGGCACTGTTGCCGCCGAAATGGACGGTCAGATCGACGATGAGCTCAAGCAAAAGCGCGCCGACATCATCATGCGCCAGCAGTATGAGATCTTTGAAAAGAAACAGCAATCCCGCATCGGAAAAACCTACCGCGTGCTGGTGGACGGCTTTGACGAAGAGAACCTGCTTTACCTCGGACGGACCTATATGGACTGCTTTGAAATTGACAGTCAGGTCATCCTCTCCACAGAGGACGAGCTGCTGCCCGGGCAGTTCGTGAACGCGAAGATCATCGGCGTGAACGAGCTGGATCTGGTGGGCGAAGTGATCGGTTGACCGACCGATGAAAGAAAGGAAAATCACAATAATGAAAAACGGAAAGTGCCCCGATCCAAACACGCTCCATCCGATCGCGGGCTATGACCGGGAAATCTACATCCGGCCCGCCATTCGGAATCCGAATATTATTGTCGGCGAATTTTCCTACATTGCCGATGCGGATTTTGAGCGCCATGTTTCGCATCTCTACGATTGGAACGGCGACAAGCTGATCATCGGCAAATTCTGTCAGATTGCATCCGGCGTAGAGTTTGTAATGAATGGCGCAAACCATCAGATGAATGCCGTATCGACCTTTCCCTTCTATACGCTGGAAGGCTGGAATATGGATCCGCCCGCCGTTTCCGATCTGCCGCTGAAGGGCGACACGGTGATCGGCAATGACGTCTGGATCGGGCAAAATGCCGTGATCCTGCCGGGCGTTCACATCGGCGACGGTGCGATCATCGGCGCCAACAGCGTTGTCGGCAGCGATGTTTCGCCCTACACGGTCGTTGTCGGCAACCCGGCGCGACCGATCAAAAAACGCTTTGACGATGTGCTGATCGATCTGCTGCTGCGCTTCCGGTGGTGGGAGAAAAGTATCGATGAGATCGACCGTCTGATCCCGATCCTGACCTGCAGCGACCTTGCATACGTTCGGGCCGAACTGAAAAAGCGGCTGAACGCCGAGGGTTAATCGCCCCTGATCTTTTCCATCGCGCCTTTTTCCAGCCGCGACACCTGCGCTTGTGAGATGCCGATCTCCTTGGCGACCTCAGTTTGTGTCATGCCGTGCAAAAAGCGCAGGGAAAGGATCTTTTTTTCGCGCTCCGGCAACGCTTTCAGACTCTTTTTGAGCATGATCTCGTTGATCCAGTCCAGGTCGGTGTGGTTGTCGCCGATCTGATCCATCACATACACCGTATCGCCCGCGTCAAAATACACCGGTTCATACAGCGACACAGGTTCCACGATCGCTTCGAGCGCGAGTACCACGCGCTCTTTTTTGATGCCCATTTTTGCTGCGATCTCCTCCACAGTCGGCTCGCGCTGCGTCTGCGCCTGAAGCTGCTCTTTCACCTGCATCGCGTGATACGCCGTATCGCGTACCGAACGGCTCACACGCATCGGCGCATAGTCGCGCAGATACCGCCGCACCTCGCCGACGATCATGGGTACGGCATAGGTGGAAAAGCGCACGTTCTGGTTCAGATCGAAATTGTCGATGGCCTTGATCAGTCCGATGCAGCCCACCTGAAACAGATCGTCCGGGTTTTCCCCGCGCGAGGAAAAGCGCTGCAAAACGCTGAGCACCAGCCGCAGATTCCCGTTGATGAGCGTCTCCCGCGCCTGCTTGTTCCCGCTCTGGCTCTCGCGCAGCAGCGCGGTTTTTTCCTTTTCTGTCAACACCTTGAGCTTTGATGTGTCGATCCCGCAGATCTCAACCTTGTTAAAATTCAAGTCCTTCACCTCTCTGCTCAGTATTGCCCGCAGAAAAGGAAAATATAAGGCTTGAAATGCGCACCAAAATATGCTAAGATAGAATGCAGTAAACCTTCCACCTTTTTCACTTTGGAGGCTTTTATGATTTATCGTATTGACCGACTGCATGCGAACGATTTTGAAATTTTGGAAGAAAACAAGCTGGCGGCGCGCAGCTATTTTATCCCCTACGGCGACAAAGCGCAGCTTGCTGCGCAATCGCCGGTCACAGAGCGGCAAAACAGCGACCGTGTGACACTTTTGAACGGCGACTGGCAATTCGCCTATTTTGAGCACGTCAGCCGTCTGCCGGTCAACTTCAACACCGACGAGCGCACCTTCGACACGGTTCAGGTGCCCTCCACCTGGCAGCGCACAGGCTATGAGCCGCCCGTTTACATTAACGCGCGCTATGAATTCAAACCGAAGCCGCCGAAGGTGCCGGACGATATGTCCTGCGGCGTATATGTCAAAAAGTTTACGATCAAAGAGAGCACGGCGCACGCCACGCTGACTTTCCTCGGCGTTTGTTCGTCGCTGACGCTCTATGTCAACGGCACCTATGTCGGCTACAGCGAAGGCAGCCATAACCCGGCAGAGTTTTCACTGGACAAGGTGATGCACCCGGGTGAAAACGAGCTGCTTGCCATTGTGACCAAATGGAGCAACGGCACCTTTTTGGAATGTCAGGATATGTTCCGCGAAAACGGCATCTTCCGCGACGTCTATCTCACCGAGAGCGCCGCTTGCAGCTTCTGGGATGTGCAGATCAAGCCCGAAACAGGCGAGGACGGCTGGCAGTTGTTTGTCAGCGGCTCGCTGCTCGGCGAACATTTTTCCGGCAAGGCGCTGAGCGCTGCGCTGTATGACGGCGACACGGTGCTGCGTGAACAAAGCTGCGGCGCGTCGTCGCAGTTCAGCTTTTTCTTCGCTTTTCCTGCCGTTGAACAGTGGACGGCGGAGACTCCGCGGCTGTATGACCTGTTTTTGACCCTGCGCGACGGCGAACAGACCGAAGTTGTGCGCTTTCGCGTCGGTTTTCGCGCAGTGCGCATTGACGGCGAACGCTTTTTGTTCAACGAAACGCCGATCAAAATGAAAGGCGTCAACCACCACGATACCGACCCGAAGGCCGGTTATGTGTTGACTGCCGAACAGCTTGAGCGCGACATCAAGCTGATGAAGCGCTTCAATGTCAACAGTGTGCGCACCTCGCACTATCCGCCCGATCCGACCTTCCTTGCGCTGTGCGACGTTTACGGTCTTTATGTGATCGACGAGGCAGACATTGAAACGCACGGCATGTGGCAGCATCTCGGCGATGTCGGCGAACTGAGCAACAACAAAAACTGGCTTCCACGCTATCTTGACCGCGTCAGACGCATGTATGAGCGCGACAAGAATCACCCCTGCGTCACGATGTGGAGCCTCGGCAATGAATCCGGCGGCTGGAAGAATCAGGACGCCTGCTATGCCTGGCTGAAGGAACGCACGGAGATCCCCGTGCACTATGAAGGCGTCATCCGCACTCCGCGCGGCTCCTACGACGTCATTTCCGAAATGTATCAGCATCCGAAGCTCATTGAGCGCATCGCCGCGCACAAACTGACACCGCGCTATCGCGGCAAGCCCTATTTCCTTTGCGAATACTGCCACGCGATGGGACTCGGCCCCGGCGGACTTGAGGACTACTGGAAGCTGATCTACAGCAGCGAAAACCTGATGGGCGCGTGCGTGTGGGAATTTGCCGATCACGCGGTCTATGACGGCAAGGCAAAATACCGCTACACCTACGGCGGTGACCATGGCGAGCGCATCCACGACGACAACTTCTGTGTGGACGGTCTGTTTTATCCCGACCGCACGCCGCACACCGGCGCATATGCCATGCAGGCGGTCTACCGTCCCCTGCGCGCCGTAAGGATCAGCGACAACCTTTACCGTTTCACAAACACAAACAGCTTTTTGAACGCGGACGAGTACGACGTGCGCTATGAACTGCTGCGTGACGGTATGATCGCGGAAACCGGCACTGTGGCGCTGTCCATTCCCGCACGGCAAAGCCAGAGCGTCGTCATCGCGCACACGATGACCGACCTTGACCATGACTGGGACATCACGTTCCTGTATTTTGACAAAGCCGGTCACTTCATCGCCAGAGAGCAGTGCCCGATCCACGCCCACAGCGAACTGCCGCAAATCCCCGCCGGCGGCGTTGCGTTTTCCAAGAAAAATGACTGCATCGTTGTTGCGTTCGAAGGCGGCCGCGCTCTGTTTGCGCGCACGACCGGCGCGCTTTTGAGCTATACGGTCGGCGGCAAAGAGCTGCTTGCGAACGAGCTCGGCTTCACCCCGCTGGTCACCCGCGCCGCGATCGACAACGACCGCAACAAGGTTGCCTCCTGGGAGCGCAAAGGGCTGACAAAGCTGCGCCCGGCAGAGGTCAAACTCACCGAATGCAAGAACGACAAGCGCGGCTTCATCCGGCTCAAGAGCATCGGCGCACTTTCCACCACGGAGCAGAAACTGTTCTCTTATGAGATCAGCTATCAGGTCTACCCCGACGGCACGATTCTGGTTGAGACCACGCTCGCGCGCCCGCGTTTTGCGTTCGGCAGTATGGAGCTTTCGCGTTTCGGCCTGACGATCGATCTGAACGAGGATTTCTCGCATGTGCGCTACTACGGCAAAGGCCCGTATGAGAATCTGCCGGACTTCTGCGCCCAGTCCGTGATGGGCGTGTTCGATTCCACTGTTCACCAGCTTTGGGAAAACTACATCAAACCGCAGGAAAACGGAATGCACACGGGCACAAAATCGCTGCGCTTCACCGACGCGGACGGCGACGGCCTTGCCGTTCGCTGCACCGAACAGCCCTTCACGTTCTGTGCACGTCCCTATTCGAACGAAACGCTGCGTAAGGCAAAGCACCGCGAAGACCTGCACGACGCGCACCTGATCTGCTTGAACATCGACGGCTTTGTGCGCGGCGCAGGCACCGCGAGCTGCGGCCCGGACGTGCTTTCGCCCTATGATCTGCACATCAAAGACAAGCTGACGTTCTCGTTCTATCTGCAGCCGGTCAAAGGGCTTGACAACAGCGAGAATTTGTGATACACTATCCATCACAACAACGGCAAAGAGCAAGAGGAGTAGCAGTTTTTGTTTTTCAGAGAGCGAACGGTCGGTGCAAGTTCGCAAACAGTGCTGTGAAGGTCGCTTGTGAGCCGCAGGAAGAACCTCTTCGGAGCAGTAGACCCTGCAATAACAAAGAGTGCGGCTGAAGCCGAACTCAGGTGGTACCGCGGATCTTTCCGTCCTGAGAAACCCTCAGGACGGTTTTTTATGCGCGCGCACCAACCCCTTATCATCAAGATCATTCATTCGGAAGGTGAAAACTTATGGCACATGAACTCGCAAAACAGTATGACCCGAAGCAGGTGGAAGACCGCATTTATGCGTCTTGGCTGAAAGGCAACTACTTTCACGCCGCCTGTGACCCCGAAAAGAAGCCCTACACCATCGTGATTCCCCCGCCGAACATCACCGGCCAGCTGCATATGGGACACGCGCTGGACAACACGCTGCAGGACATCCTCATCCGCTGGCGCCGCATGCAGGGCTTTGACACGCTCTGGCTGCCCGGCACGGACCACGCCTCCATCGCCACGGAAGCGAAGATCGTTGCCGCACTCAAGGAAGAGGGCATCAGCAAGGAAGACCTCGGCCGCGAGGGCTTTCTCAAGCGCGCCTGGGAATGGCGTGCGCAATACGGCGGCCGCATTGTGGAACAGCTCAAAAAGCTCGGTTCCTCCTGCGACTGGGAGCGTGAACGCTTCACACTGGACGAAGGCTGTTCCAAAGCCGTGCGCGAGGTATTCGTGAACCTGTATGAAAAAGGACTGATCTACCGCGGCGAACGCATCATCAACTGGTGCACGCACTGCAAGACCTCCATCTCCGACGCGGAAGTTGAATATGAAGAAAAAGACGGCGCATTTTGGCATATGGCCTATCCGTTCACCGACGGCTCCGGCGCCATCATCGTTGCCACCACCCGTCCCGAAACCATCCCCGGCGATACCGGCGTTGCCGTGCACCCGGACGACGAGCGCTATAAGGACCTGATCGGCAAAACCGTGCGCATTCCCGTCATCGGCCGTGAGATCCCGATCGTTGCCGACACCTATGCCAAAATGGACAAGGGCACTGGCGCGGTGAAGATCACCCCGGCGCACGACCCGAACGACTTTGAGGTCGGTCTGCGCTGCAATCTGCCGATCCTCAACGTCATGACCGACGACGGTTTTATGAACGAACAGGCCGGAAAATACGCCGGTATGTCCCTGATGGAATGCCGCAAGGCCATTGTTGCCGATTTTGAGGCCGCCGGCGCGCTTGTGAAGATTGAGCCGACAAAGCACGAGGTCGGCACCTGCTATCGCTGTCACACAAGCGTGGAGCCGCGTGTGAGCAAACAGTGGTTCGTCAAGATGAAGCCGCTTGCAGAGCCCGCGATCAAAGCCGTGCGCGACGGCAAAACCAAGTTTATCCCCGAGCGCTTTGACAAGACCTATTACAACTGGATGGAAAACATCCGCGACTGGTGCATCTCCCGCCAGCTCTGGTGGGGTCACCGCATTCCGGCGTGGTACTGCGACGATTGCGGAAAAATCACGGTGGAACGCGAAGATCCGACGCACTGCGCCCACTGCGGCAGCGCGCACATCCATCAGGATCCCGACACGCTGGACACCTGGTTTTCCTCTGCGCTCTGGCCGTTTTCGACCCTCGGCTGGCCGGACAAGACGCCCGAGCTTGCGCATTACTACCCGACGAACACCCTGGTCACCGGTTACGACATCATCTTCTTCTGGGTCGCGCGCATGATCTTTTCCGCATGCGAGCAAATGGGCGAAGTGCCGTTTGACACCGTTTTCATCCACGGCATCGTCCGCGACGAGCTCGGCCGCAAGATGAGCAAATCGCTCGGCAACGGCATCGATCCCCTGCTGGTCATCGACAAATACGGCGCAGACGCGCTGCGCATGACCCTTGCCACCGGCAACAGCCCCGGAAACGATATGCGCTACTCCGAAAAGAAGGTCGAAGCCAGCCGCAACTTTGCCAACAAAATCTGGAACGCCGCGCGCTTCATTCTCATGAACCTTGACGGCACGGAAAAAGCGCCGTATGTGCCCGCAGACCTCGCGCTTGAAGACAAGTGGATCCTTGCCCGGTTCAACGCGCTGGTTAAGGAGGTCACCGACAACCTTGAAAAATTCGAGCTCGGCATCGCCATTGCAAAGCTCTACGACTTCATCTGGGACATCTTCTGCGACTGGTACATCGAGCTTGCGAAGATTCGTCTGCAAAAACACGATGAGACGACCGAGACTGCCAAGGCCGTGCTGATCTACGTCCTTTCCGAAACGCTCAAGCTCCTGCACCCGTTCATGCCGTTCATCACCGAAGAGATCTGGCAGACGCTCCCGCACGAGGGTGAAACGATCATGCTTTCCCCGTGGCCGAAGTTTGACGAAGCGCTCTGCTTCGACGCGGAAGAAGCGACAATGAACTCCATCATGGAAGCCATCCGCGCCATCCGCAACCGCCGCGCGGAAATGAATGTTGCCCCCTCCAAGAAAGCGCACGTTTATGTTGCCACCGAGAAAAAGGACGTGTTCTCCGCCGCCGTGGTGTTCATGCAGCGCCTTGCCTCCGCCGAAGAAGTCATCCTCGGCGACAGCTTCGATCTTGACGGCGCGGTATCCATCGTGACCGCCGACGCAAAGATCTATATCCCGATGGACGACCTTGTGGACTTTGAAGCCGAGCGCAAACGCCTGCAAAAGGAAAAGGAAGGCGCCGAAAAGAAGCTTTCCGGCATTCAGGCAAAGCTTTCCAACCCCGGCTTCCTCGCCAAAGCGCCCGCAGCCGTTGTGGAAGGTCAGCGCGCAGAAGAAGCGAAGCTCATTGAAAAGCTGCGCATGATCGAAGAGAGCCTCGCTGCGCTGGGGTGAGCGATGAGCTGTTAGTCGTTAGTCGATAGTCAATAGAAAAAGAAAGCCCTCTGAAAAGAGAGCTTTCTTTTGTTATACCATACGAGTTACTTCCGCAGACCAAACAGCGCGAGAATACTGTGGAAGAAACCGATCAGAATACCCGGGAATCCGGTATGTGTGCCGCCGCAATAACGGCAGGAACCGGCGGACTGCTGCGGCTGGGTGGGCTGCGTCGTCGGGTTTGTCGGCTCGGTCGGATTGGTCGGCTCGTCGGGCTTTGTCAGCTTCGGAATGACGGAACCATAGGAAAGTGTTTGCTTACAGACCGTGCAATAGGTGTCGCCGGTGTAACCATCGGCATCATAGGTCGCATCTTTGGCGTTGATGAGAGTGGTGGTGTGGGCGGCAAGCGGCTGCTCCGCGTGACCGCTGATGTATTTTTTACAGTCGTTGCAGTAGACACCGGCGGTGTAGCCCTTCACCGTACAGGTGGAAGCAACGGCGGCGACGTTTTTTGTATTTGAGTGATTATTGGGGTTGAAGGAGATAGTTTCAGTGTAGCTTGCACCACAGGAACAAGTGAAGGTTTTTATACCGGTTGCAATACATGTTGCAGGTGTGGTGACGTTGGAAGTGTAGGAATGGGTATGGTTAGAATTAACAGAAAATGAATAATTATTACTTTGATAGTTTCCAGATGCATAATGTGCAATAATATAACAATAATAGTCTCCGGCATAGTTTTCTGAATTATCAAAAGTTCTTCTGTATGTATTATCATCTGAAAACTGTCCCTCAAACCAATAGTTTCCGTCTTTATAAATATATAAGTGCAAACTTGTTGCGCCCTTTGCACTGAATGAAAACTCTGCTGTTTCACCTATCTGATATGTTCGTTTATCAGTTTTTACGTCTGGAAGAACAACGTCAAAATCACCCCAAACACCTTCTTCATCTCCTGTCTGATAATGAGCAACTATATAATACGAATAATGACCTGTTGAGTTAATTGTTCTTGAATATGTTTCAGACGTTAAAAACTGACCCTCAAAAAACTTGCTTTCACCTTTATAAATATATAAATGTACACTGCTTGCAAACGGGGCAGCAAACTTGAAGTCAACCGTTTCACCGGTATAGAAAAGATTCCTTCCACTTGGCAAATAGGCAGAAAGCACGCTGACATTGCAATCGTTCCAAACACTATTTATATCTCCACCCGGATAATGAGCAATAATATGAAACGCATAATGTCCTGTATCTGTCATCTTTCGAGAATAAGAAGCATTTGCAGAAAACTGTCCTTCAAAAAACTTGTTTCCATCTTTGTAAATATATAAATGCACGCTGCTTGCATCTTCAGCATCAAACGACCATGTTGCAATTTCATTAGGAGAATAGTGTTTTTTGTTTGTTGTTACAAGCACTTCATGGGTGCTTGTATAATTTGGCACACCATATCCTTTGATTTCACTACTATTTAGAGAGTACGAGTTACGTTTTACAGAATCGCTCGAATTACCTTCGATTGTGTGAACCTCGCCATTTTTCACATATTCAACTATTCCTACATGATCACCATAGGCACTTGCCGGAGAACTATAATTATATCCATCATTTGACCAGTCAAAAATGATAATATCACCACTTTGTGGTGTGTAGTTGATTCCGACTTTTCGATCAGCCGATCTGCCCTTGTAGGAAACGCCCAAATTATCCGCCGTAGCCCATCCCGTAGCTTTTATAATAGATGAGTTAATTCCAGCCTGTCTTGCGCACCAAACGATAAAATATGCGCACCATGAAACATTGTTTACACCGGACGCAGCACTATAGTATTTATTATTGTTGTTGTATCCTTCTTCGTACCCAATCTGTGTTTTTGCTACCTCAACAATATCAACACGTTGATTTCCAGTGTTGACCCAAGTATTCTCATATGCTGCTTCCGCCTGCATCACCGGCACGGCGCAAACCAACATCACCACCGCCAACAAAATGCCAACAATTTGCTTCATCTTTTTCATAAAATCATCCTCCTAAAAAATGATACTAAAATTATACTCTATATATCGACAATTGTCAAGAATCAGAGTATATCTTATGATTATTGCGGGAGGTGGGTTTATGATTTCCTACGCGCCGCTCTATCGCACCATGAAAGAAAAGGGCATCACAACCTATAAACTCATCAAGGATTACAACATCAGCCGCAGTCTGCTTGACCGGCTCAAACATAACAAACCCATCAGCACCGTGACACTCAACGACCTTTGCACCATTCTCCGCTGCCGTGTGGAAGATGTGCTTGAATTCATAGACGAACAATAAATCCCCGACCGTTTGGCCGGGGAATTTACGTTTCATTCTTATTTTTTCAGCAGCTCCGAAAAGCCGTTCGTGCCGAAATGCTTGAACAAAAATGCGCTGAACGGGGCAAGCACATCCGGCATCTGCACCTCGGGCAGCTTTGCACCGGCTCTTACCAGCGCTTTGGAAAGCCGCGCCTCGGCGTTCGGCAGTGCGTCTGCAGTGTCCACAGTCTTGCTCAGCACCTCGTTCGCCTGTGCAACGGCGCCGGCAAGCTCCTTTTTCACCGACGGCAGCAGCAGTTTCGTGTTCACGTCGGCCGCCTTTTCAAGCAGCTCTCGAATGTTTTTCACGTTGCGTCCGTAGTTGAACTGCGGGAAATCGGGGCTGGAATACACATCCTTGATATCGTCGTGCGCAATGAGATTCATGGCGAGCTTGAGGATGATGTCGTTGTGCTGCGTCAGATCGTGGCGCTGATTCTTAAAGTAGAACGTCGTGTCGGGCAGCAGACCTGTGGACGCGTCCACCACGCAGTCCGGAGAAAGGTGGTTGTGCGCCGGGTTCGTGCAATGCGTGTTCTGCTGCTTGTAACCCTGCGGCAGCGTTTCGCCCACCCGCGACAGCGTTGCGCCCATGGAGGTGGAATCCGTCTGGATGATGAAGTCGCCGTTGGTGTCGTTCCAACGCTCGCCGACATTGATGATCGCATAATCATATTCCACCACATCGAACACCTGCACACCTTTTTTCTGCAGCGCGGCGATGTTGGCGCGGGAATGCTTCTGTGCTTTGTAATAGCGGTCGGTCTGCGCTTTGATATTCGCTCTGTCCGGGGAAGAGAGGTAGCGCTTTGCCGCAGCTTTGTAATCGCCGGAGGGACACAGCGCCCACATGCCCGTGGAGCGTGTCAACACTTCTTCTACCAGATATTTTACACCCTTTTGCAGCGCCGCCATCCAGACTTCGTCCGGCAGAATGCGCAGAACAACTTCCAGCAGACTCGCCGTTGTCGCATCGAGCAGGCGGATGTTTTCCAAAAAGCCGTGATAGAGATAATCCTTGTCAAGGAAGGTGACGCGGTTGGTAAACACATCGCCGATGATGCGTGAACCGTCCAGCGCCGGCACCACAAAGAACACCTTGTGCAGTGCATCCCCGACTTCCGGATGATAATCGAGCATTGCGCTCACGATGCTGGCGCCCTGGCTGAGCGGCACGAGATTGACCTTTTTATGGCCGGTCTGCTGCTGCACCATCTGAATGTAGGAATACAGCTCTTCAGCAAGGGAAATGTGGTTGCCGAAAGAGTTATACGCGAAATAATAGAGATGATCGCGCGGCAGATCCGTCGGATACAGTTCAAACGGGATATGGCTGTTGACGACCTCGCGTTCCTCGGCGCTGTATTGCGCATAAGGATACGGATATTTTTCCGTCATCACGGGGCCGATCGGCATCGCGTTCAGATCGCAGGTGTTCACGCCGAAAGAATCCCGCAGCGCTGTCACAAACGCATCGGACAAACCGACGTCGCGCTGCATCATCAGCGAAAGCAGCGCCGGGCGCAGCAGGGTTTTGATGAGCTTTTCAGTCTGCAGATACGCCGGGAAAGCAGACGCCTTTTTGCCGTCCCTGTCACGGACAAAATCGCCGTTTTCATCCACAACGACCACGCTCGACTGCCCGAGCCCGGGCACGATGATCGTCGGGTAGTATTCGCAGTTGCCGTTACACGCTGTCTCGGTCCCCTTTGCGCTCACGCCGGTCGTGCAGATTCCGGCAAGCAGCAGCACACACAAAAGAAACGCCAATGTTTTTTTCATTGCTGGCACATCCTTTCAAAAATACAGATCAATTTTCTGTTTCATTCTGAGCCTTCGGGAGCACTTCCACGCGAACCTTGCCGATGCGGCGGTCTTCCACGTTGAGAATTGTCAGCTTCAGATTTTCAAATTCGACCACGTCCATGCCGCCGTTCTTCGGCAGATAGCCGAGCCGGCTGATCATGAAGCCGCCGATGGTCTCATAGTCCCCTTCTGGGATGACGTCGCCGACGAGCTCATTGATCTCCTCGATATCGGTTGTGCCGTCCACAGTGAACAGATTGTCGTTCACCGCAACGATCTCCTCGTCTTCGTCGTCGTATTCGTCCTGAATGCTGCCCACAATGGCCTCAAGCAGGTCCTCCATCGTCACGATGCCCGCCGTGCCGCCGTATTCATCCACAACGACCGCCATCTGCACGCGCTTTTCGCCCATCTCGTTGAACAGCTCGCCGCAGTTTTTGCTGAACGGAACATAATACGCCTTGCGCATCACGTCCTTCGGCGTCTTGTCCTTCGGCAGCGAAGTTGTAATATATTTGAGCAGGTCCTTGATATAGATGATCCCGATGATGTTGTCCGGGTCCTCATGGAAGATAGGAATACGGGAATAGCCCTCGTCGATCGAAAGCTTGACCACGTCCTTCAGCGAATCGGTGTCCTCGGCCGCGACCATATCGGTGCGGTGGGTCATGATATCGGACACGTCGATGTCGTCAAAATCGAAGATGTTATCGATCATCTCCTGCTGCTGGTCTTCAATGACGCCCTTTTCTCTGCCGACATCCACCATCATGCGGATCTCTTCCTCGGTCACGCTCTCCTCGTTGGCGTTCGGATCAAAACCGAACAGCCGCACAACAAGGTTTGTTGCGCCGGAAAGCACTTTCACAAACGGCGCAAAGAGCTTTTTGCACACAAGCAGAATACCGACCACGGCAAACGCGATCTTTTCGCTCTTCTGCATCGCCATGCGTTTTGGCGCAAGCTCACCGAGCACAAGGGAGAAGAACGAGATGATGATCGTGATCAGCACGACGGAAACCGCGTGGACCACCGTTTCCGGAATCTTCGTACCGAGACCGACAAACCAGTTCGTCAGCAGCACAGCAAAGTTCGTCGCCGCGGAAGCGGACGTCAGAAAGCCGGCCAGTGTCACGCCGATCTGGATCGTGGACAAAAAATTGCTGGGGTTTTCCGTCAGCTTCTTGACCTGTCTGGCCTTCTTGTTGCCCTCTTCCGCCATCTTGTCGATCATGTTGTCGTTCAAAGAGATGATGGCGATCTCGCTCATGGCGAAAAAGGCGTTGACGATGATGAGTACAAACAAAAGAATCAGCTTAAAAATCAGACTTCCGGGGTCATCCATAGAGGATTTTCCGCTCCTTTCTGTAGAAAAGAAAATTAGAACAGGGTAATTATACTACAAAAATTAAAAAACGTCAAATATTCTATAGCTTTTTTTGTAAAAACATGATAAAATGGACAAAATGAAACATATGGGGGTTTTTTCTATGCCATACATCAAAACAAAAACATCTGTCCCGATCTCCAAAGAAAAAGAAACCGTCCTCAAATCAAAGCTCGGCAGCGCGATCTCTGCGCTCGGCAAAGGTGAAGCGTGGCTGATGCTGGAATTTGAGGACAACTGCCGCCTTTGGTTCCGCGGCGAGCAGGACACGCCGCTGGCTATGGTGGAGGTCTCCCTGTTCGGCAAGGCGAGCGAAGACCAGTATGAAAAGATGACGAAAGCAGTGTGCGCGCTGCTGTCCGAAGAACTCGGCATCGATCCGGAAGGCATCTATGTCAAGTATGAGGAAGTCGCGCACTGGGGATACAATAACTTTAATTTTTAAATGATGGAGGAGAAACAAATGAAAAACGGGAAAAAACTATTAAGCATCCTGCTGGCCGTGGTGATGGTCATCTCTGCTTTGCCGCTGGTCATGGCAAAAAGTGACGTCGGCATCGGCGGACAGTGCGGTCCGAACCTGTTTTGGGAGCTGAGCGACGCCGGAAAGCTGACGATCAAAGGCACCGGCGAAATGAAGTTCGACGATTGGGACGATGAAACCGATGAAGAAACCGGGTATACAAAGTGGAATCGCTATAATGACGAGATCCTCACAGTTGAGATTCAGTCCGGTGCAACGAACATTGCAAATTATGCGTTTGAAGATTGCAACTATCTGACAAGCATCACAATCCCGGAAACGGTCACCGTCATCGGCTACAGAGCATTCGAACATTGCTTCGCGCTGACGAACATTGCCATTCCGAGCAGCGTCAAGGAAATCGGAAACTATGCATTTTATTATTGCAACAGTCTGTCATCGATCACGCTTCCGGCAAGCATCACCGTAATCAACGACGGTACGTTTTATGATTGCTATAATCTTAAGACTGTGAATATTCAGGGCCCGCTGACCGTGATCGGTGCCTATGCTTTTGATTACTGCACTTCTTTAGAGAACTTTATCATTCCGTCTACGGTAACATCTATCGGAGAAAATGCGTTTTATAATTGCGAAAAGCTGACGTCTTTCCAGATTCCTGCCGCTGTTGAATTCATCGGCGAACGCGCATTTTATAATTATAATTTGCAGGGAATCACAGTAGATCCGAACAACGCGAATTACACAAGTGAAAACGGCGTTTTGTTCAACAAAGACAAAACCACGCTGATTCAGTATCCGGTCCATATTGACAGCACGGCTTACACGATGCCTGCAACTGTGACCCGCATTGAAAACTATGCGTTTGAAAATGCAGAAATACTGAAAAGCATTTCTTTCAATGCTGCCTTAAAAGAGATCGGCAATTATGCATTCAGAGATAGCGATGCTTTAGCGTCCGTTTCCATTCCGAACGGTGTAGAATCCATTGGTTACTCTGCTTTTGAAGATTGCTCCAGCATAGAAACAGTTGTGATTCCTGCAAGCGCAACCGATATTTCCTATAGCGCTTTTCATTATTGTCATTCTCTGGATTCTTTCTCGGTTGCCGCAGAGAACCCGGATTATTCTTCCGATTCTTACGGTGTATTCTTCAACAAGGAACAGACACATCTGATTCAATATCCCTCCGGAAACGAACGCACCTCCTATGCCGTTCCGGCAACCGTTGAAGAAATAGAATCTAACGCTTTTCATAATGCAGACAGCCTCACTTCTGTCACTCTGCCTTCCGGTTTGACTGCCATTAACTACAATGCATTTCACGGCTGTGACAGCTTACTCTCCATCGATATTCCTGCCAGCGTAAAAGAGATCGGCTCCTACGCTTTCTCCAACTGCAATGCCCTTGAAGCAGTCACGCTGCACAACGGTCTGGAGACGATCGGATATGAAGCATTTGTCGGCTGCAGCAGTTTGCCCACCGTCACCATCCCCGCATCCGTAACCTACATCGGCGAAAGAGTGTTCTCCGGCTGCTCTTCTATGACCTCCATTCAGGTTGCCGCAGCAAACAAAAACTATTCCAACGACGCAAACGGTATTCTTTACAATTCTGACAAAACCAACGTTAAACAGTATCCGCTCGGTAATCCAGCCGAAACCGTGAACCTTCCGCTCAGCGTTGATACGATTGGATCTTTTGCGTTTTACGGAGCACGGTATCTAACCTCGATCACGCTCCCGAAGAACTTGCAAGCTCTCTCTAATTATGCTTTTGCATCCTGTAGTAAGCTCCAGTATGTTAAGATTCCGGACGGGCTCAAGGAAATCGGACCCGATGCGTTTTCCGGTTGTTACAGTTTGCAGACCCTGTATATCCCGTTCTCTGTTAAGACGATTCGCTCCTGGGCATTTAATTTCTATCCCGAATCAAAGCTGACCGTCCATTACGCCGGGTCCGAAGCGGAATGGAACAGAATTTCGATCGAACACAGTAACGATGCTTTGGAAAGTGAAAACACCGTATTCGATTTCTGCAAACACACAACAATCAATAATGTTCCCGCTGTTGCGCCGACCTGCTCCGTTGCCGGTTATACCGCCGGCACACAGTGCGCACTGTGCGAACGTTATCTCAGCGGCCATCAGAAGATTTTTGCTGCGCACATTGATGCAAACAGTGACGACAAATGCGACATTTGCGGCGGCGCACCGTCCCAGCTTTCGCTGGATTCTGCGACTGTGATTTCCTGTAACTATGGTGAAGAATCCAAACGCTTTATTCCGCTGGAAGACGGCTTCTACGAGTTCCGGCTTGTGAATTCCGACAAAGACTCCGGTTTTTACGCCTCTATCGGCGCAACTGTTTACGATGTCTATGACGATGATTATTATTACAACCAGATGAGTTCCTGCTACGGCGAAGACACCGCTACTCTGAAAGCGTATTTTGAAGCCGGCAAGACATATGCACTGAAAACTTATCTGGAGTGGGGCGAACAGACAGAACTGTCGGTCACAGTTGAAAAAGTCCCCGGCGGTTACTGCGGCGATTATGTGATGTGGGAAATTGAAGAAGTTCCCGCCGAATCCGGCACACAAAAAGTCCTCCGATTGGAAGGTGTCGGCCCGATGTGGTTCTATCAGTTTGACGTTTCCCCGTGGGTCGGTATGTCGGATGTCACCGTCCTTGATGTCGGTGCAGAGGTGGATTACCTCGACGCCATTGCGCTCGCGCCGCTGACCGGAATCAAAACGATCTATGCACGCAACTCCTACCTCCTGGTGTCAGAGTTCTTTGCCGCGAACCAGAATGATCTGCTCGTTTACTGCTATCTCAGCTCCAGAGACTACTACTACTGTGAAGACAACGGCATCGCCTATGAACTGCTCGGCGACGGACCGGAGACGCTCATCAGAGACAAAGATACCGACGTTGCCATCGCTTTTGACAATGATTCGTTTGAAACGCCGATTGCGGCACTGCAAGTGACGCCGCAGGAAACCGGCGACGCCAACAAGCTTTCCTGGGACATCAAGCCGCTCGACGAATCCGGCAATGTGGTTCAGCCGGTGGAACCCGTTCAGATCCGTCTGCCGCTGCCGACAGGCTGGACTGAAAAGGATAAAGAGAATCTGCTGATTCACCACACCTATGAAATCGATGGAGAACCAGTTGAAGAAACCATTGCGGATTTTGAAATCATCAACGATTATGTCGTTTTCTGGGTCGAACATTTCAGTGTGTTCTCCATCGAATATGTCAACAATACTCCCGGTACCCACACCCACAATTACAGTCTTCACGTTCTTGTGGAAAACACCTGTGAGAGCGAAGGCTATGGCATGATGGTCTGCTCCATCTGCGGCAGCAGCTATCCGATGACCCTTCCGAAGCACTTCTTTGGCGATTGGGTCGTCCGCAAAGTTTGCACCTGCAGCGAGTCCGGTGTTCGCACGCGTGTTTGCGCGCGCTGCGGATATGAAGAATCCGTCACCGACGAACCGTTGGAACACAACTACGTCTTTGCCGGTACGGTTCCTGCCACCTGCGGCACAAACGGTTATGACAAATATGTCTGCCGGAGCTATAACAGTGACAGCCGCGTCGGCTGCGGAAAGATCAGGATGGAAAACATCAAACCCGCAACCGGTAATCACAAAGACAAGGACAACAACGGCAAATGCGACGTTTGCGGTAAAGTGCTGACGAATACCGACACGGTCGTCGTCACCGGCTGCAAATACTGCGGTAAAGTACATACCGGCATCTTTGCTTGGCTGATCCAATTCATCCACAACATTCTCTTCAGAATCGCCGGTCCGAAAAAAGGCTGACATCCTGAATAAAACAAAACAACGCATGGGGTTCTTGCAGCCCCATGCGTTTTTCTATTTTATGCTTCTTTATCTCAGTCCTGCCTGCACCCTTTGATACAGCCGACGAACGCCCGCCTTCCAGCAAAGCAGCAATCCGCCCGCGGCACCGACTGCTGCCTGCAAGAATTCGAACGGCAGTTTGATAAGCGCAGTCTCCGGCGTGGCATAAACGAATGCGCGACCGAGCGAATAGCCGATGATCATCACGATCCCGCCGAGCGTAACGCCGACCACGGACGCGCCTACGGGATGCTTTTTGAGCAGATGATGCGCACAAAGGGAGATGATGACCGCCTGCAGACCGTGCGACGCAAGCGAGATGAACATCGGCAGCGGATAAAACAGCAAATCGCCGAGGAAAGAGCCCACACCGCCGACAAGAAACGCCGCCACGGGGTCCATCAAGATCGCCGCCAGACAGATCGGCACGTCACACAGATAAAGGTGCCCGCCGGGCACGGGTATACTGACTGCGCTGAGCGCAACGGTCATCGCCATGAACATTGCCGTGGTCGTGAGCCAAAGCGTGGTTTGCCGCGTGGTTGGTTTTTTGATCTGCATTTTGCCGACCCCCTTGCATTTGGATTGAAAAAAGTATATACTATGTTTGAACTTATGAAAAGTATCAAAATAGGAGTATTTTATAAGACCAGATGAACTATTTGATTGACAAAAGCAGCACCGAGCCTGCGTATTTACAGCTCTATAAACAACTGCGCAGCGACATCGCCCGCAATGTCTATCCGGCGGAAAGCCGTCTGCCTTCCAAACGGCTGCTGGCAGCGGAGCTCGGTCTGAGCCTCATTACGGTGGAACACGCCTATGCCCTGCTTTGCGACGAAGGCTACGCGCAATCCAAAGAGCGCAGCGGTTATTTTGTTGCCTTCCGCGCCGGCGACAGCTTTCTTTCCGGCGCTGCAGCACCGCCGGTCGCCGTTTCCGGCACGGAGCCGTCGCCGCAGCAGGTCGATTTTCCGTTCTCCGTCCTTGCCAAAGCTATGCGCGCCGTTTTGACCGACTACGGCACGCAAACGCTGCAGCCCTGTCCGCCGCAAGGTCTGCTCACTTTGCGCAATGCGCTGAGCCGTTATCTTTCCCGCAGCCGCGGAATCCAGGCGGCGCCCGCGCAAATCGTCATCGGTGCGGGCGCAGAATACCTCTATCGGCTCATTGCGGAGCTGTTCGGGCGTGCCTGTCTGTTTGCGATCGAAACGCCGTCCTACCCGAAGATCGAGCAGGTCTATCGCAGCGCCGGCGTCCGTTTGGAACGTCTTCAGCTGGGTGACGACGGCATCAAAACCGCCGCGCTGAAAAAATCGAATGCCGATGTGCTGCACGTTTCCCCATATCGCGGCGCGCAGGACCGTATGCGCGCTTCCGCCTCCAAGCGGGCGGCATATCTGCATTGGGCGTCAAAGGGCGAACGGTACATTGTGGAAGACGACTTTGATTCCGAATTCTCCGTTGCAAAAAAACCGGAGGAAACGCTTTTTGCCCATACGCATCAGAACCGCGTGCTCTATCTGAATACCTTTTCCGGCACGATCTCCCCTGCTTTGCGTGTGGCATATCTTGTGCTGCCGCCGCAGCTGGTTGCGCCGTTTCAGGAAAAGCTCGGCTTTTACAGCTGCACGGTGCCGACCTATCTGCAGTTGGTGCTCGAACGTCTGCTCTCCGACGGTGACTTTGAACGCCACATCAACCGTGTGCGGCGGCAAAAGCGCAAGGCGCTCGGGCTGTGACGCAGCGTCAGCCTCTTTTTGTTCATGCCAAAACGACAAGACGACCCATGTGAAAACCAATCACATGGGTCGTTTCTTTTGCAGCTTTCGCGCGGCTATTTTTCGTTTTTCCGCATCAGCAGCTTGACAAGCACACCGATCAGCCGCGGCAGTTTCCATTTTCCGCTTCCCCGGTTCGGCGCGTGCTTCGGCGTTTCCAGCTTCGGCGCGTTTTCCGGTGTGATCGGCACCAGCGCGCCCTGCCCGTTGTCGAGTACAAACTGCGGCATATCCGGCCGGTCAAACACCGTCAGCTTTCCGTCGGCGGCAAAAAAGTTGCAGATATAATCCTCAATGACCGACCAGGCCTGCGCGTGACCGCTGCCGAAGATGAACCAGGTAGTATCGGGCAGCAGGCATGTGGAGGCATCCACCATTTTGTCGGCCGAAATATATTCCTTTTTCCCGCTAAGCATGGTCCAGAAATACCGGGTCACGGGCAGTGTATCGCCATATTTTGCAACCGTTGCGCCGAACGATGTTTCGCTCAGCGCGATCATGTTGTCGTTGATGTCGGAGCTGTGCTTTCCGACCGGCGGCTCCTGAAAGTTTCCGTATTTTGCCAGCACCGCAACCTTCAGCCCGTGCTCCTGCGCGTCAAGAATGATCTCGTCCATCCGCTGCCGCACCCGTTTGTCATAGCGGTCGATCTTTTTCAAAAGCCCGGCGTATTCCTTTTCGTAACCTTCAAAAATGTTTTTCCGCGCAACTTCAAAATCCTCTTCGGACACCATGGCCCAAACGGACGGAAACGTGGCGTAGGTTTGCCGCAGCAGCGGCACCAAAAGCTCGGTATACAGCCGCCTGCAGATATAATTCAGCGACCACGCCGCAAGGTCCAGCGCCATCACGTCATACGCAAGACCCAGCAGCAGCTCCACCGCCTCGTTGAGCAGCTCATCTTCAAACTGCAGCTCCTCCCCAAAGCGCTTATAGCGCAAAATGGACGCGGCGTCAAAGCGAATTTTTCCGCTAAAAAGCGCGCTGAGAAGATCCATGCCCTTGAGAGGCGAAACCTTGAACACAACGCAGCGAAGATCCGCGTTGCCGTATTTTTCAAGATAGGCGATCAAAGGCAGGTTCCCGGCGGAGCGTGCAATGATATCCACCTTTTTGCAGCCGGTGGCTTTTTTGATGTCGGCAATATACGCGTGCAGCGTCTTTGCAAGCGTAAACGGATCCAGCCGCCAGTCATACCAGAAATCATAGCCGTCCCAGCCGTAGCCTGTCTCGGTTTTGAGATTCGGCAAATTGCCGTGATCCCAATCCCAAAAACAGTGCGTACCGTTGGAGGGTTCGCCGTTTTTATCCAGAAAAAACGGTCCGAAGCAGGTCTTGATCAGCGGAAGCAGCTTTTTGCGGCAGGCATCCCAGGCCTCCTTGCGCTCCGTGACCAGCGCCTTGAGCAGCAGCGGTGCGCTGGTTTTGAGCGCAACCGACACACCGCCCTTCGGCTGGCCGAGCGTATAGACGTTTTTTCCTTTTTTGTTCAGAATATCATCGCCCATTCCGTGGATGAGCACCACAGGCACTTTGAGATCGGTCCTTCCTTCGGCAACGACCGGCAGAAGCGACGTCACAAGCACCAGTATGGAAAAGGCTACAGAAAGAACCTGCTTACAGATACGTTTCATGCCCTTCCTCTCCCTCAGTTTTATTTGAAAAACCTTTTGCAAGGCAGACATCAATATTCGAATTCGCCCTCATACACCATTACGGCGGAGCCGGTCAGCAGCACGCCGTCGTCGGTGTAATTGACCGTCAGATCGCCGCCGGGCAGCTTTGCGATGATGTCCTTGCCCTTTTCGCAATAGCCGTTTTCCACCGCCGCGATCACCGCAGCGCACGCGCCGGTGCCGCAAGCGAGCGTTGCACCGTTGCCGCGCTCCCAAACGCGCAGGCGCAGCGTTGTGCGGTCGATCACGCGCACGAATTCGGTGTTGATGCGTTCGGGGAAGATGTCGGCGTGTTCAAACGCGCTGCCGACCGTTTCCAGGTCGATCGCGTCGATCGCGTCGCAGAACACCACACAGTGTCCGTTGCCGACCGAAACGCCGGTGACCTCATAGTCCTCTCCGAGCACGCGCATCGGGTAGCGCAGCATGCGCGGCGCGCCGATCTTTGCGGGCAGCGCGGCCGGATTGAGGTCGGCTTTGCCCATTTGCACACAGACGGAATTCACCTTGCCGTCACGCAGATACAGCTTGAGCGTGAGCACGCCGCTGACGGTCTCGATATTCAAGATCTCCGAACGCACATAGCCTTTGTCATAGAGATACTTCGCCACGCAGCGAATGCTGTTGCCGGCCATGCGACCCTCGCTGCCGTCGCGGTTGAACGAGCGCATTTTTGCATCCGCGATAGACGAGCGTTCGATGAGCACGATGCCCGAGCCGCCGATGCCGTAATGTTCGGTGCAAAGATCTACGCACAGCGATTCCGGGCAGGTGATCTTGCCGTCAAAGTTTTCGATAAAGATATAGTCGTTGCCGCAGGACTGCATCTTCGCAAAGCGGATGCGCTGGCGCCACGGACGCATGGAGTTGATATCCACAAGCTCTGTGTTTTCAAGGTTGTAGCGGCTTTCAAGAATCTGCGCAAGCGCGTTCGCCGTATCGAGCGAGGTCAGGCACGGGATGGAAAGCTGCATGGCGCGCCGGTGCAGCAACGTGTAATCGCCGACCGTGGCATCCTTGACCGCGCCGGTATAGATGATATAGTGGAGTTTGCCGCTCTCCATCAGCTTCGTGATCTCGTCGCTTTCGCTCGCGTTGGCAACGGAAACGACTGTGGTGCCGAGTGAGGCGATCGCTTCCGCGGTGCCGCGTGTGGCAAACAGGGTCATGCCGAGATCGGCAAAGCGCTTGGCCACGGCGATGATCTCCTGATAGTCGCTCTCCTCCACGCTGATGAGCACGCCGGCGTCGGTCTTTTCCCACGCAGACGGCACATGGAACCCGGCGGCGGTCAGACCCTTGAACAGCGCTTCGGGCATAGTCTTGCCGATGCCGAGCACCTCGCCGGTCGATTTCATTTCGGGACCGAGGATGGAGTTTGCGTCGCTGAGCTTTTCAAACGAGAACACGGGCACCTTCACCGCGCAGTACGGCGGCGTACGGTACAACCCTGTTCCGTAGCCGAGCGCAGCGAGCTTTTCGCCGAGCATCACGCGTGAGGCGAGATCGACCATCGGCACGTTTGTCACCTTGCTGATATACGGCACTGTGCGCGACGCGCGGGGATTGACCTCGATCACATACAGCTCGTTGTGATAGATCAGATACTGGATATTGACAAGTCCCTTGGTGCCGAGCGCGAGCGCCAGCTTTTCCGAGCAGTCGCAGATCTTGTGCAGGAACTTATCGGAAAGGTTATACGGCGGATACACGGCGATGGAGTCGCCGGAATGCACGCCGGCGCGCTCAATATGCTCCATGATGCCGGGGATGAGCACGTCCTTGCCGTCGGAGATGACGTCCACCTCCAGCTCTGTGCCGGGCATATATTTATCCACGAGCACCGGGTTATCGATGCCGCCGGAAAGGATCGTTTCCATATATGTGCGCGTGTGTTCCTCTGAGCGCGAAATGGTCATATTCTGGCCGCCGATGACATAGGACGGACGCAGCAGTACCGGATAGCCGAGCTGCTTTGCCGCAGCGACGGCTTCTTCTACCGTGTTGACGCCCATGCCCTTCGGCCGGCGGATGCCGAACTGCTCCAGCAGCGCGTCAAAACGCGCGCGGTCCTCGGCGGTGTCGATGCCTTCGGCAGAGGTGCCGAGAATGGGGATGCCCTGCTCATCGAGGAATTTGGTCAGCTTGATCGCGGTCTGGCCGCCAAAGGCGACCACAACGCCGATCGGGTCCTCCACGCGGATGATGTTCATCACATCTTCGGGACACAGCGGCTCAAAATACAGCCGGTCGGCGGTATCGTAGTCGGTGGAAACGGTTTCGGGGTTGTTGTTGACGATGACCACGTCATAACCCATTTTTCGCAGCGTCCACACGCAGTGTACGGAGCTGTAGTCGAATTCGATGCCCTGCCCGATACGGATGGGACCGGAACCGAGCACCATGACCACGTCCTTGCCGCTGCGCTTAAAGGTGCGCGATTCGCAGAAATCATCGCTGCAGGAATAGAAATACGGAGTCTCCGCGGCAAATTCCGCAGCGCAGGTGTCCACCATTTTATAGCTGAACGGGCGCGGCGTAAAGTTGCTGCTGCCGGAGATGCGGCGGATCGCCTCATCGGTATAGCCGAGCTTTTTTGCTTTTTTATAGTCGCCCTCCTGCAGCCCGTCGGCGGCAAGGTGCGCTTCAAAATCGGCCAGCTTCTTGATCTTATGCAGGAAGAAGCGGTCGATCTTTGTGATGTCAAAGATCTCGTCGACCGAAACGCCCTTTTGCAGCGCTTCAAACACGGTGAAGATCCGCCGATCGTTCTGCTCGTGCAAACGCTCGCGCACATCCTTGTCGTTCAGCGGCGGACAAGCGAGCGTATCCAGCGAAATTTCCGCGCCGCGCACCGCCTTCATCAGCGCCGCTTCAAACGATTGGCCGATCGCCATGACTTCGCCCGTGGCTTTCATCTGTGTGCCGAGCGTGCGCGAAGAACCGGCAAATTTATCGAACGGCCATTTCGGGAACTTGACGACCACATAGTCCACGGTCGGCTCAAAGCAGGCGCAGGTCTTGCCCGTGATGTCGTTCTTGATCTCATCAAGGGTATAGCCCAGCGCGAGCTTCGTTGTGATCTTCGCAATCGGATAGCCCGTTGCCTTACTCGCGAGCGCGGATGAACGCGACACGCGCGGGTTGACCTCGATCACGGCGTATTCAAACGAATCGGGGTTCAGCGCAAACTGGCAGTTGCAGCCGCCGACGATGCCGATGGAAGAGATCATCTGCAGCGCCGCTGTGCGCAGCATTTGATATTCCTTGTCGGAAAGCGTCAGCGCCGGCGCAACAACGATGGAATCGCCGGTGTGGATACCGACGGGGTCGACGTTTTCCATGGAGCACACGGCGATCACGTTGCCCACGCTGTCGCGCATGGTCTCAAACTCGATCTCCTTCCAGCCGGAGATGCATTTTTCGATGAGCACCTGCGTGATGGGTGAAAGATCCAGACCTGTCTTTGCAATGACGCGCAATTCCTCTTCCGTGTCCGCAATGCCGCCGCCGGTGCCGCCAAGCGTAAATGCCGGACGCACGATGACGGGATAGCCGATCTTTTTGGCAATGCGCAGCGCGCTTTCCACGTCCTGTGCAATGTCAGAGGGTACGCACGGCTGGCCGATCGCCTTCATCGTGTCGCGGAACAGCTCACGGTCCTCGGCCTTGTCGATGGCGTCAACACCGGTGCCGAGCAGACGTACGCCGTATTTGCGCAGCGTGCCGTCGCGTGAAAGCTGCATGGCGATGGTCAGACCCGTTTGACCGCCAAGGCCGGCAAGCAGACCGTCCGGGCGCTCTTTTTCAATGATGCGGCGCACCGTTTCGGCGTTCAGCGGCTCAAGATAGATCTCATCGGCGAGGTTTTTATCTGTCATGATCGTTGCCGGATTGGAGTTCACAAGCACAACATTGATGCCCTCGTCGCGCAGCACGCGGCAAGCCTGTGCGCCGGCGTAGTCAAACTCCGCCGCCTGTCCGATCACGATGGGACCGGAACCGATCACAAGCACTTTTCGAATCGTCATATCCTTTGGCATCAGTTGTCACCTCCCATCAGCGAAAGAAACCGGTCGAACAAAAAGCCGGTGTCGTTGGGGCCGGCACAGGCCTCCGGATGGAACTGTACGGTAAAGCAGCGGCGTGAGGGATACTGCACGCCCTCCACGCTGCCGTCGTTGGCGTTGATATAGTTGATGACCGCCTTGTTTTCCAGGCTCTGCGCCACAACCGCGTAGCCGTGGTTCTGGCTTGTGATGAAAGTGCGTGTGCCAAGCATATCCTTGACCGGCTGGTTGCCGCCGCGGTGACCGTAGGGCAGCTTTTCCGTGTCGCCGCCCATGGCGAGCGCCACAAGCTGGTGGCCCAGACAGATGCCGAAGATCGGCACCGTGCCCAAAAGTGTTCTGATCTGCTCAATGCAGTATGTGTTCTCCTTCGGGTCGCCGGGACCGTTGGAAAGCATCACGCCGTCCGGCTTTGCCGCAAGGATCTCTTCGGCGCTCGTGTTTTGCGGAACGACCGTCACATCGCAGCCGCGTTGGTTCAGCGAGCGCACGATATTGCGTTTTTCCCCGTAGTCGATCAACGTCACGTTATAGCGCTTTTTGCCTTCCGCCGGGAAGAACTGGGTCTCCTTGTGGCTGACAGCGGCGACCACGCCTTTAACTTCATAATTGCGTACCGGCGTCAAATCGTGCGGGATCTCGTCGCAGATGATCGCGTTCATCACGCCCTCTTCGCGGATGATGCGCGTGAGCTGACGCGTATCGACGCCGCAGATGCCGGGAATGCCGTTATCCTTGAGAAATTTATCCAGCGGATACTGGCTGCGGAAGTTGGACGGGGTGTCGCAAAGCTCGCGCACCACATAGCCCTTGACAGCCGTCTGACCTTCAAAGTCCTCCTCGATCACGCCGTAGTTGCCGATCAGCGGGAAGGTCTGCATCACAATTTGTCCGGCGTAGCTCGGGTCGGTCAGCGTTTCCAGATAGCCGACCACGCCGGTGGTAAACACCAGCTCGCCGATGGAATCGCCTTTTGCGCCGATGCGCTCTCCTTCAAACACAACGCCGTTGCTCAATACAAGATATGCCAAAAGGATCCCTCCTTCTTATAAGGTCATCGCCATGACCGCCTTAATGGTATGCATACGGTTTTCGGCCTCGTCAAAAACGATGGACTGTGCGCTTTCGAACACCTCGTCGGTCACTTCCATCGCCGTCAGACCGAATTTTTCAAAAATTTCTCTGCCGACCGTGGTCTTTAAATCATGGAACGCGGGCAGACAGTGCATAAACCGGCACTGTGCGCCGGCGTTTTTCATCAGCGCCGCGTTGACCTGATAGGGCAACAGATCGTCGATGCGCTCTTTCCAAACGCTCTCCGGCTCGCCCATCGAGACCCAGACGTCCGTATAAATCACATCGGCGCCTTTGGTCGCCTCCATCGGATCCTCAATGAAATCCAGCGTCGCGCCGGTGTCCTTTGCAACGGTCTGACATTGCGCGATCAGCGCCGCGTCCGGGAAATACTTTTTCGGCGCGCAGGCCACAAAATGCAGCCCCATCTTCGCGCAGCCGACCATCAGGGAGTTGCCCATATTATAGCGCGCGTCGCCCATATAGACGAACTTGCGGCCGGCGAGCGAGCCGAAATGCTCGCGGATGGTCAAAAAGTCCGCAAGAATTTGCGTGGGATGGAACTCGTTTGTCAGTCCGTTCCAAACCACCACGCCGCTTTGCGCCGCCAGCTCCTCCACGATCTCCTGCCCGAAGCCGCGGTATTCGATGCCGTCAAACATCCGGCCCAGTACACGCGCGGTGTCGGCGATGCTCTCTTTTTTGCCGATCTGGGAGCTTTTCGGGTCCAGATATACGGGGTGCATACCGAGATCGGCAGCGGCAACCTCAAACGCGCAGCGGGTGCGCGTGCTTGTTTTTTCAAAAATGAGCGCAACGTTCTTACCCTCATGCAGCCGGTGCGGAATACCGGCCTTTTTCTGCGCCTTCAGTTCAGCCGCCGTATCAAGCATGGCGGTGATCTCTTCGGGCGTGAAATCAAGCAGCTTTAAAAAGCTTCTGCCTTTCAAATTGACCATAATGTGCCTCCTTACAGCACCTTTGCGAGGAAGGATTGCAGACGTTCCGACTGCGGGTGGTTAAAAATTTCATCGGGTGTGCCCTCTTCGGCAATCACACCGTCGTCAAGGAAAATCACGCGGTTGCTCACCTCGCGGGCAAAGCCCATCTCATGCGTGACAACGACCATCGTCATGCCGGCTTTTGCCAGCTCCTTCATCACGTCCAGCACCTCGCCGACCATCTCCGGGTCAAGCGCGCTTGTCGGTTCGTCAAAAAGCATGACGTCCGGCTCCATGCAAAGCGCACGGCAAATCGCCACACGCTGCTGCTGTCCGCCGGAAAGCTGGCTCGGACGGTCGGATGCGCGGTCGGCAAGTCCCACGCGCTCAAGCAGCTCCAGGGCTTTTTTCTGCGCGTCGTCCTTGCTCATCTTTTTGAGCATCATCGGCGCGGTCGTCAGGTTTTCCATGATGGTCATGTGCGGGAACAGATTGAACTGCTGGAACACCATGCCCATCTTCTGGCGGTGGGCGTTGAGATCGATGTGTTTATCCATCAGATTGTCGCCCTCAAAAATAATGCTGCCGCCGGTCGGTTTTTCCAGCATATTCAAGCAGCGCAAAAAGGTGCTTTTTCCGGAACCGGAAGGACCGATCACACAGACCACATCACCCTTGTTGATGGTGACGTTGATGCCGTTCAGGACGTTTTCGCCTCCGAAATGTTTTTCAAGATTTACGACGTCGATCATTGACGGACAGCCTCCTTTCCAGAACTTTAAGCAGACGGGTCAAAAGGATCACAAGCACCAGATACACCACAGCCACAAGCGTCAGCGGCACAACGGCGTTATAGGTGTTGTTGCGCACAAGGTTGCCGGCGCGCGTGAGGTCAACGACCGTCACATAACCGGCGACGGAGGTTTCCTTCAGCAGCGCGATCAGCTCGTTGAAGATCGCGGGCAGAATGTAGCGGATCGCCTGTGGCAGAATGATCTTGCGCATGGTCTGCATCTTCGACATGCCGAGACTGCGACCGGCCTCCATCTGGCCGATGTTCACGGCGTTCAGACCCGAGCGCACCAGCTCCGCCATATAGGCGCCGGAGTTGATGCCGAAGGTCAGCGTGGCAATGGCGATGCCGTTGCTGCTCTTTGCAAAAACCACAAAGAAGAAGATCAGCAGCAGCACGACCACGGGGATGCCGCGCACCACAGTGGTATAAAGATCGCACAGCCAGACCAGCGGCTTCATCGGTTTACTGTCTTCGCCGAAATACTTGATCACGGCGACGATCGTGCCGATCACAAGGCCGATCACAAGCGCGCCCAGGGTGATGATGAGCGTGTTTTTAAAGCCCTCGAGCATCAAATTGTAATAGCCTTTTTCAATAAAGATTTCCTGAAACTTTGTAAAGAAAGACACGGTCTTCCCTCCCTTTAAAAAAGTTCGCTGCATCGACGACCGATGCAGCGAAACAACAGATCGCTATACTATGAAGTTTGAATCGCTCAGACCGTCGGATCCACGGAAGGATCGACATATTCTGCGCCGTAGGAATCGAACAGACTCTTCACGGTGCCGTCTGCAATCAGTTCCGCCAGTGCGCCGTTGATCGCTTCGATCAGCGCGTTGTTGCCGAGTTTGGAAGCAAAGCCGTAGGGCTCATAGGTAAGCGGCTCGTCAAGGACGACCAGCTTGTCTTCATGCTCTTCGTTATATGTGGCAACCATGTCGAGCGCGGTGAGCTTGTCGATGGCCCAAACGTCCACTTTGCCGGTCGTCAGCGCCATCTGCGCGTCTGCGTTGGCGGTAAAGGCACTGTTTTTCAGGTTGTTTTTCTGGCAATACAGTTCAGCGGTCGTGCTGGTCTGGCAGGAGATCGCCTTGTCTTCAACATCAGCCTTGGTCTGGATCGGGCTGCCCTCGGGAACGACCAGAGAGATCGCGGACAGGCAGTACGGATTGGTGAACAGCGCATTTTCCTTGCGCTCTTCGGTGGCGGTGATGCCGGAAACGGCAAGGTCATATTTGCCGGCGTCAAGGCCGGTCAGGATCGCGTCGAAGTCATACTGGTCGATCTGCAGATCCACGCCGAGCTTTGTGCAGATGCGGCTGAGGATGTCGATCTCAATACCGGTCACGGAGCCGTCGTCGTTGAGGTTTTCAAACGGCGGGAAATCCGGGCTTGTTGCGATGACGAGTTTGCCTGCGTCAAGGACGTTTTGCAAAGAGTTGTCCACATCCGCGTCAGGCTTGTCGGTTTTGCCGCAAGCGGCAAAGCAAGCGAGCACAAGCATCAGTGCGAGTACGATGGAAAGTGTTTTTTTCATGTCAGTCAGCCTTTCTTTCTGAATTGAATTAAGCGCTTCTATATGCACGGATGAAGTATACAGCAAAGTGCCCCTTTTGTCAAGTCTTTTTCATGAAAAAACGAAAAATATACACGTTTTCAAGTAATTATGCATATTTCTTCGTAATTTTATGCATTCGCGGAAAATTTCCGGTTGACATTGCCTTTTTTTATTGGTATAATACCGGTTGTATTTTAAAAAAAGAGGTGTGCTTTATGTCCAACTGCATCATTCCGGAAAACTATCAATCGCACCTTTCCCTGCGGCAAACAGAGCTTGCCATCAAGAAGGTCAAGGATTTTTTTGAGCGCGATCTTGCGATCCAGCTCAACCTCACGCGCGTTTCGGCGCCGCTGTTTGTCAACGCCGCCAGCGGCCTCAACGACAACCTCAACGGAACAGAGCGCCCCGTTTCCTTTGATGTGTTCAGCGGCGAGCAGTTTGAGATCGTCCACTCCCTTGCAAAATGGAAGCGCTACGCGCTGAAAATGTACGGCTTCGGCGAAGACGAGGGTCTGTATACCGACATGAACGCCATCCGCCGCGACGAGGACACCGACAATATCCATTCGATCTTTGTGGATCAGTGGGACTGGGAAAAGATCATCACCCGCGAGACGCGCAATCTTGACACGCTCAAAAAGACCGTTGAGCTCATCTATGCCGCGCTGCGCCACACGGAGTATTACATCACGAAAGAATACAATTTCATCGGCTCCCTTTTGCCGGAGGACATCCATTTCCTCACCGCGCTCGAGCTTGAAGAACGCTATCCGAACCTTTCCCGCAAAGAGCGTGAATACGCCGCGGCAAAGGAATACGGCGCGATCTTCCTGATTGGCATCGGCGGCGCACTCAAGGACGGAAAGCCGCACGACGGCCGCGCCCCGGACTATGACGATTGGACGCTCAACGGCGACATCATCGTTTATTACCCGGTGCTCGACATTGCGCTGGAGCTGTCCTCCATGGGCATCCGTGTGGACGAGGAAGCGCTGAACCGTCAGCTTGCAATCGCCGGCTGCGAAGACCGCAAATCTCTGCCCTTCCACAAGGCGCTGCTGTCCGGCGAGCTGCCGCTGACGATCGGCGGCGGCATCGGTCAAAGCCGCATGTGTATGTTCTTTTTGCGCAAGGCGCACATCGGCGAGGTGCAGTCCTCGTTCTGGGATCAGGAGACCGTGGACTATTGCAAAGCGCACGGCGCGCCGCTGCTGTAAAAAAGTTCGCGTTCCCGGAACGTGCGCTGCCCGCTCGAAAAAAAATCAGCGCGTCAGTGTTTGCAGAACACCTTTTTCAAAAATAAAAAGTGCTTTTTCAGTGAACTTTGAAAAAAGCACTTTTCTTTTTTGCGCTCGTTGCGGCGGGGCCCGTGCTGCGCACGGCTTCCGAGGGGCGCAAACTACGCGGGTTCTCTTTTCGCAAGTGCTCCCGCGCCCCTCGGGCGCGCGGCGCAAAGCGCCGCGCGGTCCCGCCGCCTGCCAAAACGGGACTGCCGCATTCCGCAAAATGCAGCAGCCCCGCGTTTTAATGAAAAACAAAGCAGTCATTGTATCGCCGCTGCCACGATTGCACCTTTGAAAGCGCATACGTCTGTGGGATCGCATTCGCAACGCGCTTTGCGTGCAAAGCGCGACGCATCCAAAGGGCAGTTTGTGCGATCAGCTTCGGCTTTTGCAAGACGATCGCTGTTTTTTTCAGTATTTTTCCGGCAGTGAGCTTGTTCGGGTTATCGGGATCGGTGGAAACGAGGCCCATGTCCTCGTTGGTGACCGCACCGCAACCGAAAAGCCAGTTCAGCAGATCGGTGTCGATGCCCAGTACCCAGCGCTTCACGATGTCCACAAACGCATACTTCGCGCCGAGCTCTGCATAGTAACGCACCTGATACCCCCAGAGATTTGCGGCGGAAAAGTCCGTGATCTGCTGCGTTCCGATCCAATCCGCCAGCCAGACCGCCGCCTTCATAGATGCTTCGATCCCGCTGCCCATCATCGGCATCGTCATAAACGCGCTGTCACCGAGCAGAACGCAGCCGTCCGCGACCATGCCGGCATTCGGCGCACGCAGTGCGATCTTTGCCGTTATCCCTTCTTGCAGCACACGGTCGCTGCAAAAGGCGTTGTCATGGATAAGCTGTGCAACGGCGTGCGCGCGTTCTTCATCTGAAAGACCGCCGATGCGTCCGACAAACACATCCGCCTCGCCGCGGTCGTTCAGATTGCACCAGCTCAGACCGACACCGCCGAGATGCTTGATATAGATATTGCGGTCGGGGTCGGGCGCAGGTGTGCCGGGTTCCCATGCAAAAAAGCCGCGCCACGCTGTCATCACATCATCCGTCCCGGGCTGCGATTGCACGCCGAAACGCGCAGGAAGCTCAGCACGAAACGGTGAAAAAAGCCCCGAAGCGTCGATCACAAGATCGAACCGCTGCGCCGTTTGACCGACGATGACGCCGGTCACGCGCGCGTTTTCCAAAAGCAGATGCTCCACCGGCGTTTCAAAGCGCAGACAGACGCCCGCCGTTTCGCAAAGCGCCGCCAGATGCGCGTTCAGTGCGCGGCGGGAGATGGAGATCTCCTCCATCGGCTTTGCAGAGGGGACACGCAGGCTGTTTTTGCAATCGGGAGAAATGAACAGCCGCTTGCCTTTGTTGGTGTAGCACGCGCGCGGCGGCTCCGGCAGATCGCAAAACGCGAAAATGTCGAAGCGGATATCGTCATACCACGGGTGTCCGAGCCCGTCACGCGGGCACTGCTCAAAAAGCGTCACAGCATGCCCCTGCTGCGCAAGCTTGATGGCGGCAACCGCGCCGCCCTGTCCGAATCCGATAACTGCTATGTCAGACATGTGACCGACCCCTTTACTTTCGGCAGCACCGCACACTTCAAGGATGCGATGTTCGCCTTGATCATTCAAAATAGCCTTCCTTTATCAAAAGCTCCAGCACGCGAGCCTCACGTTCGAACATCAGCGCATTGTACGGCGTCTGCCCGACATGGCGGTTTTTCTCCACGGCATCTTGCGGCGCAACGAATTCCAGCGTATAGCTTTCCGCGGCTTCATAGGCATCCAGCGCCTGCTGAACCGTTTCGTTTTCCGCTTCACAGAAATAATAGTAGTTATCCTGCACAAAGCACTCTCGCTCGTCACGTTCGCTTTGCTGAATACGGTGCACATAACCATAGGGCCGCACGGTGGACAGACAGATGACCAGCCCCGCTTCTTCACGCGTTTCACGGATCAGGGCGGCAATCGGATCCTCTCCAGCTTCGATCCCTCCGCCGGGAAATTTGTAATAATCATATTTCAAGCTGTGGATCATAGCGATCTTTCCGTCGCGGATCACGATGCTGCGCGCGGAGTTGCGCACAAAGGTGCGCGTGCACTGTGCATAATCCTTCGCATCCATTTCGAACAGCAGTCTCATGATGCCGTCCTTATGCTTTCAGCTTCAGTCCGTCCTTGAACGCTTCACCGACACGCTCTGTCACGCGGTAGTAGCCGTGGGTATAGGGATCGAACGCGATGGCATCCACCAGAGAGATGTCCACCTTGTCGCCGTTCATGACGCGCTCGTCAGCCGTGACGTTCACGACTTTGCCGATCACACCGAGCCCGTATGCGTTGTCCTGATACTCGATGAATTCGCACTCCAGGCAAAGCGGGAACTCGCAGACGATCGGCGCGTCCACATGCGGAGATTTTTCCGCCGTCAGGCCGCTGATTTCGAACTTTTTCGGCTCCTTGTTGCCGGACGCAACGCCGAAATAATCCGCCGCGATCACATGAGCGGCGTCGGCGATGCTGACTGTGAACGCGCCGCGCGCTTTGATGTTTTGCACGGTCTTGTGCGTCTCGGTCAGATTCAGCGCAACGATATCGCGCTCCACCATCGTGCCCCAGGCGGCGTTCATCACGTTGATGCTGCCGTCTTCGTTATATGTGGCGACCATCAGCACGGGCATCGGAAAAATGCCTTCGGTCAGATTCAGTTTCTTTCTCATTGAAAAAGCCTCTTTTCAAAATAATATTGCGCGAACCGCTGCCGCGCTCAAGCTCATTTTATACTAAACACAGTAAAAAAGTCAAGGGATGCCGGCAAAGCTGCGCGGCATCCCCTGCACTTATCTCTTTTTATACAGCACCAGTTCCGGGGCTTTCCCCTGCGCTTCATAGGTGCAGATCAGAAGGAAGTCCATGTTCGCCAGCACGCCGAAGCAGCGTTCGCCGCCGAATGTGCTTTCCAACTGCGTGCCGAGGTAGGTCGTTTGATCGTTCAAAAACTTCACACTTTCGCCGCTCGGGAGCGGATAGGGTAGATTGACGTACTGCCCGACAAGTGCGTTCAGCGTTTCCACCTGCGGCATTCCCTCGATGTGCAGCGCGTTGATCTCTTCGATCAGCTGCTGCTTGAACGCGTCGAACTGTCCACCGTCGCTGAGCTCCTCATAGCGCTTCCAGTAGTCCAGCGTGGGCAGCTTTTCCTTGAGATAGGCGCGCACCTGATCTTCGGAAAACTGTTCGTTCGCCATGTGACCGACGCACACATTGATCAGATCGTCCATGTTGCTGTAGGTGTAAGTGCCGTCCGCAAAGCACCACTGACAATAGTCTTCGTTGATCGAACCGTCCGCGTTTTTGGAAAGGATCGAATCCTCCAACGGCATCCCGCAGCACTGGCAAATCAACTGGCGCGGTGCGCCGAGCAGCGTGTTGATGGAAACGCCGAACAGATTCGACAGCAGCTTCAGCGTTTCGGTATTCGGCACCGTCTCGCCGGTTTCCCAACGCGAGACCGCCTGCCGCGTTACAAACACTTTTTCGGCAAGCTCCTCCTGCGAAAGTCCGTGTTTCGTTCTGAGCTCATACAATACCTCTTTTGTGGTCATAAGCAACCCTCCTTGCCTGCATTATACAACACCTTTGCGCCAAATGCAAGCAACGCGCCGTTGCGTCTGCAAAAGCCGCCGCGCAATCACAGACGCAGACGAAACAGCCCATGTTGATTGCAGCAGGCGTAAAGCTCTTTGATGCGGCAAAGCTTGAATCTCGCCGCTGCAGTCCCTTCCGGATAGAGCCTGACCAGCTGCAGCCGGTCGTCTGACACCGCAGCAAGGAAAAGAAGATGGTGCGTTTTCTCCATCGGATGCCCGACGTGCACATAGTATTCATCTTCCACGATCTCAATACAAATGCCATGCGCCGCGTCCGGTTCTTCCGCTTCCGCAGGCACAAGCGTGATGCCGCAGCAGCTGACAAGCGCTTCACCGCTGGCGTGGATCACATTGCCGCAGATCGGGCAGACGTAGAACTTTCCTTTTCTCATATCTGCAGAGCGGTTGCGGTTTTGCACTTTTGCGCCGGCCAACAGCTCGATCACCGAAATATCCAGCGCCTTTGCCAGCGGTTCCAGCAGACTGATGTCGGGAAAGCCCTTTCCGGTTTCCCATTTGCTGACCGCCTTGCTGCTGACATGAAGAATTGCGGCAAGCTCCTCCTGTGTGAGTTTTTTGTTTTCGCGCAGTCGGCGGATCTCTGCGCCGGTGACATATTGATTCATTCCAGTCGCCTCCTTACGGAAACATCGTACCACAAAGAAAAGAAAAAAGCTACCTACGCAGCGTGGGATGCGGCACAGCGGCCGCATTTTTGGGCGAAAGCAGCTTTTGAAAGGCAGGAAAAGCGAAGGCTAGCACCCCTCAGCAGGCGACGATTCGATTCCATGTCCTGCTTCTTTTATGTCGTATATCGCGTGAAAACACGCCAGATGCAAGCGCGACAAACAGGAATCTGCCGCGCTCTATTGCAGCGGGACCGCATCGGGGAACCGTAAGATGCCGCGGGAACGAAAAGGGTCTTTTCCTATCCGGTCTTTAAAAGCAGTCGATTACCCGATCACCTTTTCTAACGAATGCGACAAATTCATTGATTTCTGCATTCACAGTATGCCAGCCTTTGCTGAAAGCTTCTTTTGTTTTTGTCAAAACCCATCCGTCTTCGGGCAGATATACGTTTTTTACGGTTTGACCTCTGTTTACAATCGGCGCGAAGAGAATGTCGTTACCGAACATATACTGTTCGCCGAGCGAATAACAGGTTTCGTCCTCCGGATAATCAAAGAACATCGGCCTCATTACGGGATAACCTTTTTTGGACGCAATTTGCATCTGCTTTTCAATATACGGTCTTAAACGTTCGCGCAAAAGGACGAGATCTTTGAGTACAGGGAAGTTTCTTTCACCGAAACTCCATATTTCGTTCGGATCTCCGGACGGCTCTTTAACGTTCCGCTTCTTTTCGCCGTGACGGTTTCTGTTGCCGTGAACACGCATCACCGGTGAAAAAACGCCGTACTGGAACCAGCGCACAATCAGCTCCCTGAATTCCTCGCTTGTGGTGTCACCGCCCCAAAAGCCGCCGATATCCGTATTCCACCAAGGAATGCCGCACACAGACATATTTAGCCCTGCTTTCACCTGTTGCGAAAGGCTTTCAAATGTTGAAGGAATATCGCCGCTCCATACAAGCGCACCGAATCTCTGTGCACCGAGATACGCCGCCCTGGTGAGGACAACGGGCGTCTCGCCCATTTTTTGGAACCCGTCATAAGCCATTTTTGCGTAGAAGTACGGATACACAAGTCCGTATTCATCGCCCCTGCCGATATGAAAAAGCAGATTTTCAAAATGTTCGGGATGTATTTCGGGCTCAGCCTCGTCAAACCACAAACCGTCAACGCCGTTATCAAGATAATTTTCCTTAATCTTTGAAAACACAAACGCTCTTGTTTCAGGATTTGTTACGTCGATTTCCGCCTGCGGACCGTAAAAATCGAATACCCTGTTTGAGCCCCTGGTTGTTCGTATCAGCATATTGTTATCGCGCATATACCGGTAATTTTCCGATTTTTCGTTTACAGTCGGCCACACCGACACCACCAGTTTTGTACCCATGCTGTGAAGTTCGTCTGTCATTGCTTTTATATCAGGCCAATATGTCGGGTCAAATTTGTAATCGCCCTGCTCGGTCCAGTGAAAATAGTCGGCAACAATTACCGCAAGAGGGACGTTTTCTTTTTTATAACGTCTTGCAACTTCGAGCAGGTCCTCCTGTGTTTCATAGCGCAGCCTGCTCTGCCAGAACCCCGTTGCCCAATGAGGCATTATAGGAGCATGGCCCGTAAGATCGGCAAGCGCTTCGCTTACCTCTTTCGGATTTCCAGCTATAACGACAAAATCGATTTTTCTTGTTGCGTCTGCACTCCAGCGGGTTCTGTTTTCTGAAAGCTCAACGGTTCCGGTGGAAGGGTTGTTCCATAAAAAGCCGTAGCCGAGCGAAGAGAAGACAAAAGGTATTGTGCATTTTGCATTGACATGACGCAGGTCAAACGAGCAGCCTTTCAGATCGAATTTATCGGTCGCTTCGTGACCGAGTCCGTAAAAGTGTTCGCCCTCGTTGCTTTTAAAGGTTATCCTTGCAGACCACAGACCGTCTTTTCGCACATAGTTGCGGTATCCGTCATGAAAAGCAAGTTCTTCTTTTTCTTCAATGATCACCTTTTCGTCATTATAGAAAGTAAGCTTGCCGTTTCTTTCAAGCTGGATTTTGAGCTTGCCAACTCGCATAAAAACACAATAGTCTTTGTCCTCAAATTCCGCCTTAGCGCTTTGGGGCATCAGGGTAAAGCTTTCGTTAAACTCTCTGCAGTCGGGGAACGCCTCAAAACGAATTGCATTGTCATGGCAGGGTGTAATTCTCAGCAGCTCATTGCTTCGTGTAAACAGAATGCTGTTGTTAACAAGTTTTGTATTATACATTTTTTGCCTCCCGTAAATGACTTAAAATCTCTTTTGCAGCGTTTATAAACAGTATACAACAAAATATTATAAAATCAACCGAGGAACGGCAAAAAACGTCTGCACATTCATTTTTTCACGGAACAGCAGGCGTCCTTATCTTACGCATTCTTTTGTATGGGAATGAAATGAAGCCGGTACGGTAAACTGCGCCGAACAAAGCGAAATCGCGCCATAAACAATCAGTTCCGAAGAAGCGCCTTTATGAGTGAAGCAACCTCATTTCTTCATTTGCCTCGAAGAGACTTTTTTCATGTCTATGGGATACGGAAAAGATGGGCTTGTGTTTTTGATATATGGATTCGAACGCTTGCATTCTTCGGTGAAACATCACGCTACATCCGCAGGCATTTCACACGCCGAAAGCGTATTTCACGCCCGAAGGACATTTCACAAATTCCGAAAGGGATTTTTCGTTGAAAAAAGGACTTGCAAAGCAAGCCCTTTTTCTGGTGGCGCAGATGCAATCAAAGACGAACTCGCTTTTTCCCCTTCAGGTTCTTCGGCCTGATCCAGTCCTTCTTCAATTTCGTCAAGCGGAATTTCAAGGGTTTGCTGGCTTTTGTTCCCTGCATTAAAGATCAACGTAAAACGATCGTCATACAGATAAATGGCGTTGACAAAAATGTTGATCAGCGCCCTGCGATTCTGCACATCGCGCATGTAACGCGATTTCACATAATCCAAAAAAGCAAAGACTTGCGGCTCAGTCAAAATCAGCCGGTTGCTTTCTTCAATAGCAAGTTGATCCTCCAGTTCTGCCTTTTCTACCATATACTTGTCAAGGCGCTCATAACCCGCTTTAATGTCTTTGATCTGTCGGCGCTCGATATCAACCCAAAGGTTTTCAATGACTCTGTCGAGTTCTGCTATCTGCTTTTTCAGTGCTTTGACAGGGACCGCGTCACTGCCCTCATTGCATGCCAGCGCGACCTGCTGGGCAATATAAACCATGTTTTCATCGGTCAGCAGTTTTGCGCATGCTTCAACGACTTTATCTTCAATGATTTCCTTTTGGATGATCTTTTTATCGCACTGTTTCTTTCTCGCATTTTTGCAAATGTAATAGTGATATTGCTTTCCAAGTTTGCCTGTTCCGCTGTAACCGATCATCATTTCCCGACAATGACCGCAGAACAGTTTTGTTGTCAGCAAGTATTCTTCCTTGCCGCGGGAGCGCGCAGGTGCGGCTTTGTTCTTATCCAGCATCGCCTGCACACGATAAAACAGATCGTCTTCCAAAATGCGCGGCATGCCGCCCGGCGTCTCCTGCCCCTGATAAATATAAGTGCCGATATATCGCTTGTTGCGCAGGATGCGTCCGATACTGTTCTGATTAAACGGCTTTCCTTTCGATGTTGTCAGTTTGCGGTTGTTCAAGTCACGCACAATCTCGGCTGCCTTTTCCCCTGCCGCATACCGTTCATAAATCTCGCGGACAATAGCCGCTTCTGTCTCATCCACATAGAAACGCTGCTTGCTGTCCACCTTGAACCCAAGACCGGGGTTGCTGCCGGTTGACAGACACTTTTCTGCGTTAAGGCTCATGCCGCGACGTATCTTCTGTGAAAGTTCGGCGGAATAGTATTCGGCCATGCTTTCCAACACGCCCTCGATCAGAATTCCGGACGGATCATCGCTGATATTCTCCCGCGCAGAGATCACACGCACGCCGTTTTTCTTCAACTTTGCCTTGTTGATGGCACTGTCGTAACGGTTGCGCGCGAAGCGGTCAAGCTGATAAACCAACACGCCCTCAAAGGTATGTTTATCGCTGTCGGCAATCATGCGCTGAAACGCCGCGCGGCTGTCGTTGGTGCCGGTCTGCGCACGATCAATGTATTCGCCGACTACGATGTGTCCGTTGTTGGCAGCAAACTCATTGCATACTTTCAACTGTCCTTCAATGGACTGCTCTCTTTGGTTATGGCTGGAAAACCGAGCATAGATTACAACCTTCACAGCGGCACCTCCTTTTGGGTCGTTTTTCTTTTTTACGGGTCGAAGGGTGTCCCTTCAACGGAATCGTGGTGACACGATTCAATGCTTGTTAAGACAATACCGATTCCATTTACAACATATCAGACGGCTGAACAAGAACGATATTGCCTTCGTTTTTCGCCGCGGTTTTTACAGCATCTGTGAACCCGCCGAGGGAGAAAAGATAGTAAAAGATGGTTCCTTTTCGCTCATGTTTCGTTTTCAGTTTTTCAAGTTCATGCAAGTCAAACGCTTCATTTCTGAACTTGCATTCGCCAATGATGAAACTCTTTTGGCCTTCGTCACACGCCAAAATATCGATCTCTTCCGGCGATGAAAACAGTTTTCCGTCTGCATCTTTGTGCGTCACATTGCCCCACCAGCGGCCAATGGAAATGAAAGAAAACGGGAGCGCTTCCTCTCTGTTTTTCAGTCTCAGATACCGGATCGAAACCTCTTCAAAAGCCTTGGATGCGAACTTGTGCAGGTCTTTTTTGATCACCTGCCGCCAGATGATTTCCGCGTCACCTTGCTCCAATTCCGACATATATTTATACGCATATGCAAACCAAAATCGGAAAAAGTTATCGCTGATTCTGTACTCGCCGACATTCTTTTTTGTTTTATCTTTGGCAGTAGTCAGCACCGGGAACTCACGAATCACAAAACCAAGTTCCAAAAGATTTTTCAGATAAACGCTTGTCTTGCTGCTTTCCATTTGCGCGCGCGCACAAATCTCGCCGAACTTGCAGCTGCCGTATGCGATCGTTTCCAAAAGGGTGATATACGCCGCCGGCTCACGCAATTCCTGATGCAGAATGTACTCAACTTCGTTGAACAAAGCAGTGCCTTTTGTCAGGATTTTTTCTTTGATATTGCTCTCCAAACTCTCTTTCGGATCGAACTGTTTTAGATAATGCGGGATACCGCCAAGGATCGAATACGCAAGTATTTTATCTTCATCATTATACTTCGGGAAGAACTTAACCGCGTCTTCAAACGGCATGGGTTCCAGTTTGTAAATCCCTGTCGCGCGTCCGTAAAGCGGATTCTTCACGCCAAGCAATTCATCCTCAATAAAGCTGATGGAGCTGCCGCTGATGATCAGCATGATATTTGCGTTACGCAATTTGTGATCCCACAGATTCTGAATCACAGACGGGATGCTCTTATCCCCTTTGCACATATATGGAAATTCATCGATTACAATCACCGTTTTCTCTTCGCCGGGAAGGTCGCCGAAAGAGGAAAAAAGATCTTCCCAATCCGCAAAACGGCGAATCGTTTTTTGCATCGCAGGCGCGAAATCAAGCAGCGCGTCCGAAAAAGAGGTGAACTGTTTCCGGTCGGTATATTCATTACAGATATAAAAGAAATGCGGTTTATCTTTACAGAATTCCGTCAGTAATTCCGTCTTGCCGACACGGCGCCTGCCATAGACGACAATGAATTCTGCCTGGTCGCTTTCATATCTTTTATTTAAAAATTCAAGCTCTTTTTCTCTGCCGATAAACATAATAAACCCTCGCGAAAATGTTGATAATTATATTTTACCTAATTTCGATTATAATTATATAGCAACACAATTGTTTTGTCAATACCTTTTTTCAAAAACTTATAATTGAAATTTGAACGGTTTTGTGTAATTATAGTCTTGTCTTACCGAGCATTGAATTGTGATATCACAATTCGACTTGTCAGGGGCAGTCCCTCCCCTGGAACCCCAATAAGGAAGTGGTTAAATGAATGAAATAACAGAATTGGATCAATCTGAACTGCGCCCTGACAGACAAAATGAACAGTCCAAAAATGAAAGCAACGCCAGTATTCCCAAGCACGTTCTGGATGCCATTGTTGACACCATGCTGCCGGACATCATTGCGTTCTTTGAGACGGAAGAAGGTCAACGGGAGTTTGACGAATGGAAAGCAGAAAGGGAACACAAGGGCAATGCTTATCAAGGTGACAGATTGATTGACATAAGCAACGATTCTTAAATAAATACCACTTAATCGGTTGTGTGTTTTCAGCTGCACAACCGATTATTGGCTAAATCATTCAAGATAGTTATTTGTTTTCTCAAGCTCTTTTTTTCGCTCTTTCCAGTCTGGCATAAACATGTTGAGATATTGATAAAACCTTCGCGAATGATCCGGCTGTAAAAAATGTACAAATTCGTGCATAACGACGTATTCTATGCAAGATACCGGCGCCTCAACCAGAGCGATGTTAAAGGTAAGAGTTTTTCTTCTCGGCTGGCAACTTCCCCACCGAGACACCATGTTTCTGAAACGAAGTGTAGGAAATACCACACCGTATTTTTGGAACTTCGGATAAATCGATTCACAAACGCTCCGCACCTGTTCCTGACACTGCTTTTTGATCCAGTTATCCATAACTCGTTTTTTCATTCCTATGTCGCTTGGATCCTTTACAGTAAGTGTAATATATACTTTATCAGAGACAGCCGTATTCGTTTTCCCTTCTCTCACCTTTAGTCGCACGTCATGTCCAAGAATCCTAAAAGACTCGCCATCAATATACTGTTTCGGTTTTGGTGAATACTTAGCCATTTCAGCGTAGCGATCAAGAGCTTTAAGAATATAATCTGCTTTGCTGCGAATAAAGTCCTCGAGTAGTTGTTCGGAAATCTTATTATTGGCAGAAACATACACGCTTTGGTCCGCTTTAATTCGGAGGTTTATATTTTTTACCTCTTTTCTCTCCAACTCATACGCTACGATTCTGTCGTCAAGTTGAATCAGTTTTTTCATTTGAATCTCCTGAGTGCAACAGTAATAACATTCTCAATGATTTTGTCAATTGTGTCAAAATCAATCTGAAAGCCGCGTGACTTCTCCAATTCATAAAACATATCGTCGATGTCCTGTGCAATCTTATTATGAATATCTTTGTTCGTTTGCCAATCAACGGTGTCGTGCTTTTCTATGATGTTTGTTACTTCAATCGAAATGTCAGAAACAACGTCAATATTTGATCCTATATCAATTTCATCATCCAAAATAGCAGCAATTACTCCGTAAAATGCTTGAGCATGAAGATTGCCTTTAATCTTCTCCGGATAAACAATATTTGTTGTCCCCTTCTGGTAATCAGCCAAAATGGATTTCATTTTATCAAGATATTCTGCTTCCGTAATAACGCGGTTTTTATAATCCTCTAATGCCATTTTGATCCGTTTTGAAAAGCTATCATAATAAGCCGGGTTTTCATCACGGTTAGCCTTAATGCTTTTAGTTACATGGGACAAAATCGCATCTGCTTTTGAGCGCATAGAACCCAGCTCTTGCAGTTCCTTTTCGAAATCGTCTTCATTCAGGATATCGACAGGATTTGTCAACTGTTTGAGACCAACAACAGATAGATGCGTATCAAGCAAGTTTTGCATCTGTGCTTCATACTCCCGGTTGTCAATCATATCCGCATAGCGAATCTTGACACTTCTGCGAACCTTGGAATAGAAGATAAAAGCTGATTGATACTTTTTGAGTTCCGATTGATCAAAAGCGGCGAACGCTTTTTCGGAATTCATTACCATATTGAGCGCACGTCCAAAAACGCAAAGAGCATCATAGAAACCACCCCGGATTTCATCATCCGCAAGGAACACTTCGATTTCTTCTGTGTCCTTTGAGTTCTTGATCGGTTTAAAAACATCGCAAAGCTGTGAATACGCCTCCCGAAGCCTGCTGACATATACCATGACATCAACAACGGTTCCCTTGAGATCTTCGGAATCGAATTCCTCAAGTCCCGAACCGCTATACATTTCCATGGCAGAATCCAGCTTTGAAATGAGTCCGCGATAATCAACGATCAGACCGAAATCCTTACCATCAAATAAACGGTTGGTTCGAGCAATCGCCTGTAAAAGCCCATGATCTTTCAATTCCTTGTCAATATAAAGAATCTGTGTCAGCGGAGCATCAAAACCTGTAAGCAGCTTGCTGCACACAATCATGATATCGATTTCGCCATCGATAAACTTGTTTTTCAGCGTGTCTTCGTATTCATCAGCGTTGCCATACTGCAGCATCATTTTGTTCCAAAACGCGACAACCATATCGTCGGTGCTCTCATCAACCTCATCAATGCCCTCACGCATATCAGGTGCAGAAATGACAACAGCAGTGGTCAGGTCCCCGAATTGTTCAAAGCATTTTTGATAACGAACTGCATCTTTTTTATAATTGCAGGCAAGCATCGCCTTGAACCCAGTATTTTTATAACCCTCAAGAAAATGCTGATTGATATCCAAAGCAATACGCTTGATTCGGGCATCTGTTGAGCTAAGTCTTTTCATGGTGCTCCACTTGTCACGCAAATCCGCTTTCTGTGCATCACTTAGTTTTTTCGTGACCTGGCTAAACCACAAATCAATATTCTCTTCATCAACGTGCTGTTCCACAAAACGGCCTTCATAAATCAACGGCACAATTGCTTTGTCTTCAACGCCATCTTTAATCGTGTATTTGTGAATCAGTTTGCCAAAACGAGCAAGGGTGCTTTTCTCGTTTTTCATCAGCGGAGTTCCGGTAAAGCCAATATAGCAAGCATTCGGGAATACCGTGCGCATTTTTGCAGCAAGAGAACCATAGTTGGAGCGGTGGCTTTCATCCACAAGAACAAAAATATCCCGGGAATCATTCTTCAGTCCGGAGTTTTCCACCGTGTTGAACTTGTTAATAATAGAAGTGATCACATCCACCTTTCCACTGTTGATGAGTTCGATCAGATGTTTGCCGCTTGTCGCCCGAGCAGGCGCAAGCCGGGTGTGTGAGAAGGTTTTTGCAATCTGCTTATCCAACTCTTTTCGGTCTGTAACAATCACTACACGCGGATTCAGGTTGCTCATTGTTTCCAGTATGTATTTGGAAACCATTACCATTGTAAGTGATTTTCCGCTTCCCTGCGTATGCCAAATTACACCGCTCTGGCGGTTGCCGGCGGCATCGTTTGTATGAATCGTCTTAATAATCTCTTCCACGGCAAAGAACTGCTGATAGCGAGCAATCTTTTTGATGTTGGCGTCATATAAAACGAAATATTTGGTCAACTTCATCAGCCGCTCAGGTGAAAGCAGTGAAACGATGTTCCTGTCCTGTGCGGTGGGTTCTCTGCCAACAACATATTGATCGATCAGTTTGTTTTGCCATTCGGCATCCTGTTCACGCCAGATGCACCAGAAGTTTTTACCCGTTCCGCAGGTTGCATATTTCACAGCGTTTTTGTTGGTTGCCATTACAATCTGCGCAAATTTGAAGAGCTGCGAAATATAGTCTTTGCCCTGATTGCGGATCATTTGCTCCACTGCCTGATCTTCATTTACCGTTGGCGCTTTGCATTCAATCACAGCAAAGGGAATCCCGTTAATAAACAGCACAATGTCGGGACGAGCATTTTTCTGCTTGTCCCAACTATCACAGGAAAACTCTTCTGTTACATGAAAAACATTGTTGCCCGGATTCTCCCAGTCAATGTATTTCAGATTGAAGCTCTTTGACGAACCGTCTGCCAACTTTTCAAGATAGCTTTTACCCAGCATCAGCGAATCATAAATCTTTTCACTGGTGCGGATCAAGCCCTCTGTCAACGGTTCATCCAGATCGGAGATTGCTTTTTCGATGCTGTCAGCCGAAAACTTGTAGCGAATCCCGTCAAAATCAAACTCGTTGATCTTTGCAAGCTGCCGGCGCAAAACGTCCCGAAGCAATACGTTATAAAGCGTTCCGCGCTGCGCCATGCAATCCTCGGGCGAAATGTATTCATACCCCAGTTTGCAAAACAGCTCGATTGCCGGATATTTGCTGATATTATCCTCTAAATAGAGGTCGGATTGAGATTTGTAGCTCATTTTTTCTCCTTGTCTGTTGAGATGACGAGAAAGGCGTTAGCCCTCTTTACTTGTTTTTTGAGTGTTACCAACAGGAGGTTTATAATGTGGATTAGGATTTGGCGAAGAAGGTACGAGGGGCTTTTTACACCCTTGAGGATAACGACTTCTGCTATCTCCTGCTTTGCGAGAATAAGTATTAGGAATTGTTGAGTGATTCTAATCCTTCATTTTCATCGTTCTCCTTATTATATTGATCTATCTCTATAGAAAACTCGGAAGGTGCTCTGGCAATATATATTTGTTCCATGTGATAATCGCCGTCGTTTTTACTCCAGACAGAAACATCCACGAGAAGAAGTTCGCGAATGGTGTTTCTGTCGGAGTATTTTATTACGCAACCATAATACACATTGTTGCTAACATAGTCACGTACAATAACCCATGGTTGTGCATCAAACATACTATCCCAAACATCATTGTTGTCAGTCCGTCCTGAGATTTTTAAGCGATTTGCAAAACGGAACAGCAAATTCTTGTCCCAGAACAAAACAGCAACTGCCCCTAAAACAACAGAGGCTGCAATTGCGGTAATCAAATTAGGCACAGTGAGACCATTTGTATCCCCTGCTAAAAATTTGGCAACATCTGCAAGCTCAAAACTGAAACAAGGAATAAGGTTAATAAGTTTAAGGAATACGTTTCCTAACAGGAAAGAGACAGTGGAACAAATAAATACTATCGCTATTGTAAATAGATCGCTTTGTAGTTTTCTTCCTGCCAGATAGCAGAAAAACAAATAAGTAATAACACCAGGTATTATAAACAATATAAACTGTTGTATAAAATCAAACACTGTCATTTTATACCCTCACAATCCCCGAAAGCAAAAGCTGCATCAGGGCTTTCTTTTTCTGTTTTTCCTCATCACACTTACGCTGATGAAGGGTGATAAGGTTGTCGAGATCATCAAAGGTTTCTGCGACCTGTCTTTGTTCGTCCAATGAAGACGGAATAGTGAACTCTGTATTCGATACATGATTCCAGTCCGCACGGGGCATTTTAGAGCCAGACGATTGATTTGCAACTTCATCAAATTGCTGCGTTTGAATCAAACGATAAAGGAACTTTTTGTCCACTCCAACAGGTCGTAAAACCCACCAGTCACCCACCGCAATGCCTGAAAAATCAGGGTTTAGCCAGTTGTGCAGGTATGGACGCAGCTTACCATAGAGTACTTGAGTTCCGTCAAAGATGATGCCAGTCTTCTGAGTTTCTTTCTTCCGAACATCCTTATTCAAACGGCCTTCTTCAGCAACTACATCTTCGTATTCAACACTTGGATATTCGGAAGATGATACTCGAAACGCTGACTCTCGCTGAACGAAATCGGAGAACTTACGCTGTTCCCAATCATCAGTAAATTCCGGGAAACGCCATTCGGGAACGCTCTCGCCGGTTTTCGGGAACATCTTTTGCAAAAAAGCCTTTTTTAGTTTTTTCAGTTCCTCAACTTTCTTCTCGTAAAGCTCGATCACATGATCTTGTGTTTTTAAGATTTCCGCTATTTTCTCGCGTTCTCGGAGGTTCGGAAGAGGCAGGTTAAACTTCAAGAATTGAGAAAAATGGACTCTTTGCTTTTCAACCAGCGACCCTATTGACACTTTGTTGTAATAGGTGATCATCTTATCTGACGTCAAATAGCAATCCATAAAAGCCAGATCACTGTTATACTTTGTTGTGAAAATGTCGTAATAACCCGAAACACATACGCAGTTGTTACCTTTATGGCGAGATACTGCTCCAAATCTTATATTCATGGGGTTATATGCAAAGTCATTAGGGCGTACGATTTTATAAGAATCCTCTTTTTTCACAAGATGACTTCTTTCATATCGTTCCGTCTTTGCGGTTATTCCGTCTTCTATCGTTAGACTATATAATGGATATCTATCCAAGTCTTGCGTATGCTCATTATACGGAACAAACAAATCAGAAAAGAGATAATTCTCCCATTCCGACGGTACGATACCGATTTTTGTCTTCTTATACCCCTCCGGTACTTCGCCCCGGCGGATTTGTTCAATTCGCTGTTTGATTTGTGGTGTCATGTTATCACCTGTTTATTCAAATTCCTTTGTTGTTGGATTAAACCATCGTTCACTATGTACGATGACATCATTTTTCTTTTGCGTTATATCATCGTCGCACACTGCTTTGCATTTCGGGCAAGTGTGAAATCCCTTCCGGCGGTATGAATTGTGGGATTTTGTTTCATATTCGCTCATCATAACACTGTTACAATATTTACATAGTTTCATTTGGCACCTCACCATATTGCGATGTTTTATTCTTCTTGATCACTGTAACCGCCTTTTTCTTTTGGCGTTCCGTCACACGTAAGAAAGTTGTGTATTTCTTGATTGTGTTTCCTTTCTTCTGCTTCTTTTTTTGCATATGATTTACGCATAATGTTAATCCTTGCGTTATGCTTCCTTCCAGAAAATACAAGAATCAAAATAATGGATAAACACACCAATGACGCCAGCTTGTACGGAGAAAACAAAGACTCAATTGCAAGAATCAAGTACACCAGAACATGGGTGCGAATTAGAACAAGATCCGTTATCATAGATTGGAATTTTGGGTGTTTGTTTGATAGTTCTGAAATATCGAGATCATACTTTTCTTTTGGCCAGATTTTTGTTTTTTCAAGAACAGGAGCAATCAAAACAGAACTCGCTCGGTTTAGTATAAAACCGATTTCAAAGACTACAACGATGATTGCGGCAGTTGCAACAACGCTCCAATCTTTTAGCGTTATGTAAAGTTGACCGCTCGGATCCATATTCAATAGACAACCGTGAAAGAATAACACATTTGCAATAACAAATACCGCTCCAACAAAAAACATATTTGCTATATTGTAAAAAGGTATTTTGTCCTTCATTTTATCCCTCCAATGTATCAAAGGATCCCAGGTAATGCCCAAGATCACTATTATAACAAGATTCGTTATTCAAGTAGCCGACTGAATAATTATAGTTTGAAACGTACACATGCACCTTACCTGTATCACATAGGAAAACAATATCTCCCGCTGAATTCTGCGTAATAGTGTTATAGCCAGAATAGTAATTTAGATATTCTGATGGTGCTTCTCCAATAACAATAATGGAGGGTTGAAGCTTTTTTAGGACATCCGAAGAGACCCTCCCAGATTCCCTTCCGTGATGTGGCGCAAAAAGGATGTCAATTTTTGGCCATTCGATAGAGTTCTTTACCTTCTCAAGAAAATCGTGTTCTATGTCTCCCATCCACATAATCCTAACGCCGCCATCTAACGAATAAGTAAATATTGGAGAAATGTTATTATATGCAATGCCGTCGTGTGCTTTTTTCAAAGCGTCTTTATAGTCTTCATTAGTGGTAACGGGCCACAAGAAGTTGATTCCTGATGAACCATAGTTTTTTCCATCGTTCTCATCGTTTTTATTCATCCATTGTCTTTTACAATCTTTATATACAAAAAAATGTATTTGATTGTCGTCGCGCAATTTGCAATAATGCTTAAAACTATCGCTTGCATCAGATTTCGTAGCTGAATTCTCAACGCAATAGAAATTTAGAATTTCGATTTTTTGATCCAAGTATTCTATACCACAAATGTGATCCTCATCTGGATGTGTAGATATAACTCTTGTAATACTTTTTTCTTTTCGTTTTTCGTTGATTTCGTCAACAATTGCATCTTTAGAATTGTCATTCAGACAACAATCAATAATGGTAAAATTACTAGATCCATGCTGTATATAAAACATATCACCAGCTTCGCCATTTTTGTCTTCTACAGAAAACGATTTAACAATGACTGACATAGTTAACTCTCCTTTCACAATCCAAGTTCTTCCATATACTTCTTCATCTGTGCCTGCACCACGGCAAGCTCGGCTTCGATATCCGCGATATTTTTCTTCACTTTTTCAATATCGATCAACTCTTCTTCTTCAAAGGTATCCACATAGCGCGGGATATTCAGGTTGTAGTCGTTGTCCCGGATTTCCTGCAACGTTGCCACATGACTGAACTTGTCTTCGTCCTTGTAAGAAAGATCCGTTTTATATGCTTTGTATGTATCAACGATCTTCTGAACATCCTCGTCACGCAAGATGTTTTGATTTTTGCCTTTTTCGTAATGTCCGTCCCCACTGGCATCTACAAACAGCACCTTGTCGTTCGTTCCGCGATCTTTACGGAAAATCAAAATACAGGCCGGGATTCCTGCGCCGTAAAAAAGGTTGGCAGGCAAGCCAATCACGGCGTCAAGGAAATTGAACTGCTCGATGATTGCCTGACGAATACGCCCTTCGCTTGCTCCACGGAACAGAACGCCATGCGGTAGAATAATCCCCATACGACCGGTGGCATCATCCAGGCTGCTGAGCATATGTAACACAAACGCATAGTCGCCCTTGGAAGAAGGCGGCACGCCAATATCAAATCGATGATAAATATCCAGATCGGCAGACATCTTTGCCTTTTTGCCATTCTCGCTTTCGGTATCAGGAAGGAACCCGCTGTCCCATTTGTCCAGTGAAAACGGAGGGTTTGCAACGATACACTGGAACTTCATCAACTGATCGTTTTCCACGTTGCCGGGGTTTGAAAGTGTATCTCCCTGCCAGATGGTCGCATCGTCAACGCCATGCAGAAACATATTCATGCGGCAGAGCGCCCAGGTCTGCATATTTTTTTCCTGACCGTAAAGGTGTGTCTTTTTGCTGCCAATCTGCTTGAACGCTTTCAGCAGCAAGCCGCCGCTGCCACAGGTGGCGTCGTAAATACGGTCATTCTCCTTCGGAGCCACAAGCCGTGCCACAAGTTCCGAAACCTTGCTTGGCGTATAAAACTCACCGCCCTTCTTCCCGGCGTCAGAAGCAAAATTGGCGATCATGTATTCATATGAGTCGCCGATAATATCAACGCTGTCAAGCTGCGACGGACGCAGGTCCAAGTCTTTGAAATCTTCAAGAAGGTTTTTTAATATGGCATTCTTTTCTTTGGGTTCGCCGAAATCAACGGAAGAATTGAAATCAATCGCGCGAAACACATTGTGAAGCTTTGCGCTGTTGTTGTTTTCAATAGCTGCAAGGGCCACATTAATCATTTGGCCAATTTCGGAGTCGTTTCGATTTGCATAGAGATATGAAAAAGTGGAGGCCTTATCCATCACAAATCGCTCACGACCCATGGCGCGCTCAACGCGCCGCTCATCTCCGTCATACTGTTTGAGATAATTCTCTCGCGTTTCAGCATAAACATCGCTGAGATATTTTACGAAAAGCATTGAGAGAATATAGTCTTTATAACGAGAACTGTCGATTTTGCCTCGAAAGCTATCGCAGGCATTCCAAAGTGTTTTTTCAATATTCTGTCTGGTAGTCATTTTATTCTTCTCCTTTGAATCTATTAAATAAGTTGTTAAGTACTTCTTTATTAAAGGCGGCTTTTTCTTTTGCTAAACGGAACAGCAAATCTTGTTCCTTCTTCGACAATAACATAAGCTGACCAATCAACTGTTGCTTTTCTAATGGAAGAACTCGAATGTTCAACGATCCAATAAAGCCAGAACTAATCGTTCCAAATGCAGTGCTGCCGCTGCTGTTTTGAAGAATCTGTTGATAAGTACTATCCTGACGAAGAAACCAAAGCAAATATTCCGGCAAGACCTTTGAAGAATCTGTTCGTACAATCGCAAAGTGAGAAGGAACCAAGAGTCCACAAGTCTTTTCATCATCGATCAACACTGATGAATATGGGTAACTCAGCCGAATCAACACATCACCCTTTCGGGTAAGAAAATCGGGATTCAATTGTTCTCTGGCAAAATAGTCCTCTATGTAGTCTAGATTTAAGTTGCCAGTGGTCTCAACGCACTTCAGATTCAGCAAATGATATTGGACACAGTCCACCATGTTCCCCTGGGCTTTTTTTCGTCCTGATACCATCCCTGTTCTTATGCACGCAATACTATCCAACGTCATTTGAACACCAACTTTTTGTTCTGGAACTTTTGTGATATTATACACTATTATTCTTGATTTGTCAAGAGATAACGTCATGGATTTTTTGTGATCAATGCACATAAGAAGCAGAAATATTGAGTAGGTAACGCTTTTAGGCTCCACAAGCCTGCACAAACACTGGTGTTTTCATTACTGTTTTGGCACTGGCAATATACTATCATTCCCCGCCATACCCAAAGTCCCTGAGTTCGCTTGGTTGCAGCATTTTTGAAAAAGCCAAAAGCGTTACTCCTTTTGATGACTGCCTGAAACCTGCGTCGTCTCGATTGCGAAGCTGCCATCCCACGTCGTGATTTTAGGCCTTACGAAGCGCCTATTTACAAGGGGTTTCAAAGCAAAAATCAGCTTCGGAATGATAATATATTACCAAAACGGTGCAAAAGCCGAATTCTATCACTCCCGGCTATTGACAACTGAACTTTTGTTCTGTATAATAGAGTTGTAAAAATGAAATCCCCACATAAGCGGAGGTGATACCCGTAAACACTTTACACACCCTTTGGCAGAGGCTGAAACAGTTTCTCCGGGACACAAGTGCCGTGCTGCAGCTGCCGAAAAACCTTTTGAAAGAATACGCGATGTTCCTTGTACCAAAGATCAATAAATTCTACAAAAGCGAAGAAGGCAAACAATACTATGCCGAATGGCTGAAAAAGCACCCGGAGTATCAAACATCAGATGAAACCAAAGCGCAAAACTAAACGAAAAAGCACCGGTACGGATTTACTCCGTATCGGTGCTGATTCGTTCTCAGAGGAACACCCGCACGGCAAAGCCTGTGCCAAAACAATAGGGGTTCGTCCAAGATGCAGTTGGTGGAGACGGCGGGAGTCGAACCCGCGTCCGAAAACTCGTCCACATCTGTTTCTCCGGGTGCAGTCGGTCGTTTTACATTCCCTCTGCGCTGCGCCGACAGACAGGCTCAGCGGTTCAGTAGTTTCTGATGCATGACAGCGGCCGAAACGCTCCGCTGTGCACGTTCACTGCTCATCGACGCCCGCATCTTTGCCGCAGTCCTCAAAGCGCGGACGGGCTGCGTTAAGCAGCCTTCAAAACTGTAGTATTGTCAGTTCAATTTAAAGTTGCGCTGTTTCACGTGATCTCGCCTCACGACCCGCTTCAAAGGCTTCAGAATCCCCGTCGAAATCCTTTCGTCCCCGTTTCAGTTTTTCATTGCACGTTCCATCGTGCGTTTGGCGTCGCGCTCGGCAGCAGCGTCGCGCTTGTCATAGTTCTTTTTGCCCTTGCAAAGCCCGACCTCGAGCTTGGCTCTGCCGTTCACGAAATAGATCGACAACGGAATGAGCGTCAGACCCTGCTGCTTGACTTCGGCAAACAGCCGGCGGATCTCGCGTTTGTGCATGAGCAGCTTCTTCGGCCGCATGGGATCGCGGTTGAAGATGTTGCCCTGCTCATAGGGGCTGATGTGCATCCCGTTGGCAAAAATCTCGCCGTTTTCAATGTTGCACCACGCGTCTTTCAGATTGACCTTGCCCGCGCGGATGGATTTGACCTCTGTGCCGAACAGCGCGATGCCGGCCTCATAGGTTTCCAGCACAAAGTAATCGTGATAGGCCTTTTTGTTCTGCGCAACGCGCGGAAGGTCGTTTTTCGGTTTCGCCACAAAGATCACCCCTTTCAACGAATGTGGAATGTGGAATGTGAAATTTGGAATGTGAAATTGATGATCATGTTAGGATCATCTTGGCACATCCGCCTTCATTCCACATTCAGATTACAGCGTTCTTCTGCCCTCCAGGGCGCGTGTGAGCGTTACCTCGTCGGCATATTCCAGATCTGCGCCGACAGGCACGCCGTAGGCCAGACGGCTGACCTTCACGCCCATCGGCTTGAGCAGCCGTGAGATATACATCGCCGTCGCTTCGCCCTCCACGGTGGGGTTCGTCGCCATAATGACTTCCTGCACCTTGCCGTCCGCCATGCGCGAAAGCAGTTCCTTGATCGTGATATCCTCGGGGCCGACGCCGTTCATCGGGGAGATCACCCCGTGCAGCACATGATACAGCCCCTCGTATTCGTGCGTGCGCTCAAAAGCGATTACGTCACGCGGATCTTCCACCACGCAGATCACGCTTTCGTCTCGGCCGGGATTGCCGCAGATCGGGCACAGCTCCGCTTCCGACAAATTGCAGCAGCGGCTGCAGCGCCGGATGTTTTGCCGCGCGTCGAGGATCGCTTCTGCAAAGCTCTTTGCTTCCGCGTCCGAAAGATGCAGCACATGAAACGCCATGCGCTGGGCGCTTTTGTGTCCAACGCCCGGCATACGTTCAAACTGTTCGATCAAACGCGCGAGCGACGCAACCTGATAGCCCGCCATCAGAACGGCAGGTTCAGACCCGGAAGACCGCCCTGCAGACCTTCCATGACCTTGCTCATGGCGTCTTCGGCTTTGCGGTTCGCTTCGTTGATCGCAGCAATGATCAGATCGGAGAGCATCTCCACATCTTCGGGGTCAACGACATCGGGCTGCAGATTGATCTGCTTGACCTCGTGCGCGCCGTTCACAACCACTTCCACGGCACCGCCGCCTGCGGATGCGGTGAATTCGGTCTGTTCCACTTCCTGCTGTTTTGCTTCCATCTGCGCCTGCATTTCCTCCAGACGCTTCATCATGGCAGCGCGGCCGCCGCCCTGGTTGCCGGGAATTCGTGCTTTCATAATTACGTTCTCCTTATCAATATTCTGAATGTTTCAGTGAGTTCTTAACAATTATTCTTCATTCACTTTTACGCCGCCGTCCTTCGCCTTTTGCAAAATTGCATCCAGCGGCGACTGTTTCGGTGCGCTCTCCTGCGGCGCTTCGGTCTGCTTCGGCTGGCTGAAGATGCCCAGGCGATATTTCTTTCCGGTCACGCGCTGCACTGCCTCGCGGATGTCGCGCGCATGGCTGCCGGATTTGATGAACACAGGCAGCGCCGGGTTGTCGCTTTGCAAAAGTACAAAATCGCCGTGCAGCACTGCGGTGGAATTCATCAGCACGCCCCAGAGCGGTTTGTTCAGCTCTGCAAGCACACCGAGCACCTGCGGCCAGCGGTCAAACATACGGTCCTCCTGTGCCGCTTCTTCCGCCGGCGGTGTCTGCGGCGGTGCGCTCTGTTGCGCCTTCGGCGGCGTGGCGGGTTCGTCCTGCGCGTCTGCCGTTGGTTCGGTCACGTCAGGAACCGGCTGCGGCTGCACCGGCGGCGTTGGGCTCGGTGCGGTCGGCTTCTGCGGCGCGGCGGGTGCCGGCGCAGAAACTGCGTGGGGGCTCACGCCGTTTTGCAGCGATTGTTCCAGTGCAGCAACACGTCTGCGCAAAGCGGAAAGGTCGTCGCCGACCGCAGGCGCAGTCAGGCGCAGCAGCGTCATTTCCAGCTCCACACGGCGGTTGACGCCTTTTTTGATGTTTGCGCCCGCCGTTTGCAGCGCATCGATGCAGGAAAGGATCGTTTCCAGCGTGTAGCGTTTGCTCTGTGCACGGTAGTCTTCCAGCTCCTGTGCTGTGCAGACCAGCACGTCTGCGGCCGCTTTCACGGTCTTGACGATCATGAGATTTCGAAAATGCAGCGTCAGATCGGCGCAAAGGCGCTCCATATCGCATGAAGCGGCATACAGCCGGTCAAGCAGTTCCATCGCCCCTGCAGCGTCACCGGAAGCCACCGCGTCCGAAAGCGCAAACAGATGGTCGCGTCCCGTCATGCCGGCAACCTGCGTCACCAGCGCCGCCGTCACATGGCTGCTTTGCCCGATGCACTGGTCCAGTGTGGAAAGCGCGTCGCGCATGCCGCCGTCTGCAAGGCGGGCGATCAGTACCGCCGCGTCGTCGTCGAGCGTGAAGCCCTCCTGTGCGGCAATAAACTGCATACGTCCGATCATCGCCTGCGGTGCCACACGTTTAAAATCAAAGCGCTGGCAGCGGGAGAGGATCGTCACGGGGAGCTTGTGCACCTCGGTCGTCGCAAGAATGAATTTGACGTGCGGCGGCGGCTCTTCCAGCGTTTTGAGCAGCGCGTTGAACGCGCCGATGGAAAGCATGTGCACTTCGTCGATGATGTATACGCGGAATTTGCACGCCACGGGCGCAAACGAGGATTCCTCGCGGATATCGCGGATGTTGTCCACACCGTTGTTGGAGGCGGCGTCGATCTCGACCACATCGAGGATCGCGCCGGAATCGATCCCGCGGCAGATCTCACATTCGCCGCAGGGGTTGCCGTCTTTCGGTGAAAGACAGTTGACCGCCTTGGCAAGGATCTTTGCGCAGGTCGTTTTTCCCGTGCCGCGCGAACCGGTAAAAAGATAGGCATGGGAGAGCTTGCCGCTTTCGATCTCCGAGGCCAGGGTCGTGGTGATGTGCTCCTGCCCCACAACGTCGGAAAATACCTGCGGACGGTATTTGCGATACAGCACCTGATACACGGCAAACGCCCCCTTTCCCATAAAAATAGGGCAAGTCTCTTGCGCTTGATCATGCAACGGCAGGCGTGAGCTGTGTCGCACAGACGTTCCTCTTAATGCTGCTCGGTTCCCCGCCTGACATGGTTCGTGGTGTTCTGTCGCACAGAACCCACCGTCACATGACCAAACTCAAGTTGACTTACCCATATGCTATCGCATACATTGATATTATACCCGATGTCTAAAAAAAAATCAAGGGTTTTCCATAATTTTCTGCACAAGAGAAAAAAAGAGGGGCTTGCGCCCCTCAAATGCTATCGCCTGCATGAAACAGATTGCGAATGTTTTCAATAAACTCTTTGATGAGATCAATGATGCGCTGCAGCAGTCCACGGAACCCGCCAACGGAAGAACTCTCGTTCTCCTTGGGTTCTTCCTGCGGCGGCGTATAGGTGCTCAGCGAAGAGAAGGTCACCTTTGAATTCTGCGCGGCTGTCTGTGCGGTTGAGCCGTCTTCTCCGTAAACAGTGATCCACGGCGCAGGCGTCAGTCCGAGCGGCGCTTCACCGAGGTAGTAAGTCTGCACATCGGCGCTTGCGACCGGCGCAGCGTTTTGCGCAGCGGCTGCTGCGTCTGCCATTTCGTCCAGCTTTGCCTGGAATGCTGCGGTGAAGGTCATCTGCGCGGCCGTAATCAGGTTGTCCTGCTCGTCAAACACGGCGGGTGTAAAGGTGCCGAGAGCATCCACGGAACTGAACGAGACGGCATTCAAGCCGGCGATTTTGCGCAAACGCGCATAAAGCTCCTTGACCGTACCGTCCGCCGTTGCCGACCGTGTGAACAAATAGCGGGACGCCAGCGCGATCTGCTCGTTTTCCTCCGCCTGGATTTCGGAAAGCAGCGCGGCTTTTTCTCTTTCGTTGGTCAACGCCTGCGCGTCCCGGATACGCTGATCACGCTGTGCAAGTTCATCGTTCAGCACCAGCAGCACCTTTGCAAGCGTTTCAGCGACCGTCGCGTCATGCTGCAGCGCGATCGCGTTCACGTTCAGAAGATCGTCCTGTGTCACTGTGGACGGAACGGCGGACGCAAAGCCGGTCAGCGACAGGCTGTGGCCGAGCGCAAGGGCGGGGTTGCGGATGATGATGCGCTGCGCCAGAGTGCTGTTGATCGCGTCGTTGCTCAAATACATCAACGACGCCGGCAGCGAGATCGTGCGCGGCAGATACGGGATGCCGAGCGTTACGGAAAACGCGCCGTCCTGAATGGAGGTGACACCCTCTTCCACAACGATATCGCGGATGATGCCGTAAAGTTCGGTATAGTACGCCTTTGCATCCGGCACACCGTAGGTCAGCGCGTTGCGCAGCGTGGGATAGGCGTCATAGCCGTATTTTTTTGCAAGCTGATCCTCCAGCGCGGGATACCACGGGAACGAGCGCACATTGTACGTCTGCTTGTCGATCTCAAACCGGCCGGTCGATTCGTTCAGGCGCATCGAATCCATCGGATACTGCACGATCTGCTGCTGTAAAATGCCCTGACCGCTGACAGTCAGAACGCCTTTTTCATAGCTCCAGTTCATGTTGTCGCCGCAAGGGCCGTAAGCTGCGATCTCGTCTGCTGCAAAAGAAACGGTGCCGAGACAGGCGACGGTGAGCAGCGCGAGGGTCAGACTCAAAAGCACAGACAAAAGTTTCTTGCTGGTTTTCATGGGGGATGCTCCTTTACTGTAAATTTTGTTACCGCTGACGAAGCGGAAAATCAAACTTTTTTCAGGCGGATCACGTTCCAGGAAAGCGGCGCAAGAGAAAACTGCTGCGCGGCGCTGTAACCGCCGGAAAGCGGCTTGCTCACCGGCTTGACCGGCGCGCTGTCTTTGGTGTTGACCGCCATCAGATCAAAGCCGGCCATAGAGATGTGTTCAACGGGAACATAGCCGGGGAAATCCTTGAGGTTCAGCGAAACGAGGTTGTCCTCTTCAAAATCGCGGTTGACAGCAAAAAGCGTCACGGTCTCTTCGTTTTCGTTCCAGATCGCGACCGCGTCCACATCGCCCACATCGGTGAAATCCTTTGTGCCGTGCTTCGTGGTGGAAAGCAGGGTCTGCAGCGCGATGCCGCGTCCGTAGCGCGAGGCGTGCATATAAGGATAGAAGATCGTCTGCGCCCAGGCCTTTCCGCCGTCTTCGGTCATGATCGGCGCGATGACATTGACAAGCTGCGCCAGACACGCGACCTTGACGCGATTGCTGTTTTTCAAAAGGGTGATGAGCATCAGACCGACCACGAGCGCGTCCGCGAAATTATAGACGTCCTCAAGGATGTGCGGCGCTTCGCTCCATTTTTCAAACTGCGCGCCGTTGGAATGATACCAGACGTTCCATTCATCAAAGGAAAGGTTGATCTTTTTCTTGCTGCGGCGCTTGCCCTTGATATAGTCGCACACGCAGACGACGGTCTTGATGTAGTTGTCAAGATCGACCGTTTTTGCGAGAAAGTTCTTCACGTCGCCGTCGCGGCAATCAAAATATTGGTGCAGTGAAACATAGTCCACCTTGTCATAGCACAGATCGAGCGCCGTGGCTTCCCATTCGCCGAAAGAACGCATATTGCTGTTGGACGAACCGCAAAGCACGGTTTCGATCGACGGGTCGACCCATTTCATCAGCTTGCTCGCCTCGTTGGCGGCACGGCCGTATTCCGTTGCGGTCTTGTGGCCCATCTGCCAGTCGCCGTCCATCTCGTTGCCCAGGCACCAGAGCTTGATGCCGTGCGGCTGCTCTGCCCCGTGGCTGCGGCGCAAATCGCTGTAGTAGGTGCCGCCCGGATGGTTGCAGTATTCCACGAGATTGCGCGCATCGTCGGCGCCGCGGGTGCCGAGGTTGACCGCCATCATCGCCGCGGTGTTCGCCTCTTTGCACCAGCGCATGAATTCGTTTGTGCCAAAGCGGTTCGATTCGGTCGTTGACCAGGCAAGCTCCAGTCTGCGCGGGCGAAGTTCGACCGGTCCCACGCCGTCTTCCCAGCGATAGCCGGAAACAAAATTGCCGCCGGGATAACGCACGATCGGCACATCGATTTCACGGATCAGCTCGAGCACGTCGCGGCGAAAACCGTTTTCATCCGCCGCCGGATGTCCGGGCTCATAAATGCCGCCGTAAACGGCGCGGCCGAGATGCTCGATGAAGGAGCCGAAAATGCGGTTGTCCACTTCGGCAATGCGATAATCTTTGGAGATGGTAATCTGGGACTGTTTCATAAAGACGCTCCGTTTCGCTGGTGTTTTTTTCATTATACCCGACCGCGCAAAAAAAAGCAATCCTTTCACAAAAAAAGAATGCGGCGCACCGAAAGATCGGGTCGCCGCAGCATGTGTTTGTTCAAATCAAAGTTCTCACAGCGGAGATAAACGGTTCCATCTCGTCAAAAACAACTTCAACGATGACCGACCAGTTGATGCCCTCATAGTCATGCACCAGACGGTGCCGCAGCCCGGAAACCACCGCCCACGGCAGCTCCGGATGAGCCGCTTTAAAATCACTGCTGATCCGATAGACCTGTTCACCGATGTTATAAAGCGGCGTTGTAACCGCCCATTGAGAAAACTCATCGGTCATCAAGCTCTCCTTAGTGATCTGGTGCTCACCGATCTGCGCAGTCAACCGCTCCCAGAGAAGAATCATTTTTTTCAATCGTTCCCGATCGGATTTCAGCATGCGATCCTGACCCCCTCTTTCATCAACGTTTCATAAAACGGCGTGCCAGGCGTCACTTCGCAGATTTCAAATGCATCCACATTTTTTCCCGTCATCTGGCGCAATTCCTCCGCAAGCGCAAAAACGTTGCTTTTTTTAAATCCATCACCGCCGAAAACGATCAGATCGATATCGGAATCGGGCGTTGCTTCTCCGCGCGCATAGGAACCGAACAGCAAAGCCGACTGCGCATGATAGCGCAGCAACAAGGCTCTGACTGCCTGTTCAATTTCCGCTCTGCTCAGCATAAAGCACACCTCTTTCCTTTCGTTTCTCCATTTTCATTATACCCGACCGCGCAAAAAAAAGCAATCCTTTCGCAAAAAAAGAATGCGGTGTACGACAGTTTCAATTATTACGGCGAAAGCGGTTGACATTCCGCTGAAAATCTTGTAAGATAGATTGAATAAAAAATGATACTAAAAGGAGATCTTACCATGAAAGATATCAGTGCATCTGTAGCCGCTTACGGCGTTGTGCCCGTTGTGGTGCTGAACGACCCCGCCGAAGCGCGTCCGCTTGCAAAAGCACTTATGAACGGCGGCCTGCCTGTGGCGGAAGTCACCTTCCGCACCGACGCGGCAGAGGAGTCCATCCGCATCATCAGCAAAGAGTTCCCCGATATGCTTGTCGGCGCAGGCACCGTGCTGACGACGGAACAGGTCGACCGTGCCGTGGCTGCCGGCGCAAAGTTCATCGTCTGCCCCGGCTTCGACCCGGAGATCGTGGACTACTGCATCGCAAAGGACATCCCCATCTTCCCCGGCTGCACAACGGCGTCCGAAGTCGCCTGGGGCGTCAAGCGCGGGCTGAAAAACCTCAAGTTCTTCCCGGCGGAGCAGTGCGGCGGCGTGGCAACGATCAAAGCGTTGTGCGCGGCATATGTCGGTGTAAAATTCATGCCCACCGGCGGCATCGGCCCGAAGAACCTGGAAACCTATCTCTCCTGCGACAAGATCCTTTGCTGCGGCGGAAGCTGGATGGTAAAGGGCGATCTGATCCGCGCCGGCAAGTTCGACGAGATCGAACGGCTGACAAAAGAAGCTGTGGAGATGGCAAAATCCATTCGTGGCTGATTCGATCATTGAAGTTTTAGGGATTAAGGGGTTAAGGGATTAAGGGATTAAGGTGTTAAGGGATTAAGTCATTTTTAATCAAGCCCTCTTCCCTCATCCCCTCATCCCCTCAGTCCCTCAGTTCCTCATCCCATCAGTCTCTCATTCCCTCAGTCTCTCATTCCCTCATCCCCTCAACCCCTCATTCCCTCATTCCCTCATCCCCTCATCCCCTCAACCCCTCATTCCCTCATTCCCTCATTCCCTCATTCCCACATCCCATCAGTCTCTCATTCCCTCATTCCCTCATTCCCTCAGTCCCTCATTCCCTCATTCCCTCATTCCCTCATCCCCTCATCCCCTCATTTCCTACCAAAAGGAGACATTCCCATGAAATTAGACCTCAATCTCAAAGAAAACGCCGCCTTTGACGCCGTGTCGCTCGGCGAAGTCATGCTGCGCCTTGACCCCGGCGAAGGCCGCATCCGCACCGCCCGCCAGTTCCGTGCATGGGAAGGCGGCGGCGAATACAATGTTGTGCGCGGACTGCGCCGCTGCTTCGGTCTGAAAACCGCCGTCATCACCGCGTTTGCGGAAAACGAGGTCGGCTATCTGATGGAGGACTTCATCCTGCAGGGCGGCGTGGACACGTCGCTGATCAAATGGATGCCCACCGACGGCATCGGCCGCATTTGCCGCAACGGTCTGAACTTCACCGAGCGCGGCTTCGGCATCCGCGGCGCAGTCGGCTGTTCCGACCGCGCGAACACCGCAATTTCCAAAGCGACGCCGGAGGATTTCGACTTCGATTACATCTTCGGCACGCTCGGCGTAAAATGGCTGCACACCGGCGGCATCTATGCCGCGCTCAGCGAGCAATCGTGTGAAACAGTGCTCGCCGCGATCAAAACAGCCAAAAAATACGGCACTGTCGTCTCCTACGATCTCAACTACCGCCCCTCCATGTGGAGCGCCATCGGCGGCAAGGAAAAGGCACAGGAGGTCAACAAAGAGATCGCGAAGTATGTGGACGTCATGATCGGCAACGAAGAGGACTTCACTGCCTGCCTCGGCTTTGAGATCGAAGGCAACGACGCAAACCTCAAAACGCTCAACCTTGACGGCTATAAAAAGATGATCAACAAGGCTGCCGAGACGTATCCGAATTTCAAAGCGGTCGCAACGACCCTGCGCACCGTCAAAACCGCCACGGTCAACGACTGGAGCGCAATTTGCTGGGCAAACGGCGAAATCTTCAAAGCGAAGGACTACAACGGTCTGGAGATCCTGGACCGCGTGGGCGGCGGCGATTCGTTCGCGAGCGGCCTGATCTATGGGCTGATGACCACGGGCGACGCGGAAAAGGCCGTGAACTACGGCGCGGCGCACGGCGCACTGGCGATGACCACCCCGGGCGACACGACCATGGCGCGCAAAAAGGAAGTGGAAGCCCTCATGGGCGGCGCAGGCGCAAGAGTACAGCGGTGAGAAGCGAACACTATTTATCCTTGCCACCTATATCTACAGCATTTTTTATTATTTCAAAGATAAAACTCCTGCAGCCAAACCGGCTTCAGGAGTTTTGTTTATCTTTCTACTATTCAGTTCAACCTTGCGTTATATGAAACTGTTTGGTTCCCTCGCACATATACTTTTTCTTCGTCACGGCAATTGCCGGAGTAAAACTCTAATCGATATGCACCCACGGGCAGCTTGATGGAATATGTTGGCTCATTGTTTTGAACAAAGCGATATGACCTGGTTTCATCAAAAAGATCATAAGCATAAATCTTTGCAGCATATTCCGGCTCATAGCCGCCGCGATAACCGGAAAGCGTTGTTACCTTTCCTTTTACTGTACCATAGACTAGTTTGTTAACCGTAACTTTACAAGTATCACTTCCGCCACCACTGTAAGCAGTAATTGTTGCTGTGCCGGGCGATTTCGCTATAACCTTTCCGTTGGCATTCACGACCGCAACCGCGGTATTACTACTTTTAAACGTCAGGTCGTCTCCCGCATTCTTTACCTTCAGTTTTTCACTGTTGAACTTTGCCTGATTACACACAAAGACATGAATTCTTTTGTGATTCAAATGAATAGCTCTCGTTTTTACCGTAATCAAGTATTGATATGTGCTGCCATTCTCCTCCCGTATAATAATTGTACTGCCACCTTGTTTCCCGGACACTTTACCATTTCTATTGACAGACGCAATTGTCGAATCTTCACTGCGCCAAACAGCGTTGAAGGAATCAGTTTTATTTGCAATATTGATTTCTTGACCCCAATCTATTAAAAAGGATCCATCAAACTTCACTGTAATTTTACACTTGGCTGTGCACCTGCCAATTTTAGCGGTAACGACCACCGTGCCGTGACGTTTAAGATACACATTACAAGTACGTTTACTTGTGATTTCTAATTCAGCAATTTCTGAATTAGAAGTCTTCCATGTTAGTTTGTCTGTAGTATTATATGGCTCTATATCTGCGCTGATTTTCACCGATTGCCCCGCGACATCAAGAATAATACGGGTCTTATTGAGTTCCAAACTTTTTGCCGGGTTAACTACGCTTACTGTACAAGTTGCTTCCTTGTTTCCTTTTTTCGCGGTGATTATAGCAACACCATATCCTTTTGCCGTAACAATCCCATCTTTGACAGTTGCCACCTTTTTGTTGGAGGTTGACCATTTTAGTTCGTCATTCGAGTTTGCAGGCAAATACTTTACTTTCAATGTTTCCGTTGTCTTGCCCGACCTGTAATACAAATAAAGAGAAATAGAAGTTTTATCTAAAGAAATTTCTGTAGTTGGAATCTGCTTGGTCAACAAGGCAGTAACTGAAAAGTCAGAATACTTCTTTTCCCAATTGGCTGTATTTGTTATAACAATTTGATATTGACCTTTTTGCAAACAAACACAAACAGTACCAAACTTTATTAGATAAGGAACAACGACTCCGTTTGAATCATAAATTTTCAATAATAAACCGCCATAACGATCATCATAATTAGGATCAACATAATAAGGATCTGGAATATTATCTAATTCTACTACGGCGTCTTCTGATAACACAAATGGTAGTGTTTCGCTTTCCCCTGCCTTTAATGTACCGGAAATCTTGTTCATCAGTTTGATTCTCTCAGTGACCTTGGCTACCTTAATGTGGAACAACATTGCGCTCGTATCCGTCTCAGCCAAAACATCTGCAGAACCAACTTTTAAGGCACGTAGAGTATCATCGCTCCAACTTCTTACAATCTCTTGATTAAGGCTCGTAAAATGAATCGTTTGATTTCCTGAACACTTGACAGAAAGAGTAAAATAAGCATCGGGCGTCATCGTTATAGTGTCTTTTTCGTATGTGAACACTGAAGGGTTCAACACAACATCTCGCTCCAGTGCAAAGCCAAAGCTGATTTCATTAGAAAAGTTAGGATTCTTGATGGCAATCTCATAACTTCCTGATTCTAAAAAAACATCTATGCTTTTTACAGCTAAAGCTGAACCGCTATCATAAAGCAATCTATCACTGGCATCATAAATCTTAACAATGGTGTTTTCTTTTTCAGTATTATGGTAATGAATGGTCATATTGTTTTCTAAACTAAAGCGGTACGACTTCGTCTCGTTAGCTCGCAAAACGCCACTTTGCTTCATTATTGGTACGGCTACAACACTACTAATATGTCCCGCGTCCTCAGCCGCAGAGAGCATTACAAGGACTACTGAAAATAAAACGACAGCAAGTAATATCCAAATTGATTTCATTCGTTTCATTTATACGCCCTCCATTTTAAGATATAATTATTAAAAATGTAAAATGTAAAAAGACCAAATTTAACAACACACAATAAATAATATCACAATAGGCAAAAAGCTGTCAACATTAGTTAACAGTTTCCCAAAAAAAGAGTTAATCTCAACAACATAATAGTAGCGTCCTTATGAAGCCACATCAACGTCCGCCTATTCCAAAACATATATTTCCACATTCCGTCTGCCGAACGCCTCGCAGTCGCTTTCGCGGTGCATATACAGATCGACCAGCGTATCGCTGTTATGGATAAAGCCGCCGGTGTCCGTCGCTTCGGCGTAACCGTAAATGTATTTGCCGTCCGTGGAGACGATGAACATCTTTGTGCCGTATGGGATCTCGCGCGGGTCCACGGCAACGCGGCCGGGCATGGCGCTTTTGCCGGTCGAAGTGATACCGCCGCCGCTGTAGGCGGTCGCTTCACCGACGAGCACCTTTTTATAGTTGACGGGTTTGCCGTAAACGTCAACAGCGATGTCAAGCGTCGCCGGCAGCTCCGAGATCGCCGCGCGGTCGGCAAGTCCGCTCACACCGACGCTCCCCTGCGGGATCAGCCCCGTCTTTGTGCCCACAAACAGCAGCTCCGGCAGCGGATCCTTTGTGACCGATTCGCCGATCTTCAGCCGGTCTTTCGGTGCGCCGTCCACCGTTTTTTCCAAATAATAAACCGTGCGTTCCCCGGCCTTTCCTTCCTGCAGCAGCGTTGTTTCGCCGACATACAGCGCATCATTCGGCATCTCCTCTGTGGGGTACGGGATCGCCTTTTTCTTTGTTGCTTCGCGGTAGCGCACACGCTGCACACGGATGGAGATCCCGTCTTCCAGCGTGGCGCAAAGCGGATGATTGACCACATCGTTCGCGCCGAGCGTGATCTTTGCCGCGCCGAGCGCATCCTCCACAGTGCCTTTGACCTTGAGCGTTTGTTCCTTGCCGTCGCACAAAAGCCTCACCTTGACGATCTGCTGCAACCGCTGCGCTCTGCCCTGTGCGGCCAGCGCTTCGGCTGCCGTTTGCAGTCGTTCGGACTTTACAAGAGCCACCAGAGAAGCGGTCGGATTTGCGGCGCTGCGGCGCTCGATCACGATGCAGTTTTTCATTTTGGCTTCATCAAAACCGTCAAGGTTGATCTTGTCAAAAGCGCCGACATTCACATGGGCTTTCGCAACGATCGCCTGCGGGTCCTTCACCAGGGAAAATACCGTTTTTCGCTCGCCGCCGCAAAACACATCCGTCACACGCGGCAGCACGCCGAACGCCGCGCAAATGCCGCAGGTTGCCGCAAGGACAAAAACCGCGCAAAGCAACACGGCCACTGTGATTTTTCGCGGCCGTTTTGTTTTTTCACGTCCAGTCTGCGCGCGCATACACGGTTTTCTCCCTTCTTTGTTCGTTAGGGAAACATTATAACGCATTTTGTCGTTTTTGTCAAATTTTACCAATTTCAGGTGTTGTTTTCGCTTGATTTTTATGCGAACAAAAGTTCCATTTTTGATTGACAAATCAGAACTTTTGTTCTAAAATAGAAGATGTACACGGAGAAAACCGCGCAGGTTTTCAAGCCCCGACGTGTATGTTTTCTTTTTTATTCCAGAATCAAGGAGGACTTTCATGACGACCATCCCCATTCAGATCAGCGGAAAGATCGCGTCCTGCGCCAGACACTATATCATCTCGTCGAACAGCGACTATACGCTTTCGTTTGAATTTGACAGCGCATGGGACGGCATTTCCGTCAAAACTGCGCGGCTGATCTTTGACGATCAGCGGCTCGATCTCACCTTCACCGGCACAAGCGTCGCTCTGCCGCGCATTCCGGTGTGCGCGCACCTGTTTGTCGGCGTGTTCTGCGATACCCTCGCCTCCACCGCGACGGAGATCGGCTGCATCTCTTCGGTTGCCGACAGCGACGCCGAACCGATTGACGAACTGACGCCCACACAGTATGAGCAGCTCGTTGCCCTGCTCAACGCAGCAAAGCTGCGGCAGATCGATTCCATCTCGCGCAGCGGCAACACCGTGACCGCCGCCTATACCGACGGCACCGCAGACAGCTTCACCGTCGCCGACGGCGTTTCCGTGCAAAGCGCAGCCGTAGACGCTGCCGGACTGCTCACACTGACGTTATCCGACGGCAGCACTCTGCCCTGCGGACTTGTCAAAGGCGCAAAGGGCGACCCCTTCGTCTTTGACGACTTCACTCCTGCCCAGCTTGCCGCGCTCAAGGGCGCAAAGGGCGACAAAGGCGACCCCTTCACCTTTGCGGATTTCACACAGGCACAGCTCGACGGCATTGTGCAAAGCGTCTATGCCATGCTGCCCGCCGCGGAAGGAGGCGCATACTGATGGCCCTGCGCAAAGTGGAAGAAAGCTCGCTGACCGCCGTGGCAGATGCGATCCGCACTGCAGCGGACAGCAATGCGCCTTTGACGTTTCCGGCAGACTTCGTGTCCGCCATCGAAGGGCTGTCCGGCGCTTCGGGCGGCGGTACCCCGTTTGTTTGCGGCGCGCAGAACGTGGAGAGCACATCGAGTTTGACCATCGACGATCTGCCGTTCACACCGACTGACGCGGCGGTGTTCCTCATTCGCCGCTCCACGACCAAGGGCGCTCTTGTCAGCGCCGTTTCCAATCCGCGTTACACAACGGCCGCTGCCTACGGTTCCTTTACCAACAATTCCAGCGGCTATATCAGCAACATCACAAGCAGCATCATCACACTCGGCACAAACAGCGTCACCTTGCAGACACCCGCGACCTATTCAATTGTCGGCGTTTATTTTTATGTGATCTGGCGCAGCGAGGAGGCGGGAACATGAACGGCGTTCTGTTGCGTGCGCTGCTGTTCACGCTCGGCAACGCGTTTTGCTTTCATGTGCTTTTGCCGTTGTGGTGGGTGCTGATCCGGCTGCAGAAAGAAGGTTTCTTTTGGACAATTATCTGACCTATCCGCTCAAGACCATGCGTATCACCCAAAGCTACACCGGCACAACCTCACATTTGCCGCACACGACCGGCACGCCGAAAGACTACCCGGTGGACGACGGCGGCAAAAACGGCGGCAAAGACGCGATCTACTGCCCATGCGACAGCGTCAAGGTGTTTCGCGTTTACGGCGTGGGAAACAAAGGCGTCAACACGCTGTTTTTGCAATCGGCCGAAAAGGTCGATTTTGCCGACGGCACGCGCGATTACTTTTGTGCGCTGCTGACGCACCCGGACGACGCCGATCTTTCCGCGCTCGCACTCGGAAAAACCTTCCGACGCGGCGACGTGATCTGCCACGAAGGCAGCGACGGCGGCGTCGGCAACCACATCCACCTTTCCGCCGGAAAGGGCAAGGTCACCGGCACCGGATGGCGGCAAAACAGCAAACGCAAATGGGTGCTCACCTGCACCGGCGGCGCCTGCAAGCCGGAGGAGCTGTTTTTCCTTGACCCGGCGTTCACAACGGTCAAAGACAGCAAAGACCTGCGCTTTCGCACCCTGCCGACTGCCAAGGGCGGCAAACGCGTGTTTGCGCCCGGCGTGTTCCGTGTCAGCGACGCCGACATCCTCAACGTGCGCTCCGGCCCCGGACTGCAGCACAGCAAACTGACCTTTCCCCTGCTGAGCGCAGACGCGCAGCGCAAGGTTTTGCGCCTTGCCGGACACCCGGTGGACGGCTATTGCCGCGGGCTTTGCTTCACCGTTTCGCTTGTAAAGGACAACTGGGGCAAAACGCCGAGCGGCTGGGTGTGTTTGGATTACTGTGAACGGATGTGACACGATGAACGACACCATTCTCGTGGCACTCATCTCCCTGCTCGGCACGCTCAGCGGCACCTTCGCAGGTATCCTGACCGCAAACAAGCTGACCGCCTACCGCATTGAGCAGCTTGAAAAGAAGGTTGAGGCACTTGCGGTGCTTGCCGAGCGCACCTGCGTGCTGGAGACACAGACCAAACTGCACGACGAAAAGCTGACCGCCGCGTCCCGCCGGATGGATGCGCTGGAACGAAAAGAGGCCGGCTGCAGGCCGGTCAGTTGAAAGGAGAATTACGATGAAATTGGATTTGACACTGATCATTGAGGCCGCCCTTGCGCTGTTGAGCGCCGTGCTCACCGCCTTTGTGCTGCCCGTTTTGAAAAAACGCCTGACCGCCGAACAGACCGAACGGCTGCGCGACTGGGTGCGCGTCGGCGTCGCCGCCGCAGAGCAGCTCTTCGGCAGCAAGACCGGCCAGCAGAAGAAGGACTATGTGCTCTCGCTCTTGCTGAGCAAGGGACTTGTCGTGGACGTTGACGAAGTGACCGCGCTGATCGAAAGCGAAGTGTATCGGCTGTCGCAGTCGTTAGTCGGTAGTCGGTAGTCGATAGCAGTTTTTAGCCCGCCGTGGGATGTAAACCGCGGCGGGCGTTGTTGTTGGAGGGGTTAAGGGATTGAGGGAATGAGGGGTTGAGGGATTGAGGGATTGAGGGATTGAGGGGTTAAGAGAATGAGGAAGAAAAAACGAAAATGGAAGGCGCCCGCTTTGGGTGCCTTCCTTTCTCATTTACGGATGATCTGAGTTTCAGCTTGTACCTTCGCGCGGGGCGTTTTTCGTTTGACGCGACATTCCCCGCGACCGCAATTCCGAATTCCGCATTCCGAATTCCGAATTGCAAAGCGCCTGCGCTTTGCTTATCTGTCCTCGCGGAAATAGGCAAGGCCCAGGCTTGCAGGCGGCTGTGTTTCGCGCTTTTTGCGCATGCTGATGGCGATCAGCACGATCACAGTCACCACATAGGGCGCCATTTTGATCAGCTCCTGCGTGCTCATATTCATCGGGATCAGATTGTTCAGGTAGTTGTGAACGATGTACAGTCCGCCGAAGAGGATAGAGCCGAGGATGCCGATGTTCGGACGCCAGACCGTGAAGATGACCAGCGCAATGGCAAGCCAGCCGCGGTCGCCGAACGCGTCGTTTGACCAAACGCCGCTTGCGTAGTCCATGACGTAATACAGACCGCCCAGACCGGCGATCATGCTGCCGATGCAGGTCGCAGCATATTTATACTTTGTTACGCTGATGCCCGCCGCGTCCGCAGTTGCGGGGCTTTCGCCCACAGCGCGCAGGTTCAGACCCGTGCGGGTACGTTTGAGCATAAAGCCGACCACAATGGCCGTGAGGATCGCAAAATACGCAAGAAAGCTGTAGGAGAGGAACACCTCGCCGAACCAGCCGCATTTGTCGGCAAAGGGCAGCGTTTTTGCAAAATATTTACTCGTCAGGCTCAGCGTGATCGAAGGCACGTCTGTCTTGACCAGCGTGATCAGCGAACCGCCGAAGAAGTTGCCGAAGCCGATGCCGAACGTGGTCAGCGCAAGACCGGTCACATTCTGATTCGCGCGCAGGGTCGTGGTCAGGAAGGAATAGATCAAACCCATCAAAAGTGAGCCGAGCAGGCAGGCAAGCAGCGGGATCGCGATGATCAAAAACGCGTTGGGGTTGCTCTTGTCGACCAGCGAGTTCTCATACAGGAACGCGCCGATAACGCCGGAGATGCCGCCGACATACATAATGCCAGGGATACCGAGGTTGAGGTTGCCGCTCTTTTCGGTGATGATCTCACCTGTGGAGCCAAACAGCAGAGGAATGCCCTGCATGACGGCGCGGTGAAGGAAAGATGTGATCATTGCGCAGCCACCTCCTTGGAAGAACGGAAATTCACGGTGTAGTTGATGAAGAACTCGCTGCCGATGATAAAGAAGATGATGATGCCTGTGATGATATCGGAAAACGAATCGTTCAGTCCGAAGACCGTGGAGATCTCCGTTGCACCCTTTTGCATGAAGACGATCAGCAGAGAGGTGAGCACCATAAACAGCGGGTTGAATTTCGCCAGCCACGAGACCATGATCGCCGTAAAGCCGCGGCCTGCCGCCGTGTCGCGCGTGATGGTGTGGTCTGTGCCCGAAACAAGCAGTAACCCCGCAACACCGCAGAGCGCACCGGAGAGCAGCATTGTACGGATGATGACCTTTTTGACATTGATGCCGATATAGCGCGCGGTGTTTTCGCTTTCGCCGACGACCGTCAGCTCATACCCGTGCTTACTGTATTTCAGATAGATATAGACCGCGACGGTCAGCACCGCAACGATCAGGATGTTCAGCAGATAGCCGTGCTTGCCGAGCGACGGCAGCCAGCCGGCCTGGGTGGCAGCGTTGATGACGCCGATCTTGCCGCTGCCCTTGGGCACCGACCAGATATAGACGAAATAGGAGACGATCTGCATGGCGATGTAGTTCATCATCAGCGTGAACAGCGTCTCGTTCGTGTTCCAGAACGCCTTGAAAATGGCGGGAATCACCGCCCAGATCGCGCCCGCAACGATGGACGCGAGGATCACAACGATCATCAGCAGTGCCGGCGGGAGCTTGCTGCCGAACAAAATCATGACGCTTGCCGTTGCAAGGCCGCCCATGAGCACCTGTCCCTCCGCGCCGATGTTCCAAAAGCGCATCTTGAACGCGGGCGTCACTGCCAGCGAAACGCACAGCAGCATTGCCACATTTTGCAGCAGACCCCAGACGCGGCGGGTGGTACCGACAGCGCCTTTGATCATGGTGGCATAGATCTGGATCGGATTGTCGCCGGTGAACAGCACGATGATGATCGCGCAAAGGATCAGGGAAGCGACGACAGACAAAACCCGGATCAGCCACGATTTCCACATCGGCAGCGCCGCGCGCTTGCTGATATGCAAGAGCTGTTCATGTTTTGCTTTTTGCGGTTGACTCATTGTGCCGTGCCCTCCTTCTCCGAATGGTGTGCTTTGGTCATCAGCAGACCCAGCTCTTCCTTGGTTGCGCCGCGGCCGTCCACGATGCCGGTGACCACGCCGCCGCTGATGACGAGGATGCGGTCGCACAGCTCGGTGAGCACGTCGAGGTCTTCGCCCACGAAGATGACCGCCACGCCGTTTTCTTTTTGCTCGGTGAGCAGATTATAGATCATGTAAGAGGAGTTGATGTCAAGGCCGCGCACGGGATACGCCGCCATCAGCACGGTCGGCGACGCGGAAATTTCGCGCCCCACAAGCACCTTTTGCACGTTGCCGCCGGAAAGCCGGCGCACCGGCGTCTGCACGCCCGGGGTGACGACCTTGAGGTCTTTGACCACGCGCTTTGCAAGGTCCTGCGGCGCTTTGCGGTGCACGAACGCGCCGTTGCCGCTGCGGTAGGAGCGCAGCATCATGTTGTCGGTGATGTCCATGGAACCCACAAGGCCCATGCCCAAACGGTCTTCCGGAACGAATGACAAACGCACACCGAGGTTCTTGATCTGCATCGGCGTTTTGTCGCGCAGGTTCTCCTCCTTGCCGGTGACCGGGTCATAATAGAGGATGCTGCCGCTCTTGAGGTGCTGCAAGCCCGCAATGGCTTCCAGCAGCTCTTTTTGTCCGCTGCCGGAAATGCCGGCAATGCCGAGAATTTCGCCGGCGTTCGCGGTGAAGTTCACATTTTTCAAAATGCTGCGGCCGTCGTCACTGAGCACAGTGACGTTCGTCAGCGACAGACGCTTTTTGGCGTTTTTCGGCTCGGTACGCGCAATGTTCAAGCTCACCTTTTCGCCCACCATCATTTCCGTGAGGATGCTCTCGTTGGCCTCGCAGGTGTTGACGGTGCCGATGTATTCGCCCTTGCGCAAAACAGACACGCGGTCGGAGATGGAAAGCACCTCGTTGAGCTTGTGCGTGATGATGATGATCGCCTTGCCGTCGTCGCGCATCCGGCGCATAACGGCAAAGAGCTTGTCGATCTCCTGCGGCGTGAGCACCGCTGTCGGCTCATCGAGGATCAGAATGTCCGCGCCGCGATAAAGGGTCTTGACGATCTCCACCGTCTGCTTTTCCGAAACGGACATCTGATAGATCTTTTTGTTCAGATCAATCTCGAAGCCGTACTTTTCGCACGTCTCCTGCACAACCTTTGTCGCCGCTTTCAAATCGTACTTGCCCTCGTTGATGCCGAGCACGATGTTTTCCACCGCCGTGAACACGTCGATCAGCTTGAAATGCTGATGGATCATGCCGATCTTATAGCGATACGCGTCCTTGGGCGAATGGATGACCGCCTCCTTGCCGCCGATGAAGATCTGCCCCTCATCCGGATGATAAATGCCGGAAATCATATTCATCAGCGTGGTCTTGCCGCTGCCGTTTTCACCGAGGATCGACAGGATCTCATGGTTATACACGGTCAGGGAGACGTTTTTGTTGGCAACGATCTGACCGAACACCTTGGTAATGTTTTTGAGTTCTATGGCTGCCGTTTTTTCCAAAGTCTTCCCTCCTATACAAATTCAGAATTCCGTATCAAGAATGGAATCAGCCGGGCACAGATGGCTGTCTGAGCCCGGCTGTTTGTCGGTTTGAATTAGTACTCTTCGTTCAGAAGGGTGATGCCGTCGATGCGCAGATCAAAATAGGGAGCCGAACGGTATTCGGATTCATGGAAGTAACCGTCAGAAACAACCTCGGTGTCCGGGGTGTAGTCCGCGTCGGAATCCACGTCTGCAAGATAGGAAGTCACTTCCTTACCCTTCAGGGTGAACGCGGCGGTGTCAAACACATGGATGCTGCCATCCGCCAGACCGGCCTTGACTTTTTCGATTTCCGCAGCAGTTCCCTCTGCCGCTGCTTTATCGTTGATCTCTGTCAGCGCAACGGAGCCGGTTTCGATCGTGCCGGTCCAGTCCTTTTTGATCTCTTCGCCGTTCATCGCAGCCTTGATCGCATATTCAAAATACGGCGTCCAGTCGATGCGCGAGGAGATGATGAAGGTGTTCGGGCAAGCCGCGGCGGTGCTGCCGTTATAGGAGACGTCGGGCACGCCCGCGTTTTCACAGGCGGTCGGAGCGCCCATGGAGTCGGCATGCTGGCTGAGGAGCACGCACTTGTTGTTGATGAGCATGGTCGCAGCTTCCTTTTCCGCAGTCTCATCATACCAGGAACCGGTGAACTGCACTTCCATCGTGACGCTCGGGCAAACGGACTTTGCACCGAGATAGAAGCTGGTGTAGCCGGAGATCACTTCCGCATAGGTGAACGCGCCGACATAACCCATCTTCGCTTCTTCTGCGGTGATCTTGCCGCTTTCGATCATCTCGTTGAGCTTCAGACCGGCTGCCACACCGGCAAGATAACGGCCCTCATAGATGGACGCGAACGCGTTGGCGAAGTTCGGCAGGTTCTTCGTGTGCGCCTGGGTGCCGGTTGCGTGGGCAAACTGCACTTCGGGGAACTGCTCGGCAGCCTTGATGAGGAAGTCCTCATGGCCGAAGGAGTCCGCAAAAATGAAACCGCAGCCCTGGTCGGCGAGGTCGGCAGCCGCTTCGTAGCAATCGTTGGACTCGTCGATGTTGGTCTTCAGGATCGCTTTGATGCCGAGGTTGTCACAAGCCTGTTTTGCCGCGTTGATGAAGTTGAGGTCATAGGTGGAGTTTTCGTCGTGCAGGAAGATGAAGCCGGCTTTGAAATCGGATTCTTCCCCGTCCGAGGTGCCGCCGCAAGCAGCAAGCGAGAACAGCAGCAGCGCAGCGAGTGCAAGTGCAATCAGTTTTTTCATGTTTTTTTCCTCCATTGGTAAATATTTATAAAGCCCGTAACCGGCCTTTATTTCCGTTCAAATTTGATCTCGCCGCCGTCCATGGATGTGATCACGGCAAGCGATTCCACACGCACGCCCTTTTCGCGGATGCGCGACGAGCCGGGCTGAAACGCCTTTTCCACCGCGATGCCGCAGCCGATCACCTCGGCGCCCGCCTGCCGGCAGATGTCGATCAGACCGAGCAGCGCGTTGCCTTCGGCGAGAAAATCGTCGATGATGAGTATACGGTCGGTCTTGTGCAAAAACTCCTTCGAAACGATCACATCGTAGGTCGTGCCATGGGTAAAGGATTTGACCTGCGTTTTGAACACGGACGAGGCAATGTTCTTCGTCTTTGTTTTTTTCGCAAACAGCACGGGGCAATTGAAATACTGCGCAGCAATGCAGGCAATGCCGATGCCGGAGGATTCGATCGTGAGGATCTTGTTGACGCCGTCATCCGCAAAAAGCCGGTGAAACTCCTTGCCGATCTCGTTGAGCAGACCGATATCCATTTGATGATTCAAAAAGGAATCCACTTTCAGGATATTACCCGGAAAAAGCTTTCCGTCCTTCAGGATTCGTTCTTCCAAAAGCTGCATTGCAAAAACCGCCTTCCGGTCAGGGAATGAATTTAATTTATTTTATCAAATTTTGTCTATCTTTGCAATACATTCTTTCAAAAAAGTTCACTTTTTCGCAGTAAAGTCAATTTAAAGCGCTAAAATGTCTTGCTTTTTTTCAGGGAATCGTATATAATGTTAAATAATTTCTGATCGCGCTCCGGCGCGGTGAACATTGGAGGACTCAAAGAATTGAAAAGGCTCATGTTGGGCAACGAAGCCGTTGCCAGAGGACTGTTTGAAGCCGGTGTCAAGCTCGTATCCAGCTACCCCGGCACACCGTCCACGGAGATCACCGAATTTGCCGCAAAATATGACGAGATCTACTGCGAATGGGCGCCGAACGAAAAGGTCGCCGCAGAGGTCGCTTTCGGCGCGTCGCTGCGCGGGGTGCGCAGTGCTTGCGCAATGAAGCATGTCGGTCTGAACGTTGCGGCTGACCCGTTGTTTACGCTCTCCTACACCGGCGTGAACGGCGGTCTTGTGCTGTTTGTTGCCGACGACCCGGCGATGCACTCCTCACAGAACGAACAGGATTCGCGCCATTATGCCATCGCGGCAAAGGTGCCGATGCTGGAACCCGCCGACGCAGCAGAGGCCAAAGCCTTTGTCAAGCGCGCGTTTGAACTTTCCGAAGAATATGACACGCCGGTCATCGTGCGCATGTGCACGCGCATCGCCCACTCCCAGAGCGTTGTGGAGCTGCAGGACCGCGTGGAAAAGGAACTTCCGGCCTATGAGAAGCAGCCGCAGAAGTTCATCATGGCGCCCGCAAACGCCGTGCGCCGTCATCCGTTTGTGGAAGAGCGCACAAAGAAGCTTGCTTTGCTCGCAGAGACAGACACAGCGCTCAACCGCGTAGAGATGGGCGGTACGGAGATCGGCATCGTCTGCGCCGGCACGGTGTATCAATATGTGAAGGAAGTGTTCGGCGATTCCGTGTCCGTGCTCAAGCTCGGCATGGTCAATCCCCTGCCCACCGAACTGTTCCGGACCTTCGCCGCGTCCGTGGATAAGCTCTATGTGATCGAGGAACTCGACGGCGTGATCGAAAGCCACCTGAAAAACCTCGGCATCCCCTGCATCGGCAAGGAGATGTTCACGCCGCTGGGCGAATACAACCAGACGAGCATCCGCAAGGCGTTCGGTCTGCCGGTGCCGGAGCACCGGGAAGCGCCGCAGGTGCCCGTGCGTCCGCCGATCATGTGCGCCGGCTGCCCGCACCGCGGTCTGTTTTACACGCTCGCCAAACATAAGATCACCTGCCTTGGCGACATCGGCTGTTACACGCTCGGCTCCGCCGCTCCGTTGAATGCGCTGGATTCCACGCTTTGCATGGGCGCGTCCGTGTCGGGTCTGCACGGCTTCAACAAAGCCGGCGGCAGCGACAGCGAGCGCAAAACCGTCTGTGTGATCGGCGATTCCACGTTCATGCATTCCGGCATGACGGGCCTTGTCAACATCGCCTACAACGCGTCGAACTCGACCGTTATCATCCTCGATAACTCCATCACCGGCATGACCGGCCACCAGCAGAACCCGACCACCGGTAAAAACATCAAAGGCGATCCTGCGCTGGCGGTCGACCTTGAAGCGCTTTGCCGCGCCATCGGCATTGAGCGTGTGCGCGTGGTCGATCCCTATGATCTGAAAGCCTGTGAGGACGCGGTGCTTGAAGAGCTTGCCGCAGACGCGCCGTCGGTCATCATCTCGCGCCGCCCGTGCATGCTGCTCAAGTATGTCAAGGCGAAACCGCCGGTCAAGGTGAACGAAGACAAATGCGTCGGCTGCCGCCAGTGCATGAAGCTCGGCTGCCCGGCGATCAGCTTCAAAAACAAAAAAGCGCACATCGACCCGACCCAGTGCGTCGGCTGTGATGTGTGCACTCAGCTTTGCAAACTGAACGCGATTGAGAAAGGAGAGCGCTGAGGATGGAAACGAAAAATGTAATGATCGTCGGTGTCGGCGGCCAGGGCAGCCTGCTTGCCAGCAAACTGCTCGGCGCTTTGCTCATCCGCCGCGGCTATGACGTCAAGGTCAGCGAGGTCCACGGCATGAGCCAGCGCGGAGGCAGCGTTGTGACCTATGTGCGATTCGGCGACAAGGTCTACTCCCCCGTCATCTCCACAGGCGAGGCGGATTTCATCGTCTCGTTTGAACAGCTTGAAGCCGCCCGCTATCTCGATTGTTTGAAAAAAGACGGCAAGATCATTGTGAATGCTCAGGCCATCGACCCGATGCCCGTGATCACCGGCGCCGCAGTATATCCCGAAGGCATTCTGGACACGCTGAAAGCGCAGGGCGTCACTGTGGACGCCATTGACGCGCTTGCGCTCGCACAAAAAGCCGGCAACGCCAAAAGCGTGAACATCGTGCTCATGGGCCGCCTTGCAAAGTATTTCGACATTCCCTACGACGCGTGGATCGACGAGATTCGTCAGATCGTCAAGCCGCAGTTTGTGGATGTCAACCTGAAGGCGTTCGAACTGGGTTACAATTTTTGAGTTTTCTCAAATTTAAGCTTCTTTTCAGCTTTTTCTGCTAAAAATACATCAATATGTTTCTACGTTGAAAGGAGTGGTTCCCATGCCCCATTATTATCAGCCCGAAATCGAAACAGCGTCCCGCGAAGAGATCCTCGCCATCCAGAACGAAAAGATCGTCAAACAGGTCAAGCACGTTTATGAAAACGTGAAGTATTACCGCGACCTCATGGACGCCAAGGGCGTGAAACCCGAAGACATTCAAAGTGTGGACGACATCAAAAAGCTGCCGTTCCTTTCCAAAGCCGATCTGCGCGAAGCCTATCCCTACGGCTTGCTCGGCACAGATTTGAAAAACTGTGTGCGCATCCATTCCACCTCCGGCACCACCGGCAAGCGCGTGGTCGCGTTTTACACACAGCACGACGTGGACATCTGGAACGACTGCTGCGCGCGCGCCATTGTTGCCGCCGGCGGCAACAGCGGCGACGTCTGTCAGGTCGCATACGGCTACGGTCTGTTCACCGGCGGCTTCGGTCTGCACGGCGGCTCGGAAAAAGTCGGCTGCCTGACGCTGCCGATGTCCTCCGGCAACACCGAACGTCAGATCCAGTTCATGATGGATCTCGGCGCCACCATCATCTGCTGCACCCCGTCCTACGCCGCCTATATCGGCGAGACGCTTGCAGAGCAAGGCTACAAGCCGGAAGACAACAAGCTCAAGGCCGGCATCTTCGGCGCAGAGCCGTGGACGGAAGAGATGCGCCGGAGCATTGAAAAGAGCCTCGGCATCAAAGCCTACGACATCTACGGTCTGACCGAAACCAGCGGCCCGGGCGTTGCATTTGAATGCTGCGCGCAAAGCGGCATGCATATCAACGAGGACCACTTCTATGCCGAGATCATCGACCCCGACACCGGCGAAGTCCTCCCCGAAGGCAGCAAGGGCGAACTCGTGTTCACCTCGCTGGACAAGGAAGCCTTTCCGCTGCTGCGTTACCGCACGCGCGACATCTGCGTGCTCTCGCATGAAAAATGCGCCTGCGGACGCACCCATGTGAAGATGAGCAAGCCCATGGGCCGTTCCGATGACATGATGATCATCCGCGGCGTCAACGTGTTCCCGAGCCAGATCGAAACGGTGCTGCTCAATGAGGGCTATACGCCGAACTATCAGATCATCGTGGATCGCGTCAACAATTCCGATACACTCGACGTCAACGTGGAGCTGCTGCCCGAACAGTTCTCCGACATCGTTGCCGAAAACCAGAAAAAAGAACGCGCGCTTGAAATCGCCATGCGCACCATGCTCGGCATTGGTCCGAGAGTGCACCTGGTGCCGCCGCACTCCATTGTCCGTTCCGAGGGCAAGGCTGTGCGCGTGATCGACAAGCGCAAACTGCACGATTGAGAAAGGAGCGTTCCCATGGCCATTCAGCAGATTTCCGTTTTTCTTGAAAACAAAGAAGGCAAACTGGCAGAGGCGATCAAGGCCATCTCCGGCGCAAACGTCAATATCCGCGCGCTGTGCGTGGCAGACACCCGTGATTTCGGCATCCTGCGCCTGATCACCTCCAACAACGCAGACGCAAAGGCCGCGCTGAGCGACACCGGCGCTGTGCTTGCCACCGACGTCATTGCCGCAAAAATGGACGACACCGCCGGCGCGCTTTCCCGCATTCTGGACATCCTTGCCGAAGCACAGATCAACATCGAATACATGTACGCTTTCACCGGCGCTGCGGACCTCGGCGCTTATGTGGTGCTGCGGGTCAACAACACTCCCGCCGCCGAAGCGATCCTCAAAGCCGCAGGCATTTCGACGCTGTGTGACGACGACGTGAAAGCGATGTGAGTCGTAAGTCATCAGTCATCAGTCGTTAGTCAAAGCTATCAGTATAATTGAAGCCCGCCGTGAAACAACCACGGCGGGCTTAACTTTCGACTATCGACGAACGACTATTGACTCACGACTGTTCAGCTCACAAACTGTGCCTCATAAAGCTTTGCGTAGGCGCCGCCGGTTTGCAGCAGTTCTTCGTGCGTGCCCTGCTCCATGATGCGGCCGCCCTCGATGACGATGATCGCGTCGGCGTTCCGGATCGTGGACAGGCGGTGGGCGATCACAAAATTCGTGCGGCCTTGCATGAGATTGTTCATCGCCGCCTGAATCTGCAGCTCCGTGCGCGTGTCGACCGAGGAGGTCGCCTCATCGAGGATGAGGATGCTCGGGTCGGAGATGATCGCGCGCGCAATCGTCAAAAGCTGCTTTTGTCCGGCGGAAAGGTTCGTGCCGTCCTCGTCAAGGACCGTGTTGTAACCGTCCGGCAGTGTGTCGATGAATTGATCGACACGCGCAGCCTTCACAGCGCGTCGGAAGGCTTCTTCGTCCACCTCGTCCTTGCCATAAAGGATGTTTTCACGCACTGTGCCGCGGAACAGCCAGGTGTCCTGCAAAACCATGCCGAAAATGCTGCGCAGATTGCGGCGGGAGATGTCCATGATGTCCACGCCGTCCACGCGGATGTGGCCGCTTTGGATGTCGTAAAAGCGCATGAGCAAGTTGACCAGCGTCGTTTTGCCAGCGCCGGTCGGACCGACGATTGCAACGAGCTGCCCCGGGGCGACGTTCAGACTGAAGTCACGGTAAAGGGGCTTGTCAGGCTCATAGGCAAAGTTGACATGGTCAAACTCCACCGCGCCCTGCGGGTGTGTGAGCTCGGTCTTGACCGTTTCGGCGGTCTCCTCCGGCTCGTCAATGATCTCAAACACACGCTCCGCTGACGCCAGCGAGGATTGCAGGTTGTTGACGATGTTGGAAAAGTCGATGATCGGCTGCATGATCAGCCGGGCATAGGTGATAAACACCGTCATTGCGCCCACGGAGTAGCCCTTGTGGAGAATGAGGTAGCCGGTCACGATGCAGATCAGCACAAAGGAGATGTTGTAGGAAAAGTTCACGATCGGGCCGAGCAGACCGGAAAGGAACTGCGCCTTGCGGCCCGTTTCGTACAGCTCTTCGTTGATTGCGCGGAACTCGTCGATCGCCGCCTGTTCGCGGCCGAACACCTTGACGATGTTGTGGTTCGTGAACATCTCCTCGATATGGCCGTTGATGTCGCCGGTGCGGCGCCAGACAGCGCGGAAATAACGCTTGGAACGGCCGAGGATCGCAAAGGCGACCGCGGCGCTCAGCGGCAGCGGCAGGAGCGAGGCGAGCGTCAGCGTCGGGTCATAGGCCAGCATGATCGCAAACACACCCACAAACGTCACCACGGAGGAGATGAGCTGGATGAAGATCTGCTGGAAGGTGTTGTTGATGTTGTCGATATCGTTCGTCACACGCGAGAGCAGATCGCCTTTGTTGTGGCTGTCGAAAAACTTCAGCGGCAACCGTGAAAGCTTTGCGTTGATGCGGCTGCGCAGGCTCGTGATCATCGTCTGCGTCAGCCCCGCCATGGTGAAGTTCAAGAAGAACATGCACACGGCGGATAGGCCGTAGATCAGAAGGATTGTGCCGAGGATCTCAAAGATCGCGCCGAAATCCATCCGGCCGGTCTGCAGCTTGTTATCCACCTGCGCGTTGATCAGGTCCATGATATCGCCGAGGTAGCGCGGTCCGATCACGTTCAGCGCCGCCGAAAGCGCCGCAAGCAGCGTGACGACCGTGATCTGGATGCGATGGCCCTTCAAAAGCGCAAGCAGCTGCATCGCCGTGCCGCGGAAATTCTTGACCTTTTCCTTTTCGCTCTGCTTCTGATCACGGTAGTCGGCGTATTTATCTTTTTTTCGTTTCAAGGAAGTCTGATCTCTGTTCATGCCATCGCCTCCCCCGAAAGCTGTGACGCCACGATCTCCCGATAGACCGGGCAGGACGCCAGCAGGTCTTCGTGCCGGCCTTCGCCGACGATTTTGCCGCCGTCAAGCACAAGGATCTTGTCCGCGTGCAGGATCGTACCGACCCGCTGCGCGACGATGATCTTTGTTTTTTTCAACTCTTTTTGCAGCGCAACACGCAGCTTTGCTTCGGTCAAAAAGTCCAGCGCGGAAAAGCTGTCATCAAAAATATACACATCCGCGTCGCGCACAAGCGCGCGGGCGATCGCCAAACGCTGCTTCTGTCCGCCGGAAAGGTTCGTCACGTTCTGGCTGACAAAGCTCTGCAGCCCGTCGGGCAGTTCATCCACAAAGGCCTTGCTCTGCGAAAGCTCGACCGCTTTCCAAAGCTGCGCCTCGCTCGCGTTCTCGTCGCCGTAACGCAGGTTTTCTTCGATCGTGCCGCTGAACAGGTTCGCCTTCTGCATCACATAGCCGATGCGCGCGTGCAGCTCCTGCTGCGGCAGCCGTTTGACATCCACGCCGCTGAACAGCACCTGTCCTTCGGTTGCGTCATAAAAGCGCGGGATCAGATTCGCCAGCGTGCTCTTGCCGCTGCCGGTGCCGCCGATGATCGCGGTCGTTTTGCCCGCCTCGGCCGTGAAGGATATATCGCTGAGAATGGGCTGGGCAGCCTCATTATAGCGGAAGGTCACATGGCGGAACTCCACCTCGCCGCGCTTGCTTTCGTCAAACGTCAGCGGCGCTTCCGGCTCGCAGATCGCAGGCTCGATATCGAGCACTTCCTTGATGCGCTTTGCAGAAATGTTGGCGCGCGGCACGATCACAAACATCGCCGCCGCCATGGACAGCGCGAACACGATCATGATCATATAGATAACGAACGCCTGCAGGTCGCCGACCGCGTTCTGGATCTTTGCGGGGTCGGTGATCGCGTCGATGCTGCGCGTGGAGACCAGCAGCAGCGCGTCAAGCGCGAGTGTCGCCAGCACGATCGCCACCGGCAACAGGATCGCCATCGTCCGCTGCAATTTGAGCACCAGCGCAGACAGCGCGTGGTTTTGTTCTTCAAAACGCGCGTCTTCATAAGGCTCTTTGTTGAACGCGTGGATCACACGGATGCCGCTGAGCTTTTCACGCAGGAAGCGGTTGAGCGCATCCACCATTTTTTGGCGCTTGCGAAACAGCGGCAGCACCAGCTTGATGACAAGATACGCCAGTCCCGCGATCACAGGCAGCACGGCAAAGATGATCATCGCCAGCCGCGCGTTGAGAAAGAACGCCATAAATGTGCCGCCGACGAGCATGATCGGCGCGGAGATGATCATGCGCAGCGATTGCAGGATGAAGTCCTGCATCACTTTAACGTCGTTGGTGCAGCGCGTGATGAGCGAGGGCGTGCCGATGCAGTCGATGTCGCTTTGCGAAAGGGATTCCACCTTCAAAAACAGCTCCTCGCGCAGGATCTTGCCGTAAAGGGTGGACGTGCGGGAGGAGAAATAGCTGTTGACGGAATGGATCACGATCACGGCCAGCGAGACGCCGAGCATCACAAACCCCATGCGTTTGATGTATTCCATATCCGCGTTCTTGATTCCGTTGTTGATCAGCATACCCATCAGCATCGGCAAGATCAGCGTGGAAATCTGCGAAAGCACAACAAACAGCATGGCCGCCGCAACATCACCCCGGATCTGTTTCAGATATTTTAAAAGTCTGGTCAAATAGATCGACCTCCGTTGTTTCCTGAATTGCCGTATATAGCAGCAGTTTATTTTACCATAGGTTTATGAATAAAGTATAAACAGAAAAAAAGCTGAATCATCTTTAATAATCGCCAATCGCCGCAAAAAAACAAAGCCCACCAATGGTGAACTTTGTTTGGCAGAACAGGACGCCTGCCCCGTTCCGTTCATTGCAGGATCGAACTTATTTATTCTGGTTGAAAATCGCGTCAATAAAGCCCTGCGCAATTGCCTGAATCATTTCGCCGGCGATCGCCTGCACGATTTTACCGACAACTTCACCGATGACCTCTCCGATCACGTCAAACGGATTCTTCACAGAAACACGCCTCCTCTTTTTATTGATATCACCATTTTAGTCCTGCCGTAACGGGATGTCAAGAGAAAGAATGCCCAAATATTCACAGAATCTTTTGTGTTTATTTACAAAAAATTCATGGAATGTCGTCTGTGCGCAGTCAGTTGGCCTTTTGCGGCACGAATTTCGCCATCATCTCGTCGAGCTTTGCTTCGTAGCCCGCAGGATCGGTGACGACCGAACCGGCATGCTGTGCGCCCTCCACCAGCATCAGATCTTTGTAGTCACTGCCGCAGGCGGCATAGACCTGATAGACCATCTCGCAGGGCACAAAGCCGTCCGCCGTTCCGTGAATGAACAGCATGGGCACCTTTGCCTTTTTCACTGCGGCAACGGCGTCTGTGTCGGTTTTGAAATCATAGCCGGCAACGCGCTTGTTGACCTCGTTGACAAACGGCAGCAGCGGCCAGGTCGGGATCTTCAGCGCCTGCAGCTTTGCTTCAAACTCATCCCACGCGCTCGTGAACCCGCAATCGGCCACAATGAAACGCACGTTATCCGGAAGCGTTTCAGCGCCGCTCATAAGCATCACGGTTGCGCTGCCCATGGAAACGCCGTGCACGATGATGGAGATGTCCTTGCCGTAGGTGTCGTTGAGATAATCGAGCCATTGCAGGCTGTCCTGCGACTCATAGTAGCCAAAGCCGATGTAGGTGCCTTCGCTTTCGCCGGCGGCACGGTGGTCGACCAGCAGCACATTGCAGCCGCGTTTCAGATAATACTGCACAAAGCCGCAGAATTCGCGCTTTGCGTTGCAGCGGTAGCCGTGCGAACAGAACACATAGATGTCGGACGGTTCCGCCGGGCGCATCAGGTAGCCGGTCAGCTTATGGCCGGCCTTATTCGTCATATAAACGCGCTCATAGCCGTAGTTTTCAAGCCAGGCAGTCAGATCGTCTGCCATTTCGCGCGTTTCGGACATATCGGTGCCGGAAAACACGGTCTTCAGCGCTTCGGGCAGCTCAAATTTGCGGTGAACTAGCAGATCGTCAATCAGAACGCCAACGCCGCAGACTGCGCCCGCGCCACAGGCAGCAAGTTTTACAAGAGAAGAAAATTTCATTGAGCGTTACACTCCTTTTTTCAGCATTCAGGCCGCCGGTGCATCTTCGCTTTTGCGGGAAAGGATCAGGTTCGTGATGATGCCGAGGATCAGCGCGCAGGCAATCTCGGTGAGCGTCACGGAGAAGATCTTCAGCGTCATGCCGCCGATGCCCGCGATCAGGATGACAGAGACCACAAACAGGTTTTTGTTTGCGCCGAGGTCGACTTTTTGGATCATCTTCAGACCGCTGACCGCGATGAAGCCGTACAGCGTGATGCAAACGCCGCCCATCACAACGGAGGGGATCGTGGCAAGGAAGGTCACGAACGGGCCGAAGAAGGAGACAACGATGGCAAGGATCGCCGTTGCGAGGATCGTGACCACGGAAGCGTTGCCGGTGATCGCCACGCAGCCGACGGATTCACCGTAGGTCGTGTTCGGGCAGCCGCCGAAGAAAGCGCCGACCATGGAACCGACACCGTCGCCGAGCAGGGTGCGATGCAGACCCGGTTCCTCAAGCAGATCCTGGTCGATGATCGTGGAAAGGTTCTTGTGGTCGGCAATGTGTTCAGCAAACACAACAAAGGCGACCGGAATATAGGCCACGGCGATCGTGGCAATGTAGTTGCCGTCGATGGCGGACAGACCCTTCGCAGCGTTCAGGAAGGTGAAATCCGGAATCCACTGGATATTCTGGAACAGAGAGAAATCAATGATCATCAGATTCTCATTGCCGGTCTTCATGCCGATCAGCGTGAAGCAGGCAGCCACAGCGTAGCCCGCAACGATACCGATGATGAACGGAATGAGCTTTGCCATCTTCTTGCCGAAGACGGAGCAGATCATGACTGTGAACAGTGTGACGAGCGCGCAGACGAAGCCGACCCAGCCGTGGGTGTTCATCACATAGGCGCTGCCGTCATTTTCCGCAAAGTGCAGCGCATCGCCGACCGCGTTGCCCGCAAGGGAAAGACCGATGATGGCGACTGTGGGGCCGATCACAACGGCGGGCATGAGCTTATTGATCCATGCAACGCCGGCGAATTTGACGATCAGCGCGATGACCACATACACAAGGCCGGCAAAGATGGCGCCGAGGATGATGCCCGCGTAACCGGCTTCGGTGGAAACCGCGCCGGCAAACGCCGCAAACATGGAGCCGAGGAAGGCAAAGGACGAACCGAGGAAGACGGGGCTTTTGAATTTTGTGAACAGAAGATAGATGATCGTGCCGACACCGGCGCCGAAGAGGGCTGCGGACTGGCTCATGCCGTTGCCGACAATGGCGGGCACCGCGATGGTGGCGGCGAGGATGGCGAGCAATTGCTGGAACGCAAACACGAGCAACTGGCCGAATTTGGGTTTGTCTTTGATTCCGTAAACGAGTTTCATTTTTTTGACCTCCTGAATATTCCTGCGTACTCGGTACGCTGATTTACCATTGTTTGTCGATCTTCACGCACGCTGTGTCCTCATAGGGCGGCACACACACGCGCACGCGCTCCTCCAGCGCCGTGGGGACGTTTTTGCCGACATAATCCGCGCGGATGGGCAGTTCCCGATGGCCGCGGTCGATCAGAACGGCAAGCTGAATCTTGGCGGGTCTGCCGCAGGCAAGAATGGCGTCGATGGCGGCGCGCGCCGTGCGGCCGGTGAACAAAACATCGTCCACAATGACCACGATCTTGCCGCGCACATTGAAGGGCAGCTCGGTTTTGTTGAGATGCGCATCCTCCCCGCCCGGCATGCGGTCATCGCGGAAATGGGTGATATCGAGCCGTCCAAGATGGACCGCCGCGCCGAGCGAGTGCAGGTTTTCCGCAATTCGTTTTGCAAGCACCGCCCCGCGGCGTTCGATACCGACCACGCAGAGATTCTCGGTGGATTCGTTCTTTTCAATGATCTCGTGCGCAATGCGCATAAGCACGCGCTCCATTGCGAGCGCATCCATGATGTCCGCACTCATCTTCAACCCTCCCCTGCGTGAAAAACAGAAAAAGCTCTCCCGTCCGGGCGCACCGGCGCACAGACGGCAAGAGCTCGGGCGAACGCCCGCATTCATCAGTTCGCATCTTGTCGGTCTCACGGTACCGCCTTAAAGATCAAATACATTTTACAATAGAACCATCGAAAAGTAAAGCATTGCAACCCGAAAACATTCATTTTGTAACTTCTGTCAAAAACACTCTGCCCCGTTTGGACAAATTATGATAAAAAAACGAACCGCAAAACGGTCCGTTCATTTTTGTCTGGATTATTTTTTCTTGCCGCCTTTGGGCTCGTCGTCTTCATCCTTCTCGTTCTTTTTAAAGTAGGACAGAACCTTCATGACGAAGTCAATCAAAACCTGGATATAGATGATATAATCCATTCAGATGCCTCCTTCGTTCTGTGCAATATGATATGAAAGCACCCATAGCACTTTAACATTCATTGCCATAATTCATATTGATTATAACGCATCGTTTTTGATTTGTCAATGATTTATTCAAAAAAATTTAAAAATTCCAAATGATTCTATTTTGCGAACAAATCAAAAGCAAAAAACGATCAGAGTGCGCTGCATTCTCTGATCGTATTATTTCACAGTTTGTTTAAAATATCTTTAAACTGAAATCAGGAAACCTTTTCCGGATCGGGATCCGCTTGCGTTACCGGTTCCGTTTGCGGCGGGTCAAAGAGCACATTGTCCTCAGACGCGCAGATATCCACCGCCTTGGAAAGCACATGGACCATCACCGTCTTATGCGCGCCGCCGAACTCGCCGTCCAGCGTCCAGGGGATCTCCGTATCCGCCGTGATCTTCACCTTGCTTGTCTTTAAAAAGATGATGCGCTCACCGTCATATTCCTTTTTGCGGATCTTGTTGAGCAGCGCCGGCGCTTCGGAAAACTTCGATTTGCGCACAAGCAGCACTTCAAAATAGCCGTCGTTGAGCTTGACCTCGTTTTTGTTGAAACGGAACAGTCCCGCCACAGAGGTGGAGTTGGAGATTGCACCGAAGGAAAAATCGCCCTCCAGTTCACCGTCGTCATACTCGATCTTCAAGTGGTTGGAGCTGATGTTCTTCCACTCCTTGAAAAAGCCGTTCATGAGATACGCCGCGTGGCCGAACAGGTTTTTCATGCGCTGGCTGGTTGCGTAGGACGCTCTGGTGAACGCGCCGAAGGAGGCTACGTAGGAATAATAGCGGTTATTGAACAGACCGATGTCGTAGCTTTGGGTCTTGCCGTCAATGATGAGGGCGGTTGCCTTGTTGATGACGGTCGGAATGCCGAGCGTGTTCGCAAGGTCGTTTGTGGACCCGGTCGGGATATAGCCGATCGGAATGCGCCGCGGCAGCACCATGACGCCGTTGATCGTCTCGTTGAGCGTGCCGTCGCCGCCGCAGCAGACGACCATGTCCATCCCCTGCGCGTGGTTTTTCACAATCTCGGTCGCGTCGCCGCGCCCCTTGGTCATGTGGACCGAAAACTCATAATCGTTTTGTGAAAACTGGTTGATGATATCAAACGTACCTGCACGGGACTTGGTGCGTCCTGCGCACGGATTCACGATCAGAAGCACTTTTCTCTTTTCGCCTTGCATGGAACTGACTCCCCTTCTGTGATCCGGTCTGCCGCCGAAAACGCCTCGAACGACGAACCTGCTTTATTTTACCACAACCGGAAACGCTTGTCAATCAAAGCGGACGTTTCCACACCCGTTTTGCTTGGCAGAATGCACAAACAGCACCGTGTGCTATTGTCAGTTTCAACAAAATAATCAGCCGGAAGTTATACATTTTAAACAATACGCAGAATCGGAAAAACTTGGCAAAAAGCACTTGCATTTTTTCAGAATTTGCGGTATTATTTACACGCAGTCAGGTGAGCGGGAGTTTACCGACCGCTTGAATTAGATGGTTTTCGTATTGTTTTCTTCGTATTTTCTCCTAAAGTAAAGCGCGCGCGGGGATCCGTGTGCGTTTTACTTTTTCCGACGTTAGATTTCGAAAGGAGGCGGCGGCATGAACGCCTGCGAATTCTGTGCCCATAACCAATATGACGAAGAGGCCGACTGCGACTACTGCGACGTTGCGCTCGACGAGGACGAAATGGAGCGCTGTCTCGGCGGCAACACCGGCAGTTGCCCGTATTTCAAGCTGTACGACGAGTATAAAATGGTGGAAAAGCAAAACTGACGCAGCGATTCAGGCGGGGTGCTTTTCCCGCCAGCGCATTTGCAGCGCTTCCCACTGCTCCACCAGCCAAAAACGCAGCTCCAGCTTCGGGTTTTCCTGCACCAGAACCAGCGCGTTCTCTGAAAGCACATCTTCCAGCGCGGCCTTGTCGCTTGCCGCCGGCAGGCACAGCGGCGGAAACATCACGCACCACCAGTTGTGCCCGTTTCCGCTGCCGAGCGTGACCCTCACCGCGTCATACATTCCCGCAGGCAGAGTCACATTGCCGTAAGTACGCGTTGGAAATGCGCTTTGCGTCAGCTCTGCGTGCACCGCATAAGGGAACCCCTGTGCCGCAACAACGTCTTGTGCCGTTTGCTCCAGCGTCGGCAGTGCGTCGTACACCGCCTGTTCCGCCTGCACCTTGTTTTGCGAAGCGGCAAACAGCGCGCCGCTTTGCTTTAGAATTGCGTCGCGCACCTGCAGTTTCAGCGCCTGATCGGCCGCGGAATCGGAATTTGCGATCACATGCAGCCGCAGCACCGCGCCGCGCACCTCTTCACAGTTGCCTGAAAAGCCCAGTATGGAAAACAGCACCGTGAGCGCCATCGCCGTCAATGCGGCAAGCGCCGTCAAACGCCCTTCCTGTTTCATTTGATGCACTCCCTTTCACCCCAAAGTGTTGGACAGTGCAGCAAAGATTATGCAGCCTTAAAAATTTTTGTTCCGCATAATTTTTTTCGTTTTTCCTATTGACAAACGGTCGCTTTTGTGAATAATAGTGATATAGTAATACCCTTGAAGGAGGTTTTTGCATGGACACGCTCGAAAAAGTATGCTCCATCGTGAACGAACGCTTTGAACTCAGTGATCTCAATTTGACCGAGGACACCACATGGGATGAGATCGGGGCCGATAGCATTGACCTTGTGGATCTGATCTCTGCTGTGGAAGACAACTTCGGCATCAGCATTCCCGATGAAGCGATCGAAAACCTGAAAACAATCGGCGACGTCGCCGCGTATATTGACAGTTTGTAAGTCGGTAGTCGTTAGCTCTTAGTCGTTAGAAAGAACCCGCTGTGGAAATCCACAGCGGGTTTTGTTTTTGGAAAGAAAAGGAACAAAAAGAAGCCATGGTGAACACTGCAGGAAAGCTTTTACTGCGAAGAGTCACCGGATATCCGCGTTCTCGGCGATCAAACCTCACCCCGTCAGCTTTACGACCGCCTCAAGCTGTTCCGGCCGGTCAATGATCATCCAGGCACCGGCCTGTTCCAGCTCTTTGCGCTCGCGAAAGCCCCAGGTCACGCCGACACAACGCAGTCCCGCGTTGTTTGCCGTTTGCACGTCCACTTCGCTGTCACCTGCATAGAGCGTTTCCTCAGACGAAACGCCGAGCGTTTTCATTGCGCGAAAAACATTCACCGGCGCGGGCTTGCGTTCGCTTTCCTCGCGTACACCGAACGCAGCGTTGATGCGTGCCCCGAAAAAGTCGGCGCAAAGATCCACCACGCCGTCGTGCAGCTTGTTGGACACCACAGCGGTCTTGACACCCTGCGCCTGCAGCGATTCCAGCAGCGGCAAAATGCCGTCATAGGGCACGGTATGATCGGTCAGGTGGGCAAGATAATAGGCGCGAAACTGCGCAAAGCACGTCTGCCATGCAGCTTCGTCCAAACCCTTCGGCGCGGCGCGGCGCATGAGCTTTACCACGCCGTTGCCGATGAAGCGGCGCACCTCGTCGGTTGTTCGTTCGGGATAGCCGCAAGTGCGCAGTGCAAAATTGACGGCTGCCGCCAAATCGCTCAGCGTGTTGAGCAGCGTGCCGTCCAAATCAAAAATAACAGCGTGGATCATCAGAATCTCCCTTGATTGAACATCAGCCTCCCGGTAAGGAAGGCTGATGCTTTCGGTTGCGTGTTTATTTTACGGTTTTTGCGTTCCAGATATCGCGCGCATAGTCGTTGATCGCACGGTCGGCGGCAAAGCGGCCGGCGCCGGCGGTGTTCAGCAGCGACATCTGATTCCACTTGTCGCGGTCAAGCCAGAGCGTGTCGAGCTTCTTTTGCGCGTTGCGGTAATCGGCGAAGTCGGCAAGCACCATATACGGGTCGTGGTGGATGATCGTGTTGCCGATCTCCGGGAACGGCTTTCCGCCGACGCCCATCTGCACAAACTCGATCACGCGGCGCAGCTCCGTGTTGTTATTGAAATAGTTGATCGGCTGATAGCCGTTTCGTTTGAGGTCGGTCACTTCCGGCGTTGTCATGCCGAACAGCACCATGTTTTCGTCGCCAACCGCCTCGTGGATCTCCACATTCGCGCCGTCAAGCGTGCCAAGGGTGATGGCGCCGTTGATCATGAGCTTCATATTGCCCGTGCCGCTGGCTTCTGTGCCGGCAAGGGAGATCTGCTCGCTGACGTCGGCGGCAGGCATCAGACGCTCCGCCATGGTGACGTTGTAGTCCTCAAGATAGATCACCTTCAGCTTGTCGTTGACATCCGGGTCGTTATTGATCACGTCCGCAAGGGCGCAAATGAAGCTGATGATCTTTTTGGCAATGAAATAGCCGGAGGCAGCCTTCGCGCCGAAGATATAGGTGTGCGGCACATAGTCGCGCTCGGGGTGTTCCTTGATCTCCAGATACTTTGCAACGATCTGGAAGGCGTTGAGGTGCTGGCGCTTATATTCATGCAGACGCTTGACCTGCACGTCGAAGATCGAGGTCGGATCAAGCTCAACACCTGTCGTCTTTTTCACATAAGCGGCAAACTGCTCTTTGTTGTGCAGCTTGATCTCGCCGATGCGGTCAAGCACCTGCTTGTCGTCCTTGAATGCGGCAAGCTTTTCCAGTGTGGCGGCGTTGAGAATGAAATCCTTGCCGATCGTCTCTTCCAAAAAGGCCGTCAGCGCCGGGTTCGCCTGACACAGCCAGCGGCGGTGTGCGATGCCGTTGGTCACGTTGGTGAACTTGTCGGGTGTGAGCTTATAATAGTCGTTAAAGACCGTATCCTTCAAAATCTGGCTGTGCAGCGCGGAAACGCCGTTGACGCTGTGGCAGGTCGCCACGCACAGGTTCGCCATGCGGATCACGCCGCCGGAGATGACCGCCATGCGCTCCACGGCGCCGGCATCATGCGTCAGGTTCCAGATATGGGCACGGTAGCGGTTGTCGATCTCTTTGATGATCTGATAAATACGCGGGATCAGTGAACGGATGAGGTCCTCCGACCAGCATTCGAGCGCTTCCTTCATCACCGTGTGGTTTGTATAGGCGGTCGCCTTGGTCACAATGTTCCATGCGTCGTCCCAGCCGTAGCCGCATTCATCAAGCAAAATGCGCATCAGCTCGGGGATCGAAAGCGTCGGGTGCGTATCGTTGATATGCACGGCATTCTTTTCCGCAAAGTTTTCCATTGTGGAGTAATGGCGTAAATGGCGCTTGACGATATCCTGTACCGAGGCGGAAACCAGGAAGTACTGCTGCTTGAGGCGCAGGCTCTTGCCTTCCGGATGGTTGTCGGAGGGATAGAGCACCTTGCTGATGACCTCCGCCATGGCGGCCTGCTCCATCGCTTTCAAATAATTGCCCTGGTCGAACTGGCGCATATCCAGCGCGGGCGCTTTGGATCTCCAAAGGCGCAGGCGGCTGAAGCCCTTGCCGTTTTTGCCGCTGACAAACATATCGTAGGGCACCGCGTAAACCTTGGTGTCGTTTTTGTATTCGACTGAGTGGTAGTGCTCATCCCAGTGGTCGACGATCTCGCCGCCAAAGCGCACTTCGATCATCTCCTGCTCACGCGGGGTCAACCAGACTTCGCCGCCGGGCAGCCAGAAATCCGGCATCTCCGTCTGCCAGCCGTCCACCAGCTTTTGCTTGAAAATGCCTGCCTCATAGAGGATGGAATAACCCATCGAGGAATAGCACTGTGTTGCCAGACCGTCGAGATAGCACGCTGCCAGACGTCCCAGACCGCCGTTGCCGAGGCCCGCGTCAGGTTCGCAGTCATACAGTTTTTCCAGATTCACGCCGAAATCACGCAGCGCGGAAGCGAACACCTTGGTCAGATTCAGGTTGAACAGGTTGTTCTTGAGTGAACGACCCATCAAAAATTCCATGCTCAGATAATAGACGCGCTTGACCTCTGCGCTGTCGGCCTTTTTGCGGAATTCGCGCAGCCCCTCGTGCATCAGATCGTTGACGATCAACGCAACGGCCTTGTAATACTGCTCGTCGCTCGCCTCTTCCGGATTGACGCCGAAGAAGTGCGACAGCTTTGCGGTAATGAGCTCCTTTGTTTTCTTCTTAGTCAGTGCGTAATTCATATAAATCCCCCAAAATCAATGAAAAAGAATGCCTATTTCAAATGCTCTATTGTATATTTTACACTAAAATCATGCAGAATTCAAGTACTAATAAAAAGTTTTGTGAAATCGGATGGAAACGTATGCCGCTTTTCGTCATTTTTCATAACAATCCACGGGAATACGGCATGGTGAAAGAGAAAAGAGATGGCGGTGAAGCCACTGCCATCTCTTGGAGTGTTTGTTTTTCGCTTATCTGCTGAACAGGAAGAGGATGTTGTGGAAGAACTGAACGATCTTGCCGAAGAAGCCGGTATGCACTTCGCCGCACCATCTGCAGACGTTGCTCGGCGCGCTCGGCGTCGAAGGCTGGGTGCTGCCGCCGGTGCTGTCGGGATCGACCGCGAAGTCCGCCTTGCGGATCTTCGGCTCGATCACATGCGTCTGATGGTTCTCATCGGTGTAGAAGGTCATGGTCGAGGTAGCGTAATAGGAGTTCTTCTCGTCCTCATAGTTCACGGTGATCTTGTAGGTGTCCTCGCCGAATTTCGCGTTCGAGGTAAACTCGCCGAACTTGTCGGTGTTGCCGCCGGCAAAGACGGCGCCCGTCTTATTGCTCGTGATGGTCACGTTCGCGCCCGGGATACCTCTGCCGTTCTTGTCACGCAGTGTGACTGTCAGGTTCGCATAGAAGGAACCGCAGCCGCGACCGCAGGAGTAGATGTCCCAGCGGACGCTGCCGTCCGCGCTCGTGGAGGAGTTGATGTAATCATAGGTGTAATCGCCGTGTCCGGTGGCCGGAATGGACGTGTAGCCTTCGGTGGTCTTGCAGCGCGGGCAGTAGTTGTACTTCTCCCAACCGGCCTCTGTGCAGGTGGCTGCTTTGCCGGCGCGCTCAACCCAGTTGTGGCCGCGGGCAGCGATCACAACGGCCTCAGCGTTCGTCTCAAGGGTCGCCTCTTCGTTGAGGAAGTATTTGCCGCAATAGCTGCAGGTCCAGTATTCAAGGGAGCCGCTCGTTGTGCAGCCGGTCTCTCTGGCTTCGTGGTGCGCAAGCGTATGCGGGATCATCGGCTGAATGATGTCGCGCGCAGCGATCTCATGCGTGCACTCGCTGTCGCTGAAATACTTGCCGCACTGGCTGCAGTAGTAATGCAGGTAAACGCCCTTTTCAATGCAGGTTGCCGGTGTTGCAGCAATGCGTTCGGTCTTGTGGCCGAGCATCGGAGTTTCAAACGGTTCGCTCTGAGACTTGGCGATGCCGTACGGGAAGGATGCCTCATACATGGCTTTACCGCCTTCCACGCAGTTGCCGACCTTGATGGGTACGAATTCGGCAACGACGGTCACTTCCGTGGTGTGTGCCGGATTCTTTGTGCAGTGAACGACCGCTGTGCAGCGTGTGCTGTCGGGCGACCAGATATAGTCCACAGGTGTTGTTTCGCCGGTGTAATCCCAGATGTGACCGGTCTTTTCCAGTGTCTGGATCTCAGTGGAAGGCTTGACGTTGTTTTCAAACGTCGCCGTGTAAACCACTTTGCCGTCCACATCGCAGTCCTGTTCGATCTCGGTTTCCGACGTGATTGTGCCGGTCAGCGTGGTGGTATGGTTCTTGTCGTTCTTGCAGTAGACCGTTGCCGTGCAGGCGCTGTAATCCGGCTCCCATTCATAGGTCGCCTTGTATGTCGCGCCGGTGTAATCCCAGGCATGACCGGTCGCGAGATCGGCCATTTCTTCCGTTGTCTGCGTCACAAAGTTCTCGTTTTCAAACGTCGCAGTGAAGGAGCATCTGCCGTCCGCTTCACATGTCACGGGAACAACAACATTCTTCTCACTGTTCGCCGTCTCGGTCAGCACATGTTCGCTGTTGTTCTTGCAAACCACCGTTGCAGTGCAGGTGCTGTGGTCGCCTGCCCAGACGTAGGTTGCGTGCGCATAATCGTAATCGTGGCCGGACAGCGGCAGCACGGTCGCGGTTCTGTGGATCTCTTCGGTGCCTTCCGCGTCGGTGAAGTACTTGTCACAGCCGCTGCAGTACCAGTGATGCAGCACGCCTGTTGCCTCGCAGGTCGCTGCAACGCCTTCGACCTCCTGCAGGTCTGTGTGGTTTGCGGGATTGATTGCAAGCTCATACTTGGTCTTGTCGGTGCCGTAGTGATAGTTCTTTTCGGTCAGCGGCTTCTGGACTTCAACCCCGTCCACGGTTGCCGTGTAGGTGTCCTTGCCGTCAATGGAGAAGATCAGCATACAGCCGGAGCAGTAGGTCACGGCCTTGGTGCCGGCCTCTTCACAAGTCGGCGTCTTGGCTTCCACAGTAACGACCGGGAAGTCGTTTCCGTCAACATCCTTGTGCTCGCTGCTCGGATACAGGATCAGGTTCGTTGCCTCGACCCATTCATCGCCGTCCTGAACAAACTTCTTGCCGCAGTTGTTGCAAACGCGGTAGCTCTTGAAGCCAGGCGCGGCGCAGGTGCTGTTTGTGCCGGTGTGAATCTCACCGAGCTCATGGCTCAGCTTCGGCAGCACCTGAGATTTGCTCTGCGTGCCGAACTGGCTGGAGAATTTCGCCTTGTAAACGACCAGACCGGTCTCATCGCAGGTGGCATTGGAGCGCGTCTTCTTGGTGATTCCGCCCTCATCCAGTGTCACAGTCTCGTTGGTCATGTGATTGTCTTCGGGGTCATTCAGGCAGTGGATGGTGCCGGTGGCGCTGACATACTCGTTGCGTCCCTCATCAAAGGTCCATTCCACAACCGGTTCCGCCCAGCGGTGACCTGTTGCAAGCACCTCATCCTCGCGGGTCTGCGGCAGGAATTCTTCGTTTGTGAATTCCGCAGTGTAAACGGTTCTGCCCTTGGTCGTGCAGGTGGGCGGCGTTGTGACGCCCGCCACAATCACAGCCTCGGTATCCACATGGCTGCTGTCGTTCAGGCAGATCGCTCTCGCGGTGCAGCGATAGCCGCCGGATACGCGCGTCCAGGCGTATTTTGTATTTGCATAATCGTAATCATGGTGCAGGGCGGGAAGGATCTTGGTTTTCTGCTGCGATTCGAAGACATCGGCGTTACGGAAGTTTGCCTCCCAGACGATGGAGCCTTCCTCTTCGCAGGTTGCCGGCGTCTCAATGCGTTCCACATCGACTTCTTCTTCAATGTCATCACCGCAAACCAGGCAGGATGTATAGGCGTCCGTCTTGGTGTAGCCGGCGAGATCGTTGCCGGTCCATCTGTAACTCGGTGCACTCCAGGTGTGGCCGGTCGCGGGGATAGAGCCCGGATCGTCCATGTTGTTCTGGTTGTATATATCCTGGAAGGAGCGCTTCGGTGTGGCGAAGGTATCGTAATACAGCAGGTTCTGCTCGTCATCTTCAAAGGATGCGCGGTAAATTGCGCTGCCTTCTTCGGTGCAGGACGGCTCAGCGACCATCTGATAGGTGATCTTCGCGCTCTGGGTCACATTGTGCGAAGCATCGTTCGCGCACTGTGCCGTACCGATGCAGCTGCTGTGATCCGCTGCCCATTCAACTGACACGTTGACCCAGTCGTGGCCGGTGGCACGCAGCACTTCCGTTGTGTCGACCTGAATCATTTCAAACGGTTCGCCGTTCAGCAGCGCGCCGTTGAACGCCGTTTCGGAGAACGCCGCCGTACGGGTGACCAGACCGTTTTCTGTGCAGCTCGCCTCTTCGCGCGAAGCAACAACCGGCACGGTTTCAGTCACGGTGTTCTTTGTCTGGATGGGATTCATGCTGCCGTCGTCGGCATATTTGCCGCAGTTGGCGTTTTTGCAGGTCACGCTTGCGGTCATTGTGGTGTTGTAGGTATCACCGGTCTTGAACGGCGTCAGCGTAATGGGCTGACCGCTGTAATCGTGGCCGGTCGCAATCAGGTCGGCGTCGGACGAAGTGTAATGTACGAAGCCGCAATCCTTACAGGTATATTTGCGCTGACCGTTGACGGTACAGGATGCCGGACGGATCAGTACGCCGTCCTCGGTGTTCACGGTGCCGTCATTGTTGGTGTCAAAATCATGGGACTGTGTGCCGTTGACCAGAACATCCGAAGTGTCACTGATCACGCCGTACTTGCCGCAGCCATAGGCGCAGGCATAGTAGTGGCCCTGATAATCATTCAGCGCAAAGTCAGCGTTATAAGCTGTATCCGCGCTCTGGATGCGTTCCGCAGAAGCGGAGAAATCATGATCTGCAAGGCTGCCGAACGGCAGATCGCAATCCTGGCAAACCGCATAGACCATGCAGGTCGCAGGAGTCTTTACAGTGGTTGAGTCGTTATGCGCGATCACGCCGCCCGGGTTTGTTGCCGTGACGTTGTTGTTCGCGTCATATGCGGTGTTGAGACCAGCGGAATGGCAGGCTTCATAGCGCACGCACTGGTACTGGTGGCCGGTATAGGTGCCGGTTCTGCTGTTGCGTCCGGTGCCCACGCAAGTGCCGCGGTAATCGTGGCCGAGCGCCGGAAGGTTCACGATCGCCTTCACCTGGGACGTTTCCACATCCACAGGCGTCGCACCGCTTTCAGGCGGAGTAATGCGGACGACCGCTGCACCCGCGAGCAGCTGATAGGTTTCGGTGCCCTTGGCGGTGCAGGTCGGATCCTTCACGATCTTTTCGATGCGGACCGTCTGATCAGCCGCTCTGGTTCTGGTCGACATCGTCGGCGCCTGATTAAGGTAATAGGTAAACGTATGGGTCTTCGCGCTGGCGGGTTCCGTGCAAAGGTCGCCGTTGGCGCATTCGATCGTGCCGATCACCTGCGTGTAGTCCGGGTTGCCGTCCGTACCGGTGCCCCATGTCCAGCCCTTGAACTCATAGGCGTGACCGGGTGCCGGGATCAGAGCGTCAGCAATGACCTCTGCCTGTGTCATAGGCGTCACACCGTCAGATTTAAGAAGCTGATACTCATCAGTTGTATCATCTGTTTTCAGATATGAAAAATACTTTCTGCATCTGCTGCAATAGAAATAGCCATGATTGCCGTCAGCGGAACAGCTTTCCTGTACGGCGGTAGCATTTGACACAGTATACTCTGTCAGAACACTGTTCGATCCTATTGTACGGATTTCCGAATATGTTCCTTCTTCAGGTGCCATAGCCCAGTGATGGTGCAGCTGACTGCCGGCATCCACCCACAAGTAATCTACACCCTTGCCCAGCGCACCTTCACCTTTTTCAGTGAATTTATGCTCACAGTTAGGATCACTGCAGATTTTATAATACTTTGCGTCATACAAACAGTCAGCGGCTGAGAAAAGCTCTGTTTTCTTCTGCGCAGGCGTGTGCTTTTCTTTAATAAATACTTCCTGCAGGATCAAATTCTCTTTTGCCGTTGCATATTTCACTGCCGGTCCACTTGTAATCGGTCCATCGTATTGATTCGCATTATTGATTTTTCTTTCATTGGCATCAAGATTACCGGAATCGTTAATCAGCGTGGTCCAACCCTTCCATTTGTAATGGTACATGGAATCATCAGATTTTGCTTTGTTCCGTTCGGCTTCATTATTTGCACCATAATCCAACGGATGAAAGCGCGTAGACGGTTCATCAGCAAAGTCGGGGAAAGGCGCATAAACCGTATCACCGTAATAGGTATACTGTATGCCGGTGGAGCTGTTGGTCGCAGTATTAAAGCTTGTGCGACCGCTGTTTGTAAGCGCGGGACCGCTCACGGAAGCTGTACCTTTTTTCAGATTACCGTTGCGATCATAGAAAACCGTTGTAAAGGACTCGTCGGTCACATCCAAAGAATAAGCTTGATTCCTCTTACTTCCCTCGTACTCGAACTCCACATTCATCGTGACCCTTTGCTTGTTGCGGTTTTGTCCGGCAAGGTGTGCATCCGGCATCAGGGTTGCATTGAATTGGAAATAGGATGTCGTATATGAACCGTCTGTTTCAAAACCGGAACGGTTGACATCGTTGGTATTCACGCTTCCGTTGGTACCGTAAACCTCACCGTAAATCTCTGCTTTGGAAGGCTGACCGCCGATGACAACGCCGAAGTTATCCTTCGCATATGCACGATAGGTGTATTCTGTGAAGGTTTTTCCATTCAGTTGAACCGCATTTTGAAATCCACTGGTGGTCCAGGAAGTCGCATTCGTCATATTACCGTTGTCGTCCAACTCATAGGTGCGCTTTTTGACTTCGGAAATGTTCAGCGAGCCAATACCGACACCGGGCCAGTACCAAGTGCCCGGCTGATTGGTTTCGCCATCGTCACTGGTTTTATCATAGGTATTCGTTGCAATATCATACATTGCCGTAACTGTACCTCCGGCAGCATGCTCACATGTGATTGAAGTGTGATCAACCAAACAAGTGGAATTAGAATAATCTGAGTTCGGCGATACATAAATACGCACACAGATTTCGCCTTTACTGTTGCTATTGAACGGATTCCAGTTACCGCGCGTTGTTGCCCAAACTGCGGTTGGATATCCATTTAATGCATAGTGATAACCGGTATGCCATGAATGATCGTTTGTAAGCGGCAAGTCCATCACATGTTCTGTTCCGCCCTGATCTGTATAATACAGCTTCGCACCAAATGCCTCGCCAGTATCTGTACTATTTCCCCAAGTGTCAATTGTTACATAATACTTGCCCGCCGAAATCTCGTCCACAGCGCTTACCTTCTGCTGTGTAAACAGCACCCAGCAAGTAAGCAGCACAAATACAGCCAGCGCCACGATGAGCGCGCCGGTGCAGCGGTGCAAAAAGCGTTGTTTCAATGTTTTTTCCATAAATATGTCCTCCTTAGAAAAGGTCCTGTGGTTTCAGGGTGAATGCGCGCGGCCGAACGGCGCTGCCGTCAAAAACGGAAAGCGTCTGCGTTTCAGCAGTCGGCCATGTAAAAGCTTTTGTGCGGTTCCTTGTTCTGACCTGACGGAAGCCGAAAAAGCCTGATGAAAACGGCTATAAAGCCATTCTTAGTCATAATTAGTATAACAGACAAAAAAAAGAAAATCAAGAAAACGAAAAAACTTTTTCCCGTGCGGGCGCATTTTTTACGTTTTCGTGAATTTCCGGGGATGTCCATTGTGAAAACTGACGGACAGCAAAAAAGCAGTTGGTTTACATTTGTTGATAAACGCCGGGATGAGAAGCATTGCAAGAAGCTGCGGCGTAAAAACTTCAGAAAACCCCTTGCATTTTTTCACTGCCTGTGCTATACTATCGTCACATCTGCGGATGTAGCTCATCCGGTAGAGCGCCACCTTCCCAAGGTGGATGTGGCGGGTTCGAGTCCCGTCATCCGCTCCATTTCGAGTGTTCATAACGGACTTCGTATGAACACTCGTTTTTTATTTTCGGCAATATGGCGGGTTCGAGTTCTCGGCTGCCGCCTCGGTCGGCGCTTCTGCTGCGCAGAGGTGTCCACCGGACACCCGCGCCCCGTCATCCGCTCCATAAAACCTCGCTGTATTTCAATGCGGCGAGGTTTTTCTTTTTTAAAACACAGTGTGGCGAAACTTAGATAAAAGCGGGCGGCCAATGGCCGCCCCTACGGTTTCTATTAACATATCCACAGTTTCATAGCACGCATTGTTGCAGTATGTCGGGCTTTTCATCACGAAAGCACACATTTAGCCGCCTTGCCTGCTTATTTTTACAACGCGATATCGTCGATGATCTCCAGTCCCAGCGCGCGCAGAAACGCTTCGCTTTCATCAAACAGTTCCGTGTCGCGATACGCGTCCGGCGTGTGCGCGTCAATGCCGATGATCGTTTTCGCACCATATTCTCCGGCAATGCGCCAGAACGCCGGATGCGGATAGCCGGGCTTCCCGTCGCGCTTTCCGTGGAACATACCGAGGATGTTGTATTCCAGCGGCGTGCCGGTCTGCATCGCCTTTTCAACGATCTCGCGCGAAAGCTTTTCGCAGTGCGCGTCAAACACGGGATAGCCACGCATGAACAGATCCGGGTGTGCAAGGTACGCGAACATCCCCGACTCCATGCCGGCAAGCACCGCTTCCCGGTAGGGCTCCAGCAGCTCCGGGGTCGTCAGATTGCCGTTGTAGATGCCGCCGGGCTCCGTTGGCGAAAAATGGTGACCGAGAATCAGATAATCCAGCCCGTAAGCCCGCACCTGTTCCTGCATCCACGGCAGGTATTGCGGGAAATATTCACATTCGAGTCCCAGCAGGATCTCGATCTTTCCGCGGTACTTTTCCTGCAGGGACCGAACAGACTGCACATAGCCCGGAAATTCCGACACCGGCATACGCATGCCGGAAACGAAGTCCTTATACGGCCACGGACAATGGTCGGAAAAACCGATGCGGGTAAACCCGCTTTCGATCGCAGCGCGCACATATGCCTCGTCTGTGCCGTCGGCGTGCATACAGCGGTAAGTGTGGGTATGAAAATTATGCTTCATGACATTTTTCCTTCTTTCTGCGAATCAGTATAGCACGGTTTTGAAAAAAAAGAAATAGATTGCAAAAAAAAAGAAAGTATGCTATAATCGAAAGCAGGAAACGATTGCCGGGGAGGAATTCATTTGAGCGCAGAAATCAAAAACAGGATCAAGGGAAAACCGGAGCTTTGGAAAGCTGCCGAAACCGACGACGGCGCCGTTGCGCTGTGTTGGCGGGAGACCCCCGGTGCGCAGGTCTATATCATTGAAAAATTCGACGACGCCCAGCAGCGCTTTTTGAAAATTGCGCGCATACCGGAAACAGAAGCGCTGACCTATCTCGATACCGATGTGATCCCCGGCGGCGTCTACCGTTACCGTGTGATCTCCAAGCGTAAAAACCCGGACGGCGAGATTTTGCTCAAACGCGGCGCCCCTGTGGTCGCAACCGTTTCGGTCTCCTACAGTGTGGAGCTTTCCAAGGTCACACACCCGCAGTTCGGCGTGGTATATCTGACCTGGGACGCGGACGAGCACGCCGACGGCTATCGCATCAACCGCCGTCTTGCGGAAACGAAGTCTGCCCTGCCCCTCGCCTATGTGGAGGGGCAAGTGCTGAAATACACCGACAAAACGCCGGTCTCGGGACAGATCTATTTTTACTGCGTGCAAAGCTATCGCCGCACGACCGAGGATGACGAGCTGCTGTTCAGCCGCCCGGGCAAAGAGCATATGGTCGTCAACCTTGACACCACGGAGATCTTGCGCGTCAAGCGTGCGCCCGAACGCAAAGTGACGGTTTTTGTGCGCGTGACCGCCGGCGCAGACAGCTATCTTTTGCTGCGCTCTGAACATGAGGACGGCCCGTTCCACGAAGTTGCCCGCAGCAAAGGCAACACCGACCTGACGCTGACCGATCAGGGAAAGCGCGGCCAGAGAGAAGCGTATTACGCGGTCAAATGTATGCGCACTTACGGCGGGCAGGAGTATTACAGCGAGATGACAAAAGCCGTGCATGTGAAATATTGAATCTATAGCTGATAAAGCGCCCGGCGAAGCAGATGCTTCGCCGGGCGTTTGCCGCGCAGAACCTGCGCGGCACGGCGGCGGGGCGGGACGAACCGCGCTGCGCGCGGTTCAAAGAGGCGCAAAAAGGGTCGCTTATTCTTCACGCGAATGCCCGGCGCCTCTTTTGCGCGGCGCAGCCGCGCAGTCCCGCCCCGCCGCCGTTTTTGAAAAGCAGCATGCAAAAGTGCCGCAAGCCAAACGGCTTGCGGCGCAATGATCGCACGATAGATTTTTCGGTTTAAAACACGTTTTCGAACAGCTCTTTGACGAAGTCGCTGGCGATGCCGATGTGATCCGTCCAGGTCTTCACCGTGTTGGTTGCGGCTGCAAAGATTTTTGTGATGTTCTGGAAGATGCCCTGCAGGAAGGAGAAAAATGTAACGGTCGTGTCTTTGGAAGGCTCAAACGTCACATAGAATTCCGCCGTATAGGTCACGTCCGAAGTCGCCGCCGGCAGCGTGTCGGGATAAAAACGCTTTTCGGGGTCGGTCTCCACAGAGGAGATCCATGCGTGGAATTCGTAAACCTTGCCCTCGGCATCCGTATAAGCGGCGGGTTCTGCGGGCGCTTCCGGCGTTTCACCTTCCGCAACGGTCTGGGTGGAGACAGTGGTGCCGTTGACCACAAAAGTCACGGTATAAGTCTGCGCATCCTCAGCCGCGGCAAATACGCCGAACACGGAAAGCAGCATCAGTACGGAAAGGAAAAGAGATATTGTTTTTTTCATAAAATTACCTCCATTGAATTGCTTGTTGCCTTGATTATAGTCTTTTTTGGTCTGTTTGTCAATCAGCGTTTTTTTAAGTTTACAAATCTGTGACATTTGTACATTATTTGGCGTTTTCCGCTGCCGCCCTGCCCTCCGGCGTGTCACGGTAAAACTGTGTTTTCGGGTGCGGATGCGGCGTGGTGTCCCAAAGCTCCTGCGCCACCGGCGCCCACGCGGCCGCAAACCGGTCGCATTTGCTGCAAAGACTGTCCGCGGTCTCTTCCCCCTCCAGGTTGGTCGATCTCGCGCCGGTCTCGGCAATGATCTTGCGCAGGCACTGTGGATTTTCAAGCATCGGACAGGGCCGCAGATGGTTGTCGTTAAACGGCTGGTTGTGGTAATACGCCATGAACAGCTCGCTTTTCAGCCCCTCCAGCAGCGTTTTTTCGCGGATGTTGGAATCGGAAAAATGAATAAACACACAGGGCTCCATATCGCCTGCAGCATTGATGTGGAAATAGTTGCGTCCGCCCGCGATGCAGCCGCCAACGAATTCGCCGTCGTCCTGAAAATCCATCACGAACAGCGGTTTCCCGGTTGCATTGTTGCGCGTTTTGCGCAGCCAGCGATACATATAGGCGCGCTGCTCCGGCGTCGGGATCAGCTCGGCGGGCGCATTCTGTCCAACCGGCATATAATTGAAATAAAAGCCGAATTTCACGCCCAGCGCGACCATCTTATCTAAAAACGCGTCGCTGGTGACCATCTCAACATTGTCACGCGTATAGCAGACCGACATGCCGAAGAGGATCCCCTTGCGCTTGAGCAGCTCCATCGCGCGCACGGCCGCGTCATACATACCCTCGCCGCGGCGGGCATCGGTCGTTTTCTGCGTGCCCTCAATGCTGAGCGCGAGCGTCATGTTGCCCACACGCAGCAGCTCATCACAGAACGCTTCATCAATGAGCGTTGCGTTGGTGTAGGCAAGAAAAGCACAGTCCGGATGCGCTTCGCAAAGGCGGAGCAGATCACGCTTGCGCAGCAGCGGTTCGCCGCCCGTAAACATATACACATGGGTGCCCAGCGTCTTGCCCTGAGTAACGACACTGTTCATCTCGTCAAACGTCAAACTGTTTTTGTGTCCGTATTCCGCCGCCCAGCAGCCCTTGCAATGGCAGTTGCACGCGCTGGTCGGATCCATAAGGATCAGAAACGGGATATTGCAGTGATAAACTTCGCGGTTGGCGCGCACGGCTCTGGTGCCGTGCAGTCCGGCCCCGAGCGCCAGCGCAAGGATCAGCTTGCGCAGATATGTGCGGTCGGTGTCGCGCAGAATGCTCAGTGCAAACTGATAATACGCGCCCTCGCCGGAAGCGACCGTGCGCTGCATCGCTTCGAGGTTCTTTTTCGGGAAAGTGTTGCCGGACAGCTTTCCGGCAATCTTCAAAACACGCAGAATGTTGCGCTGCGGGTCTTTATCCACATAGCGCAGCAGCCGCTGAAGCACAAAGTCCACCGTTTTTCGCTGCAACAGTTCTTTCTTTTTCATAGACCCACCTCACTTTCATACGATTGTCAATCATTACCTTCGATATTCATAACCGAGCTATTGTAACACGAAAGGCGCAAAAAGTCTACCCTTTTTTCACAGCAATCTGCGAAAACGTTTTAATTGCGAAAACGTTTTAATAATTTTTTATCGTTTTTTTCCAAAAAGCACTTGACAGTCCTCCCCTTTCGTGCTATAGTGTGCTAAACCGATGAGGAAGAGTGAGTAGACAGTGCCGCTGTTCTCAAAGCGAGTCGCGGATGGTGAAAGCGCGGCAGAAGATGCACGGTCGAATGGGCTTCTGAGGGCGAGCAGAAAGTGTACGCATGAGTATGTGAGTCGGAGATCGACGCTCCGTTAAGAAAGGTCAGCATATCACGTTGTATGCGTAAAGTGGGCGCGAAAGCGTCAAGCCGGGTGGCACCGCAAGAGAGATTTCTCTCCTGTCCCAGCAAAGCAGCTGAGACAGGAGTTTTTCTTTTCCCTGTTTCAGCAAAACGGGGATCCTCGGATCAAAAATTCAACAGAAAGGACTGAAAGACATGAGTAAGATCCCGTACAAAATCTATCTTGAAGAAAAGGAGATGCCCCAGGCATGGTATAACGTCCGTGCCGACATGAAGAACAAACCCGCACCGCTTCTGAATCCCGGCACCCACGAACCCATGAAGCCCCAAGAGCTTGCGCCCGTATTCTGCGAAGAACTCATTGCACAGGAACTCGACAACACCACACCGTTCATTGAGATCCCGCAGGAGATTCGTGATTTTTACAAAATGTACCGTCCTTCGCCGCTCGTGCGTGCCTATTGTCTGGAAGAAAAGCTCGGCACCCCGGCAAAGATCTATTACAAATTTGAAGGCAACAACACCTCCGGCTCCCACAAACTGAACTCCGCCATTGCCCAGGCCTACTACGCCAAAAAGCAAGGACTCAAAGGCGTTACGACCGAAACCGGCGCAGGTCAATGGGGCACAGCGCTGTCCATGGCATGCTCCTACTTCGACCTCGACTGCAAAGTGTTCATGGTCAAGGTCAGCTATGAGCAAAAGCCCTTCCGCCGAGAAGTCATGCGCACCTACGGCGCGTCTGTCACGCCGTCGCCGTCCATGTCGACCGAAGTCGGCAAACGCATCCTTGCCGCCCATCCCGGCACGACCGGCTCGCTGGGCTGCGCGATCAGTGAAGCGGTCGAAGTTGCAACAAGCACGCCCGGCTACCGCTATGTGCTCGGTTCCGTGCTCAACCAGGTGCTGCTGCATCAGAGCGTGATCGGTCTGGAGACCAAGGCCGCGCTCGACAAATACGGCATCAAACCCGACATCATCATCGGCTGCGCAGGCGGCGGCTCCAACCTCGGCGGTCTGATCGCCCCGTTCATGGGTGAAAAGCTGCGCGGCGAGGCGGATTACCGCATCATTGCCGTAGAGCCCGCGTCCTGCCCGAGCTTCACACGCGGCGTTTACGCCTACGACTTCGCCGACACCGGCATGGTCTGCCCGCTCGCAAAAATGTACACGCTCGGCAGCAACTTCATTCCCGCGCCGAACCACGCCGGCGGCCTGCGTTATCACGGCATGAGCCCGGTCCTGTCCCAGCTTTATGATGACGGTCTGATGGAAGCGGTCAGCGCAAAGCAGACCGATGTGTTCGCCGCCGCAGAGCAGTTTGCGCGTGTGGAAGGCATCCTGCCCGCACCGGAAAGCTCCCATGCGATCAAGGTCGCGATCGACGAAGCGCTCAAATGCAAAGAGACCGGCGAGGAAAAGACGATCGTCTTCGGCCTGACCGGCACCGGCTATTTCGATATGGTCGCCTATGAGAAATTCCACGACGGCAAGATGGAAGACTACATTCCGACCGACGAGGAACTGCAGGCGAGCTTTGCGACGCTGCCGAAGGTCGACTGAGAGAGCTGTTAGCTGTTAGCTGTTAGCTAATAAAAACCACCGGTTTCACCGGTGGTTTTTATTTATGATTGTTGTAGGGCAACTTCTTCGTCCGGCAGGAAACACGGTCCCTTGGGAGAAAACAGACGGATCGCAGCGGGCAGCACCTCCAGGTGCACATCCCGCACCTCGCCGCTGCTTTCGCCGTCCAGCGTCCAGACCAGCGGCTCGTCGAACTCAAAATGCAGCTTTGACGCATGGAAAAACAGCAGCGTGTCGCCGTCGTAATCGCGTCTGCGCATTTTGGCAAGCATGGAAAACACCTGCAGCGGGCTTTCGAGCCGGCGCACCAGCATGACCTCGTACCGCCCGTCGTTGAAACAGACGTCGCTTTTGTTGAACTTGAAAATGCCGGAGGCCGTCAGCGCGTTGGAGACCGCGCCGAAATAGAAGTCGTCCTCGATCACGCCGCCGTCATAGGTGATCTTCACATGGCGCGGCTTGACCTGCTTGAGCGTCGGAATGAGCTGAAAAACAAAGCCGTTGAGCATATACGCCTTATGGCCGAGCAGGTTTTTCATCTTCTGCGGGGTATTGAACGACACCGACACGCCCGGGCCGAACGCCGCCATATAGGTAAACTTTTGCTCGTTGAACGCGGCGATATCATAGCTGTTGACATGACCGTCGGCAATCAGCGCGGCAGCGGCACGGTAATCGGACGGGATACCGATATTACTCGCCATATCGTTGGTGGAACCCGCCGGAATATAGCCGATGCGCGGCGAAGCGCCGATCTCCAGCAGTCCGTGCACAACTTCGTTGAGCGTGCCGTCGCCGCCGCAGCACACGACCGTGTCGCAATCGGCGCCGTGCGCGAGCGCAAGCTCATACGCGTGCCCGGGATACTCCGTGCAATGTACCTCCATCACGCCGAGCGAGCGCTGCAAAAGCGTCAGCAGATCATGCATCGGCGGCCGGTTACGGTCGGTGCCGGCGCACGGGTTATAAATAAACAGACGCTTTCCCTGTTGTTCTGTCATCGAAATCACCTCAATAATAATATCGTAGCAGATTTCGGCAAAAAATGGCAGAGGCATTTTACACAAAAATTGCGCTGTTTTATTGGTGCTGTTCACTGTCAGCAAGACGTCCCATTGAGAACGCCCGCCGTGAGATGTGCTTTCACGGCGGGCGATTTTCACCAATTGACTAACGACTATCGACTAACCGCTGACGGCTAACAGCTGACGGCTTCTCGCCGTCACTCCTCCATTTGCTTTCCGAGGAAACCCGCCGCCACCTGCACCAGCTTTTCCTCCGTCGCTCCGGGCGGGGTCGGCAGATCGTCGCCGAGCACCAGCACCGCGCCCATCACGTCGCCCCCGCCGAGGATCGGCACCATGATCGCCGCCGTTTTTTCCGCATCCTCACACACCGGCAGCATCGTATCGCTGCGCGACGCGACAAATGTGCTGCGCGATTCCATCGCTCTTTCCAGCTCCGGCGAAATGCGCTTGTCCAGCACCTGCTTTTTTGAAACGCCCGCCGCCGCGATGATGTGGTCGCGGTCGCAGATCACGACCGGCAGCCCCGTCGTACGGTAGAGCACGTCCGCATACTGCTTTGTGTAGGGCTCCAGCTCCCCGATCGGGCTGTATTTTTTGAAGATCACTTCGCCTTCTGTGTCGGTGTAAATCTCCAGCGGGTCGCCGCTGCTGATAACATTGACGTCATAAACCTTGTCCTCGCGCTTCTCTGTGCGCTGGACGATGACCGTGTGTAAGCTGTTTATGACGCCTGAATTAAAATTTACGGTGGCCTCCGTTTCTTCGGGCAGTGCGCCGCTTTGCAGGATGGATTCGATGTCGCTTTTGAGCTTGACATGGATGTGATCTTCAAAGACGAAGATGCGTTCCAACAGGAATTCCAGGTCGTTCCGGTCAAGCTTGTTCTTGTCAAGAATGTTGTCTAAGATGGCGATCGTCTCTTTGGCGATGCGGTTGACGCGGATGACGGTGTTGTATTTGTCATGGGTCAGCGCGATCTGATTCTGCAGCCCCTCGATGCGCTTGTCGCAGTCGCCCAGCAGGGTTTCATAGGTCGTTTCGATCAGCGCTTCCTTTTCCGGACTTCGCATGATCTCCCGCGCCATCTGTCTGGAAAGGATTGCCCGCTCGCCGATGGCGTCTGCCAGCAGATCCTCCAACCGCGCGGCAGCGTCGGTCTGGGCTTTCAGGGTTTCCTTTTCGTCGGTGATCGACTGTTCCAACTTTTTCATCATCTCTGCGCTGGTTTCGCGCACGCTTTGCAGGTAGCCCTTCAGCAGCACGTCCAGCGTTGCGACCTTGATGAAGTGGCTGCTGCAGGCCTTGCGCCCCCGGCGGTGATAGGTGCCGCAGCGGTAGGCGTCGTTGCCGCCCGGACGGCTCATGGGGAACATCGGGCTGCCGCAGTCGCCGCAGACCATGAAGCCGGAATAGATATTGTCATACTTCTTGACGCCGCGGTAATGGTCGGTGGAGCGCTTTTGCAGCATCCCCTGCGCAATCGCAAACGTGCGGTAGTCGATGATCGGTTCATGGTGGTTTTCAAAAACGATGTGCTCGCTGCTGTCTTTTCGCACATCGTCGCCGTTGATCTTTTTGCGCGTGTATTTCCCCTGCCGCAGTGTGCCGATATAGAAATCGTTGAAGAGGATCCCTTGAATGGTCACGATGCTCCAGGTGTCCTTCACCTTGCGGTGATACACGCCGCCGCTCGCTTCGACCCGGGCACGCTCATTCATGCGCGGCGTCGGGATGTGCTGCTCGGTCAGGTAGTTTGCGATCTTCTGATAGCCCCATCCGTCGAGATACAGCTTGAATACCTTTTCAACCACGGCGGCCTCGCTTGGCTCAACTGCAAACGCGCCGGTCTTGCTGTTCGTGATGACGTAGCCGTAAGGCACGGAGCAGATCCATTTGCCCTCCTCCTGCCGCCGCTTGATGACGTTTTTCACCTTTTTGGAGGTGTCGGTCACAGGCATTTCGTTGACGAAGAAATAGATCTGGATGCGCATCCAGTCGTCGTTCGTCGGGTAGTCGATGGAATCACCGATGGCGATGATGCGCACCCCGGCGTCACGCAGGGTTTCCAGCTCCACCAGTCCGTGGCCGTTCCGCCGCGAAAAGCGGGACAAATCCTTGACGATCAGAATGTCATACCGGCCGGAGAGCAGCTGCGGGCGCATCCGCTGATAGCCTTCTCGCTGCGCAAAGGTATAGCCGCTGCGGTCGCGGTCCTCAAAAAAGGTCAGCTCCGAGCCGGGAAAGGTGCGCGAAACATAGTCGCTGATGATCGACTTCTGGTTTTCAATCGACGTGTTCTCATTCTCTTTCTCATCGTCCACCGAAATACGGCAGTAGGCGGCGATGTTGAATGTTTCGGTCATGTGTCCTCCTCCTTTTTCGGCAGCTCGTTCGCCACGGCTTCGATCAGGTCGCTCATCAAAAGGCCAAGCTGCGATGCGTTCTTCTCCGTGACAACAGGATGCCCGGTTTCGGCTTCGAGCGCCTGACGTGCGGTGCCTGCAACCTTGCCGCCGCGCTGCGCCACTGTGCGGCTCTCGTCAAAACCGTCCGGTTTCTCCGCTTTGGAAATGTCACGCGTGGACGCTTCGGCGAGCATGGTCAGCACCAGTTCGGTGTCGGTCATGTTGTCGCGCAGGTTTTCTTTTTTGAGTCCCTTGAGATTCTTGTATTGCCGCGTGGTCATGCCGGACCACGCTTTTGTGATATCATCGGTCAGAATTGCAAACTCCTTGCCCTTCTCCACGCCGCGTTTCTGCCATTCCTCGGTCAGCTCGTTGCGGATACGGATCGCCAGCAGCCGCTGATGCACCCACTCCTCGCCGTAGCCCTTTTTGAGATAGGTTTCCAGCGCGCGGTCGATCGCCTGTTCCGGGTCGATGGTTTCCTCAATGCGCTCGCTGCCGACCCGCGCCAGCCACAGCTTAAACGGCTCCGCCTTTGGCGACGGCACGGACTGAATGATGCGCAAAAGCTGTTCCGTGTCGGCAACGTCGGTCAAACGTTTTTTTCCGTCTTGCGCTTTCATTTTCAACTGCTTACAATCTGTAAGCAGTTCATCCGCGCCCTCGGATTTCAGTCTTTTTTTCAAAACCGCCCAATAAGTGCTCGCGTGACGCGCGTCCGGCTGATCGGTCAACGCACCGACCACGTCCACCACGGAGAAATACCACGTCTCTTTTTCTTCGTCCCAGGCCATGCGGATCGGCTGGTTTTCAAACTGCTGCAAATTTTTTGGTTCCATTATTTGTCTCCTGTTCCAAATGTTGTTAATTGAAATTTAGATGTTTTCCATCAACATTGTATCATATGTAAACAGGGATGTCAATCCCTGTTGAAATGTTGTTTGGCTGCGTCATCTCGACGCTTCGCGCTCTTTGCGGCGCTGTTGCTTCATAAGATCGTAGTTATGCTTGAGCAGCAGATACATATCGTCTTCCAGCTTGCTCTCGCCCGATTCAAACACCACCGGCAAATAGCCCTGCGCTTTCCACTCCTTGTAGCGCGGTTTGAGAGAATCCAGGAGTGCCTGATCCTTGCCCTCTGCGCGCGTCAGCCAGATGCGCACCTGTCGCAGCGGCTCTTCCACATAGTCAATTTTCACCGATCGCTTCACCTCCCTTCGCATAGTTTTGGGAATCTTTGGAAAGATTATGCCGGAAGGCAAAGCGATCTGCGGAAATCATTTTACCATCCGGCGTCCTTCCGTGCAAATGTGCGAATCGTCTGCACATCATCGTTCTCCCCTGTCTTTTTGCCGATCCAGATACCGGCAGTAGTGCTCCAAGGCTTTCAAAAGAAAAACCTGCACGACCTGCGGCGTCAGCTCCGTTTTGGCGTAGTTTCGGATCTTATCTATCGGCAGCTTCTGATACGGCAGCGTGACCTTTTCCTGCTGATTGGGTTTCGGCTTTGTCATCGTATGAAAGACCGCGTCCATGTCCAACTGCCCCTGCGCGGACAGCTTGCGCATCTGCTGCGCCTGGGAGAGCGACGGTGTGCAGTCTTCGCTCTCGATCGTTTCCAACAGATTGTTCTGCTCATCTTCTGTGAGATAAGAGAGTTCGACGGCAGGCCGCAATGCGATCTTGCCTTCGTCCACCAAACTGAGCAGCCCCGGTTCCAGTTGGTTCAGACGAATATAACGAAAGATTTGTGCTTGACTTTCGCCCACCATTTCGGAAAGCTCTTTGCTTGAATTCAACTTATTATCCAGTGGAGAAAAAGTTAAGTCCGTCCGTTTGCCTTGATGCTTCATCGCGTCCAGTCGCAGCTTATACGCCTTGGCCTTTTCACTAGGCAGAATATGTTCCCGATGCAGATTGCTGTCCACCACCATGATCGCGGCTTCGTCACGGCTGACATTGCATACAATGGCAGGGACAGTTTCAAGTCCCGCCTTCTGTGCGGCATACAGCCGCCTGTGTCCGCTGATGAGTTCAAAGACGTGTGCGTCGTTCTGCTTCGGCATTACAATCAAAGGCGTGAGAATCCCGCGTTCTTTGATGCTTTGCACCAGCTCGTCCATTTCTTCGTTGTCGATCACCTGATACGGATTGTCGGCAAACGACAGGATCATATCCACAGATATGTTGATGGGATGATGCTCTGCCTTGAGCTTTCGCAGCACTTCGCTTTCGATAAACGCGTGAAGCTCCGGCGTCCGCGCCGCCGCGTGCTCCGGCGGAACATCTGCCCGGATCTCATCCGGGGTTCGTAAATCTTCTTTCAGTTTTCTCGCCATTCATCTGGCTCCTTTCATTTATAATAGTTTTGTTATCTTGCGCCGTCGTCTCTGCGACGGCCTTTGTTTTGCTCCTGTGTGCGGGATGGGAAATACCATTCCCGCATTTGTTCTTTTTCGGCTTCGACCTTGCCCCGGAGCAGAGGCTGGTCATCGATGATCCGCTGCGCCAGTTTGAGCTTGTTGCGAAGTCCGGCCAGTTCCTCGGTCATGGTGTCGCGCTGTTTTGTGAGCTCAGTCAGTTTCGTCGGGTCTTTGCAGCCGCGGATCTTGTTGTAGACCTTGCTGCGCTCAAACTTAAGCTGTTCCATGGTCAGCGACGTGTCAGCTATGAACCGTTCTACATCGGCATAGTTGTACAGCTTTTCATTGACGGCAAGGTCGATCTGCTCGCGCATAAAAATGATCTTTGGCTGGGAGAAGCGCATCTCCGGCGTTTTCGGGTGCGGACTCGCATTGCGGGCTTCCAGCAGCGCACCGGCAAACCACAGCGCCAGAAACAGCAGCGAGATCACAGGTGCGCCGACGATCACGCCGCCGATGATCGCCTGCACGCAGCGGCCGGTCAGTTCGGCAAAAGCCTGTTCGCTTTTGTAGGTCTGCCACGATTCCTCAAACTCGAAATCCTTGAACCGATAGACATATACCTCGCTGCGGGCATAACGCTGATCATTGAAATAGCGGATGTTGTTGATGTTGGCCTCGTCCCGATCCTGCGTCCAAATACGGTTGCGGATCGCTTCCGGCGTATAGTCCGCGCCGAGGTTCGCCATCCGCACACCATGTTCATCCGTCCGGCTCTTGATCGTGGCATAACGGTCGGGGCTGCCGAAGTTTGCAATCGTGTAGCCCTGTTCGCGCATGATCTGCAGAAAGCGCCGCTGATCCAACGAGCGTGCGATCGCAAAGTCGATGGCGTCCTTCATGTGGTCATACTTCGTCTTGATGCCCTTCTGCTGCGCCATATACACGTTGTACGGCACACGCTTGCCCTCCGGCTTCAGGATCACAGATAAGCCGTGCTCATAGCAGATGCGGTCAGCGGTCTCACGGAACCGGTTATACATCGCCTTGTTTTCGTTCATCTTTTTGCCGTCGGTCATGGACACGCTGTTGATGACGATATGGCAGTGCATACAACGGGCGTTCTGATGGGTGGCAACAACAATCTCGTAATCTTTGCCCCACATCTCTCTGGCAATTTCCATACCGATCTCCTGTGCCTGCTGGGCTGTCACTTCGTAGAGCTCCTTCGTGTCCGTCATCTGCTGCACCGCATATTCTGGGTCGCAGTTGATGCCTTCGACCAAGAGTTTTCGCTCGGTTTGCAGCATGGTCTTATCTTTATCCGCGGCATAGTGGATGGAACGCAGCAAAGCGCACTCCCCATCGGAGAAGCGCGCTTCGTCTGTTTTGCGTTTGTCGGCAGCATAGGCGATCACGGCACCGATGTGACCCTTGATCGGCCAGATCCGCGTCACTGCCATAAGCGTTTTCCTTTGCGCGACTTGAAGTAAGACGCGATCTTGC
>CADBBT010000002.1 GCA_902792985.1 Oscillospiraceae bacterium
CGTCAAGGGCGAGATCTATGAGGGCCTTTTGCAGAAAAACGCCGAAGACGTGAAATCCGGCGCCGGCCAGTACTTCACCCCGCGCGCGCTGATTCAGGCCATGGTCGCCTGCGTGCGTCCGGAGCCGATGAAAACGATCGCCGACCCCTGCTGCGGCAGCGGCGGCTTCTTCCTCGCGGCGCAGTCGTTCCTTGCCGACCCCGCGAACTACACGCTCGACCGCGAGCAGAAGGAATTTCTCAAAAACGAGACGTTCTATGGCAACGAGCTGGTGCCGACCACGTTCAAGCTGTGCCTGATGAATCTCTATCTGCACAACATCGGCGACATCTACGGCAAAGTGCCCGTTGCGCGCGGTGATTCGCTGCTGACCGACCCCGGTTACCGCGTGGACTATGTGCTGACCAATCCGCCCTTCGGCAAAAAATCCTCCCTCACCTTCACCAACGAAGAGGGCGAGCAGGAGGAAGAAGACCTCGTCTATAACCGGCAGGATTTCTGGACAACCAGCAGCAACAAACAGCTCAATTTTGTGCAGCACATCAACACGATTCTGAAAGCCACCGGCAAAGCCGCAGTCGTTGTACCGGACAACGTGCTGTTTGAGGGCGGCGCAGGTGAAATCGTCCGAAAAAGACTGCTGGCGACCTGCGATCTGCACACGATCCTGCGCCTGCCGACCGGTATCTTTTATAAGCCCGGCGTCAAGGCGAACGTCATCTTTTTTGACAAGCGTCCGGCCAGCGCCGAAACGCAGACGAAGACAGTGTGGATCTACGATTTTCGCACGAATATCCACTTTACGCTGAAACAAAATCCGATGCAGTTTGCGGACTTGCAGGATTTCATTGCCTGCTACCACCCGGAAAACCGCTATGAGCGCGCTGAAACGTGGAGCGAAGAAAACCCGGACGGCCGCTGGCGCAAGTTTGAAATCTCGGAGATTTTGGGGCGGGACAAGACCAGCCTGGATATCTTCTGGATCAAGGACAAATCGCTCGCCGATCTGGACAATCTGCCCTCGCCCGATGAGCTGGCGGACGACATAATCGAAAACTTGCAAAGCGCGCTGGAGAGTTTTCAGGAATTGAAAGCGCAGTTGAACGGATAAAAACGGACTATGTAAGAGCTGTCTCTGAAAAGAGGCGGCTTTTTCTTTTTGGCTCTCGTCGTCATCCTGCACAGTTTCAGCGCTTTGCTTTTAGTCACTCCTACAAATTTGGCAATCTTTTTGATTATCTTTTCATTTTATCCCGAAACAGGCTTAATTTTGCCCCCTCTTTTGTCCTTATATGTAAGAGGACTTTTTCACCGCGCAGTAAAAAACAAAAAGCGTTTTAAAAGATTCCGAATAAAATTTGGGCCGGTATTGTTGGCTCGTGCTACCTGTCATTCAAAAACCTTGACAGCGAAAATGAGTGGGGTGAAAAGGGTCAGGTTTATGAATTGTATGTGACCTACATCCGCGTTGGTGAAAGCTATTCCATGTGGGCAGACGGATATTGGAAACTGGACAAGACCGGCACGAAACTGACGCTGACGCCAAAGAACCAAAGTGAAAACGGCAACATTGGCGCTGAAGTCGGGAAATCCAAAACATTCTCAGGTGAAAACGGTGTATTCCAAATTCCGATCACATTTGAACGCGGCGGGAAAACAACGGTTACGCTGGACCTCAGTCGCCCGGTCTGAGCTTTATGACAAAATGATACCCTGCCGTACCGCCGGTACGACAGGGTATCATTGTTTGTGAATGTCTTTTCAAACGCGATCCAAAATCAGCTAACATCGCACGCTGGTCTAGTGTTGCCGCGATTCGTCACGCAATGAAGCACATGTGTTCCGGGCAGCACGACTTGCTGACTGCCGTCCGGTAAAACGAATGTTGCAGTGGTATTCGCCGGAATACTCACAGTGAACGCGTAGCCGTCGTCTGTCTTCTTCCAGCCGCATTCCACTTTGCCATAGACACTGTTGTAGCGCGCTTCGGCGAATGTGAAGCTGCCGCCGGGCTTTGGCGCAAGGGTGAAATGGTTCTCGCCGTCCACCCGGATGCCGCACATCTCACCAAACAGCCATTCCACAACGGCGCCCTTGGAATAGTGGTTCAGACTGCCGATGCCGCCGGAGGTGGAATTCGGGCCCTCCCAAGCTTCCCAGATCGTGTTCGCACCCGCCTTCGGCATGGAGAGCCAGCCCGGTATTTCTTCGTTTTCCAGCAAACGGTAGGCGTATTCGATATCAATATCCGCGAGAACATAGAGAATCAGCGGTGTGGACAAAAAGCCCGTACCGAGCCGCCATCCGTAGTGATCCAGCGCCCGGATCAGCCGCTGTTTTGCAAAGGCCGTCTGTTCATGACTGAGCAGTCCGAAATACAGCGGGCGCACCAGCTTGGCCTGCCGGTCGGTGTCGAGCGTGTACTGCCTGGTCTGAACCAGTTTCTGATAACCGCCGCGTGCTTTTTCGGCAACGGCGCGATACCGCGCTTCATCGTCCGCTTTTCCAAGGACGCGGGCGATCTCAGTTATACAGTCCATCAGATAGACAAGATAGGCTGTGGTCTCCTCCGGATGCGGCGAGATGAAATCGGAAACCGCAAAGGCTTTCACGTCCGCAGGCTCTGCCCATTCCCCGTATGACTGTCCGTAGTTGGAAATTGACCGCGCAAATCGGGGATCGATACCGGTCGGCTTTGCTGACGGATACCATTTGCCGAGCGTGCTGATCTTGTAGTCCGCGAACCGTTTCATCTGCTCGTAGTAAGCCTGCAGCATGGCCTTGTCGCCGTACTGCAGATACAGCCGATACGGGATATACACACCAGCGTCAGACCAGCCGGCCGAACCATCCATCGGACGCATATAGAAGTCAACGCCGCCTGTGGGCACGATCTGCGTGAAGCAGCCGTTTTTGTGCTGCGCATCACAGATGTCGTTTTCATATTTGCGCGCAAAGGGCATATAATTAAACAGGTAGCTTGCCGTTTTCACAAAGATCTGCGCGTCGCCGAGCCAGCCGTGACGTTCCCGCGTGGGGCAGTCGGTGGGCAGATCGGCGCTGTTGTTCTTCGCCGACCAGCGCGTTGCGTCCACAAAGCGATTCAGCAGTTCGTTGGAGGAACGGAACGTACCGGTCTCCTCCAGATCGGAATAGACCGCGATTGCCGTCACGTCGTTTTCGCCGATCTCCACATCTGTATCAATCTCCGCATACTGAAAGCCGAAGATCGCAAAGGTCGTTTTGTAATCGTTCTCCCCGTCCCTGCAGATGTATTCAATCTTCTGCATGGGCGTGGTTTTTTTCTTGTTGACGCACTGAATATTTTTCAGCGTCAGTTCGCCGTTTTCGAGCAGCTCCCCGCAGCGGATCGTGAGCTTTTGCCCGGCTTTGGCGCGCACCTGAAACGAGAGGTATCCGGCAATGTTCTGCCCGAAATCAAAAAGCTTTTTTCCGCTTGGCGTAATTGTCACGGTGCCTTTGAACGTCTCTTTTTCCGCGATCGGAACATTGTTGGATGCGGTCGGCGTCACGGGATGAGAAGTCACTTTTGCAAAGCCGGAGTAAGAGGGCTCCATGCGTGCGTCGCAGATTTCGCCGTCTTTGTTGTCCGCAAAGCGGATCGGGCCGTCGTTGGACCACTGCCAGGTTTCGTCCGTAACGATCGTCTCTTTTTGCCCGTTTTCGTAAGTCATTTCCAGTTGCGCCAGCAGCTTCGTTTCCGTGCCATACTGATTTGTCAGTCCCCAGGCGCCGCAGGAGCCGCGGTACCAGCCGTCGGCAAGCTCGACAGTTATCGAATTGCTCTCTTTCAAGAGCGTTGTCACATCATAGGTCTGATATTGAACTCTCTTTCTGTAGTCGGTGATGCCCGGCGCGAGCGGCATGGAAACGCACACACCGTTGATCGACGCGCGGTAAAGCCCGCAGGCAGTGATATACAGCCGCGCAGAAGTGACCTTGCCGTTTGCGGTAAACGCCTTGCGGAAATAATCCGCGGGGTAACGCTCTTTTTTGTTCACGGTATAGTCGCCGGCAATCCATTTGGCTCGCCAATGACTCCTCCGCAGCAAACCCATCTCGAAAAAGGCAGAGTCGCTCCATGCGCCCTCGGTTCCGTTTTCGTCCCAGAGCTTGATTCTGTAGTTGACCCGTTCACCCGAAATGAGCGTCAGCGGATATTGCGCGTGCATGCTGCTGCTTTCCACTTTACCGCTGTCCCATCGCTCACTGACGATCCGGTACGCGGTCTGCCGAATGCCGCCGTCGCAGTTCCAAAAGATGCGAGGATTGTCGATATCGATCCCGATCGGATCGATCAGGTATTCCGTTCTGAGATGAACCGCTCTCATGCTTCTTCACCTTCTGTCAGGGCAGCACCGTCGGCCGCATGCCTCACCTTGATCTCTGCCTGCTCTTTCGGCAGATTCTTTTCCACATTCAGGAAGAACAGGATGGCCACAAGCGCGATGCCTGTGAACACTTCAAGACCGACAAACGCAAAGGAAATGACGGAAGTGACGGCAGAGGGCTGCTGCAGCGCGACCGTCAGCACACCGTCGGCTGCAGGCTTCAGGTTTTCCAAAGCAACCTGCGCCGTCCAGCCGTTCTGCGCCAGCTTTGCCGCCGCATCCGCGGCGCCGTTCGCCGTGATCGGCGCAAGATAGCCGGCTTTGGCGAGCATCCAGTTGAACACGCCGGTCATGATACCGACCATCGCCACCGCAATGATATTGTAGATCGACATAGCCGCGCCGTCCATGCGCAGGTCTTTTTTCCATTCGAGGTGATCCAGGCAGTCAGCAAACAGCGCCATGAACACATACGAGCACGGCAAACCGCCGATATTTTTGATGAACTGACCGATGAGCACAATGACAAGGTTGTGGGAGAAGATCCAGCAGATCAGACTGCCGACAGCATAGAGCACAAAACCCCACATCGTGACGTTGCGCTTGCCGAACCGCTTTGCCAGCGGCCACACGGCAAAGATGCCGATGCCCATCGGGATGCCGCCTATGACGGAAACCAGCATCTGTGTGATCCCGTCGTTATAGGTGCCGAGCACATAGTTGCAGTAATAGACAAGGCCGAGATTTTTGAGCGTGACGCCAACGGTATAGACAAAGAAGTAGACGTACATCAGGATCATGTACTTGTCGGTGAAAAGGATCTTCAGCTGTTTGACGAACGGGAGCTTTGCTTCCTCATGCCCGGCTTCCTGCGTCACACGTTCTTTTGTAAAGAAGTATTCCATCAGCGTCAGCGGCAAAGCCAGAATGGAAAGGATCGTCATCAGTGTGATCCACTTCGATTTGTCCACGCCGATCATCGGCATGATCACCATCGGGAAGATCAGCGCAACGAGGATGCCGCTCATCATAATGGTTGTGATCTGATTGAACACCGAGAGTCCTCCGCGCTGTGTACTGTCGCGCGTGGACAGCGGCACCATCAGGTTGTGGCTCATGTTGAAGATCGTGTAGGCGAAGGAATAGAACAGGTTGTAACTGATCATCACCCAGATCGCTTTCACCGCGTCGCTGCTTTCCGGCACAGTGAAGAGAAGGATGCCTGTGGCCGGCACAAGGAACGCCGACAACAGCAGCCACGGGCGTGCCTTGCCTTCCTTTGTCCGGGTGCGGTCGATGATCTGACCCATGACCACGTTCGTGATCGCATCCAGAATCTTGGAAACGATCGGAAACACCGTCAGGAACACACCGCCCCAAAGCGGCGTCAGGTTCAGTACATCGGTATAATAGACGTTCAGATAAGTTGCCAGCACAGCGTTCAGCAGCAGCGCACCGGCAGGGCCAAGCAGATAGCCCAGCCACTTTTCGCTTTTGGTGACGTTTTCGCTTTTGATGCGGCTTGCAAGCAGCGGGCTGTTCATCAGTTTCACAGCGGATCCCTCTTTCTCTTGACATTTTGGTTTGGTTGCGGTACACTTTTATTATACAGACAAAGTGTCGGGTTTGCAATCATCAGTTTCCGTAATTTTGGCGATGAATCCGACAAAACCAATAGAAAGTGACGGGATAATCCAATGAACGTGAAAGATAATCAACGCACCAGGCTGTCAAAAAAGCTGTTTCAATCCGCTGTTCTGGAACTGTTGGAGGAAAAGGGCGGGATCGAAAAGATTACCGTGCGCGAACTCTGCTCAAGAGCGGAACTGAACCGTTCCACCTTTTATGCGCACTACGCCGAACCACGGGAAGTGCTGGCCGAAGCGGAGGAAGAAATTCTTGCCCGAACCGGAGCGTATATCCAAAAGATTGGCGCCCAGCCGAAGGGCGGCGGAAAAGATTTCATCGCATCTTTTCTTCGTTACATCCGGGAAAATGACAAGACCTTCCGGGTGCTGCTGGTGACTGCCGCGGATTCCGCGTTCAAGAGCCGGTTTATCCAGCTTTCGTTTTTACAGCTTTTTGAATATTTGCAGGTACAGATGGACGCGGAAAAGCAGCAGTTTATTTATTCCTATCTGCTGAACGGCAGCTTCGGGATGATTACGCAGTGGATCCGTTCCGATTATGCCGCAACCGTCGCCGAAATTGTGGAACTGCTGTTTTCACTGAACGCATCTGCGCTTTCTGCGTTTGCGACCTGAACAAATCGCGCTGCGTCATACCATGTAACGACGGCAATCACGACAGCGTCGATAAGAGCAAAAGTGTTTGCCTCTATCAGTTGCACAAGAAAGCAATGGCAATAACCTTTTTGAGGTCATCAGACAACCGATCGTGCTTTAAGCGTCGAATTCAGGACCGTAAAGCAAAATATTTCGAACATTTTTTCGAAATTCTATTATTTTTTTATTGAAACTTCCATTGACAAGCATTCATTACCTAATTATAATAATACTTGTGAGCAATCACAGAACAACATAATATTCATTCTCGTTTGCACGTACCGAGCAACGGGTCCGTGAGTTGAAAAGCTCAATGAGTCACCAAATAGCCGGACATGTATAACCCCAAGGGAGTATTCTGCCCTGAAGGTTAACATGTCCGGTTTTTTTGTTTAAATGAATATCCTGCAAGGGTATTCCGAAATCCGACGTTCGTTCTTGTACAACCCTGTATTGTATTTATCGGCTTTTTCTTTTACTTTTTTTCGTTGTTAATCTGCACAGTTTCGGATTGCAGATTTTAGTCATTCCTACAAAAATAATTTTTCTTTGCGATTTATCCCAAAACAGGTTAATTTTTACCCTTTTTTTGTCCTTATAAGTAGAGGGATCTTTTTGTGCAACCCTACAAACTTTCAAAAGTTTTGAAAAAAGCCTTGGAAAAAAGGTTGCGTTTGTCCTTGTTAGTGAGAGGACTTTTCTCCGGGCGGTAAAAAACATTTTAAAAGATTTCGAAAAATGTCCAATGGATAAGTGAAAGACCCCTCTTGTACCTTGACAACCGAATAACCGAAAACCTGCGTACATTCCTTGTATACCGAGCACGGGCAGAGGTACGCCAAGACAACGCCGAAGCGGAGTTTCCGCTTCCAAGAAAAGCGTATAGCGAGAATTCCTGCTGCCAGATGTCGGATTGCCACCGACAATGCGAAGACATATACAAGGCACAATGATACTTCAATCGAGCGTCCGGCGCGAAAGGCGGGAGGGTGAAATTCCAATGGAGACGGTGCTGCTGTCCACGCAGGTTTTCTTTTCTCAAAAACATTCATTAAACAGAAATCCAATAAACGACCCGTCCATCGTTCACCGAATTCCTATTAAAAATCGGTACAAAACAGCGGGTCATGAGCCGATGAAAAATGCCAGAAAACGGCAACCTTTTCAATCATCAGAAATTATCAAAGGAGTGATTACCCCATGGCAAGAAAAGCAAAAGAGACCCACATTTTCTATGTTCACGGCAGCGGAGAGATCCAAATCCGCAGCTGGCACAAAGGGCTGAACGCCGCGATCCGCAAGCTGCAGCAGGACGAGCCGGAGAGCGTCTGGATCGACGAAAGTGACGACCCCGGCTATTTGCAGGCCGCCGTCAAGGTTGGGCACCTGACCTTCCGGACAGTGCGTTCACCGACTGAGAAAAGCCGTGCGGCTCAGTCTGCCGCCGGCAAGCAGCACGCCGGTAATCTCAGACACCAAAAAGAAAAAGCGCCGCCGTAGCGACGCAAAATATTTCAGGCCGGAAACACAACAAACCGGAATTGACAGATCACCATGTTTCCGTTCTGATGATTTCACCCATTCCTTCGCTGAAAGATCTGTCTGCGCTGCAGTATTTCAGCGTTGTTCCTTCTCTTACGAATATGGGCAGGGTTTTGAGTTCTACCGGCTTTTGCACCCATTGACCGACCGATTCAATTCTTTCGCCGGTGAAGTAATCATACCAGACGCCCGCGGGCAAATAAAGATCCCGCACTTTGCTTTTACTCAGCGGCTTGAGGACCGGAGCGATCAGCAGACTTTCGCCGAACAGATACTCATCATCGATAAACCTGACGTTTCTGTCCTGCGGGAATTCCAGATAAAGCGCACGCATCATCGGAAGACCCGTTCGGGTGCATATCTTTGCCTGTTCATAGATATAAGGCATCAGGGAATAGCGCAGCTTGTCATAGAAGCGGAAAATCTCCAGTGCTTCCTTTGAAAAATACCACGGTTCCCGGTGCGTATGATCCCCAACGCCGTGACAGCGGGAGTGGGAGGAAAACAGGCCGAGCTGCGCCCAGCGGATATATAGTTCATCATCGGGAACACCGATAAAGCCGCCAATATCGTGCGAAAAGAACGGGATACCGCTCATACCGATGGACAGCGCGCCCCGCAAGGTTCCCGCAAGCGCGTCAAAGCTGCACTGGCTGTCGCCGCCCCAATGGACGGGAAAACGCTGGCTGCCCGCCGTTCCGCTCCTTGCCCACACAATGGGCTCTTTTGAGGCGCCGAAGACAGTGCTGTTATAGACCAGAGAATAAAGGTTATGGAAATACTTGCCTTCAATATTGCTGTAAATCGCTTCTTCGGGGATTCCCTCGCCGAAATCCGTTTTGATTGCGGCAGCCCCCGTCTCCATCAGCCCTTTGATTTTTTCGGCATACCACCTGCGCGCATCCGGATTGGAAAAATCGATGATCACATCGTCCGTCCAGCTGCCCTGATGCTCCTTCGGGTAGCGGTAGACGCCGCCGTTTTGATCCTTTGCAAGATAGCCGTGTTCCAATGCCTCGTGATAGTTTTCGTTATTCTCTCTTGGGGGAATGAAATTATATTGCCAGAGCGAGACCCGGAAGCCCTGTTCTTTCAGCTGCGCAATATGCTTTTCGGGATCCGGAAAGCGCTCCTTGGAAAACTTCAGGTCGCAATTCCAGTCCTCTGTGAACCAGGCGGTGTCAAGGTGCAGCACATCGCAGGGAATGTCATGTTCTCTGACCTCTTTTGCAATCTGGTCGACGACCGCCCATGACGTATAGCTGTTGCGGCTCATCCAAAGGCCGAATGACCACAGAGGCGGGAGCTTGGCAAACCCGGTAAGACCGCAGTAGCCCCGGAGGATCTCTTTCGGTGTTTCGCCGCCGATAACAAAATAATCCAGCTGACCGTCAAATACAGAGAATTGCAGCGCGCCAAGATCCGTTGTGGCAATCTGCCAGTCGGTCGGTGCAGAGGAATTGAGAAACAGGCCATAGCCTTTTGTGGACATGTAAAACGGAATATTCACATAGGTTCGTCTGCTCGTTGTGCCAACCGCGTCTTTATTATGAAAATCGGTCTGTCTGCCGTTTCTGACGACACTGTCAAACCGTTCGCCGAGGCCGTAGATCACCTCGTCCGCATCCAGCGTAAGCGCTTCAAAGCAGGCAGTATCATTTCCCTCTTTCGTCAAGGCGAGGTCATAAATATCCGCCGCTTTGAATGAAGTGCGAAGCTGTGAAAAGAACTCTTTTCCACTCTTAGTCACCGCAGTGATTCTTCCGCTCTCACTGTCAATATGGATGTCGATTTGATCTGTTTTGATTGTGTTGTTCTCAAAGGTAAAACGAACCTTTTCCGGGGTTGCGACAAGCATCCTCGCTTCTTTCGGCAGATTTGAATAGGGGTCGTCGATCTCTTTCTTTCCGGAGAAGATCACTCTGAATACGCGATCTGTCCACAACTCGATATGAAGATAAACCGTATCGATCAGCGCATCTGCCGGTTTGTATAAATGCAATGCGGTTTCGTGTGTGTATGACAAAACGCTCTTTCTTGCGGTGGTCCCGAACGTCAGACGTACGCCGTTATTTGTGACTTCCGTTTGTCTGAGACCCGATGGTCTGTGATGAACGGCGGGGCTCGTCTTCATGCCCTCGAGTGTTGTTTCCTGAAAAACGGGCGTCTCTTCCGCAGCGTTTTCCGTAAACTGCGGAAATGCCTGATTGTCTGTATTATGATTCACGCTTTTATTGTTCATGGCTGGCTTACCTCACAAATACCGATTATATCTTAACCCTATTATACACCAGCTCACCTGTTTTTCAAGCTCAATCAGTACAATTATCCGCCATTCAAACATCTGACGCGCCATTTTACATAGCCTTTGCAAGTCGAAGGCGGATTAACGAAAGGAGGACTTTCAATGAGAAAAGTCCAAAAGAAGCGGTCATACAGACTGCAGGGTATGTTCCCGTTTCCGGCAACAATGACAACAACGGGAACAACCAGGCAAAATCAAGGCGCGTCGGAATCGCAGTGTTGCCAATGTTCCCCATGTTCCCGCCTTCGGGGAGATACCCCCGGAGGTGCAGCATGAATTTTACCGAACTGCAATACCCCGCGCCCTACGCCATCGAAGACGGCTACCTCGGTTACAGGTCGCGCCAGCCGAAAGGCAGGGAGGCCTTCGTCCGCCTGTGCAACTTCTTTCCGTTCGTCCAATCGCAGGTGCTCTGCGACAACGGATTGGAGAAACATGTGCGCGTGGAGATCGGCGGATTCAAGGCGGATGGAACGCCGTTGCCGACCGTCACCGTAAACGATGAAAAGTTCGCCACGCTCGACTGGATCCGCGCAGCCTGGGGGTATGAAAACAATCTGGAGCCCGGCAGAAGTGTCAAAGATCACCTGCGTCACGCGATCCAATCCACAGCGACATCAGCACTCAAAACCTTCTGCTATGAAGCCACCGGCTGGAGGAAGATCGACGGGCAATGGCATTTTCTGATGCCCGGCGATTCCGAACATACCGTGACGCTCAAAGGCCGCGCTGTGAGCTACGGTTTCGTTCGGAAAGGAGATCTTTCCGCCCTCGGTTTCGCCTATGAACTGGCCTATCGGGTCGCGTCGAAAGAGGTCATGCTCCCGCTTCTGACGTTCGTGTTTTTATCGCCGCTGAACACATTTTTGCGGCAGGCAGATTACGAACCGCAGACGGTTCTGATGCTCACCGGCAAGACCGGTTCGAAGAAAAGTACACTTGCCGCACTCATGCTTTCCTTCTTCGGCCGGTTCTCCACGTCGCAGCTGCCGCTCTCGTTCCGGGACACCGCCAACAGCATTTTGAAGCAGAGCTTTCTGCTGAAAGACGTGCTGACCTGCGTGGACGATTACCATCCGTCGGGCGGTCGGGACGCCTCTGATCTGAACGACAAAATGCAAAAACTGCTGCGTGCCTACGGCAACCGCTGCGGCCGCGGACGGATGAATGCACATGCCGAACTGATGCCGGATTACTACCCGCAGGGCAATGCGATTCTGACCGCGGAATTCCTGCCCGACGTTGGCGAAAGCGGCACGGCAAGGTACTTATGCATCGATCTTGATCCGCAGATGGTAAACAACGAAGAGCTAACAAGATTTCAGGAATACGCCGCTAACGGTGTACTCTCCTACGCTATGTTCCGCTATACGGAATGGCTGAAAAAAGAGTTTCTGAATGATGAGGAAGACTTCAAAAACTACCTGCTGGACATGCACCGGAAAGCCTGCATTCAGCTGCGCGCCCTCTCGGAAGAACAAGGCGTTCGTCTGCGTGACCGACTGCTGAACGACATCGTTTCGCTGACCATCGGCTTTGAATTCTACACCGATTTTCTTTGCTGCGAAGGCGTCGTTCCGCCGGATGTTCGTATCGAAATGCAGCTCGAATTTCGGGATGTTCTGTTGGAAATCGCCGCCGGTCAGCAGAGCAAAACGCTCTTCGATCAGCCCACCCATGTGTTCTTTAGAAAGCTGCTTTCGCTCATCGACAGCGGGCGTGTGACTGTATATCCGAAACAGGACGCAACCGGGAATGTGCTATTTGAAAAAAACATGATCGGCTACGAAGACAGTGAGCGTTATTACCTCTATTCCGACCTCGCACACCGGGAAGTCAAACGTCTCTGTTCAGAGCAGGGCGAGTCGTTTTCGATCTCTGAAAACGGGCTGTTGAAAGCACTTGCGGATGAGCTTCTGTTGATCAAAGGCAGCGACGGACGGGCGAAACGAAATGTGCGCATCGGACCGAAAACCCAGCGTTTGCTTTGCTTGAACAAACTCACCGTACAGGCTATTGCCGGGGAGGAAGCAAGATGAGGGATTCCTTCTTCCAAAACCACGGTGTTGGCTTGGATAACTGCGGTATTGTCTTAGCAAGCATTGGATTTGTAGCCCAAATCCGGGATGGCAGCCCCGCCCGCTGCCCGAAGGAGGTGGCGTTTTGAGCAAAGACATCAATCTTCATGTGCGCCTGACAGCGGAAGAAAACGAACTGCTCACGCATCTTTCCAATCTGACCCGCTGTTCCAAATCGCAGGTTTTGCGTGATCTTCTGCACGGCGCAACATTGATGGAAGCGCCGCCGATTGACTACTATGATCTGCTGCGTGAAGTACGCCGCGTGGGCGTCAATTTGAACCAGCTAACGCGGTATGTGAATGAAAAACGGTTCGTCGATTCGTGGAAATGGGACGAGGCTCTGGCGGAAATTCGTGCCATTGAAAAGAAGATGAATGAAGCGTTCACACCGCGGAAAGGAGTGGGAATCTGATGGCAACCACCAAAATCTGGCCGATCAAGAGCGGGTATCTCGGCAAAGTGATCGATTACGTTTCCAATTCCATGAAGACGGATGAGCACAACTTTTCCGCGCGTGAAATTGAAAATCTTTACAATGCGATCCTCTATGTTGAAGACGCAAACAAGACCATGAATCAGGAAAAGCACATCTTTGTTTCCGGCGTCAACTGCGATCCGTCCAATGCAAAAACCGAATGGGTCGAGACAAAAAAGCGCTGGCGGAAGGAAGGCGGTATTCTTGCACATCACGCCTACCAAAGCTTCAAACCGGGCGAGGTCACGCCTGATCTGGCGCACAAAATTGGGGTCGAACTTGCCGAAAAGATGTGGGGAGATCGGTTCGAGGTGATCGTCGCCACCCACCTTAACGCGGGGACGATACACAATCATTTGCTTTGCAATTCGGTGTCGTTTACAGACGGCAAAAAGTACAACGGCTGCAAAGAAAACTATCTGAAATTCCGGGCGCTTTCCGATAATCTTTGCCGTCAGTATGAGCTATCTGTGATCGAAAACCCGGGGCCGTCAAAGCGCATGAGCTATCCGGAATATACGGCAAAAAAGAACGGCAGGCCGTCAAAATATGACGCTGTCCGGCTCGATATGCAGACGTGTATGCAGTGGAGCGTTACCTTTAAGCAATTCATCAGAGAAATGCAATCGCTGGGCTATTGGTTCACGAAACCACAAAAATATCTGTATATCCATCATGCAACTTTTCCAAAAGGAAAACGGATGATCAACCTCGGACCGGCATACAGCGAAGAAAACCTGCGCGCCTATTTCCGCAGCTGGAACACGCTGCCGCTGCCGGAAATTCCACCGCAGATTCCGGCAAAAAACTATGTGTTTTCCTACGACAATTGGCAAACGCTGGTGGTCAATATCGTCGCCACGATTGAAGCTGTCCGGGTTTGTCCGGATCAAAACCGGGCGATGTACCGGCTGATGGCCGACGAGATCCGCAAGTTTGAAAAGCGGGTGGAGCAGCAGAATCTGATGCTCGATTATGACCTTTACACAGACGAAGATGTGCTGCTCTACAAATCGGAATGCGAAGCCGAAATCGGCGAACTGACCGAGGCGCGCCAGCGGTTCCGCAACGCGCTCAAACGGGCGGTGCGTGCGGACGATCCGGAAAAGATCTGCGAATACAAGGATGAGATTTCGCTCTTGACGCAGCGTCTGGCGCTCATGCACAAACACATCCGGATCTGTAACAGCATTGTGGATGACGAGCCGGAGCTGGAGCAAAAGCAGCAGCAGATCACGGAGCTTGCGGCCACGCAGGAAGCAAGGCAGCAGATAAAAAACAGAAGCAGAGGAGGTTACGAACGATGACAACGGAAATCAGAAACGAAAAAGCCGGTGCGATGACAACTGCCGCCCTGCCCCGCATGCGAACGATCCCGCAGGCTTATAAAGAGATCAAAGCCATAGATCCGAATACGTCGATCACGGTGTCGGTTTTGCGCCGGCTGGTCAAAGAAGGTGCGGTTGAAACGGTTACGATCGAACATAAACGTCTAATCAACATGGACTTGCTTTTTTCATGGTTGTCATGCTATAATGAGCGCGCTACCCATTGTTGTACAACGAACGTTCAGTGAGGTGTACAATATGGCAACTATTATCAAAAGAACCAATCAGAAAGGAGCACTCAGTTTTAACATTCGCGTTTCCTGCGGGTACGACTATCGTGGAAAGCAAATTCTCAAGCAAATGACGTGGCATCCTGATCCGTCTCTTACCCTGAAACAAGCAGAAAGGCAAGCACAGATCGAAGCGTTTCTTTTCGAGGAAAAGGTCAAAACCGGCCGGATCGTTGACAGAAAAGTGAAGTTTGCCACACTGGCCGACGAATGGCTGGAGCTGGTGGAACAGAACAAAACACTGGCCGTCAGCACACTGGAACGCATGAAAGAGTTTCGAGCACGCACCTATCAGGCGATTGGACATCTGCCGGTAGATGAAATCAATTTTCGAATCGTGCAGGCATTTATTTTGAGCTTGGGCAAAGACGGCGTCAACCGGAAAACAGGCAAAGGCTTAGGTCAAAAATCACAAAAGCATTACCTGACTTTTATTTCCGATGTGATGCGCTACGCGATCAAATGCGGCATGATTGATCGAAACCCATGTGTTGGTGTTGAAACCACCAAGGAAGAAAAGAAAGATATCCAGGTCTACACATTGGAAGAAGAGCAGGCTCTGCTGCAAACGCTTGCAAATGAAGCACCGATCAAGTATGTAGCCTGCATTTTCTTTCTCGCTTTCTGCGGATTGCGCATCAGCGAAGCACTCGGACTGGAATGGCACGACATTGACTTCGAAACAGGTCTGTTTTCCATTGTGCGCACCAGCAATTATCGGAATAAGGAAACCGGCGTTTATACAGGCGGAACAAAAACAAAATCCAGCCGAAGATCGATCATTGCACCGCCGCTGCTCTTGCAAACTTTGAAAAAGCTGAAGTTTGAACAGAACAAACAGCGGGTGCAATGCGGTGACCTTTGGTTGGAATCGGATCGACTGTTTACGCAGTGGGATGGCAGACCGATGAATCCGCGCACGCCCTACTGGTGGCTGCAGAAGTTTTGCAAAGCGCATGATCTGGCGTTTCACGGCCTTCACGCTTTTCGGCATTCATTTGCAACGAACGGAATCATCAACGCAAAAATGGATGTCAAAACGATTTCTGCAATTCTCGGTCATTCGCAAACCAGCACAACGCTCAATATCTACGCCCATGCCGTGCAGCAGGCAAACGCACAGGCAATCGATGAGGTTGCAAAGCTCTTGAATGTCTCCTGTGGTATTTAATGGTATTTACGATCTTTCCTTCCAATTTATAACAGATTGAGGGAATACAATGTAAATACCACGATAAATACCTTGTTTTTCCGTCCATAAAAGACAATTCCCGAAGTCCTTGTAAAACCAAGGACTTCGGGACCAAAGATTTTGGTGCGAGAGACGGGACTTGAACCCGTACGAGTCACCCCACACGCCCCTCAAACGTGCGCGTCTGCCTATTCCGCCACTCTCGCGACTGCCTACATACTATACCACCGTTCCCATGAATTGTCAAGAGTTTTTTCAAATTTTTCAATAACATTTTTTCGCCGCTTTACCGTCCGGTTTTTTCCGGATTCCCTGCGCCGCGCGAAAAAAGGATTGACCTGTTCGACAAAATGTGCTAAAATAAAAAGGTATTCTGCGGATGCCGCATGTATCCGCTTCAGGGAGCTTTTTCATGCAACTCAGATGGAAACCGATCGTGCTGAGCCTCGCCGTTCTGATCCTTGTCGGAGCTCTGCTGTTTTTCGGCAGCAGCTCTGTCCGGCAGGCGTTTGCACCTGCACGGGAAGACGCAGAAAAAAACGAGCGCGTACCCGTGACCTATGATTCCATGCGTCTGCTGGAGTTTTCGGCAGACGCCGACCATGTGCGCCCGATCGGCCGCACTTATCCCGCCCGCGGCGCACTCTGGTTTTCTTTTTCCGGCTGCGGCGTTGAGTTTCGCTGCAACGGCACGTCCCTTTCACTGGACATGCTTGTGGAAAACGGCGACGCGCTGGAGGAGCAGCATAAGCCGCGCATCGCGGTGTTCGTCAACGATGAGATGGTCGTCGATACTGTGCTGGAAAGCGCCAAGCAGACCGTCGCCGTGCCGTTTTACGCGTTTGACAGCGAGGCCGTCGTGCGTGTGATCAAGCTGTCGGAATCCATGTATTCCTGCGTCGGCATCTCCGGCGTGCGGCTGTACGGAAGTATGGACATTATGCCCACCGAGCGAAGCAAGCAGGTCATTGAATTCATCGGCGACTCCATCACGGCCGGCTTCGGCGTTGACCACGAAAAGCGCAAGGGCGAGTTTTCCACCCGCACGGAGAACTACAGCAAAACCTACGCCTACCTCACCGCACAGGCGCTGGACGCGGAAAGCTATGGCATCGCCTATTCCGGCTACGGCGTTGTTTCTGGCTGGACAAGCACCGGAAAGATCAACAGCGAAAACGTGCTGGCCAAACAATACGGCAAAGCCGTGGACTGCCTGTCTGTCGGCGGCGTCACACCGCAGTGGTTCTTCCCGTCGCCGCTGCCGGATCTGATCGTCATCAACCTCGGCACAAACGACCACACCTACTGCACGAACAAGGAGCGCCGCAAGGAATTTGAAAAGGCATACAAGGAGTTGCTGGAGCTCGTGCGTGAAAAGAACCCCGGCGTGCCGATCGTCTGCGTGCTCGGCGACATGAACGACAAGATGTATCCGCACATTGAAAAAGCGGTGAAGGCGTTCAACAAAAAGAACGGCGACACAAGCGTGCTTTGCACCTCGCTCAACTTCGACATGGCGCGTCTGGGCGTGGTTTTGCACGGTCATCCGACCGCCCAAAGCAACGAGGTCGCCGCCAAGGAGCTGACAAAGTTCCTTTTTGACGCCATTTCGAAAAAACGTGCAGCAAAAGAAGCGCTGATCAATGCCATTCAGGAAGCAGTTTCCAAAAAAGAGAATTAACTTTCACCGGGCGCAAGACCAAACTGCGTCCGGTTTTCATAAGAGTTCCCGTTTTTACGGACAAAAACGAGGGAAGGAGCAAACAGATGATCGTTAAAACCCGCGAGGCCGCATTTGATCTTTCGGCAAAAGGAATCGAAGATTTTTCAGCATGGCTGCAAACCCAGATGCAGTCGTTCAAAGCCGACCGCAAAGCCTGCTTGCGTGTATGCCTTCTGGCTGAGGAGATCCTGCTGCGAATGCAGGAACAGTTTACGGAAGCCACAGCGGTTATCGCCGCCATCGACCCGACGCTTCGGCGTCCGACACTGCGTGTGGAGATCAAAGGGCAGCCGTTCAATCCGCTGAGTGAAACGGCGGAAGAGCTCGGCGAATGGAACAGCTCGCTGGTCACAGCGCTCGGTCTGACCCCGAAATACAGCTACAGCTACGGAAAAAACCAACTGCGTCTGGCGCTGCCGGTCAAGCAGATGAACCCTGTGCTCAAAACGCTGCTTGCGTTCGCAATCGGCTGCGCCGCCGGTGTGCTCGGCCTGTGGCTGTTGCCGGATACAGTCACGCAGACCATCGTCGATCTGTTCCTCTCCCCTGTTTTTGATATCTGGATCAAACTGCTCACGGCCGCTGCCGGACCGATCGTCTTTTTGATGGTGGTCACCACGATGCTCAACTCCACCGGCATCACCCGGCAGGGCGGCAGCACCGTGCACACAGTCGGCCGCTACTTTTGTTTCAGCTTTTTGCTCGTTGCAGCCTCTCAGCTTTGCACCGCACCGTTCTTCCTGTTCAAAGAGGTCAACACACAGATGACCTTGCAGGAGCTTTTCGAAGAATGGCGTCATCTGCTGCAGATGCTGACGCCGAACAACATCTTTGAACCCTTCATCAACTCCGACACGCCGCAGCTCTTTTTGCTGGCGCTGCTGCTCGGCGCTGTGCTGCTCGCCGGCGGCGAACATGTAAAATCCTTGAAAAACGCCGTCCGGCAGGTCAATGTGCTCGGCCTACAGACCGCCAAGGGGTTCAGCGCCGTTGTGCCTGTCATGGTCGGTCTCTTCCTTTGCCTGGAGATCTGGACCAAACAGACAAAGCTGCTGGTGAACACCTGGAAGCCGCTGCTGCTTTCGGCCGCCGTAACGGTTTTGCTGCTGTTGGTCTGTACCTCGCTGTTCTGCGTGCGTATGCACGTTCCGTTCCGTGTGATGACCAAAAAACTGAGCGCTCCGTTTTTGTTGACCCTGCGCTCAGGCACACTGGACGAAACGCTGCAATCGGCACAAAACGTCTGCGTGCGGCTGCTGGGCGTAGACGCCAATTTTGCAAAGCTCAGTTTGCCGCAGGGCGTCGTGCTGTATATGCCGTTTACCGCGCTGGGTACGCTGATTTTCACAATGTTCGCCGCAAGCATCTACGATGTCAGCTTCAATCTGTTCTGGCTCGTTGCAATCGTGTTTTTCGTGCAGCTCCTGTTTGTGACCACTCCGCCGGTGCCCGGTGCGAACCTGCTGGCGTTTGCGGTGCTCTTCACCTGGCTGGGCATTCCGCAGCAGGCCATCATCGACTCCATGCTTTTTGATATTTTATCCGGCATTCTCGCAGCGGCCGCCAACATTTCGCTGCTGCAGATGGAGACTGTGCTACAGGCAAAACGGCTCGGACTGCTCAACACAGAGCGGCTGCGGCAGGCAAAATAAAAACGCTCCCAAAGCGTACATTGCAAATCAAAAAGGCTGTTTTCGCGGGAATCATCACCGGTTCCGTGAAACAGCCCTTTTATTCTGTTGCTCCGCCCGGTGGTGTGATGACCGGCAAAGCGTCCATCTGCGCTTTTTTCGCAAGACCCGACTCTTTGATCTTTTGATGCAGCTTTTCCTGCAGCCCGGCATTAAACATTTCTTTGATCTTTCTCTGTGCCGATATTGGTCCGGACCGCAATAACGCAGCCTTCCCTCTCACACGATTTATACATCGAAACGCTTTGCAATCATAGGCGTTTTCTTATTTTCCGGGAAAAGACGACCCTTCATAAGACAACACTTTTTTGATTCTTATCACATTAGCGCATCAAAAAAGGACGCCTCCGAAGAGACGTCCTTCTAAATTTGGAATCAGCCGGTCAGACCGGCGCCGTTGTTGATTGCGATAAACAGCGGTGCGAAAACGAGCGAGACGACCGTCATCAGCTTAATGAGGATGTTGATCGACGGGCCGGAGGTATCTTTGAACGGGTCGCCGACGGTATCGCCGACCACGGCTGCCTTGTGGCTTTCGCTGCCCTTGCCGCCGAAATGACCGCCTTCGATGTACTTCTTCGCATTGTCCCAAGCGCCGCCGGCGTTGGACATGAAGATTGCGAGCAGAACGCCTGTGACGAGCGAACCGGCAAGCAGACCGCCGAGCGCGTCAGTGCCGAGCAGGATGCCGATGAACAGCGGCGCGGCCACGGCAAGCAGACCGGGAACGATCATTTCACGCAGGGAAGCCTTGGTGGAGATCGCAACGCAGGTCTTGTAATCGGGTTTGCCCTTGCCCTGCAGGATGCCGGGGATCTCACGGAACTGACGGCGGACTTCTTCGATCATCTGATGCGCAGCCTTGGAAACGGATTCCATCGTGAATGCGGAGAAAATGAACGGCAGCATACCGCCGAGCAGCAGGCCGATAACAACGTTGCTGTTAAGGATGTCGATGCTCTGCAGGCCGACCGCTTCTTTATAGGAGAAGAACAGCGCCAGCGCGGTGAGCGCCGCGGAACCGATCGCAAAGCCTTTGCCCATGGCAGCGGTGGTGTTGCCGACGGAGTCGAGCTTGTCGGTGATGTTGCGGACCGATTCGTCCAGACCGCTCATCTCGGCAATGCCGCCCGCGTTGTCCGCGATGGGGCCGTAAGCGTCGACCGCCACGGTGATGCCGGTGGTGGAAAGCATACCGACAGCCGCAAGCGCAATGCCGTAGATGCCGCCGGAGAAGCCGCCGACCTTGTTGCCGCAGAAGAAAGCAACAAAGATGCCGATGCAGATGAGGACGATGGTGATCGCTGTGGACTGGAAGCCGGTGGCGATACCAGAGATGATGTTCGTCGCGGAGCCGGTCTCAGACTGCTCTGCGATCTTTTTGACGAAACGGTAGGCGTCGGAGGTATAGACCTCGGTGAAATAGCCGATCAGCACGCCGACGATCAGACCGGCGACGATGGTGACGCCGAAGAGATAGGAGCCGAGCAGCACCTTACTGAGCACAAGGGAACCGATGAGCACAACGCCGGAAGCGACGTATGTACCGATCTTCAGCGATCTTGCGGGGTTCTTTTCACCGCGGACAAAGAAGGTGCCGATCACAGACGAGCAAAGGCCAAGCGCGGCGATCAGCAGCGGGAAAAGCAGACCCTTCACGTCTCTTGCAAACGCAAGACCGAGCGTCATTGCGGAGATCACAGCGCCGCCGTAGCTTTCGAACAGGTCGGCGCCCATGCCGGCCACGTCGCCCACGTTGTCGCCCACGTTATCGGCGATGACCGCCGGGTTGCGCGGGTCGTCTTCGGGGATTCCTGCTTCGACCTTACCCACAAGGTCTGCACCGACGTCGGCAGCTTTGGTGTAGATGCCGCCGCCCACACGGGCAAACAGCGCGATGGAGGAAGCGCCGAGCGAAAAGCCGAAGAGCACATCGGCGTTCTTGGTGATGGCATAGATCACGGAGATGCCGAGCAGACCGAAGCCCGCCACGCAAAGTCCCATGACCGCGCCGCCGGAAAACGCAACGGAAAGCGCTTTCGCCATGCCTTTTTCCTTCGCTGCGTTCGCAGTGCGCACATTCGCGAGCGTTGCCACCTGCATGCCGAAATAGCCGGCCGCGATGGAGAACACGGCACCGACCAGGAAGCACACAGCCTCCAGCCAGTTTTTCAGCGCAAAGCCGATGGCGAGGAAGATCACGGCAATGAAGATGACGATGATCTTGTACTCGGAAAAGAGGAAAGCAGTCGCGCCCTCATGGATGGAAGCGGCGATCTCTTTCATGCGGGCAGTGCCGGGATCCTGCTTTTTGACCTTCAGCGCAAGGAACAGCGCGAAGAGCAGACCGAGCACACTGACAACGGGCACAAGATAGATGAGTTTGTCCATAGTGTTACTCCTTTTAATATGTTTTCTCCATAGTGGTTTCTCCAAGTCACATCACTATGTTGTATCCAATATCATACCCCAAAATTTGACATCTGTCAAGATTTCGGGCTCATTTCATGGCATTGTTCAATAAATTTTTTCTCTTTCGGAATGAGTTTTTGGGCAGGTATGCATCAAGCAAGGGTCTCAACCGTGATCTCGTTCGTCATATAATCGAAAATGACACGCACAACGGTGTTGTCCTGCGCAATCTTCAGTGCGCCTTTGCTGCCCGTACCGCTGAAAGGAAACGCGTGCGCCGTGCTCACGCAGGCACTCAGCGTGCCCCAGGTGGAAACGGCAAAATCATACGTTCCGGCAAACGGCATCACGAACGACAGCGCGTATTTTCCGCCGCCGATGTAATACATGCGCGTGATCTCGCTGTTGGAATCGTCCGCCACCGCGCCGACATAGGGCTGGAAAGAACCGTAAAGCACGACCTTTTCGGGATAGCGCACACCGGTCTCGGGGTCGTCCTCGTTTTTGCCGCCGTAATCAAGCATGGAAGGATTGCCCAGAGCGCGGAATCTATCGTAACCTTCGTGCAAAAGCTTTGCCGCCGCATCCTCCTGCGAAAAGCCGTCGGGGCACGCGTCGGAGCGGTTATTGAGCTTATAAGTCGTGCTTTGGCCGTCACCGCCCTCGCCGAGCCCGCGCATGAGCGGAAACAGGAAAAAGCCGTCGGGGTTGTTGATCGCCGTCCATTTGAACGAATAATCCAGGAACTTGTTGCGCTCCTCTTCGGGCTGGCAGGCGAACCAGGAGATCTGGTCTCCGCCCCACCACTGGTTCCAGGCGCGTTCTTCATAGCTCTGGTGTTCATAGGCCCACTTGTCCCTGCCGCCCCAGTTGTCATATTCATACAGGAACGGCAGCGCTTCTTCATAAACGCCTTCAGGCGAAATGCCTCCGCCGCTTTTGCCCTCGCGCACCAGCACCAGCTTTTCGCCCGGGCGGTCGAGGATCGGAAAACGCGTGAAGGGCATGGCGTTGTAATCGAGCAGGCTATGACCGTTCACCACCAGCGAATGGGAGTGCGCGTCAAAGATGACCTTGTGGCGGCGCGCGTGCGCTTTGCCGTAGGCGCGCAGCATGGAAAGCACTTTGCCGATGCTCTTGTAACCGCGGTCATGACCCGTATAAAGGTGGATCTGTCCCATGTGGAACGCCTCATAGCCGCTGTCGATATAGCGTACGCCGCGGTAATAAAACCACATCTGCGCTTCCTGTTGCGAAATGTCGGGCATGCAGTCCCAGGTGTCGGTGCCTTTCGGGAACAGGCAGGCGTCATAGTTGAAATTTCGCGTTTCGACCGGCAGACCGAACGCTTCAAACACCCATGCCGGTACCGGCACATTTTCCACATCCTCGCGGTAGATCGCCTCAAAGATGCAGGCTTGCAAAATGATCTCCGGGTCTGCAGCGTGGATCTTGTCCGCCGCAGCCTTCACCTTTGCAAAATGCGCCTCCTCGGGCATGTCGCCCTTCCAGATCCCGGCGGCGCGACCGAGGAATTTCAGCCCCGTTTTCAGCACCACGCGGATGTCGTCGTCCAGCGTGTCGCTCATGGAGATCCACTGCGCGCTCGCCGCGTGGGAAAGATAATATTCGAGCACCTTGCGCGGCATGCTGCCGTCGAAATAACCCTTGTTCAATGTTTTTCTCCTTTATGTATCGTTATGAATATGTCCGAAAACTTCGATCTCGCCTTTGTCACCGATGACAGCGAGCACCCCGTCTTCCACACCGGTAAGATAAGTCTGCGCATTACAGATGTCTTTGATTCTCGCGCGCGATTCTTGGTTGTGCTGAGCATCATAGCTTGTGAGCACGCAGATGCGCGGCATGAGCGCTTCGATCAAAAACGCGGGATTGTTGCCGTCGATGCCGTGGTGACACAGCTTGAACAGATCAACCTTTCCGATTTGCGGCGCAAGCCGTGTCAAATCGCCGGTGGCGTCTTCCAAATCCGCACCGAGGAAGATGCGTGTGCCGTTCTTTTCAATGAGCATCCCGATAGACTGGTCGTTCTCCCCAACCTTCTCTTCAACCGCGGGGTCGTCTGTGTTCAGCAGCGTGATTTTAAAATTGCCGAGCTGAAACGGCGTGCCGTTCATTTCGGAAATCACGGGAATGTTCCTTGCCCGCAGTGCGGCGATCGTCTGGTCATAGACCTCCTGATTGTCCCATTCCGTATTTTCCGCGTCGTTGATGCGGCTGCTGTCATATTTTTTGAGATATGCGCGGTCGACCGTCGCATCCGGGTCGGCAAGAATCGTATCAAAACCGCCGAGATGGTCGGAATGCGCGTGCGTGCCGACAATGAAATCCAAATGCACCTTTCCGCTTTCGTCCGCCGCGTGCGCTTTGAGATAAGCGAGCACACGCTGCTCATAGCCCGGCAGATCCAGCGCCGGAAAGCCGCGCGGGTTGTCGGTGTCTTCGCCGCCATCCACCATGGCAAAATGCCCGCAGCTTTCGAGCAGGATCGCATCGGAGTTTCCGGTGTTAAGGAAATGGATACAATCGATCTGTGCACTCTTTGCCGCAAAATCAAACGGCAGCAGTTTGCATTGTTCTTTCATCTCTTCAAAACCTCAATGCAGAATGATCGGATGGTCGATCGGCACGACTTCGCCCGGCGTCAGATCGTCCGCAGCATTCACGTCGCTCAGCGTGAGCTTCATTTGAATCGGATAGTGATCGCTCGGATACACGCCGTCGTAGCTGTCGCGCAGAATGCGATACTGCTTCACGTCGATGCCCGTTTTGGAGATAAAGAAGAAGTCGTCGATCTCCGAAGAATACGACGTGTTCCAGCCGATACCGTGCCAGGTCGGGCCGTCGTCGGAATCCGTGGTGCAATACTTCGCGTTGTCAAAATAAGTCAGCGCCGTGCGGTAAGCCGTACCGCTTTCCACGGCAAAGTTCATGTCGCCCATCAGGATGCACGGAATGTCGCCGTATTGTTTCATGCGTTCGACAATCATTTTAATCCCATTGATGCGCGCCTGCTGACCGACGTGATCCAGGTGTGTGTTGAACACCGCAAAGTGTTTGCCGTCGCTCTTTTGGCTGAGCACAACAAAAGTGCACACGCGATAGCATGCCGCGTCCCAGCCCCTGGACATCTCCTGCGGCGTTTCGCTCACCCAGAAACTGCCCTTGTCCACCAGATCGAACTTGCCCGTGTTGTAAAAGATCGGGTTGCTGCCGGAAAACGCGCCGTCGTCGGAATAAAGGATCTCGCTGTCATAACCCTTGAGGGATTTTTTCAAATAGGTATACTGCACCTTGGCAACTTCCTGCATGCCGAGAATGTCCGGCGCAGCCTTTTCCAGCGTTTTCACAAGCAGCGGCGCGCGCACAAACCAGTGAATGTTGCCCTTGTCGTCCTGATCAAAACCGCGCACATTCGCGTTCACGACCGTGATGACGTCCCCGTCGGCGATCTGCGTGATGTCAAAGGACGGCTGGTCCCTGCGATAGTTCAGATACGCCGGAAACATGGTGAGCACACAGAAAAAATAAAGCACCATTCGTTTGAGCAGTTCATACATAAAAACGACCTCCGTTTATGTTTTTTTGATTTTACCATAATTTGTCCAACAAATGTCCAGCAAAGAAAAAAATGAATTGTTAATTTTTTTTGAATTCCATGAAATTGTGATTCTTTTTGTTGGACATTTGTTGGACAACATGGTATAAATTAGATAAGCAACATTTTGTTGTTTTTACCATTATCTGTACTTCAAGGAGGAATGTACTATGGCAAACGCAGCCGGATTGGACGCGTTCAAGGAAATTCACGAAGAAAAAGCAAAAAAAGGCGGAAAGGCCGTCAAGATCGGCATCATCGGCACAGGCTGGATCGCGGAAAGCCATGTTGAATGCTATAAAGAGATGGACGATGTGGAAATCGTCGCGCTGGCCGATCTCGTGCCGGGCAAAGCAAAGGAATTTGCCGAAAAGTTCGGTCTGGAAAACGCGCACATCTATGAGAGCGACGAAGCGCTCCTTGCGTCGGAAAAAGACCTTGACGGCGTGAGCATCTGCACCTATAACTGCCAGCACGCCCCCTGCGCCATCCACGCGCTGGATGCGGGCATCAACGTTATGCTTGAAAAGCCCTTCACTGTCACGCTCGACGAAGCGATCGAAGTCATGCGCGCCGAAAAGCGCAGCGGCAAGATCCTCACGATCGGTTTCCAGCCGCGCATGAGCGAAAACATGAAGATGATCAAAAAGATCGTACAGTCCGGCGAGCTGGGCAAGGTCTATTATCTGCAGTCCGGCGGCGGCAGACGCCGCGGCATCCCGACCCCGTTCGGCACCACCTTCATCGAAAAAGAAACCGGCGGCATCGGCGCTGTGGGCGATATCGGCTCCTATTCCCTTGACATGCTGCTGGGCGCTGTCGGCTATCCGAAGCCGCTGACCGTTTCCGGTTACACCTCCGCGTTCTTCGGCACAGACCCCGGCTATTATCCCGGCCATCCCGAATATGCCGACAAATTCGGCGTGGATGATTTTGCCGCCGGCTTCGTGCGTCTGGAAGGCGACATCATCCTCGACTTCCGCATCTCCTGGGCCATGAACATGGACACTCCGGGCGACGCGATCATTCTCGGCACCAAGGGCGGTCTGCGCATTCCCTCCACCGACTGCTGGAACGGCGAATTTGACAAGCCGCTGAAGATCTATAAGACCGTCTGCGGCGAAGAGATCGTTTATGAAGTGCCCCTGAAGCCGACGAAGAACCTCTTCCTGGAAAAGCTGCGCGCCTTTGTGGACGCCATTCAGGAGGGCGGCAAGCCGACCGTTCCTTCTTCGGAGATCGTGTTCAACCAGGCGATCATCGACGGCATCGTCCGTTCCGCTGCCTGCGGCAAAGAGATCGCCATTGAGATCCCGGAAGTCTAAGGTGATCGTATGGCTATGAAGCTCGGTATCATCACCGACCCCGACGTCGAAAGCGCAAAATGGGCGGCGGACAAGGGTCTGCACTATCTTGAATACTGCTACAACGGCGGCGCGGATATCGACATTCTCGCCGCACGCGTTCCGGCGCTGAAAAAAGCCTATGCGGACTATGATCTGCACCTCGGCGCGCTCGGCCGCTGGAACGAAAAGAAGATCGCGCCCGACGGCACGTTTTTGGAAGAAGGATTGCAGAACACAAAGCGGCTGATCGACATAGCCGCCGAGCTCGGCGCGCCTGTGTTCAACACCGGCGTCAACTATGTGGATGAGCTGACCTACCTCGACAATCTGAACGCTTCCGTCAACTTTTTGCGCACCGTCGTGGATTACGGAAAAGAAAAGGGCGTCAAGGTCGCAGTTTACAACTGCGACTGGGGCGGCAACTTCATCCGCGACCCCGCCACCTGGCGCATCGTGCTTGAAGCGGTGCCGGAACTGGGAATCAAATTTGACCCGTCGCACTGTATCAACGTTCACCACGGCGATTACCTCGCGGAGATCCGCGAATTCGGCGATCGCATCTATCACTTTCACGTCAAAGGCACGCTCAACATTGCCGGGGATCATGTGGACGATCCGCCTGCAGGACTGGACGGCACCAACTGGAACGCCGTTTTCGGTCTGCTTTACGCGCAGGGCTACGACGGCATGCTCTCCATCGAGCCGCACTCCCGCACCTGGGAAGGCGACATGGGTGACTGGGGCGTGGACTATACGATTCAATACATTTCTAATATGCTTTATAAAGGATGATGACTTATGAAACTCGGTGTACAGCTTTACTCCGTCCGTGACGAGATGGGCAAAGACTTTGAAGGAACTCTCAAAAAGGTCCGGGACATGGGCTATGAAGGCGTGGAGTTTGCCGGTCTTTTCGACAAAAGCGCCGAAGAAGTCAAAGCGCTGTGTGAAAAATACGACCTCGTTCCCGTTTCGGCGCATGTGGCGCTGCATGAGATGCTCGGCGACGAAAACGTGCTGCAAACCTATGCGGACATCGGCTGCAAATTCGTTGCCATTCCGTGGATGAGCGAAGAATATCGCCCGGGTTATCCCGGGTTCGAGCAGAATCTCCCCAAGCTCATTGCGCTTGCCAAACGGGTCAAAGAACTCGGCATGTTCCTCGCCTATCACAATCATGATGTGGAATTTGAAAAAAAAGACGGCGAATATGTGCTTGATATGCTCTACCGCATCATTCCGGCAGATCTGCTCAAAGCAGAACTTGACACCTGCTGGGTCAACGTCGGCGGCGAAGATCCGTCCGAATATGTGCGTAAATACGCCGGCCGTGTGGACATTATCCACCTCAAGGATTTTGCCGGCAAAAAGAGCGAGAACATGTATGCGCTGATCGGCGTGAACGACGGTCAAAAAGACGAGACGGTCGGCGACTTTGAGTTCCGCCCGGTCGGACAGGGCCTGCAGAACATGCCCGCCATTCTCAAAGCCGCCGAGGAAAGCGGCACGGAATGGGCCGTTGTTGAAATTGACGAGCCGACGCGCGGCCTGACGTCGCTGGAATGCATCGAAAAGAGCGCGGCTTATCTGAAACCTCTGCTGTAAAGGAGACAAAGCAACATGAAACTCGGCGTATTGACCAACATGCTCGGCTCCTGGCCGCTGGAAAAGGCACTGGCATACTTCACCTCTCTCGGCATCGAGATGGTGGAGATCGGCGCCGGCGGTTATCCGGGCAAACAGCACGCAGATCCGGAAGTTCTGCTGCACAGCGAAAGCAAGCTGCAGGAATTCAAGGACCTCATTGAAAAATACGGCGTCGGCATCAGCGCCATCAGCTGCCACGGCAACCCCGTGCACCCGAACAAGGAGATCGCAAAGAACTTCGACACCGAAATGCGCCAGGCGATCCTGCTGGCGGAAAAGCTCGATGTTCATCAGATCAATACGTTTTCCGGCTGCCCGGGTGACTGCCCGACATCGGAAAACCCGAACTGGGTGACCTGCCCGTGGCCAAACGAATTCACAGACATTTTAGACTATCAGTGGAACGACGTTCTGCTGCCCTACTGGGCGGAGTTTGTCAAATTCGCCGCCGACCACGGTGTGGACAAGATCGGCTTTGAGCTGCATCCGGGCTTCTGCGTCTATAACACGCAGTCCATGCTGCGTATCCGCAAGGAGATCGGTCCCGCACTTGGCGCGAACCTTGACCCGAGCCACCTGATCTGGCAAGGCATGGAGCCTGTTGCGGTCATCCGCGCGCTGGGTGACGCGATCTTCCACTTCCACGCCAAGGATACCAAGGTCGACAAATACAACACCGCTGTCAACGGCGTGCTCGACACCAAGCCCTACGGCGACGAGATCCATCGCTCCTGGGTGTTCCGTTCCGTCGGCTACGGCAACGATGAACTCTATTGGAAAGACATCATCAGCAACCTGCGCATGGTCGGCTACGATCACGCAATCTCCATTGAGCACGAGGACTCCATTCTCAGTCAGAAGGAAGGTCTGGAGCGCGCTGTCTCCATGCTCAAGCGCTGTATGATCGGCGAACAGCCCGGCGATATGTGGTGGGTATAAGCCAGAAAAGAGGAACCGATATGAAAGAGATCAAAGTTGCAGTCGTCGGATACGGCGGTATGGGCGGCTGGCACACGCGCCGCATCTCAGAGATGCAAAAATTCACCCTCGCCGGCGTGTGGGATATTGACCCCGAACGATTGGACGCGGCAAGAGAACGCGGCATTCACACCTACGCCTCTTTTGAGGATGTGCTTGCAGACAAAGAGCTGGAGCTTGTGGTCGTTGCCACATGGAACGACGTGCACAAGCCGCTTTGCATTGCGGCGATGCGTGCGGGCAAAAATGTGATTTCGGAAAAGCCCGTGGCCATGAGCCTTGCAGAGCTGGATGAAATGATTGCCGTGTCCAAGGAGACCGGAAAGCTCTTCACCGTGCATCAGAACCGCCGCTGGGACGATGATTATTTGACCATGCTGAACATTGTCCGAAAAAACAAGCTCGGCAAGGTGTTCCGCATTGAATCGCGTGTGCAGGGCTCGCGCGGCATTCCCGGCGACTGGCGCAGAGAAAAGGGCCACGGCGGCGGCATGGTGCTCGACTGGGGCGTCCATCTGCTCGACCAGGCACTGACGATGAACGACAACGTTAAGCTGCAAAGCGTTTGGGCACAGACCACACACATCACCAACGACGAGTGCGACGACGGCTTTTACTGCGAGCTGCAGTTTGAAAACGGGCTGCGCTACGCTGTGGAAGTCACCACAAACAACTTCATCACCCTGCCGCGCTGGTACATCCTCGGTGAAAACGGCTCCGCCGTGATCGAGGACTGGGATCTGAACGGCAAGATGACCCTCGTGCACAACTGGGACAAGATCGACTCCGTTCCCGTCAAGGCAGGCACGGGCATCACAAAGACCATGGCGCCGCGCACGGACGAAACGATCCATGACGCACCGCTGGAAAAGATCAGCGGCAAATGGGAGCAGTACTACGACAACATCTATGACGTGCTCAGAAACGGCAAAACGCAGACGGTCACCCACCGTCAGATGCGCCGCTGCCTGAAGCTGATCGAAGCGATCTTCGAATCGGCCGAAAAGAATCAGGTGGTTGCGTTTGATGAAAATAAATAAAGTCGAAAGTCGTTAGTCGGTAGTCGTTAGCATGTGGAATAGCCGTGCGCGTTTTTTGCGGCGGCATGAAATGAAAATCAATGTGGGCGGCTGTGAGCCGCCCGTTTTTTGTGGAAAGCTTGACTTCTTTCGGAGAATATGATAAAGTATAGGTGCCAAACAAAAAAGTGAAGCTTATTTCACAGATATTTTTATGCATGCATGATATAAACGTGCAGGAGGTGCAACCTAATAAAAAGGTGCATCTGTTATCTCCTGCGCGCACACTTTGTCATGCTGTGCAATAAGCTGAGATCTTTTTTGTTTGGCGACGAAATGAGATGCACTTTTTATGCGTCTCATATGAGGCGCTTTTTTGTTGCCTCAAAACTCTATTTTATTTCCGAAAGGAGAAAGTCAAACATGAAAAAAGTCCGAAAACAAACAAAAAGAGCGCTGCCTGTTTTGCTGGCGGTGCTGATGGTCGTGCTGGCCATGCCAGTGGCGGGGTTTGCTGGTATTGAACTGTTCCCGAAGGCTCAGGCGTATAGCGTTGGTGATCACATTCAATTTGGCACCTACCCACAAACGCGCATTGACGAAACAACCGCACTGAAAAACGCTGCGAACGCTGCAACATGGAAAAGCTATAATTATTTCACTGGCACAGGTTCATGGAGCGACGGCAACATGCGGTCGAGCGATTACATGCAATTTGCAGATTTTTTCTGCAACGGAATAAAGTATCGTGCAGTGACGTTTTCCGATTATCGCCCGAGTAATACAGGATATCAATCCGACAGAACCTATCAGGATGACAACGGTTATGCGTCAAATCATGTTTATTATTTCAAATATGAGCCGCTGACGTGGCGGATTCTTGATCCGTCTATCGGCTATATCATGTGTGAAAATCTCATTGATTCCCAAGCCTATCAGAATACGATTTGCTATGCGAATAACATATACTGGAGATGGATGGGTTCGGATTTCTATGCCAACGATTACGCAACATCCTCTATCCGCAACTGGCTGAACTATGATTTTTATGAAACGGCATTCACCACAGGTCAAAAGGCAAAAATCAAAACGACAGCACTGAACAACGACGCCTATGATCCCTTGTCGTATGGAAACCCGAATTATCCGCAGTACAACAGCAACCCCACGAACGACAAAATCTTCCTGCTGTCTTATCCAGATGCCATCAATCCTGCCTATGGCTTCTCATCCTCCTCTGCTACATTCGATGCCGCAAGAAAGGCAAAAGGGACGGACTATGCAAAATGCCAGGGACTTTACGTCTATAGTGACACCACCTCTACGGACAACGGCAATTCCGTGTGGTGGCTACGGTCGCCCGGCAACTATTCCCATTTTGTATGCCCTGTCCGTCACAATGGTGAGGCACGCGGCAGCAACGATGTCAGTCGCACCTATTATGGAATTCGTCCAGCCTGCAATCTTTCAAATTTGAAATCTGACATTCTCCAATCTGATCTTTTGTTTTCCAGTGGTACGTACGAACATCAGCCGGGAGAGCCGCTTATTGAAAACGAAGCTGCCGCAACGTGCAAAGCGAAAGGAAGCTATGACGAAGTAATCTATTGTATCAAGTGCGGTGACGAACTCTCAAGAACACCGCATGAAACTGCAACAAAACCTCATACGCCTGCACCGGCTGTACGTGAAAACGTTGTTCCTGCGTCAGACAATCGCGCCGGCAGCTATGACGAGGTTGTCTATTGCTCTGTTTGCAAAACGGAACTCAGCCGCACGCAAGTGACGATGGAGCCTTTGAATCCACCGAGCACTGAGCCGGTTCAGCCCGCCCAAGACGAAGCTCCCACGCAAAACCTCAACTTCTTCCAGCGCATCATCGAATGGTTCCGCAACCTATTTGCCCGCCTGTTCGGCAGATGAGCAAACCCCTTTCACCACTCGCCTGCGGCGAGCGGTCCCCCTTCCCCATTGAAATGGGGAAGGCTTTTTTTGCATGGTTTTCTTTTGGTTCCTTTTCTTGCCAAAAAGAAAAGGAACCCCGCCGCGGAACGCATCCACAGCGAGGTTTTCAATTCAGTTGACAAACGCCTTTTCTTATTCATACAGTCCGGCCGCCTGCTGCAGCGCTTCGGTGATCCCGATATGCTGCGGGCAGGTGCCCTCGCATTTTTTGCAGCCGATGCAGGCAGACGCCGGTGCAGAGCCTGCGCGCAGCAATGCGTCATACGCCGCCTTGCCCTCGGCAGTCTGTCCGCTGACAAGATGCAGGTTCAGCGCCTCCAGGACTGCAGGGATCTCGATGCCTTTCGGACAGCCCTCTTTGCAGTATCCACAGCCCGTGCAGGGAACGGCAGCGGATTTTTGATAGATCTCCTGTGCTTTGCGGATGATGGCGCGCTCCTCGGCGTTCAGCGGCCGGAAATCTTGCATGAACGAGAGGTTGTCGCGCATCTGCGCCGTGTTCGACATTCCGGAAAGGACGGTCAGAATGCCGTCCAGCGACGCCACAAAGCGAATTGCCCACGAAGCGAACGAGGCGTTTGGCGCATAGGCTTTCATCAGCGCTTTGACCTGCTCCGGCGGGTCGGCCAACTTGCCGCCCTTGACCGGCTCCATGACCACGATCTGCTTGCCGTGGGCGCGTGCGACCTCGTAATTACGCCGCGCGGCGATCTTTTCGCTTTCCCAGTCCGCGTAGTTGATCTGCAGCTGCACAAAATCCATATCCGGATGCGCAGTCAAAAGCTGATCCAGCAGCTCCGGACCGTCGTGGAACGAAAAGCCGACGTTGCGCACAAGCCCTTCCGCCTTCTTTTGCTTTGCAAACTGCCAAAGATCAAACCTGTCGTATTTGCGCACATTTTTGTCCATCAGCGTGTGCAGCAGATAGTAATCGAAGTAACCTGCCCCGGTGCGCTTCAAGCTGGTTTCGAACTGGCTTTTGACCATTTTTTCCGTCAGCCCCGGAATGGCGGCGTTGATCTTTGTGGCAAGGGTGTAGCTCTCGCGCGCATAGCGATCCACCAACGCCTTTTTTGCGGCGGCCTCGCTGCCCGGATAGATGTAAGCGGTGTCAAAATAGGTGAATCCCGCCTCCATAAACAGATCGACCATCTCTTTGACCTGCGCAATGTCGATGCCGGTCAGCTTTTTCGGCAGACGCATCAGGCCGAAGCCCAGTTTTTTTGTTTCATCCATAAGAGTCCCACCCTGCTTTGATCTTTCCACCACAGTGTAACATAGCGCAAGCACAAATGCAAGCATCTGACAAAAAATACCCCGCCGCGGCTTTTTCGCTCACGGCGGGGTTTCAAACTGCTATAGACGAATGACTATCGACTAACGACTCACTTTTCATACGAAAAGTACGCCTTGCACGCACGGAACGTGCTGTAAACGTCGTTTTTGGCAACAACTTCAAACGGCGCGTGCATCGACAGCACGGGCACGCCGAGATCGACCACATCCACGTTCATGTTGGCAACATACATTGCCACCGTGCCGCCGCCGCCCTCATCGACCTTGCCGAGCTCGCCGATCTGCCAGCAGACGTTTTCGCTGTCCAGCGCGGCACGGACCCAGCCGAGGAATTCCGCATGCGCATCGGAGCTGCCGCTCTTGCCGCGTGCGCCGGTGTATTTGGTAATGACCGCGCCGTGGTTGAGGAACGCGGCGTTCAACTTGTCGTGCACCTGCGGGAAGGTCGGGTCAAAGCCGGCGTTGACGTCGGCGGAAAGACAGGAGGATTTTCCGAGCACACGGTGCACGGGCACGCCTGCCTGCAGTGCAAGCTCGGCGATGAAATCATGCAGATAGGCCGAATTCAGGCCGGTGTTGCCGTCGGAGCCGATCTCCTCCTTGTCGGTGAGCACGGCCAGTGAGGTCTTCGCCGGCACGTCAACGGCAAGCAGCGCCTCCATCGCGGGATACGCGCACACACGGTCGTCGTGGCCGTAGGCGCCGATCATGCTGCGGTCAAAACCGATGTCGCGCGCCTGAAACGCCGGAACCAGTTCCAGCTCGGCAGAAATGAAGTCGTCTTCGGTGATGCCGTATTTTTCGTTAAGCAGACGCAGAATATTCAGCTTGACCAGCTCGCTGCCCTCGTCGTCCTTGAACGGGCGCGAACCGATCAGGATGTTCAGTTCTTCGCCCTTGATGCCGTCAGACAGCGTGCGTTTGGACTGCTCCGCCGCAAGGTGCGGCAGCAAGTCGGTGACCACAAACTGCGGCTCGCCCGCTTCTTCGCCCAGCCGGACGGTGACTTTTTCGCCGTTCTTTTTGACAAACACGCCGTGCAGAGACAGCGGGATGGCGACCCACTGATATTTGCGGATGCCGCCGTAATAATGCGTTTTGAAATAGCCAAGCTCGTCACTTTCATACAGCGGAGTCGGCTTGAGATCCAGACGCGGAGAGTCGATGTGCGACGCGACGATCCGTACGCCGTTTGCAACGCTCTCTTTGCCGAAGACGCAAAGAATGACCGACTTGCCGCGGTTGCCGAAATAGACCTTGTCGCCAGGAGCATAGGTCTTGTCGGGATCAAACGGAACAAAGCCCGCCTCTTCAATGTGCTTCACGATCCAACAAAAACATTCACGCTCGGTCTTGGCGCCGTTCAAAAACGCTTTGTACCCCTCGCAGAACGCGTCGGCGTTTGCCGTTTCATCTGCGTCAAAGCGCGCGGTGAAGTGCTCGTTTTTGCGGAACAACTGCTCCTTGAGCTGTTCAGCCTTTGATTTTTCCTTGTCCATAATGGAACCTCCTTAATCTAAATCGTAGAGTGCGGCGTAAATGCGCTGCACTTTTTTTACTCTTTTTACATAGCGCTCCGTGGTGCCGAACGGAATAGTGCGCAGCGTTTTCCCGTCTGCGCTGTAACGCTCGTCCTGCAGCCATTTGCCGACATTGCCGATCCCCGCGTGATAGGCGGCGACCGCCGTACTCTGTTCGCCGGCGAATTCCGACAGCAGGATGTGCAGCAGATAGCAGCCGTAGCGCACGTTGATTGCCGGATCAAACAGATCGTCTTCGGTGTATTCCTCACCGGTTTTTGAGCACAGCCAACGGAAAGTATCCGGCATAAGCTGCATCAGCCCGCGTGCGCCGACATTTGACACCGCCTGCGGATCAAAGCCGCTTTCGCATTTGATGACGGCGTAAACGAACGAGCGCGGCAAATTTTGCGCCTGACAACCGATTTCGACCTCTTTTTCATATTGCAGCGGATATAATGATTTCAGCACACCGCGCACGGCAAGTCTGCCGGTGAAGCCGACCAGAAAGCCGACGCCCACACACAGCAGCAAAATCAGCACGACAGCGCGCAAGTGGATCCTGCGGTGCACACGGCGAGGATTATTCAAGCGTTTCAATGGCAGCCTCCAGTGCGTTCGGTGTGTTGTTTTCAATGATGATGTCGGCCTGTGAAAGATAATAGTCGTCCTCTTTCTGCATCCGCATCCGCGCACGCGCATCTTCTTCGCTTAAGCCGTCGCGGGAACGAATGCGCTGCAAACGTATTTGTTCCGGCGCGGTGACAACGATGATTTTTTCGCACAGCGCTTTGGACGGACTTTCCAGCAGCGCCGCCGCGTCAAACACGCAGCGGGTAAAGCCGGCGTTTTGCGCCTTTTGCACCTCGGCGCGCAACAGTGCGTCGATTGCGGGATGAGTGATCGAATCGAGCTGCTGTTTGCCGTCCGATCGCGTGTTTACCTTGCGCACAAGCGCCTTGCGGTCAAGACTGCCGTCCGGCAGCAAAATGTCTGCGCCGAAGACGGAGGCCAGCGTTTGCAAAACAGGCGAACCCTTTTGCGTCACCTGCCGCGCGAGCACGTCGCCGTCGATCACATACCAGCCCTTTTCACGCAGCAGCGCCGCAGCAGTGGATTTTCCAGCACCGGTTTTTCCGGTCAAGCCGTAAATTTTCATAAGCGCCTCACAGTTCGATGATATGGAACGCAGCGGCACGCACAAGCCGATTGAACACGGCAAGGCCGATGCCGTCCATCGCCGGAAAACGGGCATACACGCGTTTTGCCCCGCAGCGGTCCACTTCCCGCAGCGCTTCAAAAATGCGCTGCGCCTGTGAAAGGCTGTCCTTTTCGCTGCCGAACGTCACGGTTTTTACCGGAAGCAGCGCGGCCTCCTCCGTAAAGCAGAGCGCAAGCGTGTGTTCGTCCGCGTGCGATAAAACATAAGCGCGAAATGCTTCAAAGCTGCCCTTGAGCAGCACGACCTCAGCGCGCGGCGCGTAGTGTTTGTATTTCATGCCCGGAGACGCGGCAACAGCGCCGCTTTGCAGCTGATCGTAAACAGCGGGGTCGATCTCAAGTTCACCCAGCACTTTGCGCAGCATTTCCGGCGTTACGCCGCCCGGACGCAGCAGCCGCGGCACATCGCCGCACAGTGAAAGCACCGTGGATTCCACGCCGACACTGCACGGACCCGCGTCTACGATGGCGTCGATCTTTCCGCCGAGATCCTCCAGCACATCCGATGCTCTGGTCGGACTGGGGCGCCCGCTCGTATTTGCGGAAGGCGCGGCCAGCGGCACGCCGGCAAAGTCGATCACCGCACGCGCAATCGGATGCGACGGCAGGCGCACGGCAACGGTGGAGAGTCCGCCGCTGACAACAGGGCCGATGCGTTCGCTTTTCGGCAAAATCATGGTCAGCGGACCCGGCCAAAACAGCGACGCGAGCTTTTTTGCGCGATCGGGAATCTCTGTTACAAGCGCTTCCCATTGTTCAAACGCGCTGATGTGCACGATCAAAGGGTTGTCGGACGGTCTGCCCTTTGCCCGGTAAATGCCGCGCACGGCGTCTTCGTCAAAGGCGTTGGCCGCAAGGCCGTAGACCGTTTCGGTCGGAATGGCGGCAAGTCCGCCGCGCCGAAGAATTTTACCGACATCCTTCAGACGTTCGTCGTGCGGGTCAGTGGTCGTAATCAGTTTTGTTTCCATCTTTTATCCTTCGTTTTCGCCGCTCGCCTTGAGCTTTTCGGCAGTATCGGCGGTGATCAGCGCGTCGATCACTTCGTCCATATCACCGTTAATGAACTGTTCCAGCTTATACAGCGTCAGCCCGATGCGGTGATCGGACACGCGGCTTTGGGGAAAGTTATAGGTGCGGATGCGTTCACTGCGGTCGCCGGTACCCACCTGGGACTTTCGCGTGTCGGCAATGGTCGATTGCTGCTTTTGCCGCTCCTGTTCAAGCAGCTTTGCACGCAGCACCCGCATGGCCTTGTCTTTGTTTTTATGCTGACTGCGCTCATCCTGACATTCCACGACCGTGCCCGTCGGCAGGTGTGTGATGCGGATGGCGGATTCCGTTTTGTTGATATGCTGACCGCCGGCGCCGCTGGAGCGGAACGTATCGATCTGCAGATCGGCGGGGTTGATGTCGATATCCACGTCCTCGGCCTCCGGCAGAACGGCCACCGTCGCGGTCGATGTATGGATGCGGCCCTGCGACTCCGTTTCCGGCACGCGCTGCACACGGTGCACGCCGCTTTCAAATTTAAAGCGGGAATATGCGCCTTCGCCCGAAACGAGGAAGCTGACTTCCTTGAAACCGCCGAGCTCTGTCTCGTTGGCGCCGAGCAGTTCCGTTTTGAACCCCTTGCGTTCGGCGTACATCCCGTACATACGGAACAGCACGCCCGCAAACAGCGCGGATTCTTCGCCGCCGGCGCCGCCGCGAATTTCCACGATCACGTTTTTGTCGTCGTTTTCGTCGCGCGGCAGCAACAAGACCTTCAGCTCCTCTGTCAGCTTTTCGCAGATCTCCTTCTGCGCTTCGGCCTCCTCTTGCGCCATCTCGCGCAGCTCCGGGTCGCTGTCGGGATCTTCAAGCAGCAGCTTCGCTTCATCAAGCGCCGCCTTTGCGCTTTGATAGGCGCGATATGTTTCCACCACCGGCTGCAGTGTCTTGCGCTCGCGCATCAGCGCGGCATAGGTCTTCCGGTCGGAAACAACGGCGGGATCGCAAAGCTTTTCATCCACTTCCACAAACCGCGCTTCCACATCGGCAAGTTTTTCAAGCATCGCTTTCCTGCTCCTCCCTGATGATCTTTCGGATGTTCTTTTCCGCCTTGCGTCGCGGCACCATCACCTCATGCGCACAGCCACGGCAGCGCAGACGAAAATCCATGCCGCTTCTCAGGACCTCAAATTCGTTGGCGCCGCAGGGATGATTCTTTTTCATCACCAGCACATCGCCCACACGCACGTCCATAAAGCATCTCCTTTTCAAGTCTCTAAAGATATATTATACCAAATGATTCCAAAAATATCAATCATTCCGGGCAATCAATCAAAATAAAATCCGTTTTCAATACATATATTGAAACGAAACAATAAAAAGCTGCTTGCAGCGGAAAGGACTTCACCATGAAACTCTATTATCCGGAAAGCTATCTTCTCCCCACCGAGGACAACGTCGCCGCATTTTCTTCCGGCGCGGCGCTCAAGGAGGCGTTTTACAGCGGAAAAATCTTGGAAGCGCGCGCCGTTATGTGCGACAAGGCGCACGATCTGCATGTCGATCTCGGCGTGATGCGCGGCATCATCCCGCGCACAGAAGGAGCGATCGGACTCGACGACGGCTCCGTGCGCGACATCGCGGTCATCTCCCGTGTCGGCAAGCCCGTGATGTTCAAGATCACCGGTTTTACCGCCGACGAAAGCGGCCGCCCGCTCGCTGTGCTCAGCCGCCGCGCTGTGCAGCAGGAATGTTTGAACGAATACATCGCGCATCTGCTGCCCGGCGACATCATCGACGCCGTGGTCACACATCTGGAACCCTTCGGCGTATTCTGCGACATCGGCGCGGGCATCAGCGCGCTGATGCCGATCGACACGATCTCCGTCTCGCGCATCCCCCACCCCTGCGCGCGCTTCACGCCGGGGCAGCGCATCAAAGCGCTCGTCAAGAATATGGACGATGCAGGCAGGATCACGCTCAGCTATAAGGAGCTGCTCGGCACATGGGAGGAGAACGCGGCGTTTTTCCGCCCGGGCGAAACCGTGCCGGGGATCGTGCGCTCTGTGGAGCGGTACGGCATTTTTGTGGAGCTGCGGCCGAATCTCGCGGGGCTCGCGGAATATCTGCCGGGGGTATCGCCCGGGCAGCAGGCCAGCGTGTATATCAAGAACCTCATCCCGGAGCGCATGAAGATCAAGCTCATCATCGTGGACGCCTTTGACGCAGCTGTTCCGGCGGCAAAAACGCAGTATTTTCTTTCCGGCACGCACATTGACCGCTGGGTCTACTCCCCCGCCTGCTGCGAAAAGACCATCGAGACGGTTTTTGCGCGACAGCCGGCTGTTGCGGGCGCCGTTTGAGCGAATGATTTGCAGAATTTCTGTAAAGGTTATGCATTGTCAAAGCAAAAGAGGGTGTAAAGTAAAAAGCTTCTCTTTGTGGAAAACTGCGTGAAATTTATTGAAAACTTTAATTTTTCCACATATTTTTTCTGGTTTAGAATGATTTTTCCGGGAAATCGTGAAGTTTTCCGCTTTACTCACAGAGTTTTCCACATCCGGCGGTAGGATTATTCATTTATATGTAAATGAAGGAAAAGAAAAAACGCCGCTCCGCCGCTAAGAGAAGGCGTAAAAAAGAAACGATCGGGTTCCGCTTGTCCGGAGACCCGATCCGTTTTTCAGCAGGCTTTGCCGGATTTCTTTTTCCTGTGCCGCCGGATCAAAAGCACTGTGCCGACGATCAGCAAAGCGAGCAGTGCGACAAGCAGTGCGGCAGCGATGCCGACAACCTTCCAAACCGTGGGAACATTGAAATCCAGATTCGTATAGCAGCCATTCAACCCGTATTTCAACAACGGCTCGATCAAAACGCGCTGCTGCGAAAGCAGGTCGGTTTCCGTGCCAAACTTATCGCCGATCACCATGCTCACCCGATTCGTTTCACTGTAGGGCGGCCACACGATGTCGTCTGTGCTCGGATCGCCCGTCTGCGCAAAATTGATCCACATGGTCTGCACCGTTGCGGCAAGAAGCGGGTCAATGTTGTTGCCCGTATAGATGGTCTGATCGAGGTTGTTGAAAACATAGGCCAGCTCAACTGCGTGGCAGGCGCCGACATCGCCCAGTGCGGAAGGATAGGTCCAATAATAGACAAACGCTTTGCCGCCGTTTGCAGCGTTTGCGCCGGCCTGCGCCGCCGCCGGGACCCGGAACAGGATATCGTTATAGAATTCCGTGATATTCCATACCTGTTTGTCATGCTGCAGCGCAAGGAACGTCTGCGCTTTCTCCCGGTCACTTTCGGAAAACGATTTGATATTAGATTCATACATCACGGGCATCATCAGCCGATAGATGAATTCTCCGTCAATGCCCGGCACGTAATATCCCATTTCAAATGTCCAGTAGCGTGCCTCATCCGCGTTTGTTCCGATCAAAAAATCCACATGCGCCGCGTCTCCGCGTTCATATGCCGCGTAAAGATCTTCCGGCAAAACAACGCCATCGCGTTCGGGGAAGTTGTTGTAATCGTTCAAATTGAGGTTGCACTGCGCCAGCTCCTCTTCCGACAGTGCTGTCAGCTCTGCCATGGTGCTGCAGCCCGTCTCATCCAGCAACATCTGCGTCAGACGCTGGCATTCATCCTTGCTGTAGGTGAGCGCAACGGAGCCGCTTTCGGAGATCACGCGCTGAAAAAGCCCCTGTGTCCCCTGCATCAGCGGCAGCAGCGACACGGCGCCGCCGCCTGCAGATTCACCGAAGATCGTCACATGATCGGGTGCGCCGCCGAACGCGCGGATATTGTTTTGCACCCACTGCAGCGCGCAAACCATATCAAGCAATCCGAGGTTTCCGCTGTCTGCGTAATCTTCACCGCCGGGCACCGCGGAAAAATCAATAAAGCCCAGAATGCCCAGACGGTACTCCACAGTCACGAGCACCACATCGGGATGCGCGCGCACGAAGTTTTCACCGTCGTAAATGGGATCGCTGGTTGCGCCCCAGCCGTAAGAACCGCCGTGGAAAAAGACCATCACACACTTCTCGCCGCCGTCCGTGCCGGATGTCCAGACGTTCAGCTTCAGACAGTCCTCACTTTGCGGGTAATAGGACCCGACCTCTGACGGCCACTCGGTCTGGATGGGCGATGCACCGAAATAATATGCTTCATAGACGCTTTCGCTTTCTGCAGCAGGGACCGGCGCCTTCCAGCGCAGTTCTCCTACCGGCGCTTCGGCAAACGGAATGCCCTTATAGGCGCGAACGCCGTCTGCTTCCCTGCCGACAAACACACCGTTGCTGCATTTGACAGCAAGGTTCGTTTCATATTCGCCGGTGATCTCCCGGTTCACGCCGTAAAGCGAAAGCATCTTCTGTTTGATGTCCTCCGGTTCGCCTTGCGCGCAGACACAAAAAGGCAGAACCAGCGCGAGCAGCAGCACGGCAACGGCAAAACTGCAGAACCTTCTGCGCAAGGTCCATCGGTCAAAAAGCAACTGTTTCATCATTTTCTCCAATCTCCCGTTTTTTATTCATTATAGCCGTTTACCGCAAATAAAGCAAGCTTCCCCTTTATGAAAATGCCCTGCTGTGTTCCGTCAACTCAGCAGGGCTTCTTTTCTTATGATCTGCGCGGCAAAAGCACAAGCGCCTGACCGGGCTTGACTGCGAGCTGTACGCTTCCGTTCTTGATTGTTGCGCTGCCGCAGGGAACATTGCCGTCGGGCGTGATCTCAAACACATTCGCGTTTACAAACGCCGCGTCGGGAATCGCCCAATCGCCCGTTTTTCCGTTTTTGGAATAGGCGATGAACACGTCGTTCTTTTCGTTCAGCGGCAACAGCACGTCGTCACCGTCTTTGATCGTTCTGCCGTCTTTTGTGATGCGGCCGTCGCGTCCGCAGCTCACAACGCCGCCGGAAAAAGAAACGGTAACGCCGTCGCCATCGGCCTCGGCGTGTTCTCTTTGCAGACGGTTCAAATAAAAATAGGGAAGCTGCAACGTGCAGAACTGATATAAAAATTCGTCTGTCCAGCATTCCGGCAGCGGAACCTTCTTCATCCAGATATCCTCGCCGTGCATCGCGCCGTAAAACGCCTGCAGCAGCTTCGGATCCGTCAGATGTCCGCTGTACAAAGACGGCGGGATGCGCATGCAATCGTCAAGCGTCATGTTCGATGTCCACCAGGAAGCCGGGATCCTGCCGAGCGTGCGAAGCGGCGCGTCCTGCCACCGGCCCGTCGGCAGATCGTCCACCGCCGTCGCATAGAACTTGCGGATCGGGTGCTCGGTTGATTCCGCGCGCCATTCCAGCTCGCGATAGGTGTATTCCGTGGTCACATCAATGCCGCACGACTGGATATAATCCAGCATTTTGTTGCGCGCCGCGTCCTCTTCTTCAACAGACGTATACGGGTTCAGACTCTGCGCGATGCAGAAATTATCCAAATGCACCGTTCCCGCTTCGCGCACAGGCGTCACTTCGCAAAAGCGATCCCAGTTTTTTTGAAACAAACCGCTTTCAAAATAGCCCTTATAGGAAATCTTATAACCGTCGCGCCCGTTGAACACTTCGATCGGCGTCGCTTCGCCCTTTGCGTTTTTGACAACGGCGTTTTCCCGGACAAGCAACGGAAAACAGGGCGTCTGCGTATAAGCGTCGGCCAGGTTGCCGTGAAAGCTGACGACCGTGTGATACTTTTTTGCCTCCTCAAACAGCCGCCAGAGGCTTTCGCGCGCCGTTTTGTCTTCGGGACGTTTCAGCGCTTCGTTGACGATCTCCATTTCGGGATAGCAGTCGTCGTGTCCGAGTCCCTGCCAGCCGACAAGGTAGACGATTTTTTCGATCCCCTGTGTCAGGTTGTCCATCTTTCTGATGATGTCCAGCGCCTGCGCGAAGGTAATATACACCTTTGAACAGCCGTTCAAAAAGTCCGGCTCGGCCAGATACATCTTCATCCACAGCGTCTGACTGTAATCATAATTCCAGGTTTGGTTTTCCATCAAAGCGCTCCCCCTTTTTATTGCTGCGTCTGTGCAGAAAGCACCGGCTCCTGCGCCGTGCCCGACAAAGCAGCGTCGGACGGCGCCGGTGTTTCGGCGGCCTGTTCTGCGCGTTCCTGCAAGACCTTCATGATCTCCACATGCTTTTCGTCGGTATAATCCCAGAAGAAGATGTACGGCACCATCATCAGCACATAGCCCACAAGGTCGATCACAATGCCGATGAGCATACATTTGAGACGCACATCGTCCATATACAGCACATCCCAGTCGGAAGTGAAGCCGATGCTGACAAAGATCAGCGGGATGACCAGCCCGACGACCGAGGTGATCGGCTTTGTGAACCAGCCGATCAATTCCTGATAGCCCTCGAACCGTTCGCCGGAAAGATACATCTGATAGTCGCTCACGCGGGTCTTCATGTCGTCTTTGGCAATGCTGATCGCGGAGGTCAGCGCGTTGCCGATGAACACACCGACAAACAGCAGCACGCCGCAAGCCCAATGGACTTTGCCGAGGAACAAAATCGCGATGATATAGATCACGGAACGCAGAACGCTTGCAAGCTGGTTGAAGATCATCAGCGTTTTATACTCAAACCGCTTGCGGATCCACGGTGCCAAGAACTGTCCGGGCGTGCCGGCAAATTTGAACACCAGCTCCGCAACCGAAAAGAGCAGTCCGGTTTCGCGCCAGGTATAGATCAGCAAGATCGTCTGCACGTTCAACATGCCGTTGCCGAGCGAATCCAGCAGTTCGACCATTTTGTTGATCCAAAGATACTTGTTTTTGAATATGCCGCCCACGCAGGTCCAGAAGGAGAAGTATTCCTTCTTTTCGATCGGCGGCGCGGGGATGCGTTCCTTGATGCCGCGCAGACTGACGAACATGATGGCCGCGCTGACAAGGAAGAACGGCGGCAGCAGATAACGGAACATATCGCGGTCGCGGATGCCCTCCACAAACAGCGCGCCGGCAATCGTGGGCAGCAAAAAGTTGACAATGTTCTGCACCAGATGGCTGAGCTTCACCGGGATGGAATTGATGATCAAGCGCTCCTGCTGATCGGGGCTGATCGACTTTGCCACCTTTTCCGTGTGGCCGGTAAACGTAAAGGTCGTATAAAGCTGGAAGAGCAAAAACAGCTTCCAAACGCGCTCGGTCATCGGCAGCTCATACAGCGGCAGCCAGCAGATGAGCATTGCGACCACAACGCCCTGCAGGATGTTTGCATAGGCGAATAATTTATAGCGTCCGAGCTTTTTAAGCAGGAGCTTGCGGATCACGATGTTGCGAAAACCGCTCCAACTGTTGGCGAGCAGATGCGCACCGAAGATCTTGAACAAACTGACTGCGTCGATGCCGGGCCATTTTGCGTCCAGCGACTGCTGCAGCGTTTGCGGCAAAAGCGCGGAAACATCGAACAAGAGCAGCAGCAGACCCAGCACGGTGAATGACAGATACACCGCAAAATATTTTCGCTCCACCTTTTTGGGCAAAAAGCCGAGGTTCGCGTCCACGCCCATGGAAAGAATATCCCACAGATATGTGATCGCGATAAAAAAGGTGTTGATCGCGGCAAAGGTCAGCAGCGGGATCTGATAATAGAACGCGACCAGATAGCAGCCTGTGTTGAAGGAGAGAAACTTGCAAAGATATTGCAGCGTATAATCACCGCCGACTGCGCCAAAGATGGAAAGATATTCCCGATACGGCACATATTTGCCTTCCGGCGGCGTTTTCCAATGCGATCTGACATCCGAAAAGAACGTTTTGAGCTTTCCGCGTGATTCAGCCATTGCTCTGTGCCTCCTCTCTGCTGGCGTTCAAAAGATCGGCCCGATAGCTTTCGATCAGCGCTTCGCTTTCTTCGCGCGTTTTGCCGAACTGCGGCTCCGGCGCTTTCCAAAGCGGACCGGCCTTGATATTTTTCGGCCGCCACGCTTCGCCGAGTGACAGCGCGTCTGCGTCCGCCGCGCCGAGATAGATCGTTTTCATGCCGCTGCAGGAGAAAAACGCGTGGTGCCCGATCGTTTGCAAAGACGCGGGCAGATACAGCATCGGCGCAATGCTGCCGCATTTGCTGAACGCGTCCGAACCGATGCTGACGATGGAATCCGGCAGCGTAAAGCCGGTGCCTTCCAGCGTATCGGTTTCGGCGTTATAGGTATATTTACCGAGATTGCTGCAGCCGAAAAAGCTCATATCGCCGATCGAAAGCAGAGAATCCGGCAAAATTAAATCACGGATATGCGTATTCTTCAAAAACGCAAATGTTGCAATGCGCTCCACGCCGTCCGGCACCGTATAGGCGTGCGGATAAGTAAACACGCCTTTTTTGTCCGTCGGCGTCTGGCCGTAGCAGGCGGGATACAGCAGCAGTGTTTTTCCGTCTTTGCTGAACAGCACGCCGTTGATGTCACGATAATAGGCATTCTCAGGTGACACTGTGACTCTTTGCAGATTTTTCAAATTGAAGAACGATGTCTCTTCGATCCGCTGCACCGATTTGCCGATTTCCATCGTTTGCGCATATTCATCTGCATTGGCGGCATAGGCGCCGACAGCGACCACCGGGCGCGTTTCGTCCGGTTCTTTGCCGTTTTTATCGCGCACATAGTCGATCGAAAGCGTCTTGGTTCCCGCGTTGCCGTTGAACCCGGTCAAGACCCAGCCGTTCAGGTTTTCGTTGCCGTCAATCGCCGTTTGTTCATCGAACGCATAAGTCGGTCGGGAAATGGAGATCAGCGAAATTGTGACCGACGCGCTGACAAATAAGATCAGCGCAAGAATAAACACCAGTTTTTGCCATGTTTTCAAGAGTCCAAGCCTCCCGTCTTTGAAATTTGCCAGGGATCAGGGAAAACGCAGAAATCACTTTGCCGTATTTCTTATGCTTGTGTGCGGCACCACCATTCGGTATAGGCGTCGGGATAATTCGTTTTGAAGCCCGTCACACCCATATCGCAGATCTGCTGCCACCATTCGGGATAATCACCGAGGTTGGAAAAGACTTTGATCCCCATGTCGGCAAGCATATCCACATCCGCCTTGGTGAACGCTTCGTTGTTGAGACCGACCTCCCACAGATCGGAACGACGCACAAAGTCCATGGTCTCTTCGGTAAGGAAGCGAATATTCGCGCCGAGCCGCAAACCTTCGGGCTTTCCCTTTGCGCGGTAATGCGCCTGCATCTCTTCCAGTACGTCCCAGTTGCCGGAAAAGAAGATGTAGCGCGACACATTGGGCGATGTTGCAAGGATCTCATCCATACGCGGGCACATCCCGGTCGTTTTGAACTCCACCTCAACGGTGAGGTCGTAATCGACCGTTGACAGCCATGCGTCGAACTCCGGGAAGGTGATCAGGTGTGTCACGCGTTCTTCGCGATAATCCGGCGGATTGATCATGCGCCGGCCACCGTCGTGTTCGGTCCACGGATACGGCGGATACTTCAGCTTCAGCGCGTCGCGGTAGGGAATGTCAAACCGTTTGATCTCTGCGGCTGTCAGTTCCCGCAGCACATCCCGATGCCGCTCGAAGGTCATATAACCCATGTTGCCATTGTGCGTCACAATGATCTCGCCGTCGCCGCTGATCTGGATGTCCAGCTCGATCCCCTCGCAGCCGAGCTCGGCCGCTTTTTGAAACGCTTCCAGTGTATTTTCCGGCGCGAACTGGGTCACACCCGTATGGGCAAAACGCATCGGCAGCCCGCAGTATTCTTTTTTCATGATGGTTCCTCCTTGCATTTGGAAAAAAGTGTTCGATTGATTATAACACAACCGCAGATAAGACACCAGTGTTTTCATCAAAATCAACAGAAAAAATGAAAAAATTTACAAAAAATACATTTATAACTTACAACGCGTGATCTGTTTTTTCCGTTCAAGCAGAGAAAACTACGCTTTGACGTGCAGCCAGCAGTGCCCGCCGAAAGCCGGTTTTCAAAGCTTTTCCAAATGATCGCAAACTTCTTCAGCAAACTGTTCGGCGGCAGCCGTTCTTACATATACGGCAAAGCACTCTATAAAATGAAGTGCAGCGTTTTTCGAGCACAGCATAAAAAAGCGGAGCTTCGGCTCCGCTTTTTCTTTGTGTTATTATTCAAAAACAGATCTGCTCATTCGCTCTGCGCGCTGTCGATTCCGCGCCAGGTCATACCGATCATGGTCACATCGTCAAACTGCGGCGCTTCACCTGTGAATTCCGCAACATCAAAGCCGACTTCCTTGATGAAGACCTCAGGTTTCGGATCTGTGCGGCGATTCAGCGATTCCAGCATCCTGTCTGTTCCGAACATTTCACTGTCCGCGTTCGTTGCCTCCGGCACACCGTCCGTATATACGAATATGCTGCCGCCGCGCTGGAGTTGTATCTCATAGTCGCGGTAGCGCGCGCCCTCCATGCCGGCAAGCACAAAGCCGTGTTTGTCGCGGAAAAGCTCAAATTTTCTGTCGGGCCCGCAGACGGCGGGGAATTCATGTCCGGCGCTTGCGGCTGTCAGGATGCCGGTGGAAAGATCAAAGATCCCCAGCCAGCAGGTGACAAACATTTCCGCATCGTTGCCCTCGCAAAGCTGATTGTTCACATCGGCGAGAATCTGCGCCGGGGTGCCGCCCTGCATGGCACGGTTTTTGATCAGCGTTTTGGAGATCACCATAAACAGCGCCGCCGGCACGCCCTTGCCGGACACGTCCGCGATCACCAGCGCCAGACGGTTATCATCGATCAGGAAGAAGTCGTAGAAGTCGCCGCCCACCTCTTTTGCAGGCGTCATGGAGGCAAAGAGGTCGATCTCTTTTTTCTGCGGGAACGGCGGGAAGATCCGCGGCAGCATATCCGCCTGGATCTGCGTTGCAACATTCAGCTCGGCGCCGATACGTTCCTTTTCAGCGGTGACAGCCTTCAGATTCTCCGTGTATTGCTTCAAATCATCCTGCATCTTGTTGAAGCCTCGCGCGAGGTCACCGATCTCATCGCGGGTATCAATATCCGATTTTTTGTCAAAATCACCTTCGCCGGTATTCTTTACCGTATCCGTCAGCTTAATGATGGGCTTCGAGATCGTGCGCGAAATGAAATATTCGACAACGGAGACAATGAGAAGGATCGCGACGATGGCGAGCAGCACGTTCACGATCAGCGATTTGAATTCTTCCGTCATTTTTGTGCGCGCATCGGCAAACAGCTGATCGGATTGCGCCGTGACCTTTCCGATGGGCTCCGTGACTTCTTCGGCATTGATCGCCGTGCAAAGAAGCCAGCCGGTAGAGGGGATCTCACGGGCAGTCATATAAATCTCTCTGCCGTCAAACTCGGCATGGAACGCCTCTCCGTGGCCGAAAGCGCAGTCATCGATTCTTTTCAGCACGCTTTTTGCGTCTGCAAAATGATCCTCAAACGCGTTATACAGACCGTTATGCGCTTTGACGTCATCCATAAAGGTGCTGTATGCCACCAGATCTCTGGTCACGCCGAGCACAAAGGTCGTTCCCGTTTCGCCAAGGCCGCTGCCGATCACGTTGGACATCATCTGCTCAAAATTCACGTCGGCCGCCACAACAGCGACAACCTTTCCTTCGGCGTCCTTGACTGCCATGGAGGCTGTGATGCACGGTCTGCCGTAGGAATCGATCTCCGTCTCCTTCCACATGATCTTGTCGGGCGAGGCAGCCGAGCTTTCATACCAGTGCCGCTGTGTGACCACATAGTTTTCGCGGAAAACGTTATTGTCCGTGTACTGATAAAAGATTCCGCTGGCCGTACCGACATAAAGGTTATCCAACAATTTACTGTTGTATTCCATGATCGGCGCAAAGATCTCCTCCATATTCGACAAAACCTTCAGTTCTTGCCGCAGAGCATCCGTCTCTTCGATCCCCGCGCTGAACATGTATCTTGCAGAGAGCGTGTCCGGCGCCTTGGACAGATGAACGGGAGCGTAGGAGGAGTTTACATAATTCGATGGCGACGCGTAAAGCCTTTCGGCATACACCGCCGACTGCTCAACCGCGTCCGACACAATGCGCAGACGCGAATCTGTCACTTCCATCTGCATGTCTGCCAGTACGCCGAGCGAATCGGAATCCTGTGCGTAAAGGCCTTCTTCGATCGTCTGCTCCGCGCCTGTTCTGATCTCTTCATACAGTGTTTGAATGTTTTCCCGCAAATCGGATACAATCGCGTACAGCCCGCCATAGACGAGCAGCATCGTACCGACCGTCAGCGCAAGCATGGATAAGATCAGTTTTTTTCCAATTTTCAAATTGTGATACCTCCCGGCGATCAGTTTTGCATGATTTAGTATTATTCTATCACAAAAAAGAAACGGACACAAGAAAAAAATCCCAAAAAATTGGGCAAAAATAGAAAATAATCAGATTGCTGTACCCGCTCGCCTTCACGTTCAACAAAAGCAGTGCCAAAAGCGCATGCAGCTGCTGACAGCAGCATTTATCCAAAAAAAGCAGGGATAAAACAGCGTCCGCTTCGCTTTTTGATATTTACATTCCGACACATTTGTGATATATTTATAAGCAAGCAAAAAAAGGAGGACGGGAAAATGCAGAAAGAAACCAACAGTTTTGCACTTGAATTCCGCCTTCGTGAACTTGACCGCGATCTGCATAAGCGGTTTACCGACTGCGTTTTTGTACTGCAAAAGATCCTGTCGAACTATAGGCTGTTATTTCCCGAATATACCGATCATTCCGAGCTGCACTCGCTCACCGTGATCGATTTCTGCAATACTCTGATCGGCGAACAGCTCCCTTTGCTCAACAAGAATGAGATCTATGTTTTGCTTTCGGGCTGTTATTTTCACGATACAGGAATGGGGATCACAAGAAAAGACTTTGAAGCATTTTCCAAAGAGATCGAGTTCGGTGACTATTTTGAAAAGCACCCCAACGCGTCAGCCACCGAACAGATCCGCGATTTTCATAACGAATACTCCGGTTTGTTCATACGAAAATATGCAGAGCTGTTCGAGTTTCCGAGCAATGCCCATCTGGAGGCTGTGATCCAGATTTCAAGAGGACACCGAAAAACAGATTTAAAGGATGAACGCATCTATCCGATCAGAATGCCGACGCCCGACGGCGACACCCTTTGTTTGCCTTATCTTGCCGCGCTGCTTCGTCTGGCGGATGAAATCGACGTGACCGCCGCGCGAAATCCGAAGCTTCTTTATGATCTTGAGGTGATCACAGACGATCACCAGCTCCTTGAACACAAGCGCCACCGGGCAGTGCGGGATTTAATCGTCAGCAAAGACGCCTTCACCCTGAAAATCGACGACAGCGATCCCTTGATTTTCGAAATGATCCGAAAAATGTCCGGAAAAATGCAGCAGACGCTTGACACCTGCCGCGACGCTGTCAACGGCCGCACACCTTTTGAGATCACCCAGCGCCACATCCTCCTTTCTCCGATTTCTTAAAACACATTAAACAATGCAAACAGAAAAAAACGGTTTCAGGTCAAAGCCCGAAGCCGTTTTTTTAATCTTTATATGTTTATCGGATGATATCGAAGATCAGATCGGTTTTTTCCGGCGCTTTCGGACCGACGGTCAGCGCATCAAGATACCGCTTTGCTGCCGGTTCGACTGCCGCAGCGTCGTTCGTATAAAGGGTGGCGAGGATTTCCCCTTTCTTGACCGCATCGCCGGTTTTTTTGTAAACGAGGATGCCCGCACTGTCATCGATCTCGTCTTCCTTTTTGCTGCGGCCCGCACCGAGGATGACCGCCGCCGTGCCGATCGCTTCGGTATCCATGAACGTGATATAGCCGTCCGCGGAAGAAACAACGGGAACCGCCAGCGCCGCACCGTCGCCGTATTTTGCGTTTTCAAGCCACGCCGCGTCGCCGCCCTGCGCAGTCACCCATTGCTGCATTTTTCGGAAGGCTTCGCCGCTTTCGAGGGCGGCAATAACCCGCGCCTCGGCTTCTGCATGAGGAATGTTTGCAAACAGCATGGCCATCTCGGTTGCGAGTGCCACGCAAACGTCGTATAAATCACCCTTGGACGCGCCGCGAAGCACCTTGACCGCCTCGATCACCTCAAGCGTGTTGCCGACAGCCGTCCCGAGCGGACGGTTCATATCGGTGATCAAAGCAGACATCCTGCGTCCGCACGCCTTGCCGATCGCCACCATGTTGCGCGCAAGAACGCGAGCGTCGTCGGCCGTTTTCATAAATGCGCCGGAGCCCGCCTTGACGTCAAGCACAATGCTTTTGGAGCCGGCGGCGATCTTTTTGGACATGACACTTGATGTGATCAGGGGGATGGAATCGACCGTTGCAGTCACATCACGCAGCGCATACAGCTTTTTATCCGCCGGGGTCAGATTGCCGGACTGGCCGATCACGGCGATGCCGATCTCTTCCACCTGTTTGAGAAACGCTTCCCGCTCCATGGTCACCCGCATGCCGGGGATCGATGCAAGCTTGTCGACCGTTCCGCCGGTATGGCCGAGTCCCCTGCCGGACATTTTTGCAACCTTTCCGCCCAGCGAGGCAACGATCGGCGCAACGATCAGCGTGGTCTTGTCTCCCACGCCGCCGGTGGAATGCTTGTCAACGGTCAGATCGCCGAAGCGCGACAGATCGATCATGTCGCCGGAGCGCGCCATGCAGTCTGTGAGCGCAGCGGTCTCTTCGTCGGTCATGCCGCGAAAAAAGATCGCCATACAAAGCGCCGACGCCTGATAATCGGGGATCGTACCGTTCACATAGCCGTCAATGAAGGCAGCGATCTCTTCCTTGGTGAGCGTGCCGCCGTTTCGTTTTTTCAATATAATATCGTAGATTCTCACAATGCAATATCTCCTTCTCGGATCAATAATAAACCGAACGGGGTTCCGATTGCGTGTGACGCGTTGGCTTGGACTTTCCCGCTGTTTCAGAATTATATCACTCTTTGATAATTATTTCAATACCGGCTTGCAGACAGTCCATCCGAAAACGCAATGATATCAGCCGCGCTTGCTCCGGTCGCTTCTCCGCCGGCACAGCGCCGCAGATGTGCTTTTCCCATATCATAGCACGGCTTTGATGGCGTGGAACAACAGCTTGAACGGACGGGCCAAAAGGCGGAAGAACGCCGTCAAAGCGTTCGCGCCGTTTTGCACCTTGATTTCGGTTGTCAGTGCCTCAGACTGCACGCCGTAAGCGTTTTCGGCGATCACGCGCACGGTATAACCGCCCTTTGCAAGCCCCTGCACTGTGAAGGGGATCGTCTCTTCAAGCTTGTCGGCAACATAGTAATGCGGCAGATACCACTGCTTATCCACGGTCAGGCCGAGCTTGTTCTTGACAATCACGCGATAAAGCACGATCGGCTGACCATCGGTGGAAGTGGCTGCAGGCGCCGAGACAACAAGCTTGCCCTTGCCGGTCTCTTCCGCCGTCAGGGCAGCGTCCGCAGAAAAGACGGGCGCCGAGCACAGCAGCAAAAACAGACAGACGGATACTTTTTTTGAAAACCCAACGAAAAACGCCGGAGAACAGAATTGGGCACCTCTAAAACTCGTGTCGTTTGAGTGTGGCACAGATTTTGCGGTACTCATTTGTAAAACAGTCGGGCCGCCGCTCTTCCGAAGATCGCAAGAAAATCGGCGATCCCATGCCAGAGCTTTGCAAAAAACAGTTTCAGTTTTGAAACGGCACCCACTGCGATCAACTGCGAATCTTTCTTTTTTGCAAGGTCCATGGTCAAAAGGACTTTGCTTTCATATGTGCCGTCCTCGTGCAGGGTGATGACCCTCGACCCCCAGTTGAGCATTGTGCGCAGCTTGTGGGGTTTCACGCTGGGCGTGTTGACAATGTCAACGCCGTTGATCTCCACGGTAAAACTGTTGTAGTGATCGTGACCGTTGATGATCGCTCTCGCAGCGTCGGGCATTTTTGTTGGTCTGCGTTTTTTGCATACATCAGAAAAAAGCGGATCAACGGTCGGTCAGCACGCAGAGCAGGCCGACCGCAAACATGTGGGCAGGATAGAACGATACATACAGCTTCCGGAACCACTTCGCATGATATCCGAGCTCGCCGTTGTAAAAGCTGAGGATGAAACCTGCCAGAAAATGACCGGCGACCCACGGTGCAAATGCAACGACCTCTTCCCACCATCTTGCCGGGTCTCCGAATCCGCTTCGCGCCCAGAAGTAAAGCGAAAGATAGCAGATAAAGACCGCCAGCAACACCAGAACTCGTCTTGTCCATCTCCAGCTTCTTCCCGCGTTCGACGCTTTTTTGGATTCTCTGATATACCAGTAGAATGCAATGGCCAAAAGGGGCCCCACCAGATTGAAGTTTCCTTTTAACATATAGTTGGAAAAACCAAGCAAGCCGTAGATACAGACAAGCACAGCGACATTTTTCCGTTTTGCGACCGCTTCTCCTGACGCCGCCGAGGGAAGAAACCATTCTGTAGCCATCATTCCCAAATAGCCCAGCAGAAGCGTGATCATGTTGCTTTGAGAACTGAGATACTCTGAAAAGCCAAGGCCAAAATCCAGCAGGTCATAGCACGGCTCTGAAATGAAAGCCAAAAAAATGAGCATTGCGAAGTGTTTGAACTGCACCAATTTATACGGACAGTACAAAAAACAGCCTAAATGGTAGAAATAACTAAATCGTTAAGCAACGAACTGGCGCCGATATTCCATCGGTGTCAGTTTTGTTTTGAGTTGGATACGCTGGTAGTTGTAGAAATGGATGTATTCACCTATGAGGAGGCGCGCCTCCTCATAGGTGCGCGGCTTTGCACGATTAATACACTCAGTTTTCAAAATTGAGAAAAAGTTTTCTGCCAAAGCGTTGTCATATGGGTTCCCACGTCTTGACATCGACGGCGTAATGCCGTATGATTGAGTCAGGCGGAAATATGCTTGAGAGGTATACTGGAAGCCTTGGTCACTGTGGAGCTGCAACTCTGCAGTGACATTTTCTTTTCTCCGGGCTTCTCTGACCGTGCTCAATACAAGTTGAATATTCTGTTTCGTACCGGTTTTGTATGCGACGATGCTATTGTCATACAGATCCCGGATGATGGAAAGATACAAGAATCCCTGTCCCGTCTTGATGTATGAAATATCCGTTACCCACTTTTGGTTCGGCCGATCGGCATGGAAATCTCTGTTCAGAAGGTTCGGATATCTGTGCAGGCAATCCCCGTAATGCTGATACTTCTTTCTTCTGACAACGGAAAGCAGATTGTATTTCTGCATGACACGCAACACCGTCTTCGGATTTCGATGAATTCCCTGTCGGTCAAGCCAAATCTGAACTCTCCGATAACCGTAGGTCTGTTTGACTTCTGATTGACAGGCGCGGATCCGGTCGGCCAACGGCAGGTCCCGATCCGGTTGCTCCATGCGCTTACTTGTGGCTTTGCGAAGGCAGTCAGGATTGCTTCCATCGTTTTTTGCTGTTCCGGCTGCAGTCCGGGGATCAGCGAACGAAGAAGCGCTTCCTGATCATCATGCAGATACCGGCGGGAGAGGTACCATCCGTCCATGGCCCGGACGCCGCCTGCACCAGACGTCTGCGTGTAAATCGGGTGAGAACATGCAAGAATCCTTTTTTTAACTTGCAACCGTTTTTCTTTGATTCCGCGCAAGTGCCTCAGCACAGCATGAAATAAGAGAGCTTTCTCCCAAAAAGCTCTTGTGTTTTCCGGTGAAGTGTGATATGTTTTATTTGATACAAAGTATCTGCCGCTGCGGCTGCTGCCCGCTTCGAACAGTTTTGATACAGGAGAACGCATATGGAACAGATTTTGATCGACCCGCAGAAAACGTATCAGACCATCGAATCCTTCGGTGTTTCCGGCGCGTGGTGGGCGCAGGAAATCGGTGGCTGGGAAGAACCCGACGAAGAAAGCGGTCTGCCGAAGCGCGAACGCATCGCCGAACTGCTGTTCGACCGGGAAAAGGGGATCGGCGTCAGTTGCTATCGCTATAATCTGGGCGCCGGTTCCAAACAAAGCGGCAAAGGGCAGTACAGCCCCGCCTGCCGCCGCGCCGAAAGTTTTGACTGCGACGGCGGCGCGTATGACTGGAGATGCGACAAAAATGCCGTTTGGATGTTGCGGCAGGCAGTGAACTACGGCGTGAGCGAGATCATCTTCTTTGTCAATTCTCCGCCGGAGCGGTTCACGAAAAACGGCATGGCGCACGGCAGCAAAGCTTTTCACAGCAATCTTTCAAGAGCGAATTACACAAACTTTGTCAATTATTGTCTGGACTGTGTGGCACATTTCCGGGCAGAAGGGATTCCCGTGCAGTACCTTTCGCCGGTCAACGAGCCGGTCTGGAAATGGACCGGCGGGCAGGAGGGCTGCCATTACCGCCCGCATCAGGTGCGAACGCTGTTTCGTTTGTTTGCCGATGCGTTGGAGCAACGCCCTGACCTTGTCGATCTGAAGCTCTCCGGCGCGGAAAACGGCGATATCCGCTGGTTCAACAAAACCTATTGCCGCATAATGCTCGGCGACAAAAAGATTCGTGCCCGTGTGGACGCGATTGACACGCATTCCTACTGCGTGACGCCGCAGGTCGGACCGCTGCCGTCGCTCATCGGCGACCGGCTGCCGTTTCTGAAGCGCTACCGCCGGTACCTCGACCGGCATTTCCCGGACGTGCCCGCAAAAACGAGCGAATGGACGCATATGAAGGGCGGCAGGGATTACGGCATGGATTCCGCGCTGGAACAGACCAGGATCCTGATGGAGGATCTGACGATCTTGCGTGTGTGTTCGTGGCAGCTCTGGATCGCTGTTTCCAACGTGGATTACTGCGACGGACTGATCTATGCGTTCGATGATACGCGCACCTTCGCGCTCACAAAGCGTTACTATGCTTTCGGTCATTTTTCAAAGTTTATCCGGCCGGGCAGCGTCCGTGTGCATACAGACGCCGGCACACATCTGCAGGCGGTCGGATTTGAAAAAGACGGACGGCAGGTCGTTGTGATTGCCAACCACAACACATACGAAACAAGAGCATCCCTTCCCGCAAATGTCAGCGCGGTTTATCTGACCGATGAGACCCATGCGCTGACGCCGGTGGTTCCGGCAGCTGTGTTTTCCTTTCCGTCGAAAAGCGTAACGACGATCATCATTGAAAAACAGGATGGATGAAACATGATTGAAACGATCAAAGGCTTGCTGCATGAGATCTTTGCACATTGGCGCGTTCCGGCAAAAGGCAACAGCGTTGCCTACCGGGAATATCTGATGCTCTCCGTCGGCTGGCTCGGAATGCGGCTTGCAACGGTGTTCGGCATTGCGTTCGGTGTAAACGATCCGTTCACCGCCATGACGCTGCACATGACGCATCGGGATCTTCTGGTGTTCGGCTACATCTGCACTGCCATTGGTTACGCGCTCGCACCGCTCAACGCCTACATCATTGACAATCTGCGTTCCCGTGTCGGAAAGTACCGCGTGTTTGTCAGACTTGCCGTTCCTTCGGGCATTCTGTCGCTGTTCGCGCTGTTTTTTCCGTATGAAAAAATGGGCTATTTTCCGATGATCGTGTCGCTGTTTCTCATTGGACAGATTCAGGGCTACGTGCAGGGCTGGTACAACACCGGCGTGAGCAATCTGGTCTATGTGATCTCCCCGAATTCGCAGGAACGCGTGCGCATCATGGCGGTCTCTTCGCTCGTGCATAATTTTGCGCCGAGCCTGACGGGACTGCTGATCCCTGTGCTCAGCGACGTTTTTGCCGACGGCGATCTTTACAACATCCGGTCCTATCGCATGATCTATCCCGTGTTCATCGTGATCGGTGTGGCGATGAGTCTTGCGGCATATTACGGTGTGCGTGAACGCATCATCGCCCCGCGCTCAAGAGTGACAAAGGTCGGACTTTGGGACGCGCTGCGGGCGGTATCGAAAAACAAGCTGTTCTGGATCAAATGCTCCGATAACTGGAACAACTTTATGGAGGACAGCAAGAACGTGCTGATGCAGTGGCTGTTCTATTACGGCAAGGTCGGCTCCATGACGACCTACGGCATCATGGATACGCTGTCCTACAATTCTTCCATGTGGGCGATGCTCGCGTCACCGTGGCTGATCGGCAAGCTCGGCAAAAAGGGCTTCAAGCTGATGAAGAATTTCTCGCAGGTGTTCATCACGCTGGGCCTTGCGCTGACCTATAAAAAGAGCCTTGTGCTGATATTCATCTTCTATTTTCTCAACCGCTTCTGGGAGACCACCGAAATCATTGACCGCGCGATGGAGTCCGACATCCGCGACTATCAGCAATATATCAGCGGAGAACGCATCGACGGTTCGTTCGGCGTGGTAGATACCTATGTCGGCGGCGCAGTCGGCGCGGTGACGAATCTCTTTGTCCCGTGGGTCTATCGACGCAACGGCTTCGACGGCACCGACTATTCCGTGCTGAGTGTCTATCACGACGACGGCAGTTTCAACAGCGGCAATGTGCTGTATACCTTGCTTGACAAGTTGTTGGTCATATCGCTCATCGGTGCTGCGGTCGACGTCTTGCCGTGGTTCTTCTACGACCTGAGCGATACGGATCAGAAGGCGATCGTCCGTGTGCTGCGGTTGCGGACCGCCATCGAAGATAAGGCTGCGGGCGTTCTGCAGGATGACGTTTACTGTGAGGCGTGTGAAGCACTGCAGGCCATGCGTGCAAATCTTGCGCAAGAAAAAGAAGCAAACGTAAGGAAACATGACGTTTCCTCCTCCAAAGAAAGGCGGACGGCAAACAAGCAGATTCGACAGCACAATGAAGAAATTGACATCGCGCAATTTCTGCAGCGTGAGCTGCACCGCTATACATCGCCGTTCGGTGAGGCGCTCATCGATCTTTGCCGGAAAATGGTGCAAGATGGTGCGCAAGCGGACGAACTCGAGAAGCTCGCTGTGACGCTGCCGCAAGGTGGGCGCCGGGAAGACCGTGCGCTGCGATCTGACGCAATCCATATGGCGCGAGCCGTGAAACGCAGTGAGGCTCTGCTTGCAAAGTACCCGGAAACAAAGAACGCGCTCTCCGCCGACGAATACGAACTGCTGTACGGCCTGCCGGAAGACACCAAAGAACAGCGCCGTGAAAAACGCACGCTGCTCCGGGCTGCAAACCGGGAACGCAACCGCTGCGGCAAAGTCATGAAGCCCGTGCTCTGGGCGCAGCGCAATCTTCTGCTGTGCGAAGCGTATGCAAATCTGGAATCGTTTGAGGCGGACTATCCGCAGGCGCAGCAGCGGCTTGAAGAAGCCCATCGCGCCGCAGCGCAGAAAGCGGCCGCGTCAAAAACCTCCTGACGCTGATTATTCCCGGCGGCAACAATTTGCGGCCGAATCTCCCTTATGTAAGGTTCTGACCCAATGAAAAATTCTGACCTTTTGAAAAATGAACCGATGCTGCCGCTGCGGTACTGGCTGCGGCAGCCGCCGTTTTGCTGACGGACCGACGCCTGCTTCTGAAAACGGATCATGTTTTGCCGGTGACGATTGATTGCTTTTTGTGTTTTCCTCCTCTGTTGCCGCAAACGAAACGATCGCGTTTTTCCTCGAGCGTGCAATGGGGGACACGAATACATCGGGAGCATTCTGTTCAGTCAGGTGATCTCAAACGTTCCCGTGGCAATCGTCCCGTATCTGTTCAGCCGGAACACTGGCGTACGGCTGTACGGACTTGACAGCGCGGGGCTGGTCTCTTTGATCGGTGCGCTTGCGCCGGTGGTCAATTACCGCATTTATGTGCATGAATACCCGGGCAGCGGTTGGAAATTCATCAAAACATTCATGCGCGTGAGCCTTGCATTTTTGCAATCGTGGTATTTCATCAGTAAAGGATAAGGCGTCTTTTACTGGCTCAATACGGCAAAGCAAAACAGCACCGGTGCAACCCGGTGCTGTTTTATCATCTGTTTGAATTACGGCAACAGTGCCAGAAGGTCGTCCAGCTGTGCGGTGGCGAGACAGACGCAGGTGTCGGACGCGCCGTAATAGATTTTGACCTCGCCGCTTTCTTCAAGCAGCATGGCGCAGGGGAAGATGACATTCTGGCGGAAGCCGACGTCGGTTTCCACCGGCATATCTGGTGCCATCAGCGGCTGATCGTACACGGAAAGCACTTTTGAAGGGTCGTCGAGGTCGAGCAGCATCAGCCCGGTGGTATAGCGCTTTTTCCATGCTTTTTCCCAACCGTTCTTTCCGCGGCTTTCATCTCTGTCAACGGCGTGGAACAGCGTCAGCCAGCCTCTTTCGGTTTTGATGGGCGAAGCAGTCGGTCCGATTTTGTCGTTGGCCCAGAGCACCCGTTCCGCGCCCAGCAACAGCTTGCTGCGTCCCCAATAGATCAGGTCGGGGGAGCGGGAGAGCCAGATGTCGAATCGTTCGTTGTTGCGGCTGTAGACCGGCATTGGCCGTTCCATGCGAAGATATTCGCCGCCGATCTTTTCCGGAAACAGAACCATGTTGCGGTTATCCGGTACACTGAAACTGATTTTTCGGAAGGTTATCAGATCATCGGAAAGTTCCCCGATCGTGCCGCAAAGTCCGTGACGGGTGTCTGTCGCAAGGCAGAGATACAGATGCCGTTCCACAGGTTCGTGAAAAACGACTTGATCCCTGACCAGAAGGATTCCCAATCCGAGCCGAACCAGCCCAGCACCGTGTCCGCTACGCCCTTGATGGCATTGAGCACGATGCCGATGTAGTTCTTGATGCCTTCCCAAATTGCGGAAAAGTATTCCTTGATGCCTGTCCACACCTTTTCCCAGTCTCCGGTAAAGATGCCGGAGAAGATATCGAACAGGCCGGTCAGCATGCCGAGCGCCGTTTCAAGCGCGTTTGCGATATTGTCAAAAACCGCGATAAAGATCGGGGCCAGCAGGTTGCAAAAGCCGTCCCAGATCTTTTTGATCGCGTCCGTGATGTCCGTGAACGTGATGCCGAGATTGCCGAGGCGTTCCTTGATCCCTTCGACGAAGCCGGAAAAGATTTCCTTGGCTTTGTTCCAGATCGCGGTCACCTTGTCCCGGAATTCCTCGTTCGTCTGCCACAGATGCACGAAGGCCGCAACCAGCACAGCGACCGCTGCGATCACAAGGCCGATGGGCGACGTCAGAAAGCCGATGGCTTTGCTGCGCACGCCGCTCACGCCGCCGAGGCTGCTCGTTTTGCCGCTGAGGGAAAGGATGCCTTTGCCGAGGCTGGAAAAGCCGGACATGGCGGAACCAACCGTGCTGATCAGTTTGCCGACGACGAGCAGCAGCGGCCCGATGGCCGCCGCGAGCGCCGCCACCTTGAGGATGGTCTCTTTCTGCGCGTCGCTCATGCCGTTTAAAATCAAGGTTTAGGCGGTACGAAATAGTTACTTCGGGAGCTGTCGTCGTCAATTTTTCGCCAATTGAAGGTTCAAATCCTCCCTCCCCAACACTTTTTGCGTTTCTTTACAGAGCTAAGAAACGCAAAAAGTACACCAGCGTTTTCGGGCATTTTTGAGGGCTGAAAGCAAAAAATCGGGCTCCGAAGCCCAATTTTGCTTGATTTTCCCATATTTTTGCCTTTATTATTCCAATATGACATTAAAAGCCTCTTTTGCCCTGATAGACAAGAGAGGCTTCGTTTATGTCCATTACTACTCAAAAGGTACATATCCGAGCTAAAACTACCTAAAAGGTACACGCTCTTCACCTCGGAAAACTGGAATTTGTCTGGTTATTGGCGATCTGCCTTTCAACAAAAATATGCTATTTATTTAATATTTTTTGTATTTCAGCCCATGTTTCTTCGTCAAAACGGCGGTCCTTGTAATAAAACTGTTTGTCTTCATCGGTTATGTGTTTTATTGGCTTACATGGATTCCCGGCAGCGACAACACCCGAGGGGATATCTTTTGTGACGACGCTGCCTGCGCCGATAACCGTATTGTCTCCGATATGAACACCCGGAAGCACAACTGCATTTGCGCCAATCCATACATTGTTTCCGATGGTTATTGAAATACCGTATTCATATCTTGTGTTTCTTATTTCGTGATGAATCGGATGCCCCGCAGTGATTACCGCAACATTCGGTCCGAATTGCACATTATCACCGATTTTAACCTTTGCGACATCAATGATAGTACAACCGTTGTTCGCATAGAAATTATCACCGATTTCAATATGCTTGCCATAATCGCAGCGAAACGGTGGTTCGATGTATATGCTTTTTCCGTGCTTTATTCCCAGCAGTTTAAAAAGCAGGTATTCTTTGGGAACATTAAACGGAACGGAGCGATTAAATGAGCGAAGAAGCAGTTTGGACTTAAATTGTTCTGCCAGAACAGAAGCATCGGAAATATAAGGCAATTCCATATCGCGGCGCTTTTTGTGCTTTTTCATAGTCAATCCTCATTTCATCAAATCCGAATTGTCATCTCTTTATCTTTCGCTTGTCCATGATGATGTCATGGCAGCAGTCCCCATCAGATAAATCCGAATACCTGATGAACTCAACGTGTTTCTCAAGATTGCTGTAAGCGGTTGTATCCGTCATGCAGAATATTTTACACAGTGGTCTGATCCCGTATGTTTCAAACATCTCCACATACATACACTTTGATATGTTATATTCTATTTTCCCATCGGATACATCAAATTGATCGTAAAAGATACTGCCGTCCCGCACGCGCTTATCGTGATCTGATATATTCCAATTTTTCGCGATCTGATAGCTGTTAGGAAGCAAGTCAATGCATTTGATCAGGCGCTTAAAGAAATTTCTCCGCCTGCTGAAACCGCGATTTACGGCGTCAATAATCTCTTTATCTGACAGTCCGAATTCCTTTAATTCCAGACACATGGCAATGATCGCATAGATATGCTCCGCATTTGTTGTTGGATATATGTTATGCCCTGCGTATTTTTGGGAGGCATACATTTCAGTAAGCCTTTTCTCATAGGCTTTCTGTTTCACATCTGAATCAGGGAAGTTCCCTATGACAAGAATCTTCCTGAAGATTTTCCCGTATTTTATTACTGCTTTTGATATTTCCATACTTTGCTCCTCCCGTCAAATCCCGATTTATTGATTTGTTCTTATCATCTCCCGCATTTCAATCAATGCGAAGCCAAGAATGTTCATTCCTATCCAATTGGCAGTATCACGGCGGCGGTCGTCATTCAATCGGACTCCGCAAGCCCAAATCTGATCTGATCTGGCGCATTCGATAAGAACAGCATCTGCGCCTGTTACAGCCGGAGCAGATATCAGATATTGAAAAACGCTTTCACCGCATCCGGTCCGGCAATCCGGCCTTTTCTATCCTTCTTCGGCGTTTTGCATGGTGCGGTGCCTTCTATGATCTCGGTTGCCACAGCGAGGTCCTGCGCACGCAGAATCTCCACGCAGGCGTCAAACCAGGCGGTTTCTCTGTTGGTTCTGCTGAAGCAAAGGGAGAGTGTGTCGCGGAAACTGACACACGAGCATGTGACAGGCAGGCCGTATCGCCGCGTATCACCGTTGATGAATCGGTATTTTTCAACCGCGTTGGCAAGCAACGCCGGAGGCGTTCGCTCTCCAAGATTGGTAAAAATCGTTGTGGCGTCCTTGTGGCTGCCTTTTTGCAGCACAGCCAAAACGGGCTTTTTGATGAAGTACGGAACCGCACGCAGCACTGGGTTGGTTTTCAGCGCACCGAATTTGTTCAGGTCCTTCTGCAAAAGCTCTTTTTTCAGTGATGCTTTCAATGAGCCCTGCATCGCTTCGAGGATATCCTCCAGTGTGTAATCCCGTCTTCCGTTCGGTTCAAAAGAAATATGGGATTCTATGGTAAAATTGCGCAGCGTCTTTGTCGGAAAAAACCGCCGCAAGTCCACCGGTATGGAGATTGTAATCGGTTGCGTAATCGGCGCTTCGACTGACCGGATAACACCGAGGACGAGCACGCAGCTGAGGTACTCCGTCACCGTCATCGCATGGCTGTGTGCAAGTGCCCTGATGCTGTCTTTTGACATCTCGGCAAACAACAGCTTGATATAATCCTTCTCATAATGCTCATCAAAGTGGAACGCCGGCGCCAGCCTACCCGACGGCTTTTCGCCGCCTTTTTCATAATAGGAATCAAAGGCGTTTTCCATTGTTTCGCTTGCCGGTGCAATCGGAAGATACGGTTCCTGTTTGCCGTCCAGAAGAGCAACGTATCTTGTCAGGACCTCCTCATAAAGGCGCATCACACCGCGGCCGTCCCCGATACAGTGCGCCGCTTCCAGCGTCAGTGTTTTTCCCGCGTACACAAACCGGAGATTTGGCAGTCCTTTTTGACGCGCAGTGATCGGCAGCAGCGGTCTTGTCGTTTCGGGGCGAATCTCCGCCGCGGTGTCAACAATAATCTGGTAGCTCCAAAAGAAACCGCTTCGCAGGTCACTTGAAGCAGATGGATAGTTTGGAAAAACGTCGTTGACGGCTGTTCTGAGCACGGCTGGGTTGATGTCGTCCTTCATAATGACCGTGAAAGCAAATGTTCTTCCCCAGTTTTTCGATGTCAAAGAGGTGAACATAATCGACGCTGTGTCAACCTTTGTCCATGCTGAGTGTTTCATCCGGTTCTCCCTTCTATGCTTATCTCTCGGTTCTATTAAAAGCGATTCGGCGTATTTAATTTATTATATCACAATTATTGCGTTACGAAAAGAGCCAAAACGTAAATTAAACTAATCGAACTTATTATTGTTGGCTGACGGTTTTGGGCGTATAATGAAGAAAAGTCGTTGCTCTCTAACGGAGAAGCAGCGACTTTTCTTTCGTTAAGGATAGTACCGGTATTCACTTTTTCAAAGGAATGATCACCACTGAAAAAGGCTCACTCCTTTTTTCTCTACAAACCGGAATATGGCACGTTACATTTCCTAAGCCCAAATTGCCATCGTCAAAGTGCTGACGACGATCAGGATCAATCCGGCAATCGCTTTTCTGTTCAGTTTTTCTTTGAACACGAAACAAGAAAAAGCGACAGAAACGACAACGCTGAGCTTGTCGATCGGAACGACGACGCTGACGATGCCGTTCTGTATGGCGTAATAATAGCAGAGCCACGACGCGCCTGTAGCGATCCCGGACAGTGCTATAAAAACAAGCTCTTTGCGGTCGAGCTTTTTCACTTCATTTCCCTTGCCCTTCACAAAGACGATCAGCCATGCAATCACGAGAACAACGCCGGTGCGGATCGCCGTTCCGAGATTAGACTCGACGTCCGAAATGCCGATTTTTCCGAAAATGGAAGTCAGAGCGGCAAAAACAGCCGAACCGATCGCGTACGGCAGCCACGTGCGCTTTGTTTCTTTCTCTTCTGTTTTTTTCTTTTCGATCATCAGAAGCACGCCAACCGCAAGAAGCGCGGTACCGATCAGCTTGACCGCCAGATGCTTGGTCTCGTTGAAAAGTATGATCGCGAGAAGCACAGTCAGTACTGTACTCGATTTGTCAACTGGAACGACCTTGTTTACGTCGCCGATAGACAAAGCTTTGAAATAGCAGATCCATGACGCGCCGGTCGCAATGCCGGACAGGATTAGGAAAATGCTCGATTTTGCTGATATTTCTGTGATCGTACCAGCAGAGCCGACGACAAACACCATGAGCCACGAGAACAGAAGCACTACAACCGTCCGCAAGACTGTCGCCACTTCGGAATCTGTCTTTTTTATCCCGCATTTTGCCAGTATTGACGTAAGCCCTGCAAAGAGCGCGGAAAGCGCCGCCATGATCAGCCACATATCACTGCCTCTTCAAATCATTATATGACCGTCAAAAGACAAGGACCCTTCACTCAGACAAAATCTCCGATTCTGTCAATACCCGGTTCCTGAAATCGACGATCCGTGCGTCCGACAGCCCGAGACTGTCGTGAAAAAACGTTTCTGTCCCGCAATACTGCTTGTTGATCGCATCAAAAGCCGCCCGGATACAGGTTTCATCCGCACGATACAAATCGCGCACTTGTCCGGCGGCCTTTTTGTCTCTCGTCATCAGCAAAACCAATGCGTAATAGCGGTCTGCAGTGCGCTTCAGTGCGGCGTTCGTTGCCAGATAATCCGTCAGAATGGTTTCGGAAGGCACGTCCAGCAAGGTGAGCAGCAAAGCGGATACGATCCCGCAGCGATCCTTACCTGCCGTACAATGCCAAAGGATCGCACCGTCCCGCGGTTCTGTGATCAAGTGAAAAATCCGCCGAAGCCGGTCGATACAATACGGATCCGCGACCATTTTCACATTCAGTTCTTTCAAATCCGGCAGCATGGAAAGGATCTGACGGCGATCAATCTCTCGCTCATGGGTAACGCCCATGACGGCTTCCGAAAAAATCGGGATATGGATCGTTTCCACGCCGGGAATCGCTGCGTCCGGCTTCTGCTCACGTTCTGTCTGCGTCCGAAGATCGATCACGGTGCACACACCGTATTTGTCCCGGAGCGCTGCGGCATCCTTTTTGGAAAGTCGGTTCAAGGCGGCGCTGCGAAGGAACAGCCCGATTTTGACCGTTTTACGGTCTTTCGTCTGCGTAGCGCCGAAATCACGCAGATTGACAACACTTTGCAACGGCAATTCTTTCATATTCTGTTTCTCTCGATTTCAGATCGTGATGATCCTGAGGTTCGGACTTTCCGGATCGAACAGACTGCCGACGCCGGTTTGAAACTCGGCGGTCACGTCCCGCAGATATACGGTCAGCGGTTCTTCTGCGGAGGCCTCCACACGGGAGCTGTGTTTCAGCCCGGTAAACCGCACGTTTTCAAAGGTCAGTTCGCGCAGTCTGTCGCCCGACTGCAGGTCTCCTGAGGAATCGGCATGGTAATGCAGCACCCGATCGGCGTTTTCCACGATCAGATTCCGGAATACGATACCGTGGGAATGCTCCCTCGCAGGGAAGGTCTCGCTGGCGAAAAACATCATCATTGCGTAAAGATTGTGTCTTCCCGCCTCCCGGGGCAGGATCTCCGTTCTCGATTTGACCACCGTCACCCGATGCGGATAATAGCCGGGACCGTACACGTGGCAGTTCTCCGCCAGGATATTGACGCCGCCGATACGAAACGCCTGACAGGAGGAATTCAGCACACAATTGTTGACATGAAGGTCCCGGACATCGATCCCGGCAATGCAGTCGTCACCGGTGCGGAAGACGCAGCGGTTGATCTCCACGTTTTTACAGCAGTGCAGATGGATCCCGTCGCTGCCGCCGAGGCTCGTCACGTCCGTCATCGAAACGTTTTCGCAGGCGTCCAGCTGGTGCATGAAATTGCCGCTGTGCCGGACGGTATACCCCTTCAGCACGACGTTTTCACAGTTTGAGAGGAAGATCCCATGCGGGCCGCGGTAGTGCTCCTCCCCGTCCGGATCGAAGCAGTTCTGTCCGTCGATCACGGCTCCCGGCTCGCCGATGATCGAAATATTGCGAGCGCCGTATGCCGAGAGCATCGCTCTGCGGTATTCCGCTCTTTTTTTGTTCCCGAAGTACTGCGGGATCAGCTCCTGATCCGTGCGCAGAGAAACGTTCTCCGGCACGTCGAACACTTCGTAATCGTCGCAGTTCTCGCTTCCCAGCAGCACCGCGCCGCTTTTGAGCAGGACTGTGGTATCGGAATAAAGCAGCAGACCGGAAACGCGATACGTTCCTTTCGGGAAAACGACCGTTCCTCCGTTTTCTTTGCAGAAATCGAGGACCTTCTGTATTGCATGCGTCTGCGGCGCGCCCGCGTCCGGCTTTATGCCGCAGGCGGTCAGATCATAAATCAAACTCATTTGGATTTATCCCCCAAATATTCTTATGTTGGTTTAACCGCCGAAAAGGCCGGTAATGAAGATCTCTATACCGATACCGATAAGGATCACGCCGCCGAGTATGGTGGCTTTCCAGGAAAGGCGGGTTCCGAAGCGCTGCCCGATTTTTAACCCGCAGAAACAAATCACGAATGTAACTACCGCTATGATCAGACACGCCGCAAGCGCATGTCCGAACCGGTAATCCTCAATCGTAAACCCAACAGACAGCGCGTCTATGGAGGTTGCGATACCCTGAACGAGCAAAGTATGAGGTTTTAACGCGGCGTCCTCCCTGTTTTCCGTGTTTCTGTTTTTGATCCCTTCGACCAGCATTTTTCCGCCGATAAAGAGAAGTAGCGCAAGTGCGATCCAGGGAATCGCTTTCTGAAAGGCGGCAAACGCTTCCGCGATGCTCCGCACACAAAACCAGCCGATCATGGGCATCAGGAACTGAAATCCGGCGAAGGTCAGTGGAATTGCCGCTCGCATTCCTCGAGAGAGTTTCGGCGCGTTAAGACCATTCGCCAACGATACAGAAAAAGCATCCATTGCAAGACCAACACCGAGTAGAATACTATTGATCAAAAAAAGCCCTATTGTTTCCATATTATACATTCTTCTTTCTACCGCGAATCCAAATTAATGTTCAATTATCGTCATATTGAGATTCCTCTTCGTTTTCACCGGCGTCAACTGCATTGGGCAAAGCCAACGCGAGTTTTTTCTCACTGCTCAGCTTCATTCATTTATGCATTAAAAATCCGCAGCACATCCAAAAGGAACGATAACACGAGGTGGAGAATATGAATCCACCCGGTGTTGTCCAAGACATAGGGCTTACCGTCATCGCCGCTGTCTTCGGCCGCCGGTTCATCCGCTGGCACGTCGCCCTGTGCGACATATAGATAATAATAGTCATCATACAAGCCCAGACAAGCATAGTGATATTTGTATTATACCTGAATTCTCTCCTCTTTTCAATCCCACAAACAGAAAAACCGCCCGCAATGCTCGTTAAAAACGAGTTGCGGGCATGATACTATATAGTGCTGATGATTTCTTTTTCGTCTATGACTGTTAATTCTTTTCTGCTCTTATCTCAGCCCGAACAGGTGCGCCCAGAAGTAGAAGATCGTGTGCCAGAAGCCGACGATGCTGCCCCAGAAGCCACTGTGCTTTTCGCCGCACCACTTGCATTTGCCGCTTTGCGACGGTGTGTCGGGCTGGCTCGGCGTGGGTTCGCCGGTTGCTGTGCCGGGAACCGTGATATTCTCCGTTTCGGTCGAATAGGTTTTGCCGTTAAAGGTGACCGATACAGTGTATTTCACGACCTGATCGGCGGTCGCCGTCGCTGCAGAGACTTCCACCTGTGTCGCAGTCTTCGTCACTGTCTGCGCGTCGTCGCCCTTGTTGCAGGTGAAGGTCGCCGTGACGGTCTTGTGATCTGACGACCACGACCACGTCGGCGCACCATAGGTGTGCCCATTCGCGGGAATACGGACCTTTTGAACATCTTTGTACGTTTCCCCTTCAAATTCGACCGTTGCCGTGTGAACCATTTCGCCGTCTTCGGTGCAGGTGGCGTCCGGCGTCGGTACTTCCGTAACCACAGCATTCAAGGTCTGCGTGTTGTCCTTCTCCTTGCAGGAAAGGTCGCGGTCGCGCTGTGATAGCTCTTGGACCACAGCCACGTCGGATCGCCATAGGTGTGCCCTGTGGCGGTGCCGGCTACTTCACGGCTGTCCGTCTCCCCGCAGCCGTTGTCGCAGGTTGCAAGTTCCGTTCCGTTTTCGGTGCAGGTGACGTTGTTCTGATAGACATAGTTCGTGAACTTAACGCAAAACGTCACGGCATGACCCTCGTTGATTAAACTTGTTCCAATTTGCCCTCATTTGTTCTATTTTGTTCCAATTTGTTATGCCTTGACGTGTTTTGTTCCATTTTATTCCAAAAGGCAAGAGGTTGTTTTCCCTCTTGCCTTTTGTCACTTCTTCATTTGAATCCTGTCTTTCTTTTGCGTCTTCTGCGCAATCACGTCCAGCGGATTGTGCGAATCAAAGCCGTTTTGTAAATCCTTGCCGAACAGCGCAACATACTCTTTCACCATCTCCATGCTTGAATGGCCGAGAATCGTTTGCAGCGATAAAATGTCGCCGCCGTTCAAAATCCAGTTCTTTGCGAATGTGTGCCGGAAAGCGTGGATGGACGTTCTTTCCACCCCTCTGCTGTGGTTATACACTGTGATTTGCTTTTGGAGCGTTCCCCGGTTGAGCTGGTTTCCAAAAGAAGAACAAAACAGATAATCGTCAGGCTTACCTTTGCGATAGAGCAAGTATTCCCGCAACACCTTACTCAACTGCGCGGAAAGCGGAATCGTATATTGCCGCCTGTTTTTCAGCTTTGTCAAACGGATCTCCCGCTCCGCAAAATCCACGTCGCCGATTTTGATGTGCAGCAGCGTTTCCAAGCGGTTGCCCGTTGCCAGAAGATAGTTGACGATCGCCCAGTTGCGGAACTCCGCGAAGGTGCATGTGTTCAGATTCGGCTTTTGGATGAGGGCCGCGATCTCACGCTCCGTATAGGTCTCTTTTTGCTTCTTTTCGGCGCGAAGGAGCACGATTTTGAAGGGGTTTATACATACGATCTCCATTCCGTAGTATAAAATAGCACGAACGCCTCTGAGGTAGGTATTGATCGTGATGTCATTGATCTCACCCCTGCTTTTGAGCGCCAAAATGTAGCGGTTTACGGTCTGGAGCGTGATTTCCGCGCAGGGCGTTTTCTCGTCAACATAGTCTGTAAAATGGCGGAAGCAGCCCTCATAATACCTTAAAGTATAAGGGGAAACGTTGATACACTGCTTTGCGATGAGGAATTCCTCAAACAGCTCTTTGAGCGTCATTTCCCCGGATGGATTTCTGATCGATAGTTTCTTCATTTTCAAACCTCTTTTCGCTTTTCCCGTTGATTTGAATATGAAACACCGCCCGCAAAAGGCCCCGAAAAGAGGCGCACGATTCGGCGAAAACCCGCAAAAAATCGTACCTACCTGAAAACAGACACAAAAAAACAGATAAGTCCTTGCAAATCAAGGGCTTATCCGCTTTTTGAATATGGCGGAGAGCAAGGGATTCGAAGTTCGGCAAAAGGGTAAAAAAACGTGTAAAAAAGTGCAAAAAAGCCCTATTTTACTGCATTTTATCCTTTGAGATCTTTTTTCTAAAAGCGCAAGAAAAGAACAATAAGAATAAAATTCTGAACACAAAAAAAGGGGTGCGTCAGCAGCTTTTTCGTCCCCTCTCTCAGCCATGATTTTTGACTTACATTTTTTCAAGGAGGCTATCAAAATGAACATCACTTACACGAAAAAAGGCGACTTTTACTATCCCGATCTCGTCTATTCCAAAAACGACTACCCGCCCCTCGGCAAGTACGGGATGCTGCGCAAGACGTATCTCAAAGAAAACTTCAAGGCGCAGTACAGCCTGATGCTGATGAACGACACCCTCTGGCCGCATCTGCTTGACATTGACAAACAGGCGCATGACATGATGGATACCATTGTGGAACAAATGAAACAGGAACGCGGCATTACGGAACAGCTCAAAGCCGATGACTGGTGGCGCTGGGTGCAGGAGGTCGGAAACATTCGCAACGCGGCGGAAGAATTTGTACTGCGGGAGGTGGTGTACGCGTAAACAGGGGTCGTACGCGTAAAACAATATCATTGCGGCAGCGTCCGATTCGGGCGCTGCCCATTCCTTATCGCCTGCCATCAATAACATCATTCTTTATAAAAATGATGCAATTAAACGCTTGACAATGGCATGGATTCTGCATATACTATAATTGCATCACCGAAAGAAAAAATGATGCTATTAAAATGAGGAATACGCAATGAGAGATTTTCAATACAAGAAAGAATATGAAACGCTGCTGACCCCCGACATTGTGTCACTGCTTTCAACGATCCACGAACACAAAGGAAAGCAGGCGCTGTTTACGGACGCCAAGCCCGAAGCGCTCCGTTCGCTGCTTGAAGTAGCAAAGATCCAGAGCACAGAGGCTTCCAACCGGATCGAGGGGATCATCACGACGGATGTACGCTTAAAGCAACTGGTGCGCGAAAAAACCATGCCACGCACACGAAGCGAAAAAGAGATCGCCGGCTACCGGGATGTGCTCTCCACCATCCACGAAAGCTACGACTATATTCCGCCGCGGCCGTCTCTGATCCTGCAGCTGCACCGCGATCTGTATAAATACAGCGGTATGTCGATCGGCGGGAGCTACAAAAGCAGCGACAACGTCATTGCCGAAGACCACGCCGACGGCACACGGACCATCCGCTTTCAGCCGGTTCCGGCGTGGGAAACAGCGGAAGCGATGCAGAGCCTTTGCGATGCATTTGATGTCGCGCTCGGTGACGCCGACCTCGATCCGCTGGTGCTCATTCCGATGTTCATCCTTGACTTTCTCTGCATCCATCCGTTCAACGATGGGAACGGGCGCATGAGCCGCCTGCTGACGCTGCTTTTGCTTTACCGCGCGGGCTATTTCGTCGGGAAGTATATCAGTATTGAAAAGCTGATCGCCGACAGCAAGGAGACCTATTACGAGGCACTGCAGGCAAGCTCTTATGACTGGCACGAGGCCAAAAATGATTATGTGCCATTTGTCAGATATCTGCTCGGCGTTGTCGCCGCCGCATACCGTGATTTCACAAGCAGGGTCGAACTGCTGACAAAAGAGAAGGCGACGAAGGCCGACCGTGTGCGCGAAGCCATCAAAAACCACCTTGGACCAATCACCAAAGCCGAGATTGCCGCGCAATGCCCGGACATCAGCGAAGTCACGATTGAACGCACACTGGCCGCGTTGAAAACGAACGGAGACATTCTGAAAATCGGCGGCGGCAGATACACGAAATATGTTTGGAACCACGAAGAGAATTAAGAATTAGGAATTAAGAATTAAGAGGTGTTTTTCGTTGGATAATGCGATATTGAATAAAAGCAAGGCTTTTGCAATCAGGATCATCAGGCTTTATCAATACTTGAAAGACGAGAAGAAAGAGTTTGTTCTTTCCAAACAGCTATTGCGCAGCGGGACAAGCATCGGCGCCAATTGCCGCGAAGCATATCGTGCGCAGAGCCCGGCCGATTTCACGGCGAAACTCGGCATTGCGCTGAAAGAAGCAGAGGAATCCGCCTACTGGCTTGAACTGCTGGCAGAAACAAATTATCTGACAAAAGAACAGTTCGACAGCATCTACGCCGACAACGAAGAACTCATCAAGCTGCTTGTCAGCATCATCAAAACCACCAAACTTCATAATTCATAATTCTTAATTCATAATTGTAAAGGAGCGCAGCGACTTATGATTACCGGCGAACTGAAAAACAAAATCGACGCACTTTGGGAGATCTTCTGGACGGGCGGCCTGACCAACCCGCTGGACGTGATCGAGCAGATCACCTATCTGATGTTTATCCACGACCTTGACGACAGCGACAACCTGCGCGCCAAGGAGAGCGCGATGCTCGGCCTGCCCTATCAGAGCATCTTTTCCGGCGAAGTGCAGATCGGCGAACGCACCGTTGACGGCAACCAGCTCAAGTGGTCGGTGTTCCACGACTTCCCCGCCGCGCGGATGTATTCCGTGATGCAGGACATGGTGTTCCCGTTTATCAAAAATCTGCACGACGACAAAAACAGCGCCTATTCCAAATACATGAACGACGCCATTTTCAAGCTGCCAACACCGCTGATGCTTTCCAAAGTTGTGGACGCCCTCGACGGCATCTATGACCTGATGGGCGGCCCGCAGGCCGGCGACGTGCGCGGCGACGTCTATGAATATCTGCTTGCCAAAATTGCCACGGCGGGCGTCAACGGCCAGTTCCGCACCCCGCGCCACATCATCCGCATGATGGTGGAGCTGATGGACCCCGGCGCCGACGACGTGATCTGCGACCCGGCGTGCGGCACATCCGGCTTTCTTGTCACGGCCGGCGAGTACCTCAAAGAGACGCGCAAGGAAGAGATCTTCTTTGACCGCCGGAAGAAAGCGCACTACATGAACCGCATGTTCCACGGCTACGACATGGACCGCACCATGCTGCGCATCGGCGCGATGAACATGATGACCCACGGGATCGACAACCCGTTCATCGAATACCGCGACAGTCTTTCCGACCAGAACCCCGACCGCGACGCCTATTCGCTGATTCTGGCCAACCCGCCGTTCAAGGGCAGCCTTGACGCCGATACGGTCTCGCCCGACCTGCTCAAGGTCTGCAAGACGAAGAAAACCGAGCTGCTGTTCCTGGCGCTGTTTCTGCGGATGCTGCGCGTGGGCGGCCGCTGCGCGTGCATCGTTCCCGACGGCGTTTTGTTCGGCTCTTCCACGGCGCACAAGGCGATCCGCAAAGAGCTGATTGAAAACAACCGGCTCGAAGCCGTCATCTCCATGCCCTCCGGCGTGTTCAAGCCCTACGCGGGCGTGTCCACGGCGGTATTGGTGTTCACCAAAACCGGCCACGGCGGCACCGACAACGTCTGGTTCTATGACATGCACGCCGACGGTTTTTCGCTGGACGACAAACGGACCCCCGTCAAGGAAAACGACATCCCCGACATTGTGGCGCGGTTCCGTAACCGCGACGCCGAGCAGGCAAGGGAACGCACCGAGCAGTCCTTCTTTGTGCCGAAGGCGGAAATCGTGGAAAACGGCTATGACCTTTCCATCAACAAATATAAACAGACGGAATACAAGCCCGTGGAGTATCCGCCGACAAGCGAACTTCTGGCCGAACTGAACGAGATCGAGATGGAGATCACCAAGGCGCTCGCGGAGCTGGAGGAGATGGTGTGATGGATTATACTCGGCTCAAGAATATAAATGAATACACTAGCAAAAGCGTTAATCCAATGAGTTTTCCTGATACGCTTTTTGAATTGTATAGTGTCCCCATTTTTGATACCGGGCATCCTGAATATCTGCGTGGCAGCGAAATCGGATCTACTAAAGTACTAGTTGAAAAGAACGATATACTGCTCTGCAAGATTAATCCGCGTATCAATCGAGTGTGGGTTGTTGCTGATGAATCGAAGCACCAAAACATAGCCTCATCGGAATGGATTGTAGTCCGAAGTTCCACATATAATCCAGAGTATTTAGCTTGGTATTTCAGAACTCCAAAGTTTCAAAAGCTTATGACAAGCGAAGTCACTGGAATCGGCGGATCGTTAACAAGAGCTCAACCAAAGGCTGTCGCTGAATACCCTGTTCCTGTCTTGCCAAAAGAGAAACAAGACGAGATAGTGAGCATCTTAAACAACATCGACCACCTCGTCTCCTTGCGTAAGCAGCAGCTTGCCAAACTGGACGAGCTCATCAAAGCCCGCTTTGTTGAAATGTTTGGGGATCCGGAAGCGGGCGCTTGCCACTTTCCAGTGCAGAAGCTAGGAAGCTTATCTCTTAAGATTTCAGACGGTGTTCATGCCAAACCTGAGTACACCGAATTTGGACGACCGTTCTTATCGGTTGTAAACATCAACAAAGGGAAGGTTAATTTTACAGACTGTAAATATGTATCTGAAGAAGCATATCAAAAAATGATTAAAAGCACACATCCTGAATTTGGTGATGTTCTTTATACAAAAGTTGGAGCAACTTATGGAATTCCAGCCTATGTAGATACGGAACGTGAGTTCTGCTTATATGTAAGCGTTTGCTTAATCAAGCCAAATCATGAACTAATCAATTCTCGATTTCTTGCTATCCAAATGGCAATGCCTTCAATTAAGCATCAGGCAGATGCAAGGATAAAAGGAATCGGTGTTCCTGATTTGCATCTTAATCAAATAAGCGAGTTTTTAATTGTTTGTCCACCAAGACAGCTTCAAGATGAGTTTGTTGTTTTAACTGAAAACATTGACAAATCAAAAGCCGTCGTGCAACAATCGCTCGACAAACTGGAAACGCTGAAAAAAGCATTGATGCAGGAATACTTTGGGTGAGGTGAAAAGATGGACTCAAATATCATTGGTTCTATTATTGGTGCATGTGCAACTATTATAGCTGCACTTATCGGGCTAATCGGAATAATTATTACTATTAAGAAAAAGAAAACGAACGACTCCGGAAATATAACTCAAAATGCACAGGGAAACAACATCACTCAGATTGGTACACTAATTCAAAATGAGGTTCAGCCAATACCAAATTCAGTAATTGACGCCATTATTGACGAAGGAAGAATACCAAACGAAGTTGACAAGGCTTGTGAAAAGAGTCAGGCAAAAAGTCAACAACAAAACGCAAAAGAACTTGATGAAGTACCGTTTATGGATAAGCTTTATTCGAATGTAACAATAAACTCGTCTATAGACAGCGTTGAAAAACATATCTGTGTTAAAGCCAGAATCCATGATTCCTTTTCTTTTGATTATTCTAATTACGACGGAGAAATAGCAATTGGAACAGAAGAATACCAATTCACAACAAAGTGGTCAAAAGCAAGTGATACGAGTATTCATGCGTACAAAGATGCCGCTGACATTGATTCCATAGCATTGATTAAAGGGCCAAAAGAATGGGAGGATATCGTTCATGAAGAATTGAACTTTACTTCAAGATGCCGAACGCCCAAAATAGGCGATATAGTCATTTGGAAAAACATTCACGGTAAGTATGCTGCCACAAAAATTGTTTCAATCGCTGATGATACACGTGGGGCCGATCGAGACAATTTGACTTGTGAGTATATAATCTTCGAATAATGCAAAAAGGTGATACCATGACCAACTTTGATTTTCTTCTTGCGGACAAGCAGTTTTCATCCTTCGCCTCTGTGGCGGTCGCGGCGGAAAACCTGCTGCATATCGACGCGGACGCCTGCGTCCTGAACTGCCGGCGCGCCATGGAGTTCGCCGTCAAATGGATGTACTCGGTGGACCGCGATCTTGCCCTGCCCTATCAGGACACGCTGGTTGCGCTGATGAACGACGGCAGCTTCCGCGACATCGTCGGCCCCGATACCTGGCGGCGCATGGATTTCATCCGCAGGCTCGGCAACACCGTTGCCCACGGCGGCAAAAAGATCACCGCCGACCAGGCGGAGCTGTGTTTGGAAAACCTGTTTTACTTCATGGATCAGGTGGCCTGCTTCTATGCGGAAAGCTACACCGAGGGAAAGTTTGACCGTTCGCTTTTGACCCTCACCCCGCAGGAGGCGCTGAATTTCGTTTCCAACGAAAAAATCGACCTTGCCGCGCTGATCGAAGAGAACAAAACCCTCAAGGCTGAGCTCACCGCCCGCCGCGCCGAAGGCCAGCAGACCTATGTGCCGAAGCCGCTGGAGCTTTCGGAATACAAAACGCGGAAGGTCTATATCGACTTCATGCTGCAGGACGCCGGCTGGGTCGAGGGCAAGGACTGGCTGAACGAAGTGGAGCTGCCCGGCATGCCCAACCCAAGCGGCGTGGGCTACGCGGATTATGTGCTCTATGACGACGACGGGCGCGCCCTCGCCGTTCTGGAAGCCAAGCGCACCTGTGTGGACGTTGCCAAGGGCCGCCAGCAGGCGAAGCTGTATGCCGACCTTTTGGAAAAGAAATACGGCCGCCGCCCGGTGATTTTCCTGAGCAATGGCTTTGAAACGCGGATGCAGGACAACCGCTATCCGGAGCGTAAGGTCGCGTCGGTGTATTCCAAGCGCGATCTGAAAAAGCTGTTCAACCTGCAAAGCATCCGCACAAGCCTGCGGCACATTTCGGTCAACAAAGCCATCGCCGGCCGGTACTATCAAGAGGCGGCAATCAAGGCAACCTGCGACGCCTTCGATCAGGACAACCGCCGCAAGGCGCTGCTCGTCATGGCGACCGGTTCCGGCAAGACCCGCACGGTAATCGCGCTGTGCGATGTATTGCTGCAGCACGGCTGGGTCAAAAACATCCTCTTCCTCGCCGACCGCAATTCTCTTGTGACACAGGCGAAGCGCAGCTTTGTCAATCTTCTGCCCGACCTCTCGGTGACGAACCTTTGCGAAGACAAGGAAAACTACACGGCGCACTGCGTCTTTTCGACCTATCAGACGATGATGAACGTCATCGACAGCGCCAAGGACGACGAGGGCAAGCTGTTCACCGTGGGCCACTTTGACCTTGTGATTTGTGACGAGGCGCACCGCTCCATCTACAACAAATACCGCGACATCTTCAATTACTTTGACGCGCCGCTGGTGGGTCTGACCGCCACGCCGAAGGACGAGATCGACAAAAACACCTATGACGTGTTCGAGCTGCAAAGCGGCGTGCCGACCTATGGGTACGAACTGGCACAGGCGGTCAAGGACGGGTATCTGGTCGATTTCATGTCGGTGGAAACGCAGCTGAAATACATTGAGCAGGGCATCGTTTACGACGAGCTTTCCGACGAAGACAAGGCACAGTATGAAGACACCTTCAAAGACGAAGACGGCAACATGCCGGAAAGCATCGCGTCCTCCGCGCTGAACGAATGGGTGTTCAACAAAGACACGATCCGCCAGGTGCTGCACATCCTGATGGAGCACGGGCTGAAGATCGATTACGGCGCAAAGCTCGGCAAGACGATCATTTTTGCAAAAAGCCACGCCCACGCAGAAGAGATCTTCAAGGTGTTTAACGAGGAATACCCGCACCTGCCCGGCTTTGCAATGGTCATCGACAACTACATGACCTATGCCCAGAGCGCCATCGACGACTTTTCCGACCCGCACAAGCTGCCGCAGATTGCAATCTCTGTCGATATGCTTGACACCGGCATCGACGTGCCGGAAGTACTGAACCTCGTCTTTTTCAAAAAAGTGCTCAGCAAAGCAAAATTCTGGCAGATGATCGGCCGCGGCACCAGACTCTGTCCTGCCCTGCTGGACGGCAAGGATAAAGAAAAGTTTTACATTTTCGACTTCTGCGGTAACTTTGAATTTTTCCGCATGAATCAAGGCAAGCCGACCGTGAACATGATCGCGCTGCAGGGCGCCATCTTCCATCTGAAAGCGGAAATCGTGTATAAGCTGCAGGATCTGGTGTACCAGACCGAAGAATTGATCGCTTTCCGCAAATCGCTGGTGGACGACATGGTGAAAAAGGTGCGCGAGCTGAACAAGGAAAACTTCGCCGTTCGGCAGCATCTGAAATATGTGGAACTGTACGCGAACCCGGACAATTATCAGACACTGACCTATGAAGACACGCTGATGATCTGGCAGGAGCTTGCGCCGCTGATCATCCCCGATGACGACGACGCAAAGGCGATGCGCTTTGACGCGCTGATGTACGGGATCGAGCTCGCTTATCTGGCCGGAAAGAAATACGGACGGCACCGCAGCGACTTTTTCAAAAAGGTCAACGCGGTCGCAAGCGTTGCCAACATTCCGGAGATTATGATGCAATCGGAGCTGATCAACAAGATTTTGCACACCGATTATTTCAACAACGCCAGCATCAACGAGTTTGAGCATATCCGCGAAAACCTGCGCGATCTGATGAAGTACATCCCGCAAGGCAAGCTGCGCTATGACACAAATTTTGAAGAAGACGTTCTTTCCCTTGACTGGAAGGAATCGGATCTGGAAAACGATGATCTGAAAAACTACAAAGCCAAGGTGGAGTTTTATATCCGCCAGCATCAGGACAACGAGGTCATTGCCAAGCTGAAAGGCAACCGGCCGCTTACGACGGACGACATCAAAGCGCTCGAGTCTCTGCTTTGGAATGAAATCGGCACGAGGGACGAGTATGAAGCCGAATACGGGAAAAAGCCGCTTGGCGAACTGGTGCGTGAAATCGTCGGCCTCGACATGAATGCGGCAAAAGAGGCGTTTTCCGAATATCTGAATGACACCAGCCTCGACAGCAGACAGATCTATTTTGTCAATCAGATTGTGGAGTATATTGTACATAACGGATTGCTGAAAGACCTGACCGTGCTGCAGGAGCCACCGTTTACCGACCGCGGCAGCATTGTGGATGTCTTCACCGACGTCACGGTGTGGTTCGGCATCAAGAAGATTATCGACCGTGTAAATGCAAATGCGCTGGCGGCGTGATGCTATCAAACACTGGAAAAAATATCCGTTAAGCTTGTGTATGAAGATCAGAAATGCGATTTTTCACCGCTGAATCGACAGTGCATAAAAGCAAGAAATGAAAAACATGGATTCAAAAAAGAAAAACAATTGATTTTCAGATATACAACGAAAAAGGAGCAAATAATCATGACTAGCAGACTGCTTTGGGATTGAAAGGTGGGACTATATGGAGGGGTAACCACAGGACAGCAGATACAGAAAAACGGCAGCACGTTCGGTGCTGCCGTCAGACTGTATACGTGCGTATACAGGCATTTTTATTTTCGTTTGATGTAAAATTCCTTCCTTTCGAAGGATGCTCTATGCGGTGGGCTTTCCTTTATTCGCATTCGCAGATGTTGCGCCGTGTCTGCAAAATGGACGACGGCGTTACCGAAAACTCATCCAGTCCCCAGGCAACAAGCTTTGGAATCAGGCGTTCGTCCGCTGCCGCTTCGCCGCACATGCCAACCGGAATACCCGCTGCCTTTGCGTTTTTAATCGTCATTTCAATCGCACGCAGCACCGCGGGCTGGAACGTGTCATACAAGTGGCTGACATTTGCATTGCCGCGGTCAACCGCCATCGTATAGCCTGTCAGGTCGTTCGTGCCGATGGAGAAAAACGCAGCTTCTTTTGCAAGCAAATCGGAAATCAATGCTGCCGAAGGCGTTTCAATCATCACGCCGAGCGGCGCCATACGGTAGTGCAGGCCTTCGCTTTCAAGCTCTGCGGCACATTCGTTGATCAGCGCCTTGGCCGCATGAACCTCGTCCAGAGACGTCACAAGCGGAAGCATGATTTTGATATCGCCGAAATAGGCTGCGCGAAGCAGCGCGCGGATCTGCTTTTTGTAAAGCTCTGTGTTTTTCAAACAGAAACGGATTGCGCGGAACCCGAGGAACGGGTTCTCTTCCTTTTCGATTTTGAGATAATCAATCGCCTTGTCTCCGCCGATGTCAAGTGTCCGGATGATGACTTCTTTGCCGTCCATGGCCTTTGCAACGGTTGAATATGCTTCAAACTGCTCTTCTTCAGTCGGCGCGTGGTCTCTGTCCATAAAGAGGAATTCCGTTCTGAAAAGTCCGATGCCTTCGCCGCCGTTCTGAATCACATTCTGTGCGTCTTCGGCTTTTCCGATGTTGCCGTAAACAGCCTTTTTCACGCCGCTCTTTGTGACCGTCGGTTTGTTGAAATAGACCATCAGCCCTTCTTTTTCATCCAGATAAGCCTTTTGCTTGCCTGTGTATTCAGCAATTTCGGCTTCGCTCGGCTGTGTGAAAACCTTCCCCTTAAAGCCGTCAACAATCAATGTGCTGCCGGTTTCGATAATCTGGGTTGCGTTGATCACGGAAAGCGCAGCGGGAATTCCCATTGCGCGTGCAAGAATTGCACTGTGACTTGTAACGCCGCCGACCTCTGTCACGATTGCACTGACATTTTCCTTGTTGATCTGACTTGTCATCGAAGGCGTAAAGTCCTTTGCGATCAGAACGGTGCCCTTCGGCACAGAAACAATGTCTATGCTTTTGACGCCAAGAAGGATTCTGATCATGCTGTCCCTGATATCCTTCACATCAGACGCGCGCTGGCGCATCATTTCGTCGTCAACACCTGCAAACATATCGTAAAACATGGTGCATACATCGTCAACCGCAGCTTCCGCAACGGCGCCGCCGTCAATTTTGTCGTTCATCTGTGAGAGCATAAACGGGTCGGCAAGCATGGTGAGATGGCCTTCCAGAATTTCCGCTTCTTTTTCGCCTGCGCTCGCTTTCAGCCCTTCCGCCATTGCTCTGGTTTCAACGGTGAACGCCTCCACCGCTTTTGCAAGGCGCGCTTTTTCTTCCTGTGCGGTTGTGTATTTCACAGCAGAATAATCAAGGTTGATATCCTCAATAATCACTGCTTTACCGATACCGTAGCCCTGAGAAGCGCCTATACCCTGTAACATAAAATCACCTCATAGAGGGCGGATTTCTCCGCCCCGTTTCATGGATTATTCTTCGCCGAATCCGCTTTCAATCAAAGATGCCGCTTCGTTGAGCATGGCCTCTTCGTCAGCGCCGTTGCAGGTAACCGTGATTTCGCTGCCGCATTTCATGCAGGCGGCCATAATGTTCATGATGCTTTTGCCGCCGATGTCCTTACCACCAAAGTTGATCGTGATTTCGGAGGCGTACTTTGCCATTGCAGTGACGAAAACCTGTGCGGGACGCATATGAAATCCCATTTTGTTCGTGAGTGTAAATGTCTTTGATACCATACTGATAACCTCTTTCTGTCGTTAAGATTTACGCTGCTTTCTTTGCAGCCTTGTTTTGGTTTTTCTTGAGTACCGTGAGCATCAGTGCGCCTGCAACGGAGCCTGCGATCAGAGAAATGATGTAGCCGAGCGGATGTTCAACCACTGCGAAGGTAAAGATGCCGCCGTGCGGTGCCGGGCAGGCACAGTTGAAGAGTGCGCACACAGCGCCCGAAACACCTGCGCCGACCATGCAGGACGGGATGACGCGCAGCGGGTCGGATGCCGCGTAGGGAATTGCGCCTTCGGTGATGAAGCACAGACCCATCAAATAGTTTACGGGGCCGCTCTTGAGCTCCTGTGCCGTCCACTTGTTCTTGTTGAAGGTGGTGGAAAGTGCAATTGCAATCGGAGGAACCATACCGCCGATCATAACGGCCGCCATGATCCATGTGTTGCCTGCCGCGATTGCCGCTGTGCCGAAGACGTAGGCCGCTTTGTTGAACGGGCCGCCCATATCAATCGCCATCATCGCCGCGAGAACGATGGAGAGCAGGAGTCTGCTGGTGTCGCCAAGGTTTGTAAGGAAGTTGGAAAGTCCGGTGTTGAGAAGGCCGACAACGGGGTTGATCAGAAGCATGACAACACCGATCAGCAGGGTGCCGAAAAGCGGATAGATGAAGACCGGCTTGATGCCGTCCATCGACTTCGGCAGCCAGTTGAACGCTTTTTTCAAAAGGTTGACAAGCAGACCTGCAACGAAACCGGCGAGCAGTGCGCCGAGGAAGCCGGAAACGGCCGTGTCGTCGCCTGTCGGCATGGTAAGCGTTGCGCCTGTTGTTGCAAGATAGCCGCCGACAATACCGGGCAGAAGACCGGGACGGTCTGCGATCGACATGGAGATATAACCGGCAAGAACGGGAAGCATAAACGCGAACGCCGCTTTACCGATCCAGAAGACAACCGCAGCCACGGGGTTGGTGAAGCCGAAGTTGCCGCCGACGTCTGCGTTGCCTGCGATCGTATCGATCAGGAAGCCGAGCGCGATCAGAACACCGCCGCCGACAACGAAAGGAAGCATATGGGAAACGCCGTTCATCAAATGCTTGTAAACCTTGCGTCCGAAGCCTTCGCCGTCGCCTGCCGCATCCTCCGACGCGTCTGCGGAATCGCTGTGATACACAGGCGCCTGCTTGTTGAGGATTTTGTTGATCAGCTCTTCGGGTTTGTTGATGCCGTTGGAAACTGCCGTCTTGTAAACGGGTTTGCCGTCAAATCGTGCCATTTCAACGTTTCTGTCCACCGCGCAGATAATGCCGTCGCAGTTGGCGATTTCCTCTTTGGTAAGCACGTTCTTTGCGCCGCCGGAGCCATCGGTTTCAACCTTAATGGTAACGCCCATTTTTTCAGCCGCCTTTTCCAGCGCTTCGGCTGCCATATAGGTGTGGGCGATGCCGGTCGGGCAGGCGGTGACTGCGAGGATCTGATAGCCCGTTTTGGGTGCCTCTTTTACAACAGGCTCCTCGGGATATTTCTCAGCCTCGGCCTTGTCGATGATTGCGAGATATTCCGCGGGCGTTTTTGCCGCACGCAGCTTTGCGCAAAACGCGGGATCCATGAGCATGACCATCAGACGCGAGAGAATTTCAAGATGAAGATCTCCGTCCAGCGGCGCCGCGATCATGAACAGGATGTCTGACGGCATACCGTCGGGTGCGCCGTAATCCACGCCGCCGGGCACTGTGATGGCGGCAAGGCCCGGCACTTTCACGCTGTCGCTTTTTGCGTGAGGCACCGCGATGCCTTCGCCGATTGCGGTGGAACTCTGGCTTTCTCTGGCCAGGATCGCGCCTTTGTAGGTTTCGGCATCGTTGAGATTGCCGGCACCCGCATGCAGCGCAACCATTTTGTCAATCGCTTCGTCCTTTGTGGAAACGGAAGCGTTCAACGCAATGGCGTCAGCTTTGAGTAAATCGATGATTCTCATAGTATTTCCTCCTTGTTAATTAATATCAGCTTTTGCTAATATCCAGTAATTCAAAAATGCGGTCAATGTCCGCTTTCTCCGCAAGCCCTTCGGAAAAGGCCGTTGCGTTTCCGCATACCGTGCCGAGCCGCAGCGCGTGGGCGTAATCGTTCGATTGGATGTAGCCTGCAATGAAGCCGCCCACCATACTGTCGCCGCAGCCGACGGAGTTGACGAGTGTTCCTTTTGCGTTGCCGATTTTGTACGCTTTGCCGGTTTCGTCAATCAGCATGGCGCCGTCCTTGGAACGCGAAACGAGCACATTTCGCGCACCCATTTTCTGCAGCTTTCTTGCGTAGGTTTCAATTTCTGCGTCCGTTTTGGTTGTAACACCGAATAGATCTCCGAGCTCGTGATGATTGGGCTTTACGAGAAACGGCTTGTATTTCAGCACGTTCAAAAGCAAGCTTCCCGTTGTGTCAACCACAAAGTTTACGCCTTTTCCGTCCAGCCTTTGCAGCATACGCTCATAGATATCCGCAGGCAGTGTGCGCGGCACGGAGCCCGCAAGCACCAGATAATCGCCGGCTTTGATTTCGTCAAGCTTTTCGAGCAGTTCTTCAATTTCGCTTTCGGAAATGTCGGGACCCTGCGCGTTGATATCCAGTTCGGTGTCCGCCTTGATTTTAACATTGATTCTTGTGCTTCCGCTTCTCAGCCGGTTGAAATCGCAGTTGATCGCGTCGTGTTTCAGCATGCGTTCGAGTGCATCACCCGTAAAACCTGCGACAAAGCCGAGCGCCTTGTTTTCAACGCCGAGCCTTGTGAGGATCACAGATACGTTGATGCCTTTGCCGCCGTAATACAGCGTTTCCTCTTTGGAACGGTTGATGTCGTCAAAACGGAGCGTTCCGACCTTCATCACGTAATCCAGCGCCGGATTCAGGGTTACTGTGTAAATCATGTTGCATCCACCTCCTTGATGACGGTTTTTGATTGGATCTCGGGATCGGTGCATCTGTCGCAGATGATGCACGACGAATCGATCGGCGCAACGGTGACGGCGGATACCTTGCCGAACTTGGAGGCGTCCGTCAGCACGTAGCTGACAAAGCTTCGTTCCATCGCCACGACTTTGATGGTTGCTTCTTCCATGTCGGTGGTTGTGAAGCCCTGCTTTTCGGTGATGCCGTTGATCCCGATAAATGCTTTTGAAAAGTTATACTGCTGCAGATTCGTTGCGGCAACAACGCCCGTGATCGCTTCCGTGGAGCGTTTCAGCTCGCCGCCGAGCACGGTGACACGACAGCCCTTTGCCGCAAGCTCCTGTGCGTGCGCGATGCCGTTTGTAACATACCGTGCCTTGGTGTTTGTGATCGCGCAGGCAAGCAAAAATGTTGTGGAGCCCGCGTCAATGAACACATAATCATCGTCCCGGATGAGCGAAGAAGCGTATGCGGCAATTTTTGATTTTGCAGCATAGTTGGCGTTGACCTTTTTATTGATGGTTTCCTCCCGGTTGAGAAATTCCTGCGAGAGAAGCATAGCCCCGCCGCGAACCTTGTTGATTTTACCGATTGCGGTCAGCGCTGCCAGGTCGCGCCTGATGGTGGATTCGCTTGCGCCGAAAACATCGCAAAGCTCAGAGACGGTCACGCTCCCCTTGTTACTGATGAGCT
>CADBBT010000003.1 GCA_902792985.1 Oscillospiraceae bacterium
TATCAATTCTCTTTATTCTCCTATTACGAACGGATTCACCGAAGGATGCAACAACAAAATCAAAGTCCTCAAAAGAAATGCTTACGGTTACAAAAATTTCCAACGCTTTAGAAACCGTATTTTACATATTTTCTCCCATCAAAAACTTCTTAAAAATCAAGCAGCCGCTTGATTGCAGCTGCTTGGTCTGATAATTCTGTTTTTCGTTTTGCCCCAACTATTGACAAAGAGCCCTTTTGTTTTACTCTGCCGGAGTCGGGGTGTCGGGTGCGGGTGCATCGGCTGCTTCGGCTTTCTTTTTCGGCGCCTTGACCACGGTGCGCTTCGGGTTTTTGCGGTGGTAGGTCTTGCTCACACGGATCGGGTTCTTGATCAGGAAGTTTGCGAAGATCGTCCAGATGATGATGATCAGGAACATGCCGAACAGCGCATAAAAGCCGGCGGAAAGCGTTGCGCTGGTCACGGTGATGATCGCCGTGGCGAGCGTTGCAAGCACATTTTCACTCATCAGCGACACCAGACGGGACAGGCTCACGTCGCCGTTGATGATCTTTGCAAACGCGTCGTTGCTGATGATGATCGCCACAAAGCAAAGCACCAGTCCGCCCGCGCAGATCGGGATCACGAGGTTGCGGCGCTTTTTGTTGTTTGCCAGCGCGCCGAACACGCCGACGGCAAGCATCACAAGTAAAATGAGCACAAAGACCACGGAGAACGCGATCAGATCGGGAATGATCGCGCCGGCCGCCTCCTGAAACGTGGTGTCCGCGTCCGGGTTCCCCGGGCCGGAAATGAGCATTTTGATCAGCTCGAACGCTGAAAACTCAAATTTTGTGTCCAGTGAATTGACAAGCTGCGTCACAGCGCCGATCAGCTTATTGATCGATTCATCCGTGCTGCCGACAACAAAGGTAAACAGCTTGAGAAACAGTCCCATCACCACAGCGCCGACCGCAAGGATCGGGGTGGTGATTCGATATGCGAGTTTCATACGATCACCCTTTCTATTATTTCCATGAGGAGTTGAGCTGCACCGTGCGGTTAAAGATCAGCGCGTCGTCCGTGCTGGAGATGTCCACACAGAAATAGCCCTGACGCATAAACTGGAAGGTGTCGCCCGGTTTTAAACCGGACACGCCGCTTTCCAGCCGGCAGCCGGTCAGCACGGTCAGCGAATCCGGATTCAGATTGTCCTTGAACGAACCGCTGCTTTCATCGGACGGGTTTTCCTTGTTGAACAGCCGGTCATACAGCCGCGCTTCAAAGGGAACGCTGTCCTTTTCGCTGACCCAGTGCAGCGTGCCTCTGACTTTGCGGCCGTCGGGCGAATTGCCGCCCTTGCTCGCCGGATCGTAGGTGCAGTGCACTGCGGTGACTTCGCCGTTTTCGTCCGTATCGTAGCCGACGCATTTGACAAAATACGCGCCGCGCAGACGGACCTCGTTGCCGGGGAAGAGACGGAAGTATTTTTTCGGCGGTTCGATCATGAAGTCCTCTTTTTCAACATAGATCACCTTGGAAAACTTCGTGATGCGCGTGCCGAGCTCCGGCTTGTCCTGATGCACGGGCAGCTCGATGTCTTCCGTCAGATCGTCCGGGAAGTTATCGATGATGACCTTCAGCGGACGCAGCACCGCCATACAGCGCGGCGCGTTCTGGTTCAAATTGTCGCGCACGCAGGCCTCAAGCAGACCGAAGTCCACCACGGAATACGCCTTGGACACGCCGACGCGATTGATAAAATCGCGGATCGCCGCTGCCGGATATCCGCGGCGGCGCATGCCGCAGATCGTTGCCATGCGCGGATCGTTCCAGCCGTCCACGATGCCCTCTTTCACAAGCTGCAGGCACTTGCGCTTGCTCGTCAGGCAGTAGTTCAGGTTCAGCCGCGCAAATTCAATTTGACGCGGCGGCTGCGGCAGGGAAAGCGCACGCAAAAACCAATCATACAGCGGGCGGTGGTTTTCAAATTCCAGCGAGCACAGCGAGTGCGTCACGCCCTCTTTGAAATCGGACAGCGGGTGCGCAAAGTCATACAGCGGATAGACGCACCATTTGTCGCCGGTCTGGTGATGGGTGATGTGCGCGATGCGATAGATCACAGGGTCGCGCATGTTGAGGTTCGGCGAGCTCATGTCGATCTTTGCGCGCAGAACGCGGGCGCCGTCGGGAAATTCGCCGTTTGTCATACGGCGGAACAAATCGAGGTTTTCTTCGATCGTACGGTCGCGATAGGGGCTTTCCTTGCCCGGTTCGGTCAGCGTGCCGCGCGCGGCGCGGATCTCGTCGGCTGTGGAATCGTCCACATAAGCCTTGCCGAGCTCAATCAGCCTGATCGCGCAGTCATGAATGAAATCGAAGTAGCTCGACGCATAATAGACGTCGTTCCACTGATAGCCCAACCACTGGATGTCCTCCTTGATCGCGTCCACATACTCCATATCCTCCTTGGAGGGGTTCGTGTCATCCAGACGCAGGTTGCACACGCCGCCGTATTTCTTTGCGGTCGTAAAGTTGATCTGGATCGCCTTGGCGTGGCCGATGTGGAGATAGCCGTTCGGTTCGGGCGGAAACCGGGTCTGCACATGGTCGTAAACGCCGTTTGCAAGATCCTCGTCGATAAAATCATGAATGAAATTGGAGATCTGTTCTTCCATAGTGCTTCCTTTCTGCTCAGCTTTCCAACGCTTTCATCGCTGCGCTCAGGCGCGCGCGGACGGTGTCTTCGCCGAGAATTTGTAAAATCGAGTAAAGGTCGGGCGTGTTGCGTCTGCCCGTGATCGCCACACGGATAACAGTCGAAACATCGCCGACATGACCCTTGAACGCGTCGGGGTTTTTCTTGTATTCCTTGACGTTCGGTGTGTAGCCCAAAGGCTCACACAACGCCTTGATGCGCGCGAACCAGCCGTCCTTGTCGTCGTTCTGATCATAGGCTGTAAAATACGCCTTCAAAATCTCGGCGCAGTCCGCTTTGCTCAGATTCTCCGGCAGGTCGGACAGATCATTTTCATACAGCGAATCATAGAAATACGCCACATAATCACGCACCTCGTTCCATTTGCCGATGTCCTTGCGCGGCTTTGCCGTTCCGCGGTCAATCGAAAAGATCGCTTTGGCGAACGTCTCGTCCGCACCGAGCAGTGCGGCGAGTTCCGCGTCGTAATCCTTTGCCCACGCGAGCGTGTCGGCCAGCACTTTTTCAGCGGTGAAGCGGGAGATGACGTTTTTGCTCACATCGGTCAGCTTGGTCAGATCGAACAGCGCGCCGGAAACGCTCATTTTTTTGAGGTTGAACGGGAAGGCGCTCTGCGGTGCGTCGGGGTTGGCGCGGCGCCAGTCCTCAAAGTTGGAGTTCGCCAGCGTCAGCAAATATTCGAGCACGCTCTCCTTCGGGTAGCCCTGCTCGGCGTAATAGGTCACAGCCGCTTCGGGATCCTTGCGCTTGGAAAGCTTGCGCTTGCCGCCGTTTTCCTCTTTCATCACGGGAGAGATGTGCGCGTATTTCGGCACACGGAAGCCGCAGACTTTGAAAAGCTGGATGTGCAGCGGCACCGAGGAGATCCATTCGTCGCCGCGGATAACGTGCGTCGTGCGCATGAAATGGTCGTCCACCGCGTGCGCAAAGTGATAGGTCGGGATGCCGTCGGTTTTCAGCAGCACAACGTCCTGGATATTTTCGGGCATCTCGATCTTGCCCTTGATGAGATCGTCAAAGCTGATGCGCTTGTCCTCGCTGCCCGGGGAGCGCAGCCGCAGTGTGTAGGGTTTTCCTACTTCCAGCAGCGCCTTCTGCGTTTCAAACGACGCGTCGCGGTATTTTGCCCATTTGCCGAAGATGCCTTTGATGGGCGTGCCCTCTGCCTCCTGCGCTTCGCGGATGGCGGTCAGCTCCTCCTCGGTGTAAAAGCACGGATAGGCAAGACCCTGCTCCACCAGCCGCTTCGCCACGGTGTGATAGATCTCAGCACGGTGGCTCTGGGTGTAGGGACCGTAGTCGCCGGTCTCTTTTTCAAAGCCGATCACGCCCTCGTCGATGTCGATACCGAAGGCGGACAGACCTTTGATGATCTCGGACACGCCGTCGGTGATCTCGCGCTTTTTGTCGGTATCTTCAATGCGCAGCAGGAACACACCGCCGGTCGTTGCGGCGTTGAGCTTGGAGATCAGCGCGGAAAACAGACCGCCGATGTGCAAAAAGCCGGTCGGCGACGGCGCAAAGCGCGTCACACGCGCGCCCTCTTTTAAACTGCGGGCGGGAAAACGCGCCTCCAGGTCCTCCACGGTCTGTGTGACCTCCGGAAAGAGCAGCGCTGCGAGTTGTTCAAATTCGGTCAAAGGGATCACCTCAAAACAATATTCATATTATTATACAACACGAAAACGCAAAAAGCAAGATTTTTCTATGGGTTCAAAACATTTCCTTGCGAAGAAAACCGCCGCTTCAAAGCAAGCGAGACCCCGCAAGCAAAAGAAAAGCGCCTTCTTTTCAGAGCAAACTGAAAAAAGCGCTTTTCCATATCCCTGCAACCGACAAAACCGGCACCTGAACCCGGAGCGGATCCTGTGCCGGCATATTTGCAGATATTCTTCATGCTCCGACAGACGAAACAAAAATCTTTCTTCCGAACAACGGGATTGTCAACGGTTGATTACGGTTCCTTGCGGAACCGGCAAATCCCGCTTTCCTTGAGCACCTGCATGAACAGCCCGCCCTGCACGGTCCGATTCTGAAAACCGATCTTTTTTCCCGTTTCGGTGTCGTACCAGTCGGTCAGCGGCACGCGCGATTCGCTTTCGTGATAGGCGGTCCACAGCGTGTCGACCAGCGCAGAAAAGTCCTGCGGCGTTTTCATCATCGCCGCCGTCCACAGCAGCCAGTCGGATTTTGTATAGGTCGCGCGGTTGTCCAGCGGCAAACCGTAGCGGTTCAAATGTTTTTCAAGGTGCGTTTGCAATTCGCGTTCGAACGCGTCGGGCGGGAAGATGCCCGTTTCAAACACGAAATTCCAGACGGCGTTGTATTTCATCGACCATGTGCCGGGACGGTCGAACGCCAGACGGAAGACCGTTTCGTCGTCGTGCGCGTTCTGCAGCCAGGCAGCGGCCATTGCACGCGCCTTTTCAAAATAAGCGTCCGCCTTGTTTGCATCACCGCCAAGCGCAAGCAAAATGCCGAACGCCGCAACGCCCATGATCGCTTTCAGCGCAAGGTTGCAGTTGTGTGCCAGATGCCCCGCAAAATCGTCGGTGCAAAGCTGATTCTTCGGGTCAAGCCCGTATTCCAGCAGATACACCACCCACTGCTCGAGCAGCGTCCAGTGCGCCTTTGCAAACGAAATGTCGCCCGATGCGAGCGCGGCGGCGGCAAGCATGATCAGCATATTGCCGCATTCCTCCACCGGCATCTGGTTTTCTTCGTTCGTGCCTTCGCTGTAGACCTGTCCGTTCACAAGCGGATACTGTCCGGCGTCGTGCGGCGCAAAGGAAAACGGCCAGCCGTCTCCTTCGGCAAAGCGGAAGATCGGCCGCAGCATGCCGAGTACCAGTTCGGGGTTATACAGCAGATACAGCGGCACGGACGGATAGCTCACATCCACCGTGGCGGCGCAGCCGTTGGAAAAGCACTCCTTGGAGATGAACAGTACCTCGCCGTTTTCGTCCACCGCAAGCTTGTGCGCGGCAAAGGACTGGCGGAACGCGAGCGAAAGCAGCTCATAGTAGCGGTCGTTGTCTGTCTTTGCGCGCAGGTCCTTCGCAAGCAGACCGCAGCGCGCTTTCACATCCGGATAATCGGCAAACGCCTCCTGCAGCGCGGTGAAGATCGTTTTTCCGTCGCGGTTCCAGTAGGACGGCAGGTTTTCGCCGAAGTACTGGATGGAGCGCACATCGTCATAGGCAAAGGCGATCAGCGCCGTATCTCCTTCCACAGTCAGCTGCAGCGTGTGCGCAGCGTTGCCGTTTTCGCCGACGGAAGAAAGCACATTTGCCGCAGCGCACGGCGCATTTGTTGCAAGAAACGCTGTGCCCCAGTCGATGCGCAGATCGTCACCGCTGCGGTTCAGCACATTTTGCACGCACGAGCGCACGCTTGCACCGGTCAGCGCGGGCAGAGCCAGCGGCGCGGTCTCTGTGGGATACTGAAACTTTTCGTTCAGACACACGCTGTCGTCCATCGTGAGCACAAAACCAATGTCGTGCGGCGCGCCGTCTTTGCTTGTTGCGCAAAGCTCCAAAAAGGAGACCGGACGCGAGGCGATGTCGAGATCGTTTGGCAGCAGCGGCGACGTGAACGCCGCCGAAAGGCAGACCGACTCGTTTTCAAAGGTATATGCGCTGGTGCAGGCCGAGATCTCAAGGCCGGTCTGTGTCAGCGCCGGCGCATCTCCCCTGCCCATGAAGCGAAACGCTTTTCCGTCCACCAAAACCGTGCCGGTCAGCTTTTGCGGCTTCCCGGTCCAATGGACCGTATCCGAGTCGGTCAGCTTGTCGCTGCCGCTCCAGATGCTGAAATAGGGGTCGACCGTGATCAGCGGAACGCTGGGTGCACGCAGTTTCATTTTGTTTCTCCCTTTCCGAACGCGTCCTCGTCCGTTTTGCGGATCTGTGCACGCTTGATCTTGCCGCCGACCGTCTTCGGCAGCTCGTCCACATATTCGATGATGCGCGGGTATTTATAGGGTGCGGTCATTTTCTTGACATGGCTTTGCAGCTCCTTGGTCAGCTCCGGCGAAGGCGTATAGCCTTTTGCGAGCACGACCGTCGCCTTGACCACCTGGCCGCGGATCGGGTCGGGCGCGCCTGTAATCGCACATTCCACCACAGCGTCGTGCGCCACAAGTGCGGATTCCACCTCAAACGGGCCGATGCGGTAGCCGGAGCACTTGATCACATCGTCGTTGCGGCCCACAAAGCGGTAATAGCCGTCGCTGTCTCGCCAAAGCATATCGCCGGTGTTATAGCCGATGCCGCCGAGTTTTTCTTCCGTCAGCTCCGGATTCTTGTAATAGCCGGTGAACAGGCCGACCGGCGGATGGTGTTTGACATCCATGATCGTCAGCGAACCCTCTTCGCCGTCCTCACAGACGTTGCCGTCGGCATCGAGCAGTTGAATGTCAAAGAGCGGATTGGGCTTGCCTGTGGCACCCTGCTTCGGTTCGAACCATTCGCTGCCGAAATTTGCCATCAGCACGGGACCCTCAGTCTGGCCGAAGCCCTCATAGATCTGGTGGCCGGTCTTTTCCTTCCATTGCTTGACGACCTCCGGGTTCAGCGGCTCGCCGGCCGTTGCGCAGTGATGCAGACAGGAAAGATCGAATTTGGACAGATCCTCCTGCAGCATGAAGCGATACATCGTCGGCGGCACACAGAAGGTCGTGACCTGATATTTTTCCACCTTTTCCAACAGATGGTTCGGGTTGAAGCGACCGACCATGTCATAGCAGAAGATCGTTGCGCCGCAAAGCCACTGGCCGTAGATCTTGCCCCAGCCGAACTTTGCCCAGCCGGAATCGGAAACGCTCATGTGCAGGCGGTTTTCCTCCACATGCTGCCAGTACTTCGCCGTGACGATATGTCCCAGCGGGTGCGCGAAGTTGTGCTGCACGAGCTTGGGCATCCCGGTCGTGCCGCTGGTGAAGTACACGAGCATCACGTCGTCCCAGCGCGTCGCTTCGTCGCCGGTCGGACGGGGCAGCACATCGGAAAATTTTTCCATCTCCTCGTGCAGATCGAGCCAGCCCTCGCGCTTTTCGCCGACAAGGATCTTGTTTTGCAGCGTCGGGATCTCCGGCGCGGAGGCCTCCACCTGGCTGACAACGAAGGGGTCGTCCACACAGACCATCGCCTTGACCTTTGCCGCGTTGCCGCGGAACACGATGTCTTTTTTGGTGAGCTGCAGCGTTGCGGGGATGAGGATGACGCCGAGCTTGTGCAGCGCGGTGGCGCAGACCCAGTATTCCCAGCGGCGGCGCAAAATCATCATGACCACGTCGCCTTTTTTCAGCCCGAGGCTTTTGAAAAAGTTTGCAACCTTGTTGGAAAGGCGCTTGATGTCGGTAAAAGTAAAGGTGTGCTCCTCGTTTTCTTCGTTGACCCAGAGCAGCGCGCGCTTTTCGGGCTCCGCTTCGGCCCAGGCGTCCACAACGTCATAGCCGAAGTTGAAATTCTCCGGCACGTTGATCTTGAATTTATCGTGGAATTCCTCATAGGAGGAAAACTCGATCTGCGGCAGATATTTTTTCAGCAAATAGTCCAAGGAAAGCCCTCCTTTATTCGGCGATCACGGTCAAAAACCGCGCTTTCACGTCTGAGCCGCAGCGCTGTCCGTGGGGGATGCCGGGGTTGAAATAGATGGAATCGCCCGCGTTCATCTCGAACTCCTTGTCGCCGAGCGTAATGATCACCGTGCCCTCAAGCACAAGGTTGAATTCCTGCCCCTTGTGGGTGATGAGCTTTGCCGGGGTGTCGTCCGGTTCAAGCGTAACCAGCAGCGGCTGCATGATCTTGTTGCTGTAACGGTAGGCGAGGTCTTCAAAATGATATTCCGGATTGCGGTTGATGCGCTTGCCGCCGCCGCGCCGGATCAGATGATAGGTGTTCAGCAACGCGGCCTTCCCGGTGACGATTTCGGTAAAATCCACCTTGAATTTCTGCGCGATCTCATAGATCACGCTGATGGGCACATCCTTGCCGTTTTCTTCATAGGAAGCATAGACCTCCGGACTGAGATTCAGCTCCGCAGCAAGATCTTCAATGCTGTAATCGCTGACTTCCCGCAATTCGCGCAGACGCGCACCGATTTCCTGATAATTATCCATGGTCAAACTCCTTTGCAGGTCCTTCGGCCGGGGCCGAAAAGCAAATTATTTTTTATTATATCATAAAGTTGCAGAATTTTCTATACTTTACAGCGCAAAAGCGAAAAAAGTTCCGGAAAACGCCGCGTTCATCTTTACAGTCAGCCAAAGCTTCCCGATGCGCAGCCATTTGTGCACTTCGGCAATGATGAAGTCCGGCGTGCCGAGATCAAAGAACAACCCGCGCGTCACGGGTTCGTCGCCGTGCTCTGCGGCGTTTTCGGCAGCGTTCAGCAAAAACGGTTGGGAATAAAGCATCCCGCCCGCGCCGAACACCTCAAAGCGCACATAATCGCCGAGATCCTTCGCGTAATCGTCCAAATCAAACACAGCCGTCTTCGCCGGTTTGCTCGCAACCGTTTTTCCATTGGAGATCAGACGCACAAGCAGCGCGTTTTTGCTTTTTACGGCAACGGTGTTGGTTCTTTCGTTCACAGAGATGCGGTTCACTGTCGGAAAAGTTTCCACAGTGGTCCTGCCGTCGCGGTCAAGGACGCTGTAGGTCACGTCGATGTCCTCGTCCGCATCCGTTTTACCGCTTTCGATCGCCGCCACCCGCGCGCGCATCGCTGCGGCCGCAGCGCGTACTCTGCGGCAGGTTTTGCTGCTTGCGCCGTAAAACGTCTGCAGCGCGTCGGCAATCTCTTCCAGCTCGTCGGGATTGCCCAAACAGTGGCTCGCCGCAAAAAACGTGCCGGACGCAAGCGCCGATTTTGCCGCATCGGAAGAAAGACTGTTCAGCAGCAGCACAGAAAAGCCGGTGTCGATCACATCGGGCTGATGCGCGTCGGACGACGCGATGCCAAGCACGGTCCTGCCCTTTTTCGCAAAACGCATGAGCAGCTTGTCCCAAAGAATGCGATCAAAGCGTGTGCGGCCGTCGCCCTTGGAGTTCATGTCGATGCCGATACACGAATCATAGCGTTCGAGATAGGAAGCAAATTTGTTGATGTGATAGGCAAACGAGGGATCGTTTTCATCATAAGCTTTTTCGCTGTGCAGCTCATAGCGCGCCTTGGTGTATTCGCCGGGATGGTTGATCACGCAAAGTCCACCCGCCTTTTCCACGCCGCGCAGCGCGTCCGTGTAGCCGGACACCGTGTTGTCATGAAAATCCGCAAACCAGCTTGTGACGTGCGCGTTGACCGAGACTGCGTTCTGTTCAATGCCGAACGGCAGACGCATAATCGTTCTGCCGGTGTTCGTCTTCAAAAAGCTGTCGCCGTTTTTCGCGGTGCCATAGGTATACTTTACGCCGCTGTCAAATGTCCCGGCCTTGCCGAGATAGGTGATCTCGCCTTCGCTGCGGTGCAGCAGGTCCAGCGCGTCTTTGATGAAGGTGTGCTGTTTTCCATTGTCCCAGCCGTGATCAACGGTGCCGTGGTCGGTGATCGCCACAATATCAAAGCCGCTTTCCAGATGGCGCTGCAAATTTTCTTTCAGTGTATGATCGCCGTCGCTGGCGTTCGTGTGCGTGTGCAGCGCCGTCTTGTATTGACCGACCGTTTTCCAGTCAACGGACGCATAGGGGTTCGTGATCGTGAGCGCGTCGCCTGCCGCTTTGCACGGCAAGGCCGCCGAAAGAAGCAGCAGCGCACAGACAAACAAAGGTAACATGCGTTTCATGGATTCTCCTTCTCAGCGCGCAAGCAGATCCGACCAGCCCTTGCCGCCGGTCAGCGCCAACAGCAGCCGCTGCAGGAGCTTGAACAGCTTTTGCAAAAAGTCCGGCAGCGTCACTTTTGCGTTTTTGTCCGTGTTCGTCTGCGCCGGTGCGCCGGTGATGGCTGTGATCGCGTCCTGCAGCGCGTCGGACGCCGCTTCAAAGTCTTCGGTCGGCATGACTGTCGTGGCGTTTGCTGCTTTTGCCGTTTCCAGCGCCTTTGTCAACGCGGCTTTTTGCGCGTCGGTCGCAGAGGAAAGGTCCAGGCTTTGTGCGCGGACAATGCGGTTTTCCATCCGCCTGCTGTCGCGGCCGAAATTGAACTGCGGAAACGCGGGGTCGGTGAAGATGTCGCGGAACGCGTTGTCATAGAGGATGCGCGTTGCCAGCGCAATGACCACGCCGTTGCGCGCCGTCGCCTCATGGTGCTGTCCTTTGAAATAAAACGTCGTGTCGCACAAAATGCCGGTCGAAGCGTCCACAATGCGGCCCTCATCGATATGCACATGGGACGGGTCAGCACAATAGGTGTTCTTCTGCGTATATGCGGCCGGAAGCGTTTTCCCGACCGGCGCGCTCACCGCGCCCAGCGACGTGGAATCCAGGTCGATCACGCCGTCGGCGTTGACCTTGTCCCAGCAGTCGCAGATCGGATACAGCGCCTGGTTGTAATCGGCGATGTCAAAAAACTCCACGCCGTCCTGTTTTGCGTCCAGAATGTTTTGCCGGTAGTCGCACTGCGCGTGATAATACCAGTCCGTCTGGCGGCGGATCTCCGCGTCTTCGGGATCGGAAAGATACAGTTCGCGCAGCGCCGGATAATCCTCGGACGGCAGCAGCGCCCACATGCAGGTCGAGTATTCGAGGTAATCCTCCACCAGCTTGTACACAGCCGTGTCAAGAATGCGGTTGACGCTCTCGTTCGGGAAAATGCGCAGCAGCAGCGGGATCAGATAGCCGAGCCAGTCCTCCTTGAGCAGCGACGGGAACATATAGCCGTACAGCGCGGCGTCATCGTCCAGCAGCCCGTGCAGATAGATATCGCCCAGCAGCGCCGTGCCGTTTGCCGCGGGCACGATCAGGCACACGCGATGCACGTCTTCCGACAGTGCGCGGCCCTTGTCTTTATAGATCTGCATCAGTGCGCCGAAGAGCGTCCCGCCCTGGCTGACGGGCGCAAGGTTGACAGTTGTGCCGCCGTGCTCCGCCTTTGCGGTCTGAATGAGCTCGTAAAGCTCACTCGCAATCTCATAGATATTGCCGAACGAGGCGTAGGAGAAAAAGTAAAGGTTCTCAAACCCCGCCTTCTGCGCGTAATCATACAGCGGAATGGCGTCCAGCGCAAAATCGCGGTCATGCTGCGAAAGCCCCGCAAGATTCGTCGGGTACTTTGTTGCCTGAATATTATAGATGAAATGACCGTTTTCGTCGCTCTTCACGCGGCCGGCAAGCGCTTCGCCGAGCACCTCTGCCACCGCTTCGGCGGCGCGGTTTTCCCGGTCCTGCTGTGTCACAAGCAGCGTTCCGATCGGCAGCAGCGCGTTTGCGAGCGCTTCCTTGACGATGTCGGACGTGTCCTCCAAAAAGAACGGCGGGGCATACGGTTCACCCTTGCTGTTCGTTTTCTCCGTGCCGTCATCGTTCAGATATTTGACCTCGCTCTGGAACACGCCGGGGATGACGATGGACGGATGAACGGTTTCGGCGTCTTCTGCCGCGGCTGCAGCGGGCAAAACCGCGCCGAGCAGCAGGCAAAGCGCCAGCAGCAGTGTCAGACCTCTTTGTTTCATACAATCGCTTCCTTTCATGACTGCGCCCCCGCGTTCAGGGGCGGCGCAAAAAAATGACGGGTGTATTATAGCACAAAACGCGTGCGGTGTAAACCTTTTTGATGCACACGCAAAGAAAAAGCCGGCGACACGTTCGACAAAATCGGTCAAACGTCTTGACACTTCTTTTTCCGAGTGATACGATGAAACCAAATGTAAAAAAAGAGGAGTAACTTATGAAACGTTGGCAAAAACGAAGCTGCCTGTTGGGGCTGATTTGCGCTCTTGCTGTTTTCTGCGTCCTTTTCACGCAAGGCGCGCATGCGCATACGTTGGAACTGAGAAGCCGCACCGCGCCGACCTGTGAGCAACCCGGCAAAGAAGTTTTGCAATGCAGTCAATGCGATTTCGTCGAAACAACAACATTCCCGGCACTCGGCCACGATTATTCCGGCGGAATGACCGTTGACCGGCAACCGACGTGCGAAACCGCCGGACAAAGCTCTCTGCACTGCAAACGCTGCAATGCAAAAACAAGCGTGCAGACGATCCAGCCCCTCGGACACAATTTTGCCGAAACGGAGACCGTCGTTGCGCCGACCTGCACGGAATATGGCTACACCGCACGCACCTGCACCCGCTGCGACGCACAAGTGACACGCCTTTACACAGATCCGACCGGCCACAAACCGGGCGTATGGATCATTGAAAAAGAGGCGACCTGCACCCAAACCGGCGTGCGCGCCCGATCCTGTACGGTCTGCGGCGCAGTGACCGACCAGCTTTCCATCAGCAAAACGGAGCACGCCTACACCGACAGCGTTGTTGCGCCGACCTGCACCGCCTCCGGTTATACGCTGCGCACCTGCCGCAACTGCGGCACACAGACCAAAACAAACACCGTCAAAGCCACCGGCCATGACTACACCGAACGCGTGATCGCGCCAACGTGTACGGAAGCCGGCTACACCCTGCGCATTTGCCGCAGCTGCGGCGCGCAGACCAAAACAAACACCGTCAAAGCCGCGGGCCACAGCTTTTCGGCGCACGGCACGATCACGAAAGAACCCACCTGCACGGAAAAGGGCGAAGAGACCGTTGTCTGCACGATCTGCGGCAGCACAAAAACGCAGTCCCTCGCCGCGCGCGGGCACAGCTACGCGGCCGAATGGACGATCGACAAAGCCTCGACCTGCACCGCCAAAGGCGAAAAATCCCACCACTGCATCCGCTGCGACAAACGCAAAGACGTCACGAGTCTGCCACTCGCCGACCATGTTGCGATCGCGGAGCCTGCTGCCGCACCGACGTGCGAAAACGCTGGCACCACCGGCGGCACACGCTGCGCCGTTTGCGGAAAAACGCTTTCGGCCGGCACAACAACGCCGGCACGCGGACACAGCTTTCAGCAAAGCAAAATCCTGACTGCCGCCACCTGCACGGAAAAGGGCAGCGCCGAAATGCGCTGCACCGTCTGCGGCAAAACCGAAACCAAGGCCATCCCCGCCCTCGGTCACAGCTACAGCGAGGAATGGACGGTCGACAAAGCGCCCACCTGCACCGCGCAGGGTGAGCAGTCGCATCACTGCACCAGATGCGACAAGCGCAAAGATGTGACAAGTCTGCCGCGCACGGAGCATTTTGACGTGACGGACCCGGTCGTGAATCCGACCTGCGCCGAAAAGGGCAAGACCGCCGGCGCGCACTGCAAAATCTGCGGCAAAATTCTGATCGCGCAAGAAGACATTCCCGCCCTCGGCCACGATTTTCAGCGCATCGCAACAAAGACAGAACCGACCTGCACAGACAAAGGACGCGGCCTGATGGGCTGCAAGATCTGCGGCGCAACCGAAGAGCAGGACCTGCCCGCGCTCGGCCATGATTTTCCGAAAACATGGACGGTCGATGTGCCGCCCTCCTGCACATCGCAGGGCGAACAGTCGCGCCACTGCACCCGCTGCGGCAAGCGCACCGAGATCACCCGTCTGCCGCGCACAGAGCACACCGTAGTCTATGAGGGCGTCATCGAACCGACCTGCATCACCGCCGGACGCGCCGACCGCGCGTATTGCAGCGTCTGCGGCAAAGAGCTGACGAAAAAAACAAACCTTCCGGCCAAAGGCCATGTGCCGCAAACGGCCGTTACGCCTGCAACAACAAAGACGGACGGCCATATGGAAACCGTCTGCGCCGTCTGCGGAAAAACGCTTTCCGCTCAGACCGTTCCGCGCATCAAAAGCGTTACCCTTCCCGCAAAACAGTTTGCTTTCAGCGGCAAAAAGCGCACCCCGACCGTGACGGTGAAGGACAAGAACGGAAAAACGCTGAAAAAAGAGGACTGCTATACTATAAAATATGCCGCCGGACGCAAACAGATCGGCCGCTACAGCGTGACGGTCACCTTTTTCGGCAATTACACCGGCAAGCTCACGCGCACCTTCGACATCGTGCCGGCAAAAGTCACGGGGCTGCAGTTTACCGCAACAACTAACACGTTGAAGCTGCAATGGAACGCCGTGAGCGGCAGCAGCGGGTATAAAATCTATCTGCGCAACCCCGACACCGGCAACGCAACGCTGCTCGGCAAAACGAAAAAGACCGCCTTTGCCGTCAAAGACCTGCTGCCCGGCGCAGTCTACACCCTTTGCGTGCGCGCATATGCGAAGCTCGGCGGCAACACCTTCTCCGGCAAATGTTCCGCCGACAAGACTGCCGCAACAAAGCCGCTTTCCCCCGCTGTGACGGCAGACGTCAAAAACGGAAAAGCCGTTTTGCAATGGGCGCCCTGCGGCGACTGCGTCTATGAGATCTATGCCGCCGAAAAGAAAAACGGCCCGTTCACCCTGCTGGGCACCACGAAAAAAACGCGCTTCACTTCTCCCGCATTTTCCCGCGGCAGCGTCAAACATTTCAAGGTCAAAGCACTTGTGCGACCGAAAAAGACCGTTTTGAGCAGCAGTACCGGCGAAATACTGACAGTGCGTTTCCGATAAAAGAAATATTGCATAAAAATCCAACCTCAAATTAATGGTTTTTAACAAAATCACACACGCTTTGTTGACGATTTCAGCAAAGCGTGTTATATTTAAAGGTGCGAAAGAGCGCTGTTTTTTCAGCGCCCGTTCATTTGAAACTCACAAACGAAACGAAGGAGCGTATCGATATGCAATATGATGTTGTTGTGATCGGCGCCGGCGTTTGCGGTGCAATGATCACAAGAGAGCTGTCCAAGCTCGATCTGAAGGTGCTGCTGCTGGAAAAATGCAACGATGTTGCCATGGGCACATCCAAGGCAAACAGCGCCATCGTGCACGCGGGCTTTGACGCCGAACCCGGCACACTGAAGGCCAAGCTGAACGTGCAGGGCGCCTCCCTGATGGCGTATTACTGCAACAAACTCCACGTCCCCTATCAGAACATCGGCTCGCTGGTCGTTGCTTATTGCTGGGACGACATGAAAACACTCGACGAGCTGTTTGAGCGCGGCTTTGCCAACGGCGTGCCGAACATGGACATCATCAGCCAGGAACGCCTGCGCGATATGGAACCGTATATCAGTGAAGAGGCCGTGGGCGCACTCTGGGCGCCGACCGCCGGCATCGTCAGCCCGTATGAACTGACTGTTGCTGCGGTGGAAAACGCGGTGCTCAACGGCGCACGCGTCAAGCGCAACAGCGGCGTGTTTGCCATCGAGCAGAAGGACGGCCTGTTCATCCTCTCCACGGCCAGCGGTGTCGTCAAAGCCAAATACGTCATCAACTGCGCCGGCGTCTTTGCCGACCAGATCGCCAAGATGATCGGCGACGATTCCTTCCGCATCATCCCGCGCAAGGGCGAATACTATCTGCTGGACAAAACCGAAAAGAAAATGGTCAACCATGTGCTGTTCCATTGTCCGTCCAAAATGGGCAAAGGCATCCTTGTGACGCCGACCGCGCACGGCAACGTGCTCATGGGCCCGACCGCGATTGACCTTGACTTTGACAGCAAGCTCGACGTTGACACCACGATCGAGGGTCTGAACACCGTGAAAAACGACGTGCGCACCGTCATTCCCGCGCTGTCCACGCGCAATTGCATCACCTCGTTTGCAGGACTGCGCGCCCACATTGCCGACGGCAACAGCGACTTTTTGATCGCGCCCAGCAAGGCGAACGAACACTTCATCAATGTGGCCGGCATCGAATCTCCGGGTCTGACCGCCGCGCCCGCCATCGCGCGCTATGTCATGGGCATCTTCCAGGAGATCGCGCCGCAGTATACGCGCAAGGAAAGCTATCTGACCACCCGACCGAAACCGATCCGTGTGAACGAGCTGAGCGACGAGGAACGCAAGGCGCTCATCGAAAAGGACAAGCGCTACGGCCGCATCATCTGCCGCTGCGAAGGCATCACCGAAGGTGAGATCATCGACGCGATCAAGGCGCCCTGCGGCGCGCGCGATGTGGACGGCGTAAAACGCCGCACCCGTGCCGGTATGGGCCGCTGCCAGGGCGGCTTCTGCGGCTCCAAAGTCGTGGAGATCCTCGCGCGTGAACTCGGCGAGGAAATGAACAAGATCACGAAATTCGGCAACGATTCAAAGATCCTGTATAACAGAACAAAGTGAGGTGGGAACAATGCTGAAATATGATCTGGTTGTCATCGGCGGCGGTCCCGCCGGTATGGCTGCCGCACTCAAAGCCAAAGAATGCGGCGTGAAAAAAATCCTGATTCTCGAACGCGCCGAAACCCTCGGCGGCATCCTTGAACAATGCATCCACGCAGGCTTCGGTCTGCACTACTTCGGCGAGGAGCTCACCGGCCCCGAATACGCCCACCGCTTTATCGAGCAGGTCGAACAGACCGACATCGAAGTCAAGGTGGACACAATGGTGCTTGAGATCCGCACCGGCAACGTCGTTGTTGCAACCAACAACATCGATGGTCTGCTTGAAATCAGCGCCACGGCGATCATCCTCGCCATGGGCTGCCGTGAACGTCCGCGCGGCGCGCTGGATATTCCAGGTTCGCGCGCATCCGGCATCATGACCGCCGGTACCGCGCAGAAATATGTCAACCTCGACGGCTATATGCCGGGCAAAAAGATCGTCATCCTCGGCTCCGGCGACATCGGCCTGATCATGGCGCGCCGCATGACCCTTGAGGGCGCTAAGGTAGAAATGGTCTGCGAGCTTATGCCGTTCTCCGGCGGTCTGCAGCGCAACATCACCCAGTGTCTGGACGATCTCGGCATCCCGCTCAAGCTCTCGTGCACCGTCATCAAGACCCACGGCATCGAACGTCTTGAAGGCGTGACGATCGCCAATGTGGACGAACACCGTCAGCCGATCCCCGGCACAGAGCAATATGTCGAATGCGACACCCTGCTGCTCTCCGTCGGTCTGATTCCCGAAAACGAGCTCACCCGTATGGCCGGCATCATCATCGATCCCGTCACCAACGGCGCTATCGTGGATGAACACCGCCAGACGAGCCGTCCGGGTGTGTTTGCCTGCGGCAACGTGCTGCAGGTGCACGACCTTGTGGACTATGTGACCGCCGAAAGCCAGATCGCCGGCGAAGGCGCCGCCGCATATATCGCTTCCCGTCCGCGCGGCCGCAACCGTTATGTTTCCGTCAAAGGCCAGGACGGCGTACGCTATGTCGTTCCGCAGAACATCAACGAAAACACCGACACGGACGTCAAACTCTATTTCCGTGTGGCGGATGTTTTCCGCAACGCAAAAATCATCGTGGAAAGCGACGGCAAAGTGCTGTATTCCAAGAAAAAGCCGAAGCTTGCGCCCGGTGAAATGGAATATGTCACAATCAAGGCCGACGACATCCACGCCCTTGAAAAGAAACAGCTCACCGTCAGACTGGAGGTGCCGACAAAATGATTCGTGATATGATTTGTGTATCCTGCCCCATCGGCTGCGCGCTGCATGTGGAGCTTGATGAAGCAGGCAAGGTGATTTCCGTTTCCGGCAACACCTGCAAACGCGGTGAAAAATATGCCATTGACGAATGCACGAACCCCGTGCGTATGCTTACAAGCACCGTGCGCGTGAACGGCGGCAAGCTCCCGGTCGTTCCGGTCAAAACCAGCGTGCCCATTCCCAAGGGCAAGATGTTCGAATGCATGACGGCAATCAACAACGAGGTCGCCGACGCGCCCATCAAGCTGGGGGACGTGCTGATCGCAAACATCTGCGACACCGGCGCCGATATCATCGCCACCAATGATGTTTGACTTACTTTTCTTTCGAGAGAAAGAAAAGTAAGCAAAAGAAAGCTCTGCAACGGTTAAGCTGAAGAGTTCTGTAAAAAACAGGAGCAAAAGCTCTGCAACGGTTAAGCAGAAGGGTTCTGTAAAGAACAGGTGCAAAAGCTCTGCAATGGTCTGACCAAAGGGCTTCGCAAGCACCAGGTCAAACAAAGCCAAGCAAGGGAACGTGCCCAGTCGCTGACGCGTTCCCTGCTTTGAATTCTTTGTGAACATTCACAAAATATTTACTTTTTTCGTCAAAATGTGCCGCTTTTGTTGGACATTTGTTGGACAACGAGCGCTATGATAATTGTGTATCTTCCTAAGTTGAAGAAAAAGGAGCAAACCATATGAAAGGAACAACGTCGTTCTATCTGCTGACAGATACGCACCTCGTTTCCAAAAGCAACTGGGTGGACGCCCCGCCGATCAACCGGCGTGAGCGCGGCGATCAGATCGCGCTCAAAGCGTCGCCGGAAATATTGGACGCCTTCCTTGCAAAGATCATCGCCGACAAAGACACCGACAACGTCATCTTCATCGGTGACAACGTCAACAGCGGCGATATCGCCTCCCACGAAGATTTCCGCGCCCGGCTCGACCGGCTGAAGGCGGCCGGAAAAAAGGTCTATGTCACGACTGCGACCCACGATTACTGCAGCCCGAACGGGGAGGACGAATGCTTTCAGCACGACGCGGTGCGCTACACCGAAACGGGCACAGAGCCAACAGCATTCCTCCTGCGCCGCGACCTCGCTGCGTTTTACAACGACTACGGCCCGAAGCAGGCGCTGTCGGTCGATCCGGAAAGCGGCTCCTACACTGTGCAGCTCGGCGACGGCGTGCGCATGATCCTCATCATCGACAACGGCAACGGCCGCAGCCATTGCGGACTGTTTGAAGAAGGCATGCAGTGGCTCGCCGACCAGATCAAAGACGCCAAAGCGACAGGCAACTTCGTTATGCTCGCGGTACACCATCCGGTGATCTCCCCCTGGGAAGTCTACCGCCACCTGGTGGAATACGAGCTTTATGGCGGATACCGGGAGCTGAGCGAGCTGATGTGCAGCGAAGGCGTGCGGGTGGTTTTCACCGGTCACACCCATGTGCAAAACATCCGCAAATACACCGATGACGCCGGACGTTGGTTCGTCGATGTTTCCACCACGGCAGCCGTCAGTGCCAAAGGGCAGATGCGCCATGTGACCGTGAACGCAGACACCGGCGATTGCGACATTCAAAGCGTCGGCCTTGAGACGCTCCCCGGCATCGATACCGGCGGACAAAGCGCCTATGACTATCTTTACGGGCTCAATTTTGCCGGCCGGGTGGAACGCTTTTTCCCGCTGCTGAAAACCGATTTCGACCGCTTTCTGGAAGAAACGAACGGCGTGCTGCCTGCGGAAAAGCTGCGCGCACACAAAACGCTTGCAAAGCTCGGTCTGCGCACCGCCGCCGGTCTGAAGCTCTCCTTTGCCGCAAAGCTCGGCAAAGTCTGGCGTTCTCTCACGCCGCAGCAAAAAAAAGCAGCAAAGCAAACAAAGCTTTTTGACGTGCTGTTCACCATCTTCCGCCACATCTATCCCGGCAACGCGCCCTATACGCCCGACACGCTGGAATACACCGTCCTGCACGCGCTGATGCAGCGGCTGGACCGCCTTGTGGAAAAGCACAAGATCGAAAAAGTGCAAAAACTGATTCCGCCGGGCAGCTCGCTCACGGAGATGGGCGAAGATTTTCTCTATAACAACCGCACGGGTGACGACAACGCCATCCGGCTGAATTTGAACACAACATCGTGAAAGGAAGGTGACTCTGTTTCATGAAATGTCCAAAATGCGGGGGCGAGATCCCGTTCTATGATCTGCGTCCCAACTGCAAACACTGCGGCGTCAACATCTTCTATTATTCCCAGGATGCACTGCTTGCCGAAGATGCGAAACGCACCGAGCTGGAGTCGGCGGTCGCCCGCATGGTGATCGCCCGCATCAAAGCCACCTTCATCGGCGGCGGCCTGCAGATCGCACGTCTGGTCTTTGTTTTGATCACGGCGGCGGCGCTGCTGCTGCCCATCGGCAGTCTCAAGATCACCGTGCCGTTTTATGAAGGCGGGTTCGGCGCGGGACTGCTCGGCGTGATCCAGGAGATCACGGGCATGTTCTTGAAAATCCCGCAGCTGCTTTCCGGCACGCTGGTTGCCCCGCAGACCAGCGCGGCAGTTGTCTGCGCGGCGTTCTTCCTGATTCTGGTCGTGATCGCAGTTGTGCTGCTGGTGTTCTATATCCTCAGCTTTACCAATCCCGACAAGCACACGAAGGTGATACGGAACCTTTCCGTCATCGGCATGATCGTTGCGCTGGTCGGGCAGGCAGCGGCCCTTGTGCTCAACCTGGTCGTGGCGGACACCCCGGTGGCGCAGTTTGTGCCCGGTTTCGGCGGCGCCACTGCGGCGGCGCTCTTCCTGGTACTGTTCTTCCTGAACCGTGCCCTGCTGAAGAAAGGGATCATGCCGGTCTATCGGGAATATGACCCGCGCCGCAAAGAGCTGCTCAAACAGGTGCGTGCCGGCGAGGTCAAGCTTGCCGATTTGACGCTGCCTGTGTTTGAAAGCGAAGAAGAACACGCCGAACGTCTGCGTGTGCTGGAAGAAGCGCTGAAAGCGGAAGGGGAGGAGTGAGAACCGTGGCAAAAGAAAAAAAGCCAATGAAAAAGGGCGCGAAGATCTTTCTCGGCGTTTTGGTCGCCACGCTGGTGGTCGCACTCTGCATGGGCGCCGTTGCCCTTTACCTCATTCATGAAAAGAACAAGCCGAAATTTGTTGCGCCGGATATCGGCCCCATTCCCTCCGCCTCGGAGCTTCCGGCGGACGGCGCGGCGGGCGCGGCCTATCTGGAGCGTCTCTATGCCGCAATGATCGACGCGGACGATGTGGAAGGCGCCTGGCACACCGATGTGCATATCGGCACGATGACCACCACGCTGAAAGAGGCGGATGCTGCGCTTTTGCAATATTTTGCCGAGCAGTCTGCCGGCGCCGTCAGCGGTCTGTATCCCGCGGCAAGCGAGGTGGTCATGTCCGAAACAGAAGAGAAACCCGCATTTGCACTGTCTGCTGCAAGTGTAACGGATTACAGCGCCTCGCAGGGCGTGCTTGACGAAGAAGAAAAGAAAGACGACACCGCATCCTATTACCTTGATTTCACCTGTGCGCCTGCAGAAGCGGATATTGCCGCCGTTCAGGCCGGCGAGGTGTATCGGCAGGCAACGCAGACGCTTGCACCTGCGCTGACAGTTGAAAGCTTCGATATCAAAGCGCAAAACGAAACAGTCAGCGCGCACACCGACCGCATCAGCGACGATCTGCTGGAGCTGAAGGTCACAAAGGATTACGTGATCAAGGCGACGGTTCGCCTGACCGACGATTACAAAGCGCTTTCGGAAAACGGTCTTGTTGAGGTCGAATTCCCCTATCAGACCGTGCAGACGATCAATTTCTCACACTACGGTCTGCGGTTCCTGCAAAAGCAGATGGCGGTGCGTGAAGACGACCTGAAGGCGCTGCCGATGAAAGTTACAGTCCATTCCACGGCGACCGAGGCGGATTACAAGATGACGTATGACGTTTCCGACCCGGAGGCACTGAGTGTGGACACAGACGGCGTGATGGATGTTCACGCGGCGCGCGAAGAAGCAGTGACCATCACCGCAACGCTGGAATACGACGGTCATTCCTATCAGGATACGATCACGGTTTATGTGACTGAACTGGAATTGGAGGAGGAAACAGATGCCTGATCAAGAAGTAAAAACCATGGAACCGACAGAAAAAAAGATAGATGACGCCCAACTCAAGGACAACATCTACCGCAGCTATAACTATGTCGGTACCAAAGAGACCATCGCCTATCTGTTCAACGACTGGTCCAATACATTCAATATCAACGGCTTCCAAACCCGCTACATCTGGGATGTTGTCAAAATCGACTTCGGCGTCAGCGCCATCGTGAACGTCTTTACCGGCGTTTGGGATATGCTCAACGACCTGCTGTTTGCCGGAATCGTGGATAATACCCGTACCCGTCTGGGTAAATTCCGCCCCTATCTTGTGATGATGCAGATCCCGCTGTCGCTGTTCGGCCTGCTGTACTGGTTTTTGCCGTACTTCTTCCCGAACACCAGCGCCACCTTTGTTCCGAAGCTGATCTTCTATTTCCTGTTCGGCATCATCAACGAAACCGCCGGCACCTTCACCGGACTTGCCAAGGGCGGTTATATGGCGACCATCACCCCGAACCCGAACGAGCGTGTCCGGCTGATCACATTGGCCGAGCTGCTCACGGGCTACATGGGTGAGGATATGCCCAGCTACATCATGGGCTTCCTTTACGACATGGTCTCCACAGGCAAATGGGGCGTTCAGATGCGTTCCATCTTCATGAGCATGGGCGTCGGCTGCGCGGTGATCTCCTCAGCCTTTACGTTCTGGTTCTTCCTGCAGTCCAAGGAACGTGTTCCGCAAACGGTTGAAAAACCGAACATCAAGGAAGGCATGAAAGCCGTTCTGACCAACTACCCGGTGCTTCTGATGTGCCTGTCCGATTTCCTCGGCGGCTTCGGCGTCGGTACAGAAGAGAGCAACTACTGGATCGACGTACACGGCAGCACCCACATGATCAACACCCTCAAAGCGCTGGTCAGCGGCATTTCCGGCCCCGTGGGTTCCATCAGCTACGCTTTTGTTGCTCCGCTACGCAAGCGTTTCTCCTCCCGCTTTTTGTGGGTGGGCGCCGATTTCTACGGCGACATGTGCGTACTCGGGTTCTTCCTGTTCGGCATGTATAAAAAGAACTATCTGAAGGTCTGGCCAATGCTGATCGCCTACGGATTCCGCGAGTTCTTCTCAAAGCTGCTGTTCGGCGTCAACAAGGTCATCAACGCCGACCTTTGGAACCAGGCGATGGACTACTGCGAATGGAAACACGGCTACCGTATGGAGGCCACCACCAGTGTGGCAAAGGGCCTTGTGCTGAAGCTGCAGGGCGTCGGCATGAACTCCATCCGTATGCTTGTCATGAAGAAGATCGGCTACGTTCAGGGCGCCAAGATCGGTACCCAGTCCGAGCGCACCAAGTTCTGGCTGTTCGCGCTGGCAACGGTTGTTCCGTTCGTGACCAGCATTCTTGGTATCGTTCCGAAGCTGCTTTGGCCGCTTTCCAAGGTCAAGGAACGCCAGATGTACTACGAGCTTTCCGAAGCAAGACGTCACCGCATCAACGCCTACAAGGAAGGACTCAACGAAACGACGGAAGCCTGATCAAACAAAAAAAGCAAAACGAGACGGTAGGGTTTTCCCGCACCGTCTCGTTTCTTTGATAAAAAGGAAAAGATCTCCGCTGCCGCCGTCATCCGGTTTTTCTTGCTTTTTCCAAAAGAAATGTATATAATAACTAATAAGAAAACTTGAAAAGGAGGCCGACCATGCAGGAGATTCTACAGCGCATCAGCGCATTTTTCATGGCGATTCTCGCGAGCTTTCTCGGTCTGTTCGGGATCAAACAACCCTCAGTGTCTGAATCGCCCCCGGTCGTTCAGGAGGAGATCGAGGCGCAGGGCGACTGGCTGCTGACAGATCTTCCCGCTTTTGATGCGGGGCTTTACTCCTCTGCTCTGTACGACACCGGCACCGGCTTGTTTGACGATACAGCGGTGCGAGAGGACGAGGATTTTGAAGAGGGCGATCTGAGCCAAAATGCGTGCGCCGTTACCGGACAGATGCAGCTCATTCGCAAAACAACCCCGGCGGATGCCCTGCTTTACGGCGAAAAACTCAAAAGCGTCGGTTACACACTGACCTACTCCCATCAGATTGAAAACAACTTCTATTACAACTATGAGAAAGGCAACCGCAACGTCTATTACTATTGCAACGGCAATAGCGGTGAGACGCGCGTTATTGACGAACGCAGCACCGGCGCGTCGCTGCAGACATTCAGCTACAGCTCCGGCAAAACGGCCTATATCGGCAACACACCCGTGCCGCCGACGGTCTATCAGTTCAGCTATCCCTACCGCGATGCAGAACATGTCGGCAAGGATAATTATGGCAGTAACGGCATGCTGTATGCCGTGGCGCTTTCCGACGGCAAACTCATCGTCATCGACGGCGGCAACCGCTGGCAGTCATCCGAACAAAATGTCACGGAATTCTTTGATTTTCTGCACACCATCAGCGGAACCCCGCAGGAAAAACCGCTGCGCATTGCACTGTGGTACTGCACGCACAGTCACGGTGACCACAACGCCTTTTTCTATAAGCTGCTGCGCCGCTATTCCGACCGCATCGCCCTTGAGCGCGCCATGTTTAACTTTCCGTCCGAGCGCGTAATGACCAAAAACGCCTATGCCACCCGCATCCGCAGCATCCTCTCCACCCGGTACCCTGCGCTGCAGTATCTCAAGGCACATTCCGGCGCGTCGTTCCGGCTGCAGGACGCGCTGTTCGAGGTGCTATATGCGCACGAGGATCTCGCCGATCTCAAAGACGCCAGCGTGCCGCTGGATGATTTGAACGAGGGCTGTTGTGTGGTGCGCATGACGATCGGACAAACGCGCTTTCTGTTTTTGGGTGACGCGCTGACGTTGACACAAAACGTGCTGCTGAAAAATTTTTCGGCGCAAACGCTGAAATGCGACGTGATGCAGGCTTCGCACCATCTGCTGGTCAATCTCGCGCCGCTGTATGATGTTGTTGCGCCCGTATATGTGATGTGCCCGACATCAAAGCTGCGTGCATCTTCCACACCGTATGACGCTTATCTGCACTTGCTGAAGTCCCTGCCCGAAGAGCGGCTGTTTTTTGCCGGCGACGGGATCGCCTACGGATTCACCCCGCAGGCAGACGGCAGCATCGCCCTGCCGCAGATTGCGGTGAACTGCGGGGCGTATGACAATTCACTGCTGCATTAAAATAATAAAAAAGTTCAGAACCCTTTTAGGTTTTCTTTAAGTTGGTCGGTTATCATAAAGACAGTTCAAGGGAGCAAGTCCCTTCTGACACCGACCCTACCTCCACAAGAAAATAATCTCTCCGATTTTCTTGTTTGTTTGTTTTCATTTTCTTTTCCTCTCCGTCAACCGCCCCTGTTTTCAGGGGCGGTTGGCCGTTTTGTGAAAAAAAACGGTCCAACATAAAAGTGCCCTGCCGAATAGCCGACAGGGCGCTTTCCGTTCAATCATCGTATCACAAACAAACACAAAACAGCGCACTGCCGTGCGCTTGCTCTGCAGGGTTTGCTTTGTCCTTACGCTTCGGCAGGCACATCCTCAGCGGGCGCTTCGTCCACCGCCGGGACTTCCGTATCAAGATACTGGAACGCGCTGCCATAGACCATCACGCTCAGGCCGGAGAGCTGATAGCGCAGATTCATCACGCCGTCGGCACCCATTTCCTGCGCATAGATCTTCATCTCTTCGATCGCTTTCGCTTTTGCGCGGTCAAGCTTTCTTCCGACAAAGACCGAGCTTTTGCCGATGATCTGGCAAATCAGGTAGCAGATGCAGGTGAACAGGCCGATGCCGTAAATGCAAACGCCGCTCACTTCACCAAGGTCTTTGACATCATACAGAGTGACAGTTGTGAGTTTCATGAGAGTTCCTCCTTTGAAATTCCGTTTTTATTCTTTTATGTTTATGCCGGAATCTGTAAACGATAGATCACCGCGCTGCCCGCGCCGCCGGGGCCGTAACAGATATACGGCACATCGTCAACAAAGAACAGACACTCCGGCTCACCCTTTGTCACCGGCAAAGTATATGTGCCGACATAGGCGCCGTCGGTGGTGTATTTTACAATGCAGTTCGGCGCAGAATACAAGAAGAAAACCGCGTCGCCGAACGCCTCGATTCCCTGCCGTGTTCCGCCGTTGTCACGGCCGGAAAACGCAGTTTCGCGCTGCAGGGAGCCATTGTATCGCACAAAGTCATAGCCGCCCGAGATGCCGAGAAAATAGCAGTTTTCCAATGTGTCATAAGCGATACCGTAGACCTTGTCGGGGATCTTCTTTGTCTTTGTCACCGTCAGCGTCGCCGGGTCGATGAACGAGAGCACCTTTGCGTTCGGCGCGTTGTGCGCAACCACGAGCTTTCCTGTTTTCGGGTTATAGGTCACGTCGTTGCCGTGGTCGATCTCCAGCGGCTCGCTCATCTGCTCCACCGTACGCGTCGCAATATCCACCTTAAGCATCCGATCCCTCGCGCCGCTGCTTGCGCCGTCGGTGAAAATGAGGTAAATGTAGGTGCCGTCCGTGCATCCACCCTGCAGGATGCTGCTGTTTGAAGTGCCGTAGACCTTCATCACCTGCGTCTGCTGCGGTTTTTTGGGTGCGTTAAGATCCTGCCCGGCAGGAACACCGGTCAAAAACCCGACGGAAACCAGCAGCGCCGCCACCAGCGCCGGCCATTTTTCCAAAAAGCGTTTCCAGAAAACGAGCACGGACCGACCTCCAAACTTCATGATAATTCAGTATAGCACGAAAGCAGATGAACGTCAAGAAAAAACAACGGGTTCAATGAAAAAACCGCCGCCTTTGCAGCGACGGATCGGATCGGAACGCGGTTATTTTGTCAGTTTTCCTTTGACAAATGCAAAGAAGAGGGGCAGCCAGTTCTTGAGCGAGCGGAAAAACGCCCGCAGCTTTTGCAAAACGGTTTTCGGGTGGTCCTGGGTGCGGTCTGCCGTCCAAAGCTCGGTGTTGCAGTTTTCTTCGGTCATCGGCTCCATGGTGTGCGCGTCTTTGTCATAGACCATGAACTGGGTATATTTGATATCGTCGATCGTCAGCTGGCGGTCGGCCGTGGTCACGCCGAACATGATGTCGTCTTCGGCGCCGGTGCGCTCGGAGTGGCTCGCGCCCTTGACAAACCAGGTATAGTCCGGGAATTGGCAGGTGGAGGCATCCACCTGTTTGTCGGGCGAAATGTATCTGCCCTTGCCCTCGGCGACGCGCTGCGCGATGTAATCGTCGGAGAGCGTGTCATAGATCGTGGGCGCCGTTGTTGCGCCGAAGGAGGCGTCGGTCAGCGCCGAAAACTGGTCGCCGATCACTTCGTCGGATTCGCAGATTGCAACCAGCTGGAAGCCGTATTTTGCGGTGATGCAAAGCTTTACGCCCTTGTCGTGGATGGACTGCATCAGCTCGCTCACATGCTTGGACACCGTGTTGTGATAGTTGTCGAGCTTTGCGATCAGTCCGGCGTATTTCTGGCGTTTTTCGCTGCCCTCCGGGCCGAACACATAGTTCTTCGCGGTGTCGTAGCGGTCGGCGGAAATGCAGGCCCAGTAGCCAGGCATGGTGAAGAAGGTTGCAAGGGCAAGCGCCGAGGTGACGCCCTCAACCATTTTGTCATACAGCGTTTTGCGCAGCGCGGTGCTCAGACCGTCCAGCGCGCCGCTCTTTTCGGCAAGGTCGATGGTGGCAATGGCAAGTTCGGACACGTCGAGCCAGCCCCATTCGTTCGCGTCGGTGAACAGCCGGCGCAGGCCGTTGCCGTCCAGATGGAACTTGCCGCTGATGGCTTCGCTCATGAAGGTGGAACCGTTGATCAGCGCTGCGTTGACGCCGAAGCCGTTCAGCTCCACCGGGAACGCGTCGGGATATTTTGCAATGTAGGCCATACACACGTTCGTGCCGAGGCAGCTTGAGATCAGGCCGACCTTTTCGGCGCCGGTGACCTCGCGCACGCGAAGGATGTATTTATGCAGGTCGTCCGCGATTTGCATCGGATCGAGCCGCCAGTCATACCAGAAGTGATAGTCATAGCAGCCATAGGTGCCGTCCTCGGCCTTTTCATCCTTGATGCTTTCGGGCAGCATGGAATTGCGACGTCCCGAGGACACGCCGGTGCCGTACTGCGGGTCGCCGTTTTCATCCAGACGCACCTTTTCAAACAGCTCTCCGATCTCCTGCTCCAGTTTCTCATAGTATTCGTCATAGTTTCCGCCGATCAGGCCTTTGGTCAGGAAGGGGAGCAGCACGTTTTTCATGGATTCCTTCAGGTTGCCGTCTTCCACATTGTCAAAGGTCTCGCCGAGCTCGCCGATCTGGAACACACGGTTGTCATCGGCGTCAACGATCGCTTCGGCGTCGCCGGTGATCAGCACCACAGGCATCTTTCCGCGGCGCGCATCAATGTCAACATAAGCGAGCGCGCCGGTACAGACGGAACAGAGCAAAACCAGTGTCAAAAGAACAGAAAGAATTCTTTTCATGGCAGATTCTCCTTGTTACGGAAATGAGACCTGTGCAGTTCTATTATAGCATGCCTCATTTTCTTTGTCAAGAAGAAGACCTGCGCTTGCATTTCCTTTGCCTTTGTGTTACAATGAGACTCCAACGAAGTAAAAAAGGAGCACCTGAAAATGCACAATTTTTTTGCCATGCATGCGCGCATGAAATATATTGACCGCTGGGCGCTGATGCGCGCCACACAGCGCGAGAATCTCAGCGAGCACAGCAACGACGTTGCCGCCATCGCCCATGCGATCGCGCTTTTGAAAAACGTTCGCTTCGGCGGCAATGTCAACGCCGAACGCGCTGCGGTGCTCGGACTGTATCACGATATGCCGGAGATTCTCACCGGAGATATGCCGACGCCCGTCAAATACCATTCCGACGCACTGCGCAGTGCCTTTGCCGAAGTGGAACGCGCCGCATGTGAGCGTCTGCTTTCCATGCTTCCGGAAGATCTGCGCCCGGTCTACAACAGTTACTTTTTCCAACAACCGGAGGACGCCGAGCTTTGGAAGATCGTCAAAGCCGCAGACAAAATCTCAGCGCTGCTCAAATGTGTGGAAGAGGAAAAGGCCGGAAACGGCGAATTCCGCAGCGCGCTGACATCGACCCGCAGTGCCATCGACGCGATGCAGCTGCCGGAAGCAAATGCGTTTCTTGACGATTTCCTTGCGGGCTTCTATCTGAATCTGGACGAACAAAGCCGGTAACATCCGTATGTAGAATCAGCTTTTACGCGCAGACCAAACACTGCGTGACGGACCGCGGCCGGCGGGGCGGGACTGCGCAGCTTTGCGCAAAAAAGGAGCGCCCGGCGCGCGCGTTTCGATTTTTTGCAGCATGGGCGCTCCTTTTTCCCTCGTGCTGCGCACGAGGGGTCCCGCCCCGCCGGCCGCGGTAAGAGCGCGCGTTTGTGTTCAAAAAATATTCATTGCTTTTTCCCGGAAAGTATGTATAATAAAAGAGATTATCGAAAAGGAGTGTATCGACGATGGATCCCATTCAAGTTGACTTCACAGGCGGTTCGTCCGGCAAAGGCAAGGGCAGCGGAAAGGACGCCTACCTCGCCCCGAAAAAAGCCGGGCTGAAAACCCTCATCAGCCTCATCGGCACCGTGATCGGCGCAGCGATCGCCTATTACTTCATGCTGCCGCCGATGAATTTCAAAAGCACACAGATGTATCTGTTCTTCGGCGTTGTTGCCGCGATTTATGTTGCATTGCAGGCGCTTTTGAGCGGCATTCTCGCAAAACCGGAATACGGCGCCTATGTGAAAAAGAAAGCGATCATCCCCGGCGCGATCATTCTGCTGCTGGCTGTCATCGTCGGCATCGGTATGGTGATCTCCTCCGTCGTGTTCCGTGCGGGTTCCTACAGCCGCATCATCGACGTGGATGAGTCCAAGACCTTTGTCAGCGACGTTGCCGAAGCGAACTTCCAGAGCGTTCCCGTGCTTGACGACGCTGCCGCTGCCGCGCTGGCAAACCGCGCGCTCGGCGATCTGAGCTCGATCAATAAAGTCTCGCAGTTTGAACTCTCCGGCAAATTCACGCAGATCAACTACAAAAACGCTCCTGTGCGTGTAACCACCCTCGCCTACGGCGACATTTTCAAGTGGTTCAAAAACACCTCCACCGGCTTCCCGGGCTATATCGTTGTGGACATGGTCACACAGAAGGCCGATCTCGTACTGCTGGAAGAAGGCAGCTATATCCGCTACTCCACCGAGGAGCATTTCAGCAAATTCCTGATGCGCCATCTGCGCTTTAAGTATCCGACCTGCATCTTTGACACGCCGCACTTTGAAATTGACGAAAACGGCGAACCGTTCTGGATCTGCCCGGTGCTCGACAAAACCATCGGCCTGTTCGGCGGCACCGACGTCAAGGGCGTTGTGCTTGTGAATGCCATCACGGGCGAAAGCACACAGTACAGCATCGACGAAGCGAAAAATGACGCCTCTCTGCAGTGGATCGACGTGATCTACTCAAATCCGTTGCTGGTGGAACAGTATAACTATCACGGCAAATACTCCGGCGGCTTCATCAATTCGATCATCGTCCAGGACGGCGTGAAGGTCGCCACAGAAGGCTCCAACTTCCTTGCGATGAACGACGACGTGTATATGTATACGGGCGTGACGAGCGTTTCCGGCGACCAGGCGATCATCGGCTTTGTTCTGGTGAACATGCGTACCAAGGAAGCGAATTTCTATGAAGTTTCCGGCGCGAAGGAATACTCCGCCGCCTCCTCTGCGGAAGGCGTGGTACAGGACTACGGCTATCTTGCCACCTTCCCGATCCTGCTGAACATCAGCGGCCAGCCGACCTACTTCATGTCGCTGAAAGACACAGCAAACCTCGTCAAACGCTACGCCATGGTCAACGTGCAGAATTATCAGGTCGTTGTCACGGGTGACACGATCGCCGAATGCACCGAAGCCTATGTTGCAAAGCTGAAGCAGAACAACATTATCATCAAGGTCGATATCGACGAGATCAAGGAAGCGACTGACAACAACGGCACCGCAACCGAAACGCCCGACACGTCCGCAGCCGCCGATTCGACCAAAACGATCCGGGGCGAAATCACCGATATCCGCACGGCGGTCATGAACGGCGAAAGCGTTTACTTCCTGCGTATTCAGGGCAGCAAGAAGTATTTCAAAATTACGGCGTCCGATGCGGAAGCGGTCATCATCCTGAACGTGGGCGACGAAGTGACCGTGACGTATGAAACCGGCAGCGGAAACATTCTTCCCGCCAAAGACATTCAGGCATAACAGGATTTTTGAAAGCAGGCAGGCACCATGGATAAAAAAGCAAAGCAGTCCTCTGCGCTCGTCATCTTCCTGTGCTGGGCAGCCTATACGGTCGCCTATCTCGGAAGACTGAACTTCAACGCGTATATTGAGCCCATCCGCGAACAGATCGGCGCAAGCAAGACCGAGATGGGCCTTGTCAGCTCCTTCTTCTTCTTCTCCTACGGTGCCGGCCAGCTTATCCACGGCATTCTCTCACGCAAATACAACACCCGCTATTCCATCGCCGTTGCGCTGATCGGCTCCGCGCTTGTGAACGTCGGCATGGCGCTTTGTCCCGACGTGTCCGCCATGAAATATGTCTGGTTGCTCGGCGGCGTGTTTCAGTCCATCCTCTGGAGCTCGCTGATCAAAACGCTTTCCGACCGTCTGCCGGACGAAATGCTTTCCAAAGCGGTCGTCGTCATGAGCACGACTGCGGCGCTGGGCACCTTCCTCTCCTACGGGTTGTCGGCGCTGTTTTCCGCAATGCATGTCGATTACCGCTGGATCTTCTATGCGCCCGCCGTGGTCCTCACTGTCGTCGGCATCCTGTGGTTCCTGCTGCTCGGCAAAGCCGACCGCAGCATCCGGGCAAACGAAAGCGCGGCCTATGTGCCGAAAGCAAAGCAGCGCCCGTCGCTCACGCCTGTGTTCGTGAGCACGTCGATCCTGCTGGTCTTTGCCGCGATCGCCAACGGCTTCATCAAAGACGGCGTGACGACCTGGACCCCGTCGATCCTCAAGGAACGCTACGGGATGGAGGCATCGATGTCGATCCTCATCACCGTACTGCTGCCGCTGATCGCGATCTTCGGCGCAACGATCTCCGCAACGCTGTATAAAAGAATGAAAAGCACCTCCAAACTCGACGCTGTTTTTTACGGCATCGAAACGCTTGTGCTGCTGCTTGTGTTTTTGCTGGCACGCATGCGTTCGGCAAGCGGCATTGCAAAGAGCCCTGTGGTCCTGATCGTGCTCTTCGCGTGTTCGGCCATGCTGATGGCAGCGGTCAACAACGTCATCACAAGCATCATCCCGCTGACGATGCGCGACAGAATGGACTCCGGTCTGCTTGCCGGCGTGCTTGACACGTTCTGCTATGTCGGCTCCACTTTGAGCACCGCCCTGCTCGGCTATATCGCCGACCACGGCTCCTGGAACGGCGTGTTCCTGTGCCTGCTGCTCTTCGGCGCGGCGGCATGCCTTTGCTGTGCAATCTCGATCCCCATCGGAAAGAAAGCGCCCGATCACGCGATGTAACTGTAACGGACGCAAAAAGAATACATATATTTTGGAAAGGAGCACCCCCTATGAAAGTCTTTATGATCGGCGGCACCGGCCTGCTTGGCTGCGAGGCCGCAACCACTCTGATCGCCCGCGGGCACAGCGTCACTTCTGTTGCGCTTCCGCCCTTGCCGGAAGGCGCCCCCATCCCGAAAGAGATGGAGATCCTCTTCGGCGACATCAACAAAAAGACCGACGCAGAGATCGAAGCGCTGCTGGAAAGCTGCGACGTGTTCATCTTTGCCGCCGGCGTCGACGAGCGTGTGGAGTTCCCCGCCCCGGTGCTGGATTACTATCACAAATACAACATCGCGCCGCTTGAGCGCATTCTGCCGCTTTGCAAAAAGGCAGGCGTCAAACGCGCCGTTGTGCTCGGTTCGTACTTTGCCTATCTCGCAAAGCTGCGTCCCGACATGAAGCTGACTGCGCGCAACAAATATTTCCAGTCGCGCATCATGCAGGAAGAAGTCTGCGCCGCCTTTGCAGACGACACCTTCGGCGTAGCAGTGCTTGAACTGCCCTACATCTTCGGCACCCAGCCGGGCAGAAAACCGGTTTGGACGATCCTCATCGAGCAGATCGGCTTTATGGACAAATGGCCGTTCACCATGTATCCGAAGGGCGGCACGGCGATGCTGACCTGCCGTCAGGTCGGCCAGGCGATCGCAGGCGCCGCAGAGCGTCAGAGCACCGGCTTTGAAGCGATCCCCATCGGCATGTACAACCTCAAATGGACCGAGTTCCTTTCCATCGTCTATGAAGCACGCGGCATGGGCAAAGACCGCAAAATCGTTTCGGTGCCGCCGTGGATGATGAAAATGGGCATGTTCAAGGTCGCTGCCGACTACAAAAAGCGCGGCATCGACTCCGGCATGGACCCCTTCGGTCTGCCCGACATCATGGACCTTGACCTGTTCATCAACGACGCCTACTGCCGCGCCCTCGGCGTGCAGGACGACGACATCGGTGCGGCGATCGCCGATTCCATCCGCGTGTCCGAGGCCGCCTATAACGGCACGGTCAAGCTGCTGGAGATGAAGGGTGAGTGAGAATAGCTGTTAGCTGTTAGCTATTAGCTGTTAGCTGTTAGCTGTTAGCTGTCAGCTTTTAGTCGTTAGTCGATAGTCGGTAGCAAGTTGAACCCCGCTGCGGATGTGGATTCCGCGGCGGGGCTGTTATATTTATACGCTTTTATTCGATTTTAATCTTTCAAGGAGCTGTTAGCTGTCAGTTTTTAGTCGTTAGTCGATAGAAAAACCCAGGGTGGCCAGTGGCTGCCCCTACGGTTTTCTATCGACTAAAACTGTCCCCCTGTTCCCTGTTCCCTGTTCCCTGTCCCCTGTTTCCTGTCGCCTGTTTCCTGTCGCCTCTCCTCTCTCAACTCTCCACACACAACTCATTCCCTACTCCCTAATCCCTACTCCCTAAATTTAATCGTTTTTCATCACTTTTCCCCTTGACAGCAGGGCCGCAGCGTGGTATAGTAAGGAATCATTAACCCTGTTAATTATTTTCGGAGGTGCCGGCATGGAACAATCGGAACTGCGCCTGGACGTGCTTGAAATTTTTGCGGGCCTTTGCAACTCGCCCGCATTCTGGGAAATGCAGAAAAAGCTCAAGGGCGCGTGCTTTCTGCTGGAATACCTGATGGAGAACAACGGCGTGAGCACCCCCGGCAAGCTCGCTGAACTGCTGCATGTTTCCGGCGCACGCATCACGGCGATGCTCACGGCATTGCAGGCAAAGCACTATGTGGAGCGCCGGGTCGATCTCAAGGACAAGCGGCGTGTGACGGTCCGGCTGACCGAAAGCGGCCGTGATTTTGTTCAGAAAGAGCGCGCACAGATCTTTTCCTTCGCGGACGAGGTCTGCAACACATTGGGCGACGCGGATACCGCGCAGCTCATCCGCATTTCAAAAAAACTGCTCGGCGCGGAACAGACCGCAAGGGCACAGGAACTCAAAGGAGGGGAAAGCGCATGAAACCGATCATTCGACGCAGCCTGAGCGTGCTGCTCGCTTTGCTGCTGGTGGTTATGAGCATGAGCGCGGCGTTTGGCCTGAACAGCGCCTATCCCGCCGATATTAACGAGGCTTCCGCCGCCACCGCGCTGCGGCGCACGGATGTGCTGGTCAAAAACGCAACATCCACATTGAGCGGCAAAACGCTCTTTGCCACCGTGTGCGAAGCGCTGTTTGCCGACGAGACACTGTCCGAACTGCTCGAAGGCTTTTATTCCGCAGCCGACGACCGGCGCGCGGCGATGGCAACACTCGGCATCGAAACTTCTCCTGCGGCACTGGCGGCGCATTTGCGCGCCTATCCGTCGGTTGCTTCACGGCTGAAAAGCGCCGAAACGTGGAGCGATGTGGACCTTTCCGGCGCAAAATGGAATGTGAAAACCCCGGACGGATTTGCAACGGCGCTCAGCGCGATCCTTTCGCCGTTCAACGATCTGCTTTATATGCTGCTTTGCGGCGGCACGGCAAACCTCGGTCCGCTGCCGGTGAAGGGAGAACTCGGCTATGAAACCGGCCTCGTACCGATTCTGCGTGCCCTCGGCTGTCCGCGGATGCTCTCCCCCGCCTCGTTTTATGCGCAGGCCGCTTCCGCGCGCAGCAGCATGATCAAAAACATCGCGTCCACCCTGCTTTCCCTGCTTGACGCGCTGTGCGGCGCGCCGGCGGCAAAGCTGACGACCGTTTTGCCCGGCCTTGCGATCTTTGTGCGCGACGGCGAGCTGGAAAAGGCAGTGGATGCGCTGCTGCGGCCGCTTTCGGTGCGCATCGGCCCCTATATCGAACTGTTCTCCGGCAGCAAGGTGCTGTCCGTGCTGCTGTTTTTGCAAAGCCCCGGCCAGTATACGCTGAGCTTTACCGACAACGTCACCACCGGGCTCAACAACCTGTTGGAATCCTCGGGCGTCCATCTGGCCGAGCTGGATCTTGACGCCTTTGCCGCCTGCAAGGGAAGAAACGCCGATTGCTTCATGGTGCTCCTGCGCTGGCTGCTTTCCACGCTGCGCCTGAACGAAAATATCCTCGGCGATTTCGCGCCTGCAGAAGCGGCGTCGATCCTGAACGCGATCACGGCCGGATTGCTGCATCACGGCGACGAATGGCTGCTGTCGGCCTATGTGCATCTGCTCACGGACGCGGAAGGCACACTTGTGGAGGTGCGAACCCAGAAGGCTGATTTTGAACGCGGCAGCATCGAGTTTACCAAAAAGCTCAAACGCACACAGATGAAGCGTGTGCTCTCCGGCATCGACGAAGTCCTCGGCGAATTCACGGCGGACTCCACCGGCGATGATCTGACAGCAACGCTGCGCAAAACGCTTTATTCCTCCAACACCGTGACTGCCCTTGTCAAGGGACTGTACGGCGCGTTTTCCGGCGAAGAATCGCGTCCGCTCGGCGCAATGCTTTCGCTGCCCGTGACCCCGTCTGCGCTGGCGCGGCGTCTGCCTGCCCGCTATACGGCGGCAAAGCGTGTGCTTTCTGCCGCAAGAAGCTGGGAAAGTCTCGGCAATGTGCCCTGGGGCTTTGCCAAGGGCCACCGCAGCGGCTTTGCTTCGGCGCTCACAGCGGTGCTGCAGCCGGTGCGTCCGCTGCTGGAAGCCTTTCTCGCCAACGGTGTTTTTGAAGTGTTCGACGCGGTGCGCGTCGGCGGCACCAACGGTTACAACACCGCTGTTCTGCCGCTGCTGGAAGCGCTCTCCTGCCCGGAAGAGCATTTGAAAACCTATGACGCCTATGTGACCGGCAAAGGCACGGACCGCATTTTGACCGATGTGCTCACCCCGGTGCTCGACCTTGTGGATCAGGTGCTGAAGCGCCCGGTCAACATGCTTTCAAAGCTGCTGCCGAACCTTGTCTTCTTTGTGCAAAGCGGCGGGCTGTCCGATTGTATCGAGCATCTGCTCACGCCTGTGACGCTGCTGCTCGACACCCTTTCCCTCACGCCGGAGGATTTCGGCGCGGATCTCTCCGCATTCCGCGAAACCGACCTCTCCACGCTGATTTATGATCTTTTCGGCGAAATAGAGGCTGTTTCACTGCTGGACGATATCGACTGGCCGCTGATCGCTTCGCTCGGAAAAGAGACCTCGCGCGAAAGCAAACGCACCTATCACGGCAAGGAGATCTCTGTGACCTATATCAAGAGCGATCCGAGCGCGGTTCTGCTCACATTGCTGCGCGGGATCGTCACAGCGGTCAAGCGTCCGGAAAACGCAGAACTGCTGAACTCAATGGTTGCTTCCGCCGAAGGCGACAACGCCATGTTTGCCCAATATGCAGAGAACATCCGCACGCAGATGGACGAGATGACGACCGACGAGCTGCTTGAATGGCTGTATCAGCTTTTGTTCCGTGAGCGCGCGAAGAAAGAGATCCAAGAGGATGACGACTATGTGCCCGATTTCAACTATGAACCCGAATCGCCGCACACGCTGCGCACGGTGCTGCTGAGCCTTTGCGCTGTGGCCGTACTTGCCGCTGGCGTGATCGTCTGGTGGCGCCGCAAAGAAATCGCGGCCTGGCGCGCACGCCGAAAAGCGAGCAAAGATCCCATCCCGGATGACAAGGAGGCATAATATGCTAATTTTAAAAGAGATCGTAAAAGACTATGTGGCCGGCGACACTACGGTGCGCGCAATGGACCACATCAGCATCAATTTCCGTGAAAGCGAGTTTGTTGCCATCCTCGGCCCCTCCGGCTGCGGCAAAACGACCATGCTCAACATCATCGGCGGTCTGGACCGTTACACCGAAGGCGACCTTATCATCAACGGAAAATCGACCAAAACCTTCACCGACAACGATTGGGACACCTACCGCAACCATTCCATCGGTTTTGTGTTTCAGAGCTACAACCTGATCCCGCACCAGAGCGTGCTGGCAAACGTGGAGCTGGCGCTGACGCTTTCCGGCGTTTCAAAGCTGGAGCGCCGCGAACGCGCAATCAAGGCGCTGGAGCGTGTGGGACTCGGCGAACATATCAACAAAAAACCGGCGCAGATGTCCGGCGGCCAGATGCAGCGTGTGGCGATTGCCCGCGCCCTCATCAACGACCCCGACATCATTCTCGCCGACGAGCCGACCGGTGCGCTGGACAGTGAAACCAGCGTGCAGATCATGCAGCTCCTTAAGGAAATTTCCGAAGACAAGCTCATCATCATGGTCACGCACAACCCCGACCTCGCCTACGAATATGCCAACCGCATCGTGAGCTGTCTGGACGGACATGTGGTGAACGATTCCAACCCCTTCACGCCGGAAAGCGCGGATTTCAAGCTGGAAAAAGAAAAAGCCGCCGCTGAAAAGGCCAAGGGCAAAAAGCCGTCGATGAATATGCGCACAGCGTTCACTCTTTCGCTGCGCAACCTTGTGACGAAAAAGTGGCGCACGTTTTTGACCGCCTTTGCCGGCTCCATCGGCATCATCGGCATCGCCCTTGTGCTCGCGCTGTCCAACGGCATTCAGCGCTACATCGACAAGGTGCAGAACGATACGCTGCTCGCCTTCCCGATGACGGTGGACAAACAGACGATGGATTTCAACTCCCTGATGAGCGACATGACCGGCATCGGCATGAACATGGAGCCGCAGCACGAGCTTGACGGGATCTATGTCAACCAGGCGTTTGAAGCGATGCTCAACACCTTCATCACGCAGACGACCTCCAACAATCTCGGCGCCTTCCGCAGCTATGTGGAGGAAAACCGCGCCGAATTCAACGAGCTTTGCAACGACGTGCAGTATAAATATTCCACGCCGCTGAACATCTACAAGGCCGACACGGCAAACGGTGTGGTACAGGTCAACCCGAACACGCTGATGGATCAGTTCGACATGGGCTCCATGGGGCTGACGTCCTCGTTCACCAGCCAGATCACGGATTACACCAGCGCGGGGCTGACCAGCATCTGGACGCAGCTCATCGGCGACAACGATGTGATCTCCGGCCAATATGATGTGCTTTACGGCACGCTGCCGCAAAAATACAACGATGTTGTGCTGATCGTGGACAGCCTGAACGAGATCAATGAAATGGTCGTTTACGGCCTCGGTCTGAAGGATCAGAAGGAGTTCATGACCAATATGATGGCTGCCTTTGAAAGCGGTGAAGAGCTCAAGGGCAACGCCGGCGAAAAGTTCACCTATGACGACATTCTGAACATGAAGTTCAAGCTCGTGCTCAACTGCGAATATATGAAGCAGGATAAAAAGACGGGCCTTTGGACCGATATGCGCGACAACTCGCTGTATGTCAAGCAACTTGTGGAAAACGGCGAAGACATCAACATCGTCGGCATCCTGCGTCCGCGCAAGGACAACGTCATCTCCATCGGCACCGGCTCCATCGGCTACACCGAAGCGCTCATGCAGCATGCGCTGAAAAAAACCGCCGATTCCGCCGTTGTGAAGGCGCAGCTCAAGGACACCACGCATGACGTGATCACCGGGCTGGAGTTTGTGAACCTCACGGTCAATGACTTCGATCTTTCGGACATCGACCTGCGCGAGATCGATTACACCAAGCTCGACATCTCTCCCTTCCTGTCCATGGCAAGCGAGATCGACCTTTCCCAGGTGGACATCATGGATCTGAGCTCCCTGTTCGATTTCGGTGATCTGTCCGCGCTGCAGAAAAAGCTGATGGAGGGCTTCCTCAACGACGAACAGGTGCTCGCGCTCAAGCAGGCGTATCTTGACACCATGCACGAAAAATGCTCGCTGGAAACCACCTACGCCACCCTCGGCTACAGCACGCCCGACACGCCGACGTCCATCTTCCTTTATCCGAAGAGCTTTGAGGCGAAGGACGAGATCAACAAGATGATCGAGTATTATAATCAGAAGGTCACCGACGACGGCCACGCCGAATACACCATCACCGCCACCGACTACATCGGTCTGGTCATGGACAGCGTGACGAAAATTCTCAACATCGTGACCTACGTCCTTGTCGCCTTTGTCGCCATCTCACTGGTCGTCTCGTCCATCATGATCGGCATCATCACCTACATCTCCGTGCTGGAACGCACCAAGGAGATCGGCATTCTGCGCGCCATCGGCGCTTCCAAGCGCGACGTTTCCAATGTGTTCAACGCGGAAACGGTCACGATCGGTCTCGGCGCGGGGGTCATCGGCATTCTGGTCACGCTGCTGCTGGAGATCCCGATCAATCTGGCGCTGCATTTCTTAACAAACACCGGCGCCGCAGCGTCCTTGCCCTTTGTCGGCGGCGTCGTCCTCGTTTTCATCAGCGTGTTTTTGACCTTCATCGCGGGTCTGATCCCGTCGTCGCTTGCTGCAAAGAAAGACCCGGTCGAAGCGCTGCGAACCGAGTAAGACGAAGTTGCGGCGGCCTCTTGACAAAAGAGACTGCCGCAGATATAATAGAAATACAAGAGAGCTATCTGATATCTAAGCGAATTAACCGCTCCGCAGGATCATTTTGGGGCGGTTATTTTATTGTTAGATTTTTGTAGTTTTTTCCCGACACATTTTGTAAGAATTCCGCGCTATGATAAAAACGGATTCGGAAAGGAGATTTCTGTTTATGTACAATGTGCTGGTATGTGACGACGATCCCGCGATCCTGAACGCGGCGGCGATCTATCTCAAAAGTGAGGGCTACACCGTCTTTACCGCAGCGAACGGGAAAGAAGCCGTGGAAACCGCGCAAAAACAAACGCTGCACTGCATCATCATGGACATCATGATGCCTGTGATGGACGGCATCGCCGCGACGGTGAAAATTCGTGAACAAAGCAATGTGCCGCTCATTTTCCTCTCCGCCAAAAGCGAGGACACCGACAAAATTGCCGGCCTCGGTCTCGGTGCAGACGATTATGTGACAAAGCCGTTTTCACCGCTGGAGCTGCTCGCGCGCGTCAAATCGCAAATTCGGCGCTACACGGCGTTCGGCAACCTGGAAACAAAACCGACCGCGCTGACAACCGGCGGCCTTTCGCTCGACACACAGGCGCACGTCTGCACCGTGGACGGCGAAGAGGTGCGCCTGACTGCAACGGAATACAAGATCGTGGAATACCTCATGGTCAACATGGGCAAAACACTCTCCTCCACGCAGATCTATGAAAACGTGTGGAACGAAAATGCCTTTGCTTCCGACAAGACCGTGACGGTGCACATCCGGCGCATCCGCGAAAAAATTGAAATCGACCCAAGGAATCCGAAATATCTCAAGGTGGTGTGGGGCATTGGCTACAAGATCGAAAAAATTTGACAAATTCACAGGAAGAAAAGTGCTTTGCTTTTTGCTGGCGGTGCTGCTGGCCTTTTGCGGCTGCGCGTTCACGCTTTGGCAGGCGGCAACACTGGCGGAAGCCGAAACAAACACGGGCTCCTTCGTGACCGATGTTTTGCGCGGTGTAAAATCCACCGGCGAAGACGTGCCGAAGATGACAGCGTTTCGCAGCGAAAACACCACGCTGCAATCTCTGGCCGTGCAGCGGTATCTGTTTGGCGACGGCAGCAAGGAAGCCTATGAAGCGTATCAGAAAAACCGGGAGAACGTGTATTCCGGCCGAACCACGCGGCTGCGCGAAACGATTCTTGAAAACTGCAAAGGGGCGTCCGGCCGCGGCTCTCCGGCGGCAATTTTCACCTATCTGCCGCAGTCAATCATCAGCCTGCGAAAACTCGGCGCGCACGACAGCCATTTTGTGATCGGCGGTCTTTTGAGAGCGGACAGCAGCGGCCTTCGGTTCGAAACGGTGAATGAAGGCAATTATTATGTTTACGAATTCGACAGCGATGATTTCTACGATGACGACAGCAACCCGACAGAGCTGGAAACGACCATGTATGACGTTGTTACAGATCCGCAGTCTGTCGGCGGCAACGACGTCGATTATCAAAGCAGAAACGCGATTCCGAAGAAGATCAAAAACCAACTGCGCGACGGCGAGATCGCTGTGGAGCTTTGCAACACACAGTTTCGGGACGGGAACATCTATGACGGCTACTACGCCCTTTCTGTCAACGAAACGATCCTCCTTTCGCGCTACAGCGAGCCCAGAACAAACTACGGCAGCGCGTTTTCGTCCTTTGCAGAATTTCAAAACGCCTTTGAAAACCTTCGGCAGCTCACAAACGCGTATAAGAACCTGACCTTTGCCGTTGTTGACAACAAGACCGGCGTCGCGGTGTCCAACGTCTCCGCGCTCGACGGCAAAAAGCTTTCCAAGGACGATCTGCGCGTATTCACCAAGGCGAAGTGGAACTACAAAGCCGATCTTTTGCGCAACGATCCATTCGGCAGCAATCTGATCCTTTCCGATGCAGCGCAGCGCACAAACGAAACGGAGCCGATTTTTCTGAATGTCGTTTCGGGCGAGCTGAATGCGACGCTGTATGTTGCGTTTGACCAGACGCTTTCCAAAACGGATGTGTTCAGCCAATATCCCATGCGGCTGTCGGTTGTGCGCGAAAAAATCGGCGCGGTTCTGCTCGCAGACGCGGTGTGTCTGCTCGGCATTTTGCTTTGCGTGATCTACCTTGTGCTGCACGCAGGACGCAGATACGGCGACCCCGAAGTGCATCTGCTGAAAACCGACCGCATCTTTACCCTGCTGCGCACCGTTTTGAATCTCGGCGCGGCAACCGGGCTGGGCGGCGTCGCGGTTGCAGTGTTTGAAGAACTCATCAACGAGGGCGTTGTTGCCGCCATTTTCCTGAGTCTTGCGGGCGGCCTTTGTGCGGCAGGCATCGCGGCGCTGGGGCTCGATTGGCTGCTTTTCCTTGCGCGGCACATCAAAAACGGATCGCTGCTCTCCAACTTTTTTGCCGTGTGGCTGTGGAAAAAGAGCAAGATGATCTATCAAAAAAGGAAGGCCGCTCTGGCCGCAAAGCCGAAGCTCGTGCGCGATCTGCTCAACGACATTTTGCGCCGCGTGCTGCTGATGGGCTTTTTGCCGAACTTCCTTCTCGGACTGCTCATCGTGATCGTCGCGGCAAGAGGATCAATCGCGCTCTTTCTGATCTTTATGATCTTCGCCTATGACGTTTTTCTCGCGTTTTACATCTGCCGCTACGCCTATCACCTGCGCACAGTGATCGCCGCTGTGCATCAGGTCAGAAACGGCGAGTTGCACGTGCAAATCGAAACTTCAAAAATGCCGCCGGCGGTCAAAGCCTTCGCAGACGACGTCACAGAGCTGCAGCGCGGTTTGCAGACGGCCGTTGAAAACGCCATCCGCGACGAGCGCACAAAAACGGAACTCATCACGAATGTTTCGCACGATCTCAAAACGCCGCTGACGAGCATCATCAACTATGTGGATCTGCTGCGCCGCTGCAACATTCCCGACGAGACGGCGCAGGGGTATCTCGATGTGCTCGGCGAAAAAAGCGACCGGCTGAAAAAGCTGATCGAGGACCTTGTGGAAGCAAGCAAAGCCTCGGCGGGCGCGGTCAAGGTTTCGTTGACCGTGGTCAGTCTCGGCGAGCTGGCGCGGCAGCTGCTCGGCGAATATGCCGATGCGTTTGAAGAACGCGGGCTCAGCGTGATCTTTCAGCAGGGCGATGCGCCGCTGCGCGTTTGCGCCGACAGCAAGCTGAGCTACCGCGTGCTGGACAACCTGATGGGCAACATCAAAAAATACGCCATGCCCGGCACACGCGTTTATCTGACGCTTTCGCAAACGGCAGACCGCGGCGTGCTTACCTTGCGCAATGTGTCGCAGGAGCCGCTGGGCATTCCCGTGGAGGAGCTGCGTGAGCGCTTTGTGCGCGGCGACCGTGCCCGTTCGACCGAGGGCAGCGGCCTGGGGCTTTCCATTGCGGAGGACCTTTGCCGGCTGCAGAACGCGAAGCTCGATCTCTCCATCGACGGCGATCTGTTCACCGCAAGCGTGGCATTTTTGCTGGCGAATGAATCAACATAAACGTAAAAAACACTGCGGCAGCGAAGGAAAACTTCGCTGCCGCCCGCCGGCGGGGCGCATCTTCGCGCCTGCGGCGCGAATGCAAGGGACGCACAGGGCCGCGGTGAAATCAACAGCCGCCCCCGGACGCGTCCCTTTGTGCGCGGCTTCGCCGCGCCATGCGCCCCGCCGACGGCACAGCGGCGCATGCGCCGCTGTGCCTCAAGTTCAGCCGAAACAAAAATCAGGCATGGAAAAGGACGGCTTGGGGACGCTCACAATAAGGGATCTGTTGCAGAATAGAAATCCAGTCGCAATTTGCACAAAGTCTTCAGATAGAATCAAAGAAAAGACGCTTTTCAGCAGCTTTTTGCCTCTGAAAGCATCTTCATTTTGTACATGTTTTTTCGAACCGCCTATTTGCAACAAGTCCTTTCCTTTATACTGACAAATCAGAATTTAGCTAACACATTTTAATTCAATTACAACTATTTCCGGCCTGTTATTGAAACGAATAGGCATGATGCTGTTGCCGATTCCTCGGCTGACAATCATAGTTGTGTTATTTCGAGTAAATTTACCAGCGTCATATTTCGGAAAGAGTCCCTGATTAGGAGCAACAATACCGCCTATAAACGGCAGTCTGAATTGCCCTCCGTGTGCATGTCCACTCAACACCAGATCAATATTTTCTTCAACATAAGCCTCAAACATCTCCGGGCGATGAGACAGCAGTATACAATATTCCTCGGATAAGTTCATTTGGTTTAGCTTTGTTTGAAGTATGCTTTGCTTAACGGCAGTATCCCTTTCTGTAAAATCCGGATCATCCAATCCGGCGAGCTGTATCGTTTGACCGTCTTTTTCTAGTCGGATTACCTCATCATGAAGAATCTGGACATTCTCGGCAAACAACATCTTCTCCAGTTCAGAGAATTGCGTGCCAATCCAAGCCTCATGGTTACCGGTAACATAGTAGCATGGGGCAATCTGCATCAGTTTGTGCACAAGAGCAATAGCTGTTTCCATGTCGGTCCTATTTGAGTCAACTAAGTCTCCAGTAATTGCTATAATGTCTGGGTGTTCTTCCTCTAATTTTCTTGTTATCTGACTATTGTCACTGCCAAAACGCGCATTATGCACATCTGATACTACAGCAATCTTAAAACTATCAAAAGAATCTGGTAGCTGATTACTCGTTATACTATAGTGAGTAACACCTACAGTCGCATTTCCCCATATTGTCCACAGAACAAGTACCAGAAGCAGTATCGCAAGGATGACGGCTAAATACTTTTTTACCATTCTTTTCACCCACAAACTTCGATTTGTATGTATACAATAACACATAGATTTGCTAAGTACCCGCTGATTCACTGCAAAGCAATTTCACGTTCTGAGAAAACATTTCACAAATCCAACGGATTTATTGAATTGGGAGAACCTTCCCGTTGAAGGTTCTCCCAACCGCATCCTTTTTTGATTGTACAAAACTCAGCCCGCCATGTTTGCCAGCCAGCTCAGATTCAGATAGCTGTAATTCTTCGGGATCTCAAACGTGGAATCAGGCACATCGCTCGTCAGACGGGAAATGTAGGTGGAGCTGACGGTGCCGTCGGATGCCACATCATCAATACGCACCAGCGTGTCGCCGTTGAACAGATACCGCGTCTGCGCGCCGTCTCCGTTGTCACGGGTCTCACAGTTCAGCGTCTGGCCGTTTACCTTGACGGTGGAGACCTTCAAATCATCGAGCGATTCGTTCGCAAAGCCTTTGGTCAATTCACTCATGTCGAGCCCTTCTTCGCCCATCATGTCCTCCGGCAGCTCGCTGTACTTTTTGAGGTTGTCGATCAGGATATATGTTTTATCCTCGTTGGACAGATACAGCATCTTGCATTTGAAATTCTGGATGGTGCTGTCGATCATCAGATTGCCGTTTTTGGAAGCCAGCGTGATCGGCGTGTCACCCATCTCCGGATCGGAGGTTTTGAACTCCATCAGATACTGGCCGCTCTTGAACATCTCCTGATATTTTTCCAGCCGGTAATGCTGCTTTTGCGGCGCTTGCGTCGTTGTTACTGTGCTGCCGGAATTGCCGCCGCTGCTTGCCTTTTTGGTCGCAGCGGTGTTGTCGCTGCTGCCGCCGGCAGCGGTTGTCGCAGTCACTTCGCCGGACGGGACCGTTGTCGGCACATCCACCGGCGTTTCGGGCGTATCGATCACTTCCGCGTTGCCCGTGAAGGCGTTGACGTCGGCCGTGTCGTCAATGTGCTCGCCGGTGTAATTTGTCGGCAATTTTGCGGCGTCCACCTGATCGTTGATCTGGCCCTTGGTCTCGCCGATGTTGCCGTTTTCGTCCACTTCCGCCGCGTAGATGTTACCCACAGCGTCGGTCACAGCGGCGTAGGTCACGCCATCCTCGTCCACAACGGCAAGGTAAGACGTGCCTTCGCTGTCTACGATATAGGGTTGCGGGCTGACGTCCGGCTTTTTGCCGCCGAACAGGAAAAAGGCAAGAACAGCGCCGCCGATGATGATCAGCGCAAGAACGCCGAGCAAAATGCCTCGAATGATTTTTTTCATATTATGTACCTCCGTTCCCGGAAATTCTATGCGTCTTTGTTTGAAAACAGAATCAGTCGCGCAGCAAAAGATCTACGACCGGCTGCAGCGCGTCGGTGTCCGCAAGCTCGATCGCGCCCTTGTCGGCAAGCGCCGGGGTGCGCGGATCGATCGGCAGGGACGCAATGACCTTGGTGCCGACCGCAGCGGCCGCAGCGTCAGCGGTGCTCTTGCCGAAAATGTGGTGCTGTTTGCCGCAGTCCGGGCAGGTGAAAACACTCATGTTCTCCACGATACCGACCACGGGCACGTTCATCATGTTCGCCATGTTGACGGCCTTTTTCACAATCAGCCCGACCAGATCCTGCGGGGTGGTGACAACGATGACACCGTTCACCTTGAGGCTTTGGAACACGGTCAGCGGCACATCGCCGGTGCCCGGCGGCATATCGACGAACATATAGTCAATGTCGCCCCAAGCCACTTCGGTAAAGAACTGCTGGATCGCGCCGCTGATGACCGGACCGCGCCAGACGACCGGTGCGTCCTCGGCTTCCAGCAGAAGATTGACCGACATCACACGGATGCCCGTTGTGGTCACCGCCGGCTGAATGCCCGAAGCGTCTGCCTCGGCGCGTTCATGCAAACCGAACATCTTCGGCACCGAAGGACCGGTCACGTCCGCGTCAAGCACAGCGGTCTGTTTTCCCCTTTGCTGCATCGCACTTGCGAGCATGCACGTCACTGATGATTTTCCGACGCCGCCCTTGCCGCTGACGACCGCGTAGATCTTTTTCACGCTGCTGAATTCGTTCGGTGAAAGGTGCGCCGGTTTTCTGTCTTTGCAATCGGAACCGCAGGAGCCGCAGTCCCCGTTACATCCACTCATGATAGCACTCTCCTTTTGTGAGACTAATATAATAACAATAATATAATTTTACCTTAAAGTCAATTTATTTGCAATCTTTTTTGAAAAAAACTGCCATTTGTGTGCACATTTGTCGCTCTGCTGCATACAATAAAACGAAAGAGGGGCGAAGCGCATGCGCTGCTGCAGTGTGAACGAACTGAAAGCAAAGGAAGTCATCAGCGAAAAGAACGGCTGCCGGCTGGGCTATGTGAACGACGTGGAGATCGATCTGCAGGACGGCCGGCTGGTTGCGCTGATCATTTACGGGCGCACAAGATTCGGCTTTGCCGCGCACGACTGCGACTGGCGCATCTGCTGGGACGATATCTCCGTCATCGGCGAGGATACCATCCTCGTCCACACTGCCCCGCCGCCGAAACCGCCGAGGCCGCCGAAAAACGGAAAAGGCCAAAAAAAGAACATCCTGGACGGACTGTTTCAATATTAAAAAGTCGTTAGTCTGTAGTCAATCGTCGATAGAACCCCGCCGGAGCGTTTTGCTGCGGCGGGGTCGGTTTCTATTTTGTTTGACCGTTACAGACCGATGTAGACCTTCAGCTCATCCCAATGAGCAAAGATGCGGAACAGGTCGGTGAAGAAAATGAAGATCTTGCGGATGAAGGAATCCTTGAGGTCCTCTTTTGTCACATTCAGCTCCTCGGTGGTTTCGCGGAACTCTGCGGTCTTGGTAAAGGTAAAGGTCGCCTCGGCCGCCTTGTGGTCGGAGATGTCCTCGCCGTCGTCGGTCTTATAATCTTTATAAGCAAACTGCGTCGCGTCAATGTGTACGCCGCCGCCGTCACGGTAGAGGAATTTTTCAAGGGAATCCCAAACGCCCCAATAATTCGGCCAGCCGCCGCCGACGGTCTCTTCCCAGTAGTCAAAGTTTTTGTACTCGCCGTCGTTGTGCAGCTCGACCCAGGCGTCCTTAAGACCGCAGCCGGCATAAAGCAGCTCATACAGACCGTCGTCTGAATTTCCCTGGTGGATGGAAGCGTTGAAATCACCGGTGACGATCACGGGGCGGTCGTTGCCGCGCGCTTCGATCATTTCCGCAAGCTGGCGGAAGTTGTCGCGCCGCGCCGCGCAGGAACCCGCGTCGCCGTAGGCGTCGGCATGGATGTCATAGAGGTCAAGGAAGATGCCGTCGCCGAGATCCATGCAGGTATACAGAATGCCCTTCGGGGTCATTTCGTCCGCGCCGTCCTCGATGATGCCGTAAAGCTGATCCCACGGCGTGCGCGTCTCGTTGTAGATTGCACTTCTGGCAAAGACGTTCAGACCGTCGCCGCCGGGCACACCGCCGGAATGGACCGTTTTAAAGGGATAGGTCGTCAACTGCTCTGCAAGATAACCGTGGAAGTTGAAGTCCTCCTGCACAGCAATGATATCATAATCTTCGCCGTTGAGCTGCTTGCCGAGCTGAGTCTGGTGGTTTTTGACATCAATGCCTTCGGGCTTGCCGAGGATGTAGTTGATGTTCGGCAGACCGGCAACGTTGTAGCAAAGGATGGAAACGGATTTGCTCTCGCTTTCGGCAGCGCCGCAAAGGGGCACACACAAAGAAAGCATCAGCATCGCAAGCAAAAGCGCGCTGATTTTTTTGATTTTTTTCATCGGAACACACTCCTTTCATGATAGTTTTATAGTATCGTTTTCATTGCAAAAAGTCAAGGCGCTTGCGCCGATTTCTCTGTTTTAGAAAACAAAACCAGACCGCCTTTGTGCAACTTGCCCCACCTGCCCGCCGCGCCCTCTTCCCTCAATCTCTCTCCAAACACTCCCTCTTTCCCTCAACCCCTTATTCCCTCAATCCCTCTCAACCCCCCGTGCCCGGCACGGCGCCTGTGTCCGACACGCGGGCGTCTTGAAAGTGCTTTGTTGCTGCCGCAACAAAATGGAATCGCAACGAAAAAAATCTCCACCGGAGCTTTTTTTCTGCGACAATGGCCGCCCCTACGGTTTCGTCTTTTCTGTTTCCTGCTCCCTGTCCCCTGTCCCCTGTTCCCTGTTCCCTGTCCCCTGTTCCCTGTTCCCTGTTCCCTGTCCATTGTCTTCACTCCACGCTCAACTCTCCAACCTCCACTCTTCCCTCAATCCCTTAATCCCTGCTCCCTAATTCCTAATCCCTCCCCCCTCCTCCGTTCACACCTTTCGTCAACATTCACCAAAAACGCGCGTCCTTTTGTGCAAACCGCTGAATCGCAGCGGAAAAGATTGAACTTTTTGTTAGAAATGGTGAACAAGCATTGACACTTTCTTCACAATTTGATAAAATAAAGACAACTATATCGGCGGTTTTTGCTTTTCGGCGATTCCGCCCAAGGAACAAGGAGGATTTTTTATGACAGATGCAAAAACCTTAGCGTACATCAACCTCTACGGCATTCTCGGCACACTGGAAAACCTTTGTGAGCTGGACGCCGAGGCGAGCGCGCTGGCACAGGTGAAGCGCCCCGTTTCCATCGCGTTTTCCGTCAAAGGCGGTCCCGACGCCACGCTGACCTTCAAAGACGGCCGCTGCCGCATGGAGCAGGGTGTGAACCCGAAGGCGACTGTGCTGCTTCCGTTCTCTTCATGCGAAAAATTCAACGGCATGATCGACGGCACCGTGACCCCGATCCCTGTCAAGGGTTTCCACAAGATCGGCTTTTTGCTCAAGAACTTCATGAAGCTGACCGACATCCTGACAAAATATCTGCGCGCGAGCGAAGAGGATCTGAAGGATCCCGTCTTCTTTGAAACGAGCACCAAGCTGATGTTCTATTTGATCGCCGTCGCCATCTCCCAAATCGGCAACAACGATTCCATCGGCACCTTCTCCGCGTCGAACATTCCCGACGGCATCATTGAGATGGGCATCAAAGACAGCGTTGCCGCAACGATCCGCGTCAAGGATCACCACCTTGTCACGATCAAGCAAAAGCCGGCGTCCTACCGCTCCAAGATGGAGTTCGGTTCCATCAAGCTGGCCCGCGACCTGTTTGACGGCAAGGTCAACGCCGTTGCCTGCATCGGCGAAGGCACCATCGAAATGCACGGTCTGATCAACATGATCGACAACCTGAACAGAATACTCGACAGAGTTGCACTGTATTTAGCGTAAGGAGGCGTACGATATGGCGAACATTCCCATCATTGAAAATCACGAAAAGAGCAGAGAACTCTTCTCCAAAGCAACAAAGATCATCCCCTCCGGCGTCTACGGCCATCTCGGCCCGGCGGAAGGACAGTTCATCCCCGTTTCCAACTGGCCGCTGTTTTTGACCAAGGCCAAGGGCTCCTATATGTGGGACGTGGACGGCAACAAATACATCGACTATATGTGCGCCTACGGTCCGAACGTGCTCGGTTACGGCGATCCGGACGTTGACGCTGCCGCGAAAAAGCAGATCGACCTTGCCAACTGCACCACCACCCCCGGCTCCATTATGGTCGATTGCGCAGACCTGCTGGTCGACACCGTCGCCACAGCGGACTGGGCGTTCTTTGCAAAGAACGGCAACGACGCCACCCAGGGCGCCATGATGGCTGCCCGTGCGCACACGCACCGCAAAAAGATCATCTTCTTCAAGGGCTATTATCACGGCGTTTCTCCGTGGCAGATGAAAAAGGACTATCCCGGCGTGCTGGAAGAGGACGTTTGCAACAACATCATCCTGCCGTGGAACGACATCCCCGCGCTGGAAAAGACCATTGAAGAAAACAAGGATCAGATCGCTGCGCTCATCGCTCAGCCCTATGACCACGGTAACTTCTATGACAACTCCTTCCCCGAAGAGGGATTCTGGCCGAAAGTGCGCGAGCTTTGCACAAAGAACGGCATCATCCTCATCGTTGACGACGTGCGCGCCGGCTTCCGTTTGGACCTTGCCGGTTCCGACCATTACTTCGGCTTTGAAGCGGATATGATCTGCTTCTGCAAAGCGCTTGCCAACGGCTACAACATGTCCGCCATCTGCGGCAAGGAATTCCTCAAGAGCGCAATGAGCTCGCTCTCCTATACCGGTTCCTACTGGCTGAGCGCGGTCCCGTTTGCCGCCTGCATCGCCTGCATCGAAAAGATGAAGAAGCTCGACACGCCGACGATGTTCCGCGAAAACGGTATCAAGCTGACCGAGGGTCTCAGAAAGGCCGGCGCAGAGCACGGCTTTGACCTTGTGGTCTCCGGCGCACCGGCACTGTTCTATCTGCGCATTGCCAACGACGACAGCATGGTCCTGCATCAGGAATGGGTCGCCGAAATGGTCAAGCGCGGCATCTTCCTTGCCAGCCACCACAACCACTTCATGAACGCCTCCCTCACCGACAAGGATATCAAACACACCATTGAAGTCGGCGAAGAATGCTTCAAGATCCTCGCAAACAATCACCCGGAGCTTTTCTGAGTTTCGGCAGAACCGTACATTCGGAACACGTGTGAGCACAGATACAAAGACGTTTCGCTTTCCCGTTCCGGATGTGCACACAACAACCGACGGCCGACCCGGCCCGACGACTTCTGCTTCGCGGACGAACGCTCCGGCGAAAAAGAACGGTCCCTGCGACCTTGATTCGGAAATCCGGTTTCCGAATTGATGAAATATAATTTGATTTGGAGGAATCTCTTATGCCACTTTCAAAACAAGAATGGCTTGCCCTGGAAAAGAAAGCATATGACCTGCGCAAGCTGACGCTGCAGACCACCATGTGGGCGGGCAGCGGTCACATCGGCGGCGGATTGAGCATCCTTGACCTGCTGACCGTGCTGTATCACAAGTACCTCAACATCAAAGTAGACGACCCGAAATGGGAAGACCGCGACCGCTTCATCCTTTCCAAGGGCCACGCTGCCATCGCTTATGCCCCCGTGCTTTGCGACAAGGGCTTCAACGATGTTGAAATGCTCAAAACCTTCAACCTCTCCGGTTCCAAAATGGGCATGCACCTCGACTCCAACAAGGTCGTCGGTGTGGACGCTTCCACCGGTTCCCTCGGTCACGGCGCTTCCATCGCTGCCGGCACCGCGCTTGCGGCGCGCATCCTCGGCAAAGACTACCTGACCTATATCGCCACCGGCGACGGCGAGCTCGGCGAAGGCTCCAACTGGGAAGCTTTCATGACCATGAACCACTATCAGCTCTCCAACTGCATCGTGTTTATCGACCGCAACCACTGCATGATCGACGGCCCGACAGAAGACGTGATGAAGCTTGAGCCTCTCAAGGATAAGCTTGTGGCCTTCGGCTTCAACACCATCTGCGTAGACGGCAACAACATCAACGAGCTGTGCGACGCGATCGACGCCGCCATTGCGCGCTCCAAGGAAAAATGCGCGCCGACCTGCATCCTGATGGATACGCAGAAGGGCGCGGGCATCAAGAGCATTGCCGGCGATTATCACTGCCACTACATGGCCATTGACGACGACACCTTTGCAAAATACAGCAAAGAGCTGGAAGAAGATTACAACGCGCGCGTTGCTCGTGCAGAGAAGGAGGGCAAATAATCATGGCAGGCGGATTCGTTTATAACGCAATTGATCAGACCGAGGTTGCAACCGCTGAAATTTACGGCAAAGCACTCGCTGACATCATGACGAAAGACCCGAAGGTCGTTGCCATCACTGCCGACCTTGCAAAATCAACCAAACTCGGTGACGTGCTCAAAATTTGTCCGGAGCGCGTGATCAATGTGGGTATCGCGGAGCAGGATATGTTCGGCGTTGCCGCCGGTATGGCGCGCGCGGGCATCACCCCGTTTTTGTCCGGCTTCTCGGCGTTCACCAGCATGCGTGCGTGCGATCAGCTCCACACCGACATCTGCTATCAGAACGTCAACGCAAAAATCATTGCCACCCATGCCGGCACCTCCTTCGGCCAGGCGGGTTCCACCCACCACGCCATTGTGGACCTTGCGATCGTGCGCGCAATGCCGAACATCACGCTGATCGTTCCCGCCGACGGCTATGAGACTGCAAACGCGGTCAACGCCGCTTATGAGAACTTCGGCCCCTACTATATTCGCATCAACCGCGGTTTCGACCGTGTGCTGTATGATTCCCAGGATTACGGTTTCGAAGTCGGCAAAGCTGTGGAGCTTCACGAGGGCACCGACTGCACCGTCATCGCCTGCGGCTCCTGCGTCTTCCAGGCCAGAGAAGCTGCGAAGTTCCTTGAGAGCGCAGACGGTCTGAAAGTCCGCGTTCTGAATATGCACACCATCAAGCCCATCGACCGCGACGCGATCATCAAAGCCGTGCTCGAAACCCGCCGCATCATCACGGTGGAAGATCACAGCATCATCGGCGGTCTCGGCTCCGCTGTTGCGGAAGTTGTTGTGGATTCCGGCAAAGCCTGCGCGTTCAAGATGCTCGGTCACCCCGACAAGTTTGCGCCCATCGGTCTGCAGGAAGACATCATGAGCGAAGTCGGCATCGACGCCAACGGCATCATCGCCGCCGTGCGCGAAGTTATGAACAAGGACTTTGAAGAAGACGACAACTGGGACGACGAGTTCTAATCCTGACAAGAAAGGAGCAAACGACTTATGGCGATTGCACAAGAAGAATTATATTCCAACAAAATTTTCTTAAACGCCGCGCTTCCTCTTGTTAAGGTGCTCGCAAGTGAGGTCCCCTCGCTTTCCAAAAAGTTTGAACACGCCCATGCGGTCATTCAGGTCAGCTGCCTGAACCCGGAAGTGCCGGAGGGCAAGGTCGGCATGCATTTCATCGTCAATTCCGGCGAATGGATCGTGAATCCCTGCCTGTCGCCCGATCCGCACATTGAACTGCAGTTCAAGAGCGTGGAAAAGCTCAACGCCTTTTTCAAGGGCAACATCACCCTTGACGCGATTCCGAAGATCCACGGCATCAAATATGCCGGCACCCTTGTTGCGTTTGTGATGACACTGCTCAAAATGGCGAACGTCCTCGGCGCGACCGAAGCGCCGGAAAAAGAGGAAGACAAGCAGCTCATGGTCAAGTGCATGTTCTATCTGCTCACAAGCGGCATCAGCCAGCTCAACAAGATGGGACATCCCGAAATTCACGAATGGACGAGCAAATCGCCCGACCGTGTGTATGCCCTTGCGGTGAACGACCATCCTGAGGTTTCCGCCTATATCCGCATCAAAGCCGGAAAATCGCGTGCCGGCCGCGGCGAATACAAACGCGCCATGCCGTTCTTCACGCTGCGCTTTGATTCGTTCGACAGCGCGCTGGGCATCCTGCTCGGCACGGCTGATATGCTGGAATCCGTCAAGAGCGGCAAGCTCATCATGGACGGCGGCCCGGAATTCGGCGCCCAGCTCGGCAACTTCCTGCTGCTGATCGGCGATCTGGCGAAGTAAGCTGTTAGCTGTTAGCAGTTAGCTGTTAGCGATTAGAAAAACCCCGCCGTGGATTGCCATGGCGGGGTCTTATTTGATTTCGATTTTTCCCATGGCGAATTCCAGCGCGCGGGAGATCAGTTCGTTGCGGCTGCGGTTGGTTTCGCCCGCAAGCTTATCGTAATAATCCACGATGCTTTTGTCGATGCGAATGCTGAACATGACAGGCTGTGTGCGCTTTGTGATGGTCAGCGTCTCTTCTTTTTTATCCATGTTCATCACTCCTTTATCACTATTTTATAACATAATAGCCAATAATAAATATCTAATTTATAACTATTTTATGTTGACTTTTAAACATATATTGTTTATAATAGACTTGCCATGATAAAGGAGGAAAATCATATGAAAAAATCCAAACAAATCTTATCCGTCTTTCTGGCCGTGCTGATAATTGCACTGTCGGTGCCTGTCGCGTTTGCAGAAGTTGACACATCTGTTGCCGCACCGTATTGGGGGGATGTTAACGGAGATCACAAAGCAGATTTTAGTGACATTCTTCAACTGAACAAGATCAGACTCGGATGGATTCAAGGAACACCAGAGCAACTCTGCTTCGGAGATGTTAACTTGAATGGCATAATACAGGGTGTATATAACGAAAGCAAAGATTTAACCAATGACAATATTTTTGATGATATCTTACAAATCAACCAATTCCGTCTGGGCTATATTTCCTCGTTTTCTGCATATTCCTTGGCAAAGTTTACATTTAATCCTCCGACAAAAACAATTTACAAGCCTGACGAATTGTTAAACACAGACGGCATGAGTGTTGTTGTTGAAAACAAGAATAATCCTAAAGTAAAATACACTCTGACGGAGAATATTAGTATTGCTGGATATAATCCGAACAAGATCGGCACACAGCAATTAACAGCAACTTTCAGAGGACTGACATTCTCGTTCAGTGTTAAGGTGAATATTTACAACCTCAAAGAAGAAACTTATGGATTCCATAATTATGATGAATGCACACATGCCGCTTGTAATGGAGGTGGTCACTGCTTTGGAATGGCTATTACGAGTTCAGGATATTATCGAGAAAAGATGGCTGTCTCCAAACTTGGCATTAACAGCAGTGACAAGCTATACACAGTTCCGTATGGTGAAACTGTTAAAGAACCGATTTGCTATTATCAAAGGAATCAGGACTTGATGCTTATGGCTAACTGTGCAGCGGTTTATACCGATGCATATGGTTATCAGGACTATTGCTATGACTGGGATACGACGATTGCATTTTTAAAGGATCATAAATCTGACAATTCTGGTCGTTATGTTTTAGTTGTTTTAGACGAAGACTCTGACGCAGGCCATGCAGTTAATTTTTTATACTACAAAGTTGTCGCTGGAGAAGATCGAATTTACACATATGACAACAACTTTCAAACCGTAGAAACCTATTTTTATCGAGACTCAAATGGTGAAATTATTCAAAAACCTTATGCAACAATCGAAAACATTTATGAAGACGGCTTCATCCTGGTTGATGTGGAAAAATACTTGGAAGCAGCCAAAGCACTCACGGTTTCGAAATGTATCTATGCACCCGAAGGCGAAATCAAAGTGGAAGGCGTTGAGCCCAGCAAAATGCTTTGCGGTGTCGGTGAAAAAGCACGCTATATTTATAGACTGCCTGCTTCCTCGAAGGAAGTGAATATTATTCCTTTACACGACAATGCTTCATTCGTTTATATGAACACAACAAAGAATTTTGGTAAAATCGGGGGACAAACTTTTGGAAAGCTGAAGCTTTCAACTATAAATAGTGATACAGGTTCCGGTAACGAATCATTTGTGATTTATAATGCACCGAACGATGTATCTCAGCCCTCAGATTCCACTCAACCCACTCAACCCACTCAGCCCCAGCAACTCTCTGGTGGTTGCGCCTACTGCGGCGGCTCCCACACCGGCATCTTCGGCTGGCTGATCGGTCTCATCCACAGCATCCTCGCCATGTTTGGTCTGCACAAATAAACAATTTTTAGATAACAACCCCGCCGTGGAATCATCCACGACGGGGTTGAAATTTTATGACCACCCGGCGGTTTTCTGTCCTCTGACAGCTAATAGCTAATAGCTAACAGCTAACTGCTAACAGCTATCCACCGCGGCCGCAGGCCGCTCACTCCGGCATATTCCAGCCGTAGTGATCGGTGTGCAGCAGCTCGTGCGCCTTGTGCGAAAGCGGCTTTTCCATATAATCCCGATAGAGCGCCTGCACCTCCGGGTTTTCGTGGGAGAAGCGCAGCGCGTAGCTCTTGTCAAGATCATAGAGGATCTTGCCGCGCTCGCCGCCCTTTTCTTCACCGTCACAGATCGGCTGTCCGCCGCCGCCCGCGCAGCCGCTCGGGCAGGCCATGATCTCGATGAAGTCATATTCCACTTCGCCCTTCTTGAGCGCTTCCATCAACCGGCGGGTGTTGGCAAGACCGCTGGCGACCGCAACACGCACCGGCGTGTTGCCCACGTCATAGGTCATCTCTTTCCAGCCGTCCAGACCGCGCACATCGCGGAACGCGTCGGCGTCGGGGTTCTTGCCGGTGACAAGGAAATATGCGGAGCGCAACGCAGCTTCCATCACACCGCCCGTTGCGCCAAAGATCACGCCGGCGCCGGTCGCAGTGCCGAGCGGGCTGTCAAAATCGCATTCGGGCAGGGCTTTCACGTCGATATGATCGGCGCGCAGCATCCGCGCAAATTCGCGGGTCGTCAGCGAAACGTCCACATCCGGATCGCCGCAGGCGTCGTTGAGATTCGGGATCGCGACCTCGTGCTTCTTTGCTGTGCAGGGCATGATCGACACACAGAAGATGTCGTGCGGGTCGGCACCGATCTTTTCGGCAAAATAGCTCTTTACGACCGCGCCGAACATTCCCTGCGGCGATTTTGCCGTGGAAAGGTTGTCGGTAAATTCGGGATACTGCCCCTTGAGGAACCGGACCCAACCCGGGCAGCAGGAGGTCATCAGCGGAAGTGTGCCGCCGTTTTGCAGGCGGTGCAAAAACTCGCTGCCTTCTTCCATGATCGTCAGATCGGCCGCGAAATCGGTGTCGAACACATAGTCAAAACCGAGCGCCTTTGCTGCGGCAGCCATGCGCTTTTCGGTCGCTTCCTCTTTGGAAAGGCCGAGGCTCTCCGCCCATGCAGTACGCACGGCGGGCGCGATCTGCAGCACAGTGAGCTTGCTTTCGTCCGCAAGCGCGGCATAGACTTTATCGGTGTCGTCACGCACACGCAGCGCGCCGACCGGGCAGTGGGTGATGCACTGTCCGCACAGCGAGCAATCGGTGTCGGCAAGCTTTTTGCCGTCCTTGACGCCGATCGTGGTACGGCCGCCGGTGCCCTTGACTTCCCAGATGTGAAGGGCCTGCACCTTGTCGCACACCTGCACGCAGCGCATGCATTTGATGCACTTGCTCGCCTCGCGCACCAGCGGAAAATCGCCGGGGCAGACGTTCTTTTCAGGCGCGTTCTCATAGGCGAAGCCGATGATATTCAGATCGTTCGCAACGGATTGCAGCTTGCAGTTGCCGGAGCGCACGCAAGTCGGGCAATGGCAGTCATGCTGGCTGAGGATCAGCTCCACATTCACCTTGCGCGCCTCACGCACACGCGGGCTGTTGGTGAAGATCTCCATTCCCTCTTCGGCGGCGGTGTTGCACGCGGCTGCAAGGCGGTTTACGCCTTTGATCTCCACAACGCAGACGCGGCACGCGCCGATCTCGTTGAGTTCTTTGAAATAGCACAGGGTCGGGATCGTGATGCCCGCCTGTTTTGCAGCGTCAAGGATCGTGGTTCCTTCGGCGACCTGCAGGGCGATATTATCAATTTTGATGTTTACCATGAGATTTCTCTGCCTCCTTTGAAAGCGCCGAAGCCGAAGTGGTCGCAGCGCAGGCAGCGTGCGGATTCCTGTGCAGCCTGCTGCAGCGTCATCGGGTATTCCATCAGCTTGAAGTCAAATCTGCGTTCGGCAGCCGGACGCTCAGGCAGATTGATCCGGCCGCAGGGCGGCTGGGGTTCCACCAGCGGATTCGGGATATCCACATCGACGGCGATCTCATGATGATAGCCAAGGTAGGTGTCGATTCTGCCCGCTGCGGCTTTTCCGGCAGCAATGGCACGAATGGCTGTGGCCGGACCGGTCACACAGTCGCCGCCGGAGAACACGCCGTCGCGACCCTTGATCACAGTGTTCATATCGGCGAGAATGCGTCCCCACTTGGTATCCAGACCGTTTTCGGCAAAGTGTTCGGATTCAATGGCCTGTCCGATCGCAACAACGATGATGTCGGCCGGCAGACGCACATGGTCGGCGTCGGCTTTGATCGGCGCCGGGCGGCCGCGTTTGATATCACTGATCATCTGCGGCTGGACCCACAGGGCGACTGCGTTGCCGTTTTCGTCAAGTTCGATCTTTTCCGGTGCGGCAAGCTCCAGCACTTCGCAGCCTTCGGCGATCGCGCCCTCCACTTCTTCGGGCAGCGCGGTCATGTCCTCCTTGCGGCGGCGATACACGCACGTCACCGTTTTTGCGCCAAGGCGCATCGAGCTTCTTGTGCAGTCCATTGCGACGTTGCCGCCGCCGATGATAACGACGTTTTTGCCGGAAAAATCTGGCAGCTCACCGTCGCCGATGCCGCGCAGCATTTCCACAGCGGAGATCACGCCGCTGCCGCCTTCGCCTTCGATGCCGAGCTTGTTGTCGGTATGTGCGCCGATGGAGATATACACGGCGTCATAATCGCGCTTGAGGTCGGCAAAGGTGACGTCGGCGCCGACATCCACGCCCGTTTTTGCGGTGATGCCTGCGGAAAGAATGGACGCGATTTCGGCGTCAAGCGTCTCGCGCGGCAAACGGTAGCTCGGAATGCCGTAGCGCAGCATTCCGCCGAGCTGTTTTCTCTTTTCAAACACCGTAACGGCGTGACCCATCAGCGCCAGATAATACGCTGCGGAAAGGCCGGACGGTCCGCCGCCGATCACGGCAACGGTCTTGCCGGTTGCTTCTGCCGAAGCGGGCACAGGCACATCGCCGGCACAATCCACCGCCATGCGCTTCAAACCGCGGATGTTGACCGCGTCGTCCAGCAGTCTGCGGCGGCAGTGCGTTTCGCACGGATGCTCGCAGATCAGCGCACAGGCGGACGGGAACGGGTTGTCCTTGCGAATCAGGCGCACCGCGTCGGCATAGCGGCCGGCACGCACCAGCGCGATATAACCCGGAATGTCCACATGGGCGGGACAATGCGAAAGGCAGGGCACCGGCGCGGCAAACTGCGCGGTGCAGTTGCCTTGCAGGTGGGCTGCAAAATCATCACGGCAGGCGTCAAGCGCACGCAGGAGCATATTTGCGCCCTCATAGCCGATGGCGCAGTCCGCGGTTGCGGCAATGACGCGCGCGGTTTTTTCCAGCAGTGCAAGCGTACTCTCGGTTGCTTCGCCGTCAAGCACCTGCGTCAGCAAGGTCTGCAACTGGGCAAGTCCGATCCGGCAGGGTGTGCATTTGCCGCAGGACTGGCTGTGGCAAACATCAATAAACGCGCGCGTCAGATCGACCGGGCAAAGGCCGGTGGGGTTGGATTGCAGGCGGCGGCCGAGGTCGGCCAGCTGCGCATCAATCACGCCCTGAGCGCGCGCAGGGGTGGGAATGGTAAATCTGCTCAAGTTAAAACCTCCGTTTCCTTTTCTTCGCTCAAATTATAACATAGCCGTCGATTTTTGTAAATCGATTTTCGCAGGCGGTGTAAAATTAGCGAGAGCTAACGTCCGCTTTCGGGGTCTGCAGCCGATTTTTTCCGCCGTGTGCGGCGGGCGGGCCGCCCCGTGCTTTGCACGGGGCGAACGCGCGAAGCGTGCCGCCGCTTTCGCGGCGCCCACTTCGCGCGCCCTGCACGGCTGCGCCGTGCAGGCCCGCCCGCATAAGTTCGCCGCGCAGCAAAAGCTGCGCGGCGAAAAAAGCACGTTGTGCATTTGTTCACGTTAATGTGCCGCCTGTGCTGTCGGCTGTGCCGTGGGCGTCGCTGCGGGCGCTGCCGTCGGTGTCACCTTCACGGCTTTGCACGCGGGGCCGACCAGGTTGCTTGTGCCGTTTTCCTTCACGGCTCTGATCTTGAACAGGTAGGTTACGCCATCCTTGAGCGATCCGATGACCGCGGAGGTGCCGCGCACGTTTGCAGCCTGCAGGAAGGATTTTCCGCCTTCACGCATGCAGTACACATAGTATCTTGTTGCGCCGGGCACCGCTTTCCAGGTGATCGTCGCGTTGCCGCTGCCGGGCGTCGCCGTCACTTGCTTCGGCGCTTTGGGCAGGATCTTGAACTTCAGCGTCTTTGTGCCGCTGTAAAGACCCTTGAAGGTCACGGTCACAGTGTAAACGCCGAGGTTTTTGCGGCCCTTCGCATAGGTGACGGTGTAAGCCTTGTTCTTTTTGAGGGTTTTGCCCTTTGCGTCCTTGACTGTCACAGTCGGGGTGTGCTTCTTGCCGTCCTTGACGATCTTTGTTTCCGACAGGCTGACTTTGTCGATCTTCGGGATGACATTGCTGACTTTCTTGCCGCAGACGGTGCAGGTAAAGACTTTCACGCCTGCCGCTTTGGTCGTTGCGGGCGTCAGTGCGCTCTTATATTTGTGCGCGATCTCTTTCGTAACTTTGTCGGTGTAGGTTTTGCCGCCGAAGGTGATTTTTGCAACGCTGACGATCTTGCCGTTCGTGCCGCAGGTGCCCTTCGTCTTGGTGACGATACCGCCGTTTGCGGTCGTTGCAGTCACGCGCTTCGTCTTGCCGTTCTTGGCGGTAAAGGTCGCCGTGGCGCTGTCGGTGCCGTTCCACTTCCAAACCGGTCCGTCATAGGTCGGCGCTTTCACCACATGCTGGTTGGTGTAGGTTTTGCCGCTGAAGGTGACTGTCGCGGTGTAGACCACATCGCCGTTCGCCTTTTTCTCGCTGGTGATCGTGCCGGCTTCCGCACTGGCGGAGGCAGACATCTTCATGCCGTCGGCGGAAACAAACGTCGCACGGGCAAGGGATTCGTTTTCCCAAACCCAGGTCGGCTCGGAAACATTCGGCACCGAAACCGTGAAGTCGTTGGTATAGGTCTTGCCCTCAAAGGTGACCGTCGCGGTGTAAACCGTTGCGCCGTCCTTGCCGGGCTTGCTGGTGATCATGCCGTCCTTCGCCGTGGCGGTCACGGTTTGGGTGTCGCTGCCGTCGGTGCTGACAAAGGTCGCACGGGCCAGCGTCTCATTGCTCCAGTTCCACGTCGGCGCGTTCCATGTTTTTTCCGGAACCGGCGCGGCAACCGTGTAAACGTCGGTGTAGGTCTTGCCGCCGAAGGTGACAGACGCGGTATAAACGGTCTCGCCGTTCGCGTTCTTCTCTTCGGTGATGGTGCCGGCGTCCTTGGATGCGGTCAGGTTGGTCGTGTCCTTGCCGTCGGCGGAAACAAAGGTCGCCGTGGCAAGTGTTTCATCGGTCCAGTTCCAGGTCGGGACGATCTCAACAGGTTCCGCCGGTGTGGTCGGTTCGGTGGCAGGATCAGTCACAGGCTCCGCAGGCTTGTCCGGTGTTGTCTGTCCGACGTCATAGTGGATGGCTGCGGTTTTCAGTGCTTCGTTTTCCGCGCCGATCGTGATGGCAGCCCAGTCCGCTTCACTGCCGGCATAATTCACATCCTTCAAAGAAGTGCAGTTCTGGAACGCCTTGTCGTTGATCGCAACAACATTCTTTCCGAGCGTAACGCTTTTCAGCGCTGTGCAGCCAGAGAACGTGCCGTCAAAAATTGTCTTTATACCGGTTCCGATCGCTGCAGTCTCCAATGCCGTGCAGCCGGCGAACACCCCGGATGCAAGATCCGTGACGCTGTCCGGAATGACAACGCTTTTCAGCGAAGTACAGTTCTGAAACGCCCCGGCTAAAATGGCTTTCACATTCTGCGGAATCGTGATGCTTTTCAGCGCCGAGCAGCCGCTGAACGTATAAATACTGATCATCTGCAAACTTGTCGGGAAAGAAACGCTTTCCAGCGTGTCGCAGGCATTTAAAAACCCGCCGGGGATGTTTGTAATCCCTTCCCCGATGACTGCTTTTTTAATGGAAGGCATCAGTTTTTCCCACGCGGCAGCAGCTTCGGCGTGCAGTTCGCCCTGTCCGGTGATCGTCAGCGTGCCGTCGTCGCTCAGCGACCACTCGATCGCTTCTTTTTCTTCCGTGCCGTCCGCGAGAACGCGGCTGACTTTTCCGCTGGTGGGGATCGTCGGCTCTGCTGCGGCAGCAAACACCGACAGCGCAGACAGCGCCATCAGCACAGCCAGCAGTACAGATAAAATTCGCTTACTCTGTTTCATTTTCAAACGCCCTTTCGATTTTTTTGTAACGTATTGGATAGCTATACAATTATAACAAAGAACCTTTGTCCTGTCCAGTAGGTCAGGCAAAAGATTTTGTAAAAACCGCATTAAGTTTCCATTAAACCGGTCAAAAACAGGATAACTTGAATAAAAAATGAACACAGAAAGCGAAAAAAAACAAAAAAACTACAAATTTTCATGGTTTTTTAAAAAAGGGGGTTTTCTTTTTCTGCCGGGAGTGCTATAATAATCGAGTATCAAAAGGTCATGTTGTTTCCTTTTTTATAGATTTTGCGTCTTTTGGACGCCCACAAGAAAAGAAGAAAGAGGAGATTTTTCTTGGAAAAACTTGTGATTCACGGCGGCAACCGTCTGACCGGGGAAGTGGAGATCAGCGGCGCCAAAAATGCCGCTGTTGCCATCATTCCGGCAACACTGCTCGCGCAGGACGTCTGCCGCATTGAAAATATTCCGAATATCAGCGACGTGGTAACGATGATGCACATTCTCAGCAGTATGGGCGCCGTCGTTCATTATATCAACAAGCACACCATCGAAGTCGACACAAAACCTGTCAACTCCTACATCGTTCCCCACGAAATGACCAAAAAGCTGCGCGCGTCCTATTATCTGATCGGTGCGCTGCTCGGCCGTTTCAACCGCGCCAAGGTGTCGCTGCCCGGCGGCTGCTACTTCGGCGTACGCCCGATCGACCTGCACATCAAAGGCTTCGAACTGCTTGGCGCCACAGCCAACGTGGAAAACGCGATGATCGTCGCATCTGCCGACCATCTGACCGGCTCCTCCGTCTATATGGACAAGGTTTCCGTCGGCGCAACAATCAACGTCATGCTTGCCGCTGTGAAAGCCCGCGGGCTTACGATCATTGAAAACGCTGCCAAGGAGCCGCACATCGTCGATCTTGCCAACTTTTTGAACGCCATGGGCGCAGATGTGCGCGGCGCAGGCACGGATGTGATCAAAATTCGCGGCGTGACACATCTGCACGGCTGCACCTATTCCATCATTCCGGATCAGATCGAAGCCGGCACCTACATGGTTGCCGCCGCAGCCACGAAAGGCGATGTCCTGGTCAAAAACGTCATCCCGAAGCATCTGGAATCCATTTCCGCAAAGCTGGTCGAATGCGGCGCGGAAGTAATCGAATATGACGACGCGGTGCGTGTACGCTGCGCCGGACCGCTCAAGCGCTGCAACCTCAAAACGATGCCCCATCCCGGCTTCCCGACGGATATGCAGCCGCAGATGAGCGTCATCCTCTCCATCGCCAACGGCACCTCGCTGGTCTCCGAGGGCGTTTGGGACAACCGTTTCCGCTATGTCGATCAGCTCATCCGCATGGGTGCGAACGTCCAGGTGGACGGCACGATCGCCGTCTTCCAGGGTGTTGAAGAGCTGACAGGCGCTCCCGTGCGCGCAGACGATCTGCGTGCCGGCGCGGCAATGATCATTGCCGGCCTTGTGGCGCGCGGCACCACGGAGATCGAAGACATCATCTATATCGACCGCGGCTACGAAGACTATGTGGAAAAGCTGCGTGATCTCGGCGCGGACATCTACCGCAAGGACTTCCGCGACGACACGGCGCAACCTGCCGCAGGCTGACAAAAATGTGAAATGTGGAGTGTGGAATGTGGAATGAGACCGGCGGCTGATCGCGCCGTTCTGCATTCCATACTCCGCATTCGTTTTTTATTGCAAGGAGAGATCTATGGCTCGTTTTTGTTCTCTGTTTTCCTCTTCGTCGGGCAACGCGACCTTTGTCGGCACAGCGACCGACGGGATCCTCATCGACGCCGGCGTGAGCGCAAAACGGCTGAAAACCGCGCTGCTGCAGCGGGATATCGACCCGGCAAAGATCCGCGCCGTCTTTGTGACGCACGAGCACAGCGACCATATCAAGGGGCTGCGTGTGTTCGCTTCTTCACACCACATCCCGGTCTACGCCACCCGCGGCACCATCGTCGGGATGGAGGAAGCCGGCATACTGAGCGAAAAATTTCCCGTATATGAGCTGCCCGCCGGCAACGACATCGACATCGGCGGCATGCGCATCCATTCGTTTTCCACGCCGCACGACAGTTTGGAAAGCTGCGGCTTTACGGTGACAATGGAGGATGATCGCAAGCTGGCCGTCTGCACCGACATCGGCCACATGACGAACGAGATCATGAACAACCTGATCGGCTGCGACCTTGTGATGCTGGAATCCAACCATGACATCGGTATGCTTGAAAACGGACCCTATCCCTACTTTTTGAAGCGGCGCATCCTTTCCGACACGGGCCATCTGTCCAACGCTGCGTGCGCAGACGTTGTTTCACAGCTTGTGGAGCGCGGCACAACGCGGCTGTTTCTCGGCCATTTGAGCGCGGAAAACAATTTGCCGGAGCTGGCGTTCCAAACAAGCTACTGCGCGCTGACGGAATGCGGCGCCGTTGCCGACCGTGACTACATTCTGAAAGTCAACCCGAAGGAAAACGGCGACGACGTTGTGAGGTTTTGAGATGCTGAATATCACTGTGATCTGCGTCGGAAAGCTCAAAGAGCCGTATCTGCAGGCGGCCTGCGACGAGTATCGCAAGCGGCTGCAGGGCCTTTGCAAGTGCACGGTGCTCGAACTGTTGCCGGAACGTCTGCCGGATTCGCCCTCCACTGCGCAGATTGCCGCCGCACTGGAAAAGGAGGGACAGCGCATTTTGGAAAAGATCCCGTCCGGTGCGGCGGTGATCGCCATGTGCATTGAGGGAAAACAGCTTTCCTCCGAAGCGCTGGCCAAAAAGATCGCCGAATTTGCCGTTTCCGGCACCGGGTCGCTCGTTTTTATCATCGGCGGCTCGTTTGGACTTTCTCCGGCCGTCAAGCAAAAAAGCACGCTGCGTCTTTCCGTGAGCGAAATGACGTTTCCGCATCAGCTTTTTCGTGTCATGCTGCTTGAACAGATCTATCGCGCGCTGCAGATCAACGCAGGGGCAAAATATCATAAATGATTCCGCAAATAAGAAAAACCGCTTCGACCCATCGGTCAAAGCGGTTTTCATTTGCGTTCACTTATTCAGCTTCAGTAGCATCATCCGGCTTGTTCATCTCGTCAAAGAACTTTTCGATATCGAAATCTTCGCCGAGCACGCCAATGTTCTTGAACAGCGCAAACAGAACGTTCAGGCCCTTCAGGATCATCTGATACAGGCTATCCATGATGTTTTTAGACATTTGTATTGCCTCCTTTCCCTGAGAAATTCATCTATTGGAAATTTGCTTTGCGCAAAATCAATAGTGTGCTTCGCCGCATTCGCAGTACTGATGAATGTGGAACAAACGATAGAAGAACCGCACGATCGGCCAGATGAGCTTGAGGATCGGGTTGCTCGTATTGTGGCACATATGGGTGCACGGCTCAATCTTGATGCTGTAGCCGCAGTCGTCGCAGACTTTGTATTCATGCTTGGTATAGACCGCATTGTCCGTGAGCATCTGCTTTGTGAAGTGATGATCCGCCATCGTGTACTGGCCGCAGGCGCAGTAAACGCGGTGCTGCTTGTCGTTGCCGTTGACCAATGTGCAGCGCAGTGTAAAATCATGCGCGTGCGTCGTGTCTTTGGCAATGCGGACGGTCAGATCGCTCTTGATCTTCGTAATGCGGAACGCACCCGCCAGACCGGTATCTTCAAAGCCTTTGATATTTTTGTAGCTGCCTTCGGTCACCGTAACGCTGAACACATCGGCGGGGTTGTCCGACACGACCCTGAAATTGACCTGGCCGCCGTCCTTGGTGGGCAGCCCTGTATCCGCATCGACGGAAACCGTGGACATCGTCTCTGTCGGCGTCACATAAAGATCCTGTCCCGGGTAAACCAGCACACGCAGTCCGCTGTCGCAGTTGAAGTTGACCCGGTAGCCCTCCTGGGTTTCCGTGATCTTGTCCAAACGCACCGTCACGTCAAGGTCGGCACTGACGCCGGTCAGCCGGTAGTCGCCGTTGCCGAGCTCTTCCAGCGCGGTATAGCCGTTTGCCGGAGAGACCGTCACCTCAACCGTGGTCTTTTTCTTCGCGTCCACATGGAAGGTCACACTGCCGCCGTTCTTCGTCAGCGCGCCGGCTTCATTGACACTGTAGGCCGCTTCGGCAGCGGCAGCATTGCCGGAAACGTCCGGTGTCGGATAAGCGGACACTTTTGCGCCGTCGCGGCACAGGAAGGCCACACGGTAGGCGTCGGCGCCTTTTTCATGAATATTCACGCCGAAATACGCGTCAAGATCGGCCACATGTGCTCTGGCAAAATCCATGATGCGCGCATAGGTGTTGACGTCGCGGCTCGGAGCGTCCGGCCAGCGGTTCGCTTCCGCCTGATAGATGAGATCGGGGATCGTCGCTTTGAACGCATTGAACTGACGCTCGATGTTGGAAAGCGAAAGCACATCCTGCCGCAGCTCGACATAGCGGGCCTTGATCTCAGCGGAATAATTGTCCAGCAGCTTTTTATAAAGGTTGTTGCGCGGTTCGGGGCGATAGACCTTCGTGACGGAGATATCCTCAAATTCGCCGTTCCATTTCATGCCCCAGGTGCCGTCCATATCATAGGCGGAGGGGATGAACTTCGTGCCGTCATAAGACAGCCAGAGGATGTTCTTGGCATGGTTGTCATCCGCGCGAATGAAAAACATATACAGCATGTAGTCGATGCAACGGTCCACATCGGTGTACTGCCCGATCGTATCGCGCAGTTCCTGTCCGTCGTGCGAGAGCAGATAGATGATGAAGTTGTTGAACGCTTCGCCGAGCCAGGCGGTGCCCTCTTCGGTATCTTCCGTGGAACAGTATTCCAGATCGAAGCCGTTCTCCTCAGATTCCAGGTCGGTCGTGTCCTGCATCGGCTCCCAGAGGGAGGTCGGGTTGGTGTACCAATCGGCGCCGAGCACAGCCTGATGGATCGTCTCGTCATCCATATCGAAGATCCAGTGATCCTTCGGCATATTGAACGTGTACAGACCGAGGAAATCACCGTTATGATACAGCAGGATCGGGAAGCCGTCGATCGCGCCGCCGTTAAGCAGCGGGTCCACTTCGTCGTTGATGCCGCGGGAGTGGACGATCTCACCGAACAGACGCGAGGAAACGATGTTGCGCGCCTGCGTGGTATCGACCCAGTTGGCTTTCAGGCAATATTTGCTCTGGCGGCCCCAGTCCCGGTTGATGAGGACCTTGTTCTTGGAGCCGCTCTCCTGCACAAACTGCAGGGAGTAGTTTTTCTTGGCATAGCGAATGGAGGTGAAGCCCTGGATCTTCAGCGTGGCAAAGCTGTCAAACGAAAGATCCGCGGAGCTGTAGCTCGTTTTGACCAGCACCTTCGTATCCTTGGAGATGCCGTCAAGCGAGCCTTCGATGTTCATGATGGGCATACCGACGTCCTTGTAGGTAACGGGCGCCTGATAGGTTTGGCCGCAAGTGGTGCAGCGGAACACGCCGCAGAATTTTGTGGAGAGACCGGACTCCGTGCGCAAAGACTGCAGCACGCCCTCGTGTTCATGCGCGCCAAAGGCGCCGGTAAGCGGGCAGACGGAAAGCAGCATCAGGAGTGCAAGAAACAGGCTGAGTGTCTTTTTCATGGGGAAATCTCCTTTCTTTTGTGGCATATTTACTCTTTTAAAGTATAACACACCTTTTCCGCGCTTTCAATGAACGTATCTACCAAAAAATCCTTGAAAAATTATGGAAGTTGATGGATATGCGCCTTGCTGCTTGCATCCCGGCGCAGAATTTGCTATAATGCAGTCGTTATCATTCCGGTTTTCCGATCAAAGCGAGGAGGTTTTCATATGAAAAAAGCAACGCGCGTCCTGTCCCTTCTGTTGAGTATGCTGGTGCTGCTTTCCACCGTGCCGGTCTTTGCGGCAACCGCGCCGCCGTACTGCGGCGTTGACATTTCCCGCTGGCAGGGAACCGTGGATTGGAAAAAGGTAAAGGACAACGGCGTGGATTTCGCGATCCTGCGCTGCTTTGCTAAAAGCAAAGACACGACCTTTGACACAAACTATGCCGGTGCCGCCGCACAGGGCATCCCCGTGGGCGCGTATGTGTATATGTATGCAACAAGTGCGGAAGCTGCCGCCGCGGAGGCACAGAACGCCGTTGCGGCGCTCGACGGACGCGCGCTGACACTGCCGCTGTTTCTCGATGTTGAAGACAGCAAGGTGCTTGCGCTCAGCAAAACAACGCTGCTGTCGCTGGTGCTCTCGGAGCTGCAGATCTTTGAAAACGCGGGATACAAAGCCGGAATTTATACCTCGCAAAGTCAGGCAAAGAACTATAACACCCCGGCGCTGTCCGGCTATGCGCGATGGATTGCAAAATGGTCGTGCTACACGACGGACGCAAACCCGAAAAAATACACCTTTGCCGATCAGGACCCGAACAAAAATGCCCCTGCGTGCGACCTCTGGCAGTTTTCCAACGGCGGCAACGGCAGCATATACGGATGTGCCTCCACCTATGTCGATCTCAACTACTGCTACACCGATTACCTGAAAGCGGCGCAGTCTGAAGAACCGCCGGTGCACGAACACACCTTTGCCGAAACGCAGGTGATCGCGCCGACCTGCACCGAAAACGGGCTGCTCGTGCAAACCTGCGCGACCTGCGGCGAAACGGTCACAACGCCCGACGCGCCTGCGCTCGGCCACACCGCACCGGATGAAAACGGCTGCTGCACAAGGTGCGGCGCCATGGTGGAAAGTGTGGATCTTCCGCAGTCCCCCGCTGTCGGCATCTGTCCGCTGTGCGGCGAACGTCACACCGGCCTTTTTGGTATTTTTCTGCTGATTTTGCACACGATTCTCGCTTTGTTCCGCTGATTTATCAGCAGCTTACACAAAAAGAAGTCCACTTTTTCGGCAGGTTGCGCGCAAGCGCAGCTTGCTTTTTTTTTGAAAACTTGTTATAATGATCGTACAAATTTCTTTGTAAAGGAGTTATTCGTATGAAAAAAGTATTATCCGTTCTCCTCAGCGTTCTGATGCTGTTCTCCGCTGCAACCGTTGCGTTCGCAGCCAGAGAGCTTGCGCCGATGATCAAGGTGGACGAAACGACCGGCCAGCAGACGCTGAAATTCGGCGACGACGGCAAGTTCAAGATCATGCAGATCAACGACACGCAGGACACCGATACCATGCACAAGCGCACGGAGGAATTCATCCGCGCCGCGGTCGCCGCTGAAAAGCCCGACCTCGTTGTCATCCCCGGCGACGTCTGCAACGATATTTTCATCGGTGCGAACACCAAGCGCGTCAAGCAGTGCCTGCGCAACCTCGGCTCCCTTCTGAGCGAGCTGAAGGTCCCGTTCGCCTACACGCCGGGCAACCATGACCACGACAAAGACGAGATGGTCTCTCCCGCAGAACAGATGGCTGTCTTTGAAGAGTTCGCCTATAACATCCACAACATCAGCACCCCGGACGATCCGGGCTCCTATAACATCCCCATCCTGAGCAGCGACGGCAGCCGCATGGCGCTGAACGTGTACATGATCGACTCGCAGAACAAAGACGGCCTTGCCAACGGCTACACCGGCTGCAAGCCCGAAACGACTGCCTGGTATGTTGAAAAGAGCAACGAGCTCAAAGAGCTCAACGGCGGCGAAGTGGTTCCCTCTGTGGTCTATCAGCACGTCCCCGTCAAGGAAATCTATCAGTGCCTGGAGCAGGTCGACAAAAAGGAAGCCAACAACGCCATCTGGAGTCTGAACGACTATAAGTGGTATAAGGAAGTTGAAGAAAAGATGTACGTCGATGAGACGCGCATGATCAAGCAGGACAACTACATCGGCGAAGCTCCCTGCTCTGAAGTGTTCGACACCAAATCCGGCGAATATGAAGCCTGGGTACAGCAGGGCGATGTGATGGGCGCGTTCTTTGCGCACGACCACGTCAACCACTTCATGATGCAGACCGACGACGGCATCATCCTCGGCTACAACGGCGGCACCGGCTTTGCAGCCTACGGCCGCGGCGGCCACCGCTCCATCCGCATCTATGAGTTCGATGAAAACGATGTCCAGAACTTCACGATCGACTCCGTCTACTATGATGAGCTCACCGGTCACAACTTCAAGTTCTATCCCTCCGACATCATGTCCACCGCCATTTTCGGCGATGTGATCCGTTTCTTCCTGCGTCTGGTGTTCATCACCCCGTGGAAGGGCAGCAGATAACAAGGAAGACATACGTCCAACATTTCAACACTGAACAAAAAAGCAAGCCACCCGGCTTGCTTTTTTTCGTGCGTTTTGTTATACTGGTTCCGGTAAGGAAGGGAGGCGGATAGATGAAACTTGGAATCTCATCCTCCTGCTATTATCCGCTGGAGACCGAAAAATCGCTGATCCTTATCGGACAGGCCGGCGCAAAAACGGCGGAGATTTTTTTCAACGCGCCATCGGAGCTGCACGGTCCCCTGCTGCGCGAGCTTTGCAGCATCCGCGACCACTTCGGCATGGACATCGTCTCCATTCATCCGTTCATGTCGTTCGCGGAAGATTTTTACATTTTCAGCGAATATGAGCGGCGGTTTACGGACAGTCTGGACTTTTACAAATACTTCTTTTCGGCGGCGCAGGAACTCGGCGCATCGCTTTTTGTGCTGCACGGGGCGCGGCATCTGCACATTGAAAAAGAGCTTTACGCCGCGCGGCTGTTTCAGTTGAACGAAACGGCAAAGGCCTTTGGCGTGCGGGTCGCGCACGAAAATGTGGTGCACTATGTCGGCGAATCGCCGGCCTTCATGGCGTTTTTGCAGCAGCAGCTCAAAACGGATTTTCAGATGGTGCTCGATCTCAAGCAGGCCCGCCGCGCCGGTGTGGATCCGTTTGCGTTCATCGACTGCGTCGGCGACAGCATCGTTCATCTGCACGTCAGCGACAGCGACGAAGCGCATGACTGTCTGCCGCCTGGCACGGGGACGTTCGATTTTCCCCGGCTGTTTTCAGCGCTGGAAGCGCACGGCTTCGACGGTGCGTGCCTGATCGAGCTGTATCGCCATAATTTTTCCGGCAACGAAGCGTTGACGCAGGGACTGCGGTTTTTGGAAGCGGTCGTTGGTAGTCGTTAGTCGTTAGCTGTTAGCTGTTAGCTATCAGAAAATGAAATCCCACCGTGGAATTCAAATCCACGGTGGGGTTTGCTGTTAGGATAACTGTTCAAACAAAACGAGTGCAGCTTATTCTCCGTCGGTCGCGTTGTTGACGATGTCTGCTGCGCCGCTGACAATGCTGTCCACCGCGCCGCCGATCGCATCGCTGATCTGGCCGCCGATTTCATTCACGGCCGCAGCCGCTTCGGTCATTTTTTCAAAATAAATCTTTGCGCCGAACATCTTCATCACAAGCGCGTCGCCTTCCGCGTTCATTTTGATCTTCATGTCGCCTTTGAATTTGATGCCCTTGCTCGTTTCGAACCAGGTGCAGTTGCTGTCCTCTTCCTTCGAAGACATCACAGCGGTTCCGTCGGGATTGAGCTTAAGCGTCATGCCGCCGTCCACAACTTCATCAACGGGAGTTTCTTCGTTGCCCAGGGTAGCTTTTGTTGCGATCCACGTGCCGAGATATTTGCTGTTGGTGAGATCCTGTTTCCCGCAGCCGGTCAAAGCCACGCAGGATGCAAGGATGAGCAGACAGCTCAAAAGTGCGAGTGCTTTTTTCATTTTGGGTTCCTCCTGTTTTTGATTTTTTATCCAAAGAACGCCTGATGGACAGCCGCAACCGCCTTATCTGCGTACTCTTTCGGAATCAATACAGAGACCGTGATCTCGCTGGTGGAGATCATGCTGATGTTGATGCCGGCCTCATACAGCGCACCGAACATCTTGGAGGCCGTTCCGGCGTGCGACTGCATGCCCGCGCCGACGATGGAGACCTTGGCGATCGAGGTGTCGCAAGCGACCGTTGCGCCCTCGTTGGAAAACAGGTTTTCCAACAGCGCGCACACCTGCTCGGCGTTGCCTTTAGCGCAGGTGAAAGAGATGTCCTTGGTACCGTCGCGGCCGACGGACTGCAGGATCACGTCGATGTTAATGCCCTTTGCGGCAAGCGACGAGAACAGTTTGAACGCGTTGCCGGGCACGTCCTTCATTCCGACAACTGAAATTCTTGCAACGTCCGTATCCTTTGTGACGCCGCGGATCAACATTTTTTCCATTTTAGCAACCTCCCTGACAATCGTTCCGGGTTCCTTCACCATGCTGGAAAGAACCTCAACTTCCACATTGTATTTTTTTGCCATTTCCACCGACCGGTTGTTGAGCACCTGTGCGCCGAGCGTTGCAAGCTCCAGCATTTCGTCGTAGGTGATGTCGGTGAGCTTTGTCGCGTTTTTGATCTTGCGCGGATCGGCGGTATAAACGCCGGTCACGTCGGTGTAGATCTGGCAGAGATCGGCGTGCAGCGCCGCCGCAAGGGCAACTGCGCTGGTGTCGGAACCGCCGCGGCCGAGTGTTGTCATATCCTGTGCGGCGTTGAGTCCCTGGAACCCGGCGACAATGACGATCTTGCGCTTGTCAAGCTCCGCGCGCAAACGCTCCGTGCGCACCGTTTTGATGCGCGCCGCACCGTAAGCGTTGTTGGTCTCAAAGCCCGCCTGCCAGCCGAGCAGCGAAATGACGGGGCAGCCGATCTTTTCGATCGCCATGGCAAGCAGCGCGATCGAGATCTGCTCTCCGGCGGTCAGCAGCATATCCATCTCACGCTTGGACGCCTTGGGGTTGATCTCGTTTGCCTTGTCGATCAGATCGTCGGTGGTGTCGCCCTGTGCGGAAACGACCACGACCACGTCATTGCCGGCTTTATAGGTGTCGGTAATCGTTTCGGCAACATGCATCACGCGTTCTGCGTTTGCAACCGACGAGCCGCCGAATTTTTGTACAATCAGAGCCATAAAAAAACCTCCCTGTAGTCTTCGAATTCGGAATTATGAATTCGGAATTCGGAATTGTGGGACGCCGCGCAAAGCGCGATGCGTCAAAACAGATAGCAAGTGATCGTTGTTCGATATTATTAACATAAAATCGACGGATCGGAAATTGAAAACAGACCCTCCTTCGCGGAAAACACAAACAAAACCGTTTCGCTTTCCCGCGACCTTCTTTTCGAATTCAAAAATCCGAATCCCGAATTTTGAGCGTTGCTCAATACGCTGCGACAGGCAGCACTATGACCGGATCAAACGCCGCCAGCGCCGCTTCCAGCTTTCCTGCGGGCGCCTCTTCGGTGATGACCAGTGTTTCGCCGTTTTCGCCGTCCAAACAGCACGCGCCGGGCAGCGCAGCGGCAACAGCGGCCTTGTCTGCGTTTTTGAGCCGCGCAAACAGCACGGTCGGCACAGCCTCGGGCGCTTCCAGTACACCGTCTTCTGCCTTGCTCCAACCGAAGCGGATGCGTGCGCTGTCATGTGCCGCACAGTCGATCACGTCGCCGACCACGGCGCTTGCCGTGGCGAGCTTGCCCGCACCCTGGCCGTAAAGCAGCACATCACCCACAGCGTCGCCGCGCACCAGACACGCGTTGAACACGCCGTTCACACCGGCGAGCATGCTTTCCTTTTTCACCAGTGTCGGCGAAACGCGCAGCGCAAGACGGCCGTTTTCAAGCTGCTTTGCGCTTGCGATGAGCTTGATCACATAACCCGCGGCCGCAGCAGCCTTGACATCGTCAAGCGTGACGTCTGTGATGCCCTTCGTCGGCACACCGTCGGGATAGATGTGTGTGCCGAACGCCAGCGACGCAAGAATGCAGATCTTGCGGCAGGCGTCGATGCCCGCAACGTCGGCGGTGGGATCCTTTTCGGCATAGCCTTTTTTCTGCGCGAGCGCAAGCGCGTCGGCAAAGTCCATGTCCTCCATGATCATTTTAGTCAAAATGAAGTTTGTGGTTCCATTCAAAATGCCCGCGATCTCTTCCACGCGGTTGCCGGCAAGACAGCGGATCAACGGACGGATGATCGGGATGCCGCCGCCGACGGAAGCTTCAAACAAAAAGTTGACATTATGCTTTTCCGCAAGCGCAAGCAGCACATCGCCCTTTTTGGCGACCAGCTCCTTGTTGGATGTCACGACATGCTTGCCGCGTTCCAGACACGCAGAAACAAATGTGAACGCCGGCTCCAGTCCGCCCATGGTCTCCACCACGATGCCGGTCTCGTCGTCCTCCAAAATGTCGGCGAACTCCTTTGTCAGGAAAGAAGCAAAGGGATCCCCCGGAAAATCGCGGATATCCAGAATATGAGAAAGCTCCGGCAGAATGCCGGTCTTTTTCGCAATGATGTCAGCGTTCCTGCCGATCACCTCAGCCACGCCGGAGCCGACAACGCCGTATCCCATAATTGCAACCTTCATGTTGCTCTCCTCCCAATTTACAGTCTGTACCCGAATATCATATCACATTTTGTCAAATTTGCATAGCGTTTCTGACGAATTTCTGAAAATTTGTGAAATCCATTGATTTTGATCTGCCGCTTTGTGTATAATAAGTATAATATTACAATAAGAGGAGCCTCGCTATGAATGATGTTGAAAAACGGCGCGGGATGATCATCAATGTGATCTACTTCGCCATGATCGTTGCCATCGCTTTTTTGCTGATCCGCTATGCACTCGGCGTCTGTTTCCCGTTTTTGTTCGCCTTTTTGCTGGCAGCGCTGGTGCAGAAGCCGAAGAACTTTCTGGTGCGTAAAACGCCGCTGAAAAACGGCGCCGCCTCCGTCATCTGCGTTTTTCTGCTGCTGATCGTTCTGGCGGCGCTCGTGTCGCTGATCGGTGTGCGGCTGTTTGCGCGCATTCAGGAATTCGTCAACTATATCTCCCTGCAGTTCCAAAACATGGAATCCGTGGTCGACAACATTCAGGCGTGGCTGCTCAGCGCGATTGCAAAGCTGCCCGAGTTTTTGCGTAAATCGCTGAACGAAAGCGCAACCGACCTGTTTTCAAAGCTGCATGAATACCTGAACACCACGGCTGCTGCAGACTCTGCCGCGCTTGCCGCCGATGCAACCGGCGCTGCTGCCCTGGCTGCAGGCGAAGCTGCGGGCGAAGCCGCCGGCGGTTCCTCCGGCGCGCTGTCCGGTCTGCTCAGCGGCAACTTCAAGCTGAGCTGGATCACGACCCCTCTGAGCAGTCTGCTCTCCACCGCGAAGCAGATCCCGTCCGTTTTGATCGCCGTTGTGATCTCTCTTGTCGCAAGCTGCTTTATGGCGACCGATTTCGACAAGATGATGCACTTCTTCAAAGTGCAGTTCCCCGAACGCCGCCGCAACGATGTGGAACGCGCCAAGGTGCTGCTGAAGACCTCGCTGGGCAAAATGGCGCGTGCCTACGCCCTCATTATGCTGGTCACCTTTATTGAAATGTCCGTCGGTCTGATGATCCTCAAAATGATCGGCGTCTATCATTCCAACTTCATCCTCATGGTTGCCGCCGTAACCGCCGTGATCGACATTGTGCCTGTGCTCGGCACCGGCACCGTGCTGATCCCTTGGGCGCTGTATTCGCTGATCACCGGCAATTTCGGCATGGGCATCGGACTGCTGATCATTTATGCGGCCATCACAGTCATTCGTCAGTTCATTGAACCGAAGCTGGTTGCCGGTCAGCTCGGCCTGTCGCCGATCGTGACCATCACAGCCCTGTACCTCGGCCTGAAGCTGTTCGGTGTGCTCGGCATGCTTGTCACGCCGGTTCTCATCATCATGTTAAAGCTCCTCAACGATGAAGGCATCATCCATCTTTGGAAATCTCCGGCACGACTGCGTGCTGCAGAGGAAGCCGCAAAAGCAGAGCAGGCAAAAGAGGAAACGCCCGCGCAAGCACCGGAAGAAGCGCCTGCGCAAGCAGATGAAAACTGATATAAAAGGACGCCGGAAAAGCTCCGGCGTCCTTTTTTTATTCGGCTGTTCTGCTTGTCAGCTTTGCACTGTCGACTCCCGATGGAGTAAATGTCTGATCCAGGCTTTCAGTGCTTCCAAAAATGTTTGAAAAGCGGTGCGCAGATCGGGATGCACATACTCCGTGTGCATATTCTCCGCCGTCATCGGAACCCAGTACTCCACATCGTTTTCCCAGAAGTGGGTCATGAACTGCGGAAATTCGGGGTCGTCGTTGACGGTGAGCTGCCGGTCGGCGCGGGTCATGCGCAAAACAAGATCATAGATGCGGCCGGGGAAATCGTTGTGGCGGATGTTCTTGACAAACCACGTCACCTCCGGGAACCACGCGGTCGATGCGTCGATGATCTTATCCGGTGAAATGCTGCTGTCAAAGCCCGCGCGTTTGCGTGCGGCGATGTAAAGAGGGCTGAGCGTTTCGCCGTAAACGGCGCCGGTCGCGCCGAAGGACTGCGCCGTCATGGTGATCTTGTCGTCGGCCTGCGCACGCGCGGACGCGGTGAAGGGAATGATCTGAAAACCGTATTTTGCAAGGATACACAGCTTCACGCCGTCGTTTTTCATCCGCGTCAGAATGTCTTTCATCGGCCGGCGCACACGCGCGTCATACGCGTCGATCTTTTCGATCAGTTTCGCGTATCTGGCGGCGTCGTTTTTGAACAGAAAGGCTTTTGCGTCTGCAAAGTCCTGCGGCGCAACCATGCTCCAGTAGCCGGCGGAGGTGGCAAAGCTCGCCTTCAGCACACGCGGCAATACATCATCCCACATGCGTTTCATCAGCAGATCGGAAAGTTTCGACGGGAGGCCGAGCGCACCGAGCTGCTGACCGAGTTCCAGCGCGGCAAACAGCAGCGCCTTGGTTTCCGGGTCAACCGTCCCGTCGTCTTCCGGCGGCGCATCCGGGTCGTCATAGCGGTGCTTTTCGTCTAAAAAGTTGTTGATGCTCGCAAGGTCGATTTGAACTTTTCCGGAGAACAGCTCGCTGAAAATCGTCGTGCCAAGCGCGGCGGAGCTGTAGGTGAAAAAGGTGTCGATGTCCTGCCAGCCGTATTTTTCAAAATAGGTCAGCGCCATCTCGCTGCCCATACAGCGGCTGAGGACAGCCACCCTGCGGTGACCGGTCACGCGCCTTACACATTCGATATATGCGTGCAGATCGTCCGCGATCTCAAACGGATCCTTGCGTGCATCGTAGATGTACACATAGGAATACACGTTGTCATATCTATGGTCGTCGCGCATCGTCTCCGGCGACCAGGTCCATTCCACGCCGGAGGCGTTGTCCGGCAGACTGCCGTCGTCCTTGCAGACAAAGTCCTTATATTTTTCTTCGAACGCCGCGGCGATCTCGTCGCAGAATGCGTCAAAACTGCCGAGCATCAGCTTTGCGGCGTTGCGTTTGACGCTTTCGCTGATGAGTCCCTTGATCCAGTCGCTGTCATAGCCGCTGATGACCTTGCGGTTTTCTGCGCGCGGATCGTCAAAAATATCCTGCCGCCCGAAAATATAGATCAGCGGCATGTGTTCGCAATCGCAGACGTTTTCGTCCTCCTGTGCAAACACCGTCAGCGCGCCGCAGCAGGAAAGCAGCATCAGCAAGGCAAGAAAAACAGAAAGCATTCGTTTCATGCTTTGTTCCCCCCTAAGAAAAAATCGGATGTCTTCATTTTATCGAAGGCATCCGAAAAAATCAAGAATGTTTCTGCTTTGTTACAAATCGTTTACATAATCGACAAACAAAGAACAAAGCGCAAATCGTTTTTGGCGCAGACTCAAAGTTTTTGTGCAATCTCCAGCACCCGGCGCACCAGATGGTCTTCCGCGCAGTCATTCATCTCGCGGTAGGAATCGCTCGACGCGTCGTCGGCGTCGTCGCTGATTTGCCGCAGCGACAAAAACGGAACACCGCAGCGATTACACACGCCCGCAATGGCGGCGCTCTCCATATCAAACGCGGTCAGCCCGAACGTCCGGCTGAATAGCTCCTTGCGCGCGGGATCGCTCAAAAACACGTCGCCGGTGCCAAAGCGCCCGACCGTGACGTCATCTGCCTTTGCCAGCGCCAGCAGCTGCGGATCGGCGTCATAGATATACGGCACGCCGCCGGTCTTTTCGCCAAGAGCAAAACCGAGCGCGGTCAGATCATAATCGCACTCCACAAAGCTGCTGCCGAGCACAAGATCGCCGCGGCACACGCCGGAGATTGCGCCGGAAAGGCCGGCGTTGAAGATATAGTCCACCCGGTCGTCCGCAATCAGAAACGCCGCCGCAGACGCAGCACAGACCTTGCCGATGCCGCACTCCACACCGACGATCACCACGCTGCCCGTTTTTGTTGGCAAAGAAAAGCTGATCGAGCGGTTGCCGCGGCGCAAAAGCTGGCTGCCGCCGTGTTCCTTTGCGATGTTGAGAAACGGAAGATACTCCATACTGTCCGCAAAAAGGATGCCGATCTTCTGGATCATGAAAAACGCCTCTTTTCTATATGATCTGTTATATATTTATTATACCTCACCCGTGAAAAAGAATCAATAGCGGAAACAAAAAGTTTTTTTGTTACAGCTCGATCGTCTCCAGATCATCGGGGATCCAGAGCTTTCCGCTGAAATATTGTTTTCCCTCTGCGGCATATAATTCTTTCCTGTGAACAAGGTTGCGGTCCTCTGTGTGATAAAGCAAAAGATTTTCCACTCCGAGCCGCTGCGCCAGCTCGCAGGCGTCCTTCACCGTGGAATGGTGCTTTTCATAGGGGTCGAAAATGTCCGCCTGCGCAAACAGGCAAAACGCTTCGTGCAGCATCCATGCGCTGTTTCGCGCAAGATGCTCGGTGTCCTTCGTCAGCGGCTCATCCCCGCAGCAGGTGAGCTTTTTTCCGTTTTCCAGCGTCATGCAGAAGCCGAACTGCTTCGCCTTTGTGGAGCGGATATCAAAAAACGTCACGGGGCGGCCGATGATTTCGCGTGTTTCGCCGTCGGCAACTTCCACCAGATGCAGGCGCTGATCCAGAAAGGCCGTCTGCTTTTTTTGCAGCAGCTTTGCCGAAAGTTCACGGATCAGATCGAGCACCTCTTTGTGGGAATACAGATACGCGTCGCCGACGTAATCTCCGTGCGCCATAAACTGACAGATCATCCGTACCAGCCAGACGATACCCAACAGATGGTCGATGTGTTTGTGCGTCACAAAAATGTGGCGGATGTCCATCCAGTTGCAGCCCGCCTGCCGGATCTGACGCAGCACCGTGTTTCCGCCGCCGCCGTCCACCAGCAAGAGCTGTCCGTGCTCCTCCAAAAGAAAGCAGGTGTTGTAACATTCCGTCACAAGGGCATTGCCCGTGCCGAGCATGGTCAGTTTCATTTTTATTCCTCTTTTCAAAAAACAGCCGCAGCAAAGCCCGCTGCGGCTGTTTGAATTCCTGACAGCGAAGAGTTAGCTGCTAACAGCTCTCTTACACGCCGCCGCCGACGGAACCGTCCCAGGTATCCACGTCGGTCGCTTTCTTTTCTTCTTCGTCAAACCAGCGCACGGTGACCGCCTTCGTCTCGGTGAAGAAACGGAATGCATCCTTGCCCAGGCAGTGCAGATCGCCGAAGAAGGACTTCTTGTGGCCGGTAAACGGGAACACGCCCACGGGCACAGGGATACCGACATTGACGCCGGTCATGCCGCCGTCGGTGCGCTTTGTGAATTCACGGGCATAGTAGCCGCTCTGGGTGAAGATCACGGAGCCGTTGGCGAACGGGTTGCGGTTCATCAGCGCAAGACCTTCTTCGAAATTCTTGACGCGCTTGATGCAAAGCACGGGTCCGAAGATCTCCTGTGTGCCGACCGTCATTTCCTCGGTCACATTGTCGAGGATCGTCGGTCCGATGTAGAAGCCGTTCTCATAGCCTTCCACTTTGACGTCGCGGCCGTCAAGAACCATGGTCGCGCCCTCTTCCAGACCCTTGTTGATCCAGTTCAGGACGGATTCCTTGTGCTTCTTGGAAATGACCGGGCCGAGCTTGCTGTCGGGAAGATACGCCGGGCCGATCTTCAGTTCGCTGGCATATTGCTTGATGAGCGCAACGAGCTTGTCGGCGATGGATTCCTGCGCAACGACCACGGGCAACGCCATGCAGCGTTCACCGGCGCAGCCAAAGGAGGAGTTGATGATGCCGCGGGCGGAACGCTCGAGCGCAGCGTCCTCAAGCACGAGGGCGTGGTTCTTCGCTTCGCACAGGCACTGAACGCGCTTGCCGTTGGCGGCAGCGGTGGAATACACATGCAGGCCGACCTTTGTTGAGCCGACGAAGGTGATGCCGCGTACATCGGGGTGACGCAGGAAGATGTCCGCTTCCACACGCGAGCAGGTGACAAGGTTCACAACGCCCTTCGGCAGACCCGCTTCCACCAGCAGTTCGCAAAGACGCATTGCGGTCATCGGCGTCATCGACGCGAGCTTGAGCACGATCGTGTTGCCGGCGGCGATGCAGCAGGGCGTCATCCAGCCCATCGGGATCATGCCGGGGAAGTTGAACGGAACGATGCCGGCGAACACGCCGACCGGTTCGTAGTAAAGGGTGGTGTCATAGCCGGAGGAAGTGTCGCGCATGGAATCGCCCATCGTCAGCGACGGTGCGGAAAGCGCAAGCTCCACAGGCTCCTTGACCTTGAGAATGTCGCCCTTGGCTTCGGCAAGCACTTTGCCGTGCTCAGTCGCGCACAAAGTTGCGAGTTCATCCATGTGCTCGATCAGAAGCTCGCGGAATTTATAGAGCACCTGTACGCGCTTCATGACCGGGGTGTTCGACCATGCGGGGAACGCGGCCTTTGCGGCAGCGATGGCGTCCTCAACCTCCTGCTCTGTGCAGCAGGGCGTCTGAGCGATCACTTCGCCAGTGCTGGGATTGTACACATCCATATACTTGTCCGTGGTGGATGTGCGCCATTCTCCGTCGCAAAAATATTTCAATTGTTTGATTTCTGCCATATCAACAGCTCCTTTTCATAAGATCCTTTTTATATTAAGCCATTTCCCTGAAAAAATCAAGTCCGTTTTTGTAAAAAAGCAATTATTTTGCGCCAAACAGCGCAAAGAGAATGCGATGGATGAACTGAACGAGCCAACCGAACGCGCCGGTGTGCGTCTGTCCGCAATAGGGACAATCCCCGCTTTGCGCCTCCCGCAGACGTTCACCGCAACGGTCGCAAACCCCGTCATCGTTGCTGTCTGTGTGCGGCGCTCTGGAAAGGACACGTTCCTCTGCCGCACCGCAGACGCTGCACGCAACACGGGAGACGCCGTCCTCGCTGCAGGTAGCAGACTTCACGAGCATTGCCGCGCCCCAACTGTGGTCGGCAGTTTGCGTTTCGCTGCACCGGGTACAGGTGCGAATGTGGTTTTCCCCGTTGTTTGTCCAGTCACCAAAGCTGTGTCCGAGCGGCGCAATCTCCTTGCCTGCTTCAAGCACTGCGCCGCAGCCGTCGCAGACTTTGTCGCCAGTGTAGCCCGCCGTGGTGCATGTTTCTTCTGCTGCGTTCGCTATGTGCGTGCCGTAATCAGCGTGATTCGTCGAGTCCTTCGCGGTCGGTTCCGTTTTTGTTGCGCCGCAAACGGAACAGGTGTATTTCACGCTGCCTTCTGTCGCGCACGTTGCGGCGCTAAGCGTTTCGCCGGTGTTCCAATTGTGATCAGCGCTCTGCGTTTCGCTGCAACGGGTGCAGGTGCGAATGTGGTTTTCCCCGTTGTTTGTCCAGTCACCGAAATGTGGTTTTCCCCGTTGTTTGTCCAGTCACCGAAGCTGTGTCCAAGCGGGGCAATCTCCTTGCCTGCTTCAAGCACTGCGCCGCAGCCGTCACAGACTTTGTCGCCGGTATACCCGACCGTCAAGCAGCCGGCGTCAACTTTGTTCGCTGTGTGCGTGCCATAGTCAGCGTGATTCTTCGAGTCCTTCGCGGTCGGTTCCGTTTTTGTTGCGCTGCAAACGGAACAAGTGTGTCTCACGCTGCCTTCTGTCGCACACGTTGCGGCGCTGAGCGTTTCGCCGGTGTTCCAATTGTGGTCGGCGCTCTGCGTTTCGCTGCACCGGGTGCAGGTGCGGATATGGTTTTCCCCGTTGTTTGTCCAGTCACCGAAGCTGTGTCCAAGCGGGGCAATTTCCTTGCCTGCTTCAAGCACTGCGCCGCAGCCGTCACAGACCGTATCGCCGGTGTAACCGGCAGTCGTGCAGCCGGCGTCGACTTTGTTCGCTGTGTACGTGCCGTAGTCGGCGTGATTCGTCGGGTCCTTCGCGGTCGGTTCCGTTTTTGTTGTGCCGCAAACGGAACAAGTGTATTTCACGCTGCCTTCTGTTGTACACGTTGCGGTGCTGAGCGTTTCGCCGGTGTTCCAGTTGTGGTCAGCGGTTTGCGTTTCACTGCAACGGGTGCAGGTGCGGATATGGTTTCCCCCGTTGTTTTTCCAGTCACCGAAGCTGTGACCGAGCGGCGCGATCTCCTTGCCTGCTTCGATCACTGCGCCGCAGCCGTCACAGACCGTGTCGCCGGTGTAACCGGCAGTCGTGCAGCCGGCGTCAACTTTGTTCGCTATATGCGTGCCATAATCTGCATGATTCGTCGGGTCAAGGTCGGTGTCCACGGTTTTCGTCGCAATGCACTGTGTGCAAGCGTACTTCATCTGCCCCGCTGTAGTACAGGTTGCGGCGGTGATCAGTGTGCCCTCACCCCAAGTGTGCGCAGCGAACTCTTCTTCCCCGCAGCGCTCGCAGGTGCGGATGTGGTCGTCGCCGTTGTCCGCCCAGTCGTCGAAATTGTGTCCAAGCGGCACAATTTCTTTGCCTGCTTCAAGCACTGCGCCGCAGCCGTCGCAGACTTTGTCGCCGGTGTAACCGGCAGTCGTGCAGCCCGCGTCGACTTTGTTTGCTGTGTGCGTACCGTAGTCAGCGTGATTCATCGGGTCGACCGCAGTGTCCACTGTTTTCGTTGCGATGCATTGCGTGCAAGCGTACTTCATCTGCCCCGCTGTAGTGCAAGTCGCAGCAGTGATCGGTGTACCGTCATCCCATGTATGCGCGGCGAACTCCTCCTCGCCGCAACGTTCACAGGTGCGGATATGGTCGTCGCCGTTGTCCGCCCATTCATCAAAATTGTGGCCGCGCGGCGCGATTTTGCTGCCCGCTTCGATCACTGCGCCGCAGCCGTCGCAGACTTTGTCGCCGGTATACCCGGCCGTCAAGCAGCCGGCGTCCGCTGCGTTCACAATGTGCGTGCCGTAGTCAGCGTGATTCGTCGGGTCGACCGCGGTGTCCACGGTTTTTGTTGCAATGCATTGCGTGCAAGCGTACTTCATCTGCCCCGCTGTAGTGCAGGTCGCCACAGTGATCGGTGTGCCCTCATTCCATGTATGCGCGGCGTATTCTTCTTCCCCGCAGCGCTCACAGGTGCGGATATGGTCGTCGCCGTTGTCCGCCCAGTCGTCAAAACTGTGTCCGAGCGGCGCAATTTCTTTGCCCGCTTCGATCACCGCGCCGCAGCCGTCACAGACTTTGTCGCCGGTGTAACCGGCAGCCGTGCAGCCCGCGTCAACTTTGTTCGCTGTGTGCGTGCCGTAATCAGCGTGATTCGTCGGGTCGATCTCGGTATTCACGGTTTTCGTTGCAATGCACTGCGTGCACTTATATTTTATCTGCCCCGGTGTGGTACAAGTTGCCACGGTGATCGGTGTACCGTCATCCCATGTGTGTGCGGCGAACTCCTCCTCGCCGCAGCGCTCACAGGTGCGGATATGGTCGTCGCCGTTGTCTGCCCACTCGTCAAAACTGTGTCCAAGCGGCGCAATTTCCCTGCCTGCTTCGATCACTGCGCCGCAGCCGTCACAGACTTTGTCGCCGGTGTAACCGGCAGTCGTGCAACCTGCGTCGACTTTGTTCGCTGTGTGCGTGCCGTAGTCGGCGTGATTCGTCGGGTCTACTGCGGTGTCCTCTGTTTTCGTCGCGCCGCATACGGAACAGGTCACAAGCGCGCTGCCCGTTTCCGTGCAAGTCGCGCGCGTAAGATTCTTATGCAGGTCCCAAACATGCGCCTGCGTGATCCGGTGTGTCGGGTCGTTGGCACAGATGCGCGCGTGCGTGTCGGCGTCCACGTTCGTCCATGCGCCGTAAGCGTGTCCCAGCGCTGCAAGCAAATGCGTCTCGGTCAACGGACAGGTAACGCAGCGCAGTTCGGTCACACCCGTCGTTTCACAGCTTGCCGGTGTTTGCCGCACAACCACACTGATGTCATGCAGCTGCAGCGGCAGCTCATGTTCCGTGCAGTATGCCGCTTCGGCGGAACCCGCAAACGCGTGGATCGTCACACCATCCGGCGACGCGGACGGCTGCGTCTGGTCTTCCGCCAGGCAGTTCAGACTGTCATAATCCGTGATCTCTTCTCCGGTGATCTCGGACAGACGCGCCAGCAGCGCATCCTCTTCCAGCATCAGCGCATCACATTCCTGCCACTGCCGCAGTGCGTAAAACAGCGCTTTCAGCGTTGGTGCGTCATAGCCTTCGGCCGGTTCAAAGTGTAAAAAGCCGGAAGCTGCGCTCACCGCCGTCATGCTTGCGCTGCAGATGTCCGTGAGCGCATACAGATGTGCCAGCGCGTCGGGTGCGATCTCCGTCAGCGACGCGGGCAGCAAAAGCTGCCGCAGACTGCCGTTGTCGGGGAAAGCGCCGGCCGCAATCGTTTCCACGCCTGCAGGCACAGCGTAAAGCGCTTCCTCCCTTGCCGGCGGATAAAAATGCAAACTCGTTTTTGCTTTGTTGAACAACACGCCGTCCAGATCGGAAAACTGCGCGTTTTCTTCGCTGACCGTAATCGTTTGCAGCGCGCCGTAACGCGGCAGCGCCGTTTCGGAAAGCGTTGTCAGCCCGCTGCCCAGTGAAAGGGTCTGCAGAGCAAAACAGGTGTCCAGCGCGTGCGGACCGATCTCTGTCACTGTGTCCGGAATGTCCAGCGCCGTGAGATGAAAACAGCCCTGCAGCGCGTTTTCACCGAGCGATTGCAGTGACGCGGACAAAGAAAGCGTTTGCAGAAAACCGGCAAGGTCAAAAGCGCGCGGCGCAACAGATGTCACCGTTGCGGGCAGCGTATAACTTGCATCTGTTCTGCCGCAGGGATACTGCAGCAGTTTTGTCTGCGCCTTGTCAAACAGCGCGCCGGCCGCATCGGCGGAAAAACAGGCGTTTTCTGACGCCACACGGATTTCAGTCAGTGCGCTGCAGCCTGTCAGCGCAAAGGCGCCGATCGCTGTCACGCTTGCGGGGATCGACAGCGTTTCCAACGCTGTGCAATACGCGAACGCATCCGTACACAGACTCTCCACGCCGGGTTCCAGCACCACACGGTAAATCTGATCGGCATCATCCACCCAGGGATTGTCCGTCATCTCTCCGCTGCCGAACACACGCAGCGTTCCGTCCTCTGTCAGCGACCATTGCAGCGCAGGGCCGCAATCGCCGCCGTCAAGTTCCGTTTCCGTTCCAAAAACAAACGACACCGACAGAAAAACCATCAGTGCCGAAAGCAGAACGGAAGCCAAGGGTTTGAAATGTTTCATCTTCTTCGCCTCTATTCTTATTCTTATGGTGTAATGACCGAAACGCTCAGCACATCCTCGCGGCTGCTGAAGAATGTCAGGATCTCATGTGTGCTCAACTGATATGACGCGCGCAGCGAGATATCATATTTTGCCTGTCCGTCCTGGATCTTGGACATTTTCGTGTCCACCAGATGGATGTCCCATGCTTTGAGCTGCGCGTCAAGCGTGTCTTGAAACTCTTTGCTGCTGATCACCGTAAAAGAGATTTGAAACAGCGGCATGGATTCCGAACCGATCTTGAATTTGTGCAGCAGATACTGGAACAGGATGATCATGACGGTGGTAAACACACCCATAATATACATACCGCCGCCGACGGCAAGGCCGATACCGGCCGTCGCCCAAAGGCCCGCAGCTGTGGTCAGACCGCTGACGGAGCCGTTGTTTTTAAAGATCACGCCCGCGCCGAGAAAGCTGATGCCGCTGACGACCTGCGCCGCAATGCGCGCAGGATCAGCGTCGCGCGTCCCGCCGGAAAAACCGCCGATTGCCGTTGAAATATCGGCAAACGCATATTTGGAAACGATCATCATCAGCGCCGCCGCACAGCAGACGATGATGTGGGTACGCAGACCCGCGCCCTTGAATCGGCGGGTGCGCTCATAACCGATCGCCGCACCGCAGCCCATCGCGAGGATGATGCGCAGCGCAAAGTCCAGAAGCTGCAGCCAAGTAAATTGTTCATGCATAAAGATGGAATACATGAGATCAGCCTCTTTTCATGAAAAAATACCGCTCACGCGGATATAAAGGTATTTTATAACAGGAGGACAAAAATTTCAAGTCCTTTTTGACTGTTTTGGCAAAAATGTACAGCGGTTTTTTTCAAAACCGCTGCGTCCGTCTGTTTTTCGCTTGTTTTTTGGCTTATTTGCTCTTTTTTGTCGTGGTCGTTTCTTCGTTTTTTGCGTCTTTTTTGGTTTTGGATTCTTTGGTGTCCTTTGTGTCTTTGCTGTCCTTCTTGTCCTTTGAATCCTTTTTGCTCTTTTTCGTGGTGGTTTCGCTTTCGTCCTTGTTGTCCTTGTTTTTCATCGTGATATGCACCGGCTCCGCCGCCTCGGTCGTGGCAGTCGTTGCCTCGGTGGGGCCGATATAGATGCCGCGTTTTGCGCCCAGAGTAAAGCCGAGCACAAAAGAGAGAAGGATCACAAGCACCAGCGCCAGTGTCAAAACCGTTTTATTCATCAAAACCGCTCCCTTCGGATGTATATAGGAATCTATCCTATAGCATACATGAAAAACGAAAAAAAGTCAAGTACCCGCTTTCTTTTTGCGCTGCGCGCTTGACAAACAGCGGCTTTTCCTGTAGGATAAAGCGGTAATCATAAAAGGAGTGAGTGATATGAAAAAGAGCATTGAAGTGACCGGTATGCACTGCGGGCATTGCGCCGCGTCGGTCGAAGCCGCATTGATGAACCTTGCCGGCGTGAAAAAGGCCAAAGCCAACCATGAAACCAACGAGGCTGTTGTCACCCTTTCCGGTGACGTTGCCGACGAAGCCATCCGCGCCGCTGTGGAGGGTGCAGGCTTCACCTGCGGAAAGATCGTCGAAAAAAAGGGCCTGTTCGGCTGAGATCGAGCATTTCCCTGCGTTGCGGAACACGCTTGAATGATTAAAAACCGTCCGCAAATCTCTGCGCTCTCTGATGTATGATTTTTCAATTTACTTTACTGGAGGTTTGCTACTATGAAAAAATGGATTTCTCTTTTCCTGGCTGTTCTCGTCATCTTCACGGCTTGTTTGCCCGCCTTTGCGGCAACAGACGTCGGCGGCTTTGCCTATCCGACCGTTTATATCCGCGGCCGTGTTGCGTATCTCTATAATCATGTCGGCACAGAGCAGGAAAGCGAACTTTATGACATCTATGACAATAAAGTTTTCTCCCCCGAAGTGCCAGATATCAAGGCCTATGCCATTGAACAGGCAAAGGTTCTGCTGCCGAAATTTGCAAAAGCCCTTTTGACGCAAAACTACGAACCGTGGGCAAGTGAATTCTCGTGCATTCTGGCGCCGATCTATCGTGATTTTGTGCTCGATCAAAACGGCAATCCCCGCAACGGCAGCGGTGCGAAAACGAACTGGGATGCGCTGACAGATAAAGCGGACGCCAACGGTACCTATCCCATCCGCAACTATGACGATCTCGACGAGTTGTTTTATGACTTTTTGTGGGACTGGCGCTGCAGCCCGCTGGATGTTGCCGATTCGCTGCGTGCATTTATTGACCGTGTGCTCGCCGTTACGGGAAAGAAAAAAGTCAACCTGGTCAGCCGCTGCGAGGGAAGCTGCGTTGCCATGGCATACCTTTATAAATACGGCAACGACAATAAAATTGCCAACAACGTGCTGCTCGGCTCCAGCGCCAACGGCGTCGGCTATGCCAGCGGCTTGTTTTCCGGAAAATTCAGGTTGGACGCCGATGCGCTCAACCGCTATATCGGCCGCAATTTTGCAACCGGCAGCGACAAGAGCTTCGGCGACGATCTCGTTGCCGACGAAGTGATCCGCACCTATTTGCGCGAATCGCTGTGCCTGCTTGCAAAATCACACAGCATGGATCTTTTGGAAAAGCTTTTGCTGCGGCTGATCAACAAGGTCGGCCCGATGGTTTATCCCGGCCTGCTGATGAGCTCCTACGGCACCTGCCCCGGCTATTGGGCGATGGTGCGCGACGAAGACTATGAAGATGCAAAGGCGCTTGCGGGACTGAACGACAACCCGGAATGGGCAAATTTTGTAAAAAAAATAGACGAATATCACGGGCAGGTGCAGAAAAGAGCAGGAAAGATTTTGAAAACGCAGCAGGAAAAGGGCGTTCCGTCCGCCGTACTTGTCAAATACGGTGCAGAAACCATGCCCATTGTGACAGCCGCCAACGAGATCAGTGACGGCACAACCCTGGTCAAAGACGCCTCTTTCGGCGCGGTGACCGCAAAGATCGATCACCCGTTTGACGATGCCTATGTTGCTGCGGCAGTCAAAGCCGGCAAGGGCGATCTGATTTCGCCGGACCGCATGATCAACGCGTCCACCTGCGCGCTGCCGCAGAGCACCTGGTTCATCAAATATCTCAGCCACGATAACTGGGGATCTGTTTTGGTGGATATTTTTGGCGAATTCATCCGCTCCGACGGCAAGCTGACAGTCGGTCAAAAGGGCTTTGAACGCTTTGAGGTTTTTCAGCCGAAAACAGGCACTGCCGTCAAAATGACCGAGGAAAACGCAAACAGTCAGTCGGATTATTATGCGAAAGATCTTTTCGGTGCGTTCCGGCGCTGGCTTTCCGCGCTGCAGGCGCTGCTAAAATCGCTGCCGAAAATTTTGTTCAAAAGATAACCGTTTCCCCTTGTAATTTTTGTGTATTTATGCTATGCTTTCCGAGGATGGGCGTTTGACGATGCCTGTCCTCGGATTTTTTTGCAAAGGAGAAGACCTTATGACGAAAGAAAAAAAGGAGACTGCCGCCGGGCAGCATCCGAATAAAATCGGCATCAAAGAGGGCATGGGCTACATGCTCGGCGACGCGGGCAACCTGTTTGTGCTGACGTATGTCTCATCCTTTTTGAAGATCTTTTACACCGATGTGCTCAAGCTCGGCGAAAAGCGCGCCGCAAATTTGTTTTTGTTCACCCGCTTATGGGACGCGATCAACGACCCGCTCTGGGGCATGCTCGTTTCCAAGCGCAAGCCCAATAAGGACGGCAAGTTTCGTCCGTATCTGAAATGGGTCTCGGCCCCGCTGGGGATCTCGGCGATGCTTTGCTTTGTGGACTTTTCCAAATTCACGCAGAGTCAGGGTCTGATCCTTTTGCTCTCCTATGTGACCTACATTGCGTTCGGCATGCTTTACACCGGCATGAACATCCCCTTCGGTTCACTCGCGTCGGTCATCACCGACGACCCGGACGGCCGCACCCTGCTTTCCACGTTCCGCTCCATCGGCGGCGGGATCGGCGGCGCCGCGCCGCTGCTTGTTGCGCCCCTCATCATCTATAAAGGCACCGGCAACTTCAACGCTGCGGGCACCGAGATCAAGGTCACCGACGGCAAATCCATGTTCCTGTTCGGCGCGGTGATGGCGGTGCTTTCCATCTGCTTCTACCTCGCGTGCTACAAGACCACCAAAGAGCGTGTGCCCTCGGAGGAGGATCCGAACGTCGATCTCAAAAAGACCTACCTCGGCCTGCTCAAGAGCCGTCCGTTCGTTTCTGTGGCGCTTGCCGGCATCCTCATCAGCGGCCAGCTCCAGTTCGCTTCACTGAACCAGTACCTTTACAAAAACTACTTTGAAAACACCTCCCTTTCCGTCATCGGCACGATTGCAAACTACTTCCCGATGGCGATCATGATCCTGCTCACGCCGAAGCTGGTCAAACGCTTCGGCAAAAAAGAGCTTGCGGGCGTCGGCTCGTTCTTTGCCGCCGTCGCAGCGGTGCTGATGTTCTTTGTCACGCCGCATCTGGACCGTCTGGGCGCAGGCCCCGTGGTCTTTATGGCGCTGCTGTTCTTCATCGGCTTCGGCTACTCCTTTGTGTCCATCACGAACTGGGCGGTCGTCGCCGATGTGATCGACTATCAGGAATATAAGACCGGCCTGCGCAACGAAAGCGCGATCTACGCGGTCTACACCTTCTGCCGCAAGCTCGGCCAGACCGCGGCGGACGTCGGCGGTTTATATCTGCTGCGCGCCGTGGCAGGCTATGACGGCAAGACCATGGCCAACCTCGGCTATATCACGAGCGCGGCGGCCAGCGGCGTTGTGAACAATGTTTCCGACGGCATCCTGTTCGTCTGCACGCTGATTCCGGCAATTGTCTACACCCTTGTATGGGTGCTCATGCAGTTCGGCTATCCGCTGACGAAGGAGCGGCTTGAACCGGTGTACGCGTTTATGCGCGAAAAGCGCGGAGAAGCGCTGGTGAGCTGAGCGTCGGTAGTCGATAGCTGTTAGCTGTTAGCTATTAGCTGTTAGCAAGTGAAACCCCGTCGTGGAGTGATCCACAGCGGGGTGTTCTTTTCTTTTTGGAAAGAAAAGAAGCAAAAGAAAACCATGCAAAGATATCGACCATACGGGCGGCCACTGGCCGCCCCTACGGTTTTCTGCACTCTGCCCCTGTTTCCTGTCCCCATAGTCTCTCCCCTCAATCCCTCAATCCCTCAATCCCTTAGTCCCTGTCCCCTGTCTGCTAACAGCTAACAGCTAACTGCTAACAGCTAACAGCTGTCACTCATCCAGCATTTCGCAAACCTCTTCCGCCGCCCGTCCCAGCGCGTCAAAGTCCATCGCCGGGATATACAGCGCTTCCAGCCGGTCGTGGATGTCCTTCGCCTGCCGCAGCAGCAGATGGTTCTGTTCGCACAGCGAAGAGATCATGCCCTTTTGGAAAGCAAGGAAGTTTTTATGTTCGTGCAAAAACTCCGGCGCAAAAAAGCGGCGCATGTGCACAGTGCGGTCCGGCGCGCGCTGCAGCGGTGCGGTTTCGTCCAGCGCAATCAGCGCCAGCGACGCTTCGGGGATCACAAGCGCGCAAAGCCCCGTTTTCGGTTGCAGCGGGTCCAGCCCTGCGATCACATCAAAGCCGGCGGCACGCGCACGCGTCTCGATATAGCCCAGCAGCCGGCTCCCTGTGCCGGTGCCCTCGTCGCGCAAAGCGATCAGGCGCGTTCCGAGTGTGTGCAGTGTCTGTTCAAAAAACACCTTGCCGTCGGGCGTAAAACCCGAAAAAAACCGTTTTTTGCGCGCGCCCGGTGCGGCGCCTTTCTTTTTCGGCAGCTCCCGCGCGCAAAAGCGCAGCGCATAGCCGTTGAGCTTTTCTTCCAGCACAAAGGACGCGCAAAACGCCTGCAATTCATCGGAAAGATTCCCCGCCGCGGCAAGAAAACGGGTGGCACGGCGGTGGCAAAGGCTGTTTTCCACCGTCAGGCGGCGGATCTCGTCGGCGTTTTCGCGCAGTGCCCGGGCGTTCCAGAATGCGCCGAGGTTGACGATCGTCTCGCTCGCGCCGGGAAATTTCGGCTCCACCACATGCGGCGGCGTGCCGTCACAGATCGCAAATTTTTGCGCGGGCACGAGCACCGCGTCAAGACTGTGCGGGTCGCTGCCGCAATGGGCGCATTCCACATCCAGCCCGCGTGCTTTTGCCGCTGCGGCAACGCGGCGCATGAACGTCGATTTTCCTGTGCCGGGGCCGCCTTTGAGGATCACGGTGCGGCCCGGTCCGTATGGGTCATACAATTCGTCAAACAGCGAAACAAAACCCAACGGGGTGTTTGCGCCGAGAAAGGTGTCCAGTTGTTTTGCCATATGCATTCCTCCAATCTGTTTTATCCTATTCTTATACGGAAAAAATGTCACAAAATTTTAACACAATCTTGATTTTGTGGTAGTACATCGTGTATATTATATGTATTGTTGGTAAGTATAACTATCTTTGGGAGGAAACATACATGACCGATAAAGCCATCAAGCAACTCGTCCGCTACGCCGCAGAACAGGGGCTGATCGATGAAGCAGACAGCATCTGGGCAATCAATCGCCTGCTGGAGGTGCTGCAGAAGGAAACCTTCGACGATCCGCAGATCGAAGAAGCGCTGCCGCCGCTGGAAAACATTCTCGCTGTGCTGCTCGACGACGCCGCCGCACGCGGTCTGATCGGCAACGACGTCACATCCCGCGATCTGTTCGACACCAAGCTGATGGGCGCGCTGACGCCGCCGCCGTCCGCCGTGACAAAGCAGTTTCACGCGCAGTATGCGATTTCGCCCGAACATGCGACCGATTTCTTTTATCGTTTCAGCCGCGCCACAGATTATATCCGCACCTATCGCGTGGCGAAGGATCTGAAATGGCAGACCGAAACGGAATACGGATTGCTCGATGTGACGGTCAATCTCTCAAAGCCGGAAAAATCACCCGAAGAGATCGCTGCGGCAAAAAAAGCCAAGCAGGGCGGCTACCCGAAATGTCTGCTCTGCCCGGAAAACGAGGGCTACGCCGGCCGGGTGAACCATCCCGCACGGCAGAACCACCGCATCATCCCCATCACGATCGCCGGCAGCGACTGGGGGCTGCAGTATTCCCCCTATGTGTACTATAACGAGCACTGCATCGTGTTCAACAAACAGCACATCCCGATGAAGATCGACCGCAGCGCATTTGAAAAGCTGCTGGATTTCATCGCGCTATTCCCGCATTACTTCATCGGCTCGAACGCCGATCTGCCCATCGTCGGCGGCTCCATCCTTTCCCATGAACATTTTCAGGGCGGACGCTATGAATTTGCGATGGCAAAGGCGCCCGTTGAGCGTTCCTTCAGCGTAGAAGGGTTTGAGGACGTGACCTGCGGCGTGGTGAAATGGCCGATGTCCGTCATTCGTCTGCAAAGCGCGGACCGCGCAAAGCTGGTCGAGCTTGCCGATCATATCCTCACCGCATGGCGCGCCTATACCGACGAGGCCTGCTTTGTCTTTGCCGAAACCGACGGCGAGGCGCACAACACGATCACGCCCATCGCCCGCAAACGCGGCGATCGCTTTGAACTTGACCTTGTGCTGCGCAACAATATCACGACCGACGAGCATCCCCTCGGCGTGTTCCATCCGCACAAGGAGCTGCACAACATCAAAAAAGAAAATATCGGCCTGATCGAGGTCATGGGTCTTGCCGTGCTGCCCGCAAGACTGAAAAAGGAAATGGCGCTGCTGGAAACCGCAATTTTGAACGGCGCCGACCTTGCAAGCGACGAAACGCTGCAAAAGCATGCCGCCTGGGTCGCCTCGTTCCGTGATCAATATACCTTCACCGCCGAAAACACCCAGTCCATCCTGCAAAAAGAGATCGGCGCCGTGTTCGCAAAGGTGCTTGAGCACGCAGGCGTCTTCAAACGCGACGCCGCCGGACAGGCCGGTTTCGACCGCTTTTTGCAAACTCTGTAAATAACTTCCAGAAAAGGAGTGTTTCTAATGAAAACAAAATCTCTCACCCAACGCCTGCTCGCCATGCTGATAGCTGTGATGATGGTGTTCTCCGCCGTGCCGGCTGCGCTGCTGCTTTCGGCAGACGCTGCAACGAGCACCACCTCGTCAACCAGCGCAAAAAAGCTTTCCAAAGCGAAAGTCACCGTCACGACCCCGGTGAAATATACCGGCAAGGCAAAAAAGCCGACCGTGAAAGTCACCTATGGCAAAAAGACGCTCAAGGAAGGCAAACATTACACCGTCAAGTATTATAACAACAAAGAAGTCGGCTATGCCAAGGTGAAGGTTTCCGCAATCAAAAAGAGCGGTTACACCGGCAGCAAGACGGCGAAGTTCCGCATCCAGCCCGCAAAAGTGGGCGGTCTGAAGGTCACCAAGACCGCGCAGACATATATCAAGCTCGCGTGGAGCGCAGTCAAGGGCGCCACGGGTTATGTGGTTTATCGCTATAACCCGTCCACCGACACCTACACGCGCCTCAAGGCGGTGAAAAAGCTTTCCGCCATTGCAACAAAGCTGACCGCCGGCACGACCTACCGCTTTGCCGTGCGCGCCTACACCCGCGTGGATGACCGCAACTTCTTCGGCACCTACTCCAAGGTGCGCAAAGCCGCAACCGCTGCGATCCCCGTTCCGACAACGGCGCCGACGACTCAGCCCACGACAGAACCGACGACCCAGCCCACCACGGAACCTTCCACGCAGCCGTCGACCGAGCCTTCGACCCAGCCGTCCACAGAGCCTTCCACGCAACCCTCCACGGAGCCTTCGACCCAGCTGTCGACCGAACCGTCCACCCAGCCGTCCACAGAGCCTACCACGCAGACACTCGTTCCGCTGTCTACCGGCCCTGTTACCGGTCTGAAGGCGAAAAAGAGCGCTGACAAAGTGGTGCTGACCTGGGACGCGATGGCAGGCGCCACCGGCTACGAGGTCTATTCCTACGACAGCGTCAGCGGCAAGTATAACCAGCTGCAGTCGGTCACGGCACCCACAGCCACGATCAGCGGTCTGAAAAAACAGCAGCCGACGACCTTCGCTGTGCTCGCTGTTCAGAAAACGGCCGACAAGACCACCTACAGCGCCTACAGCGACAAGGTGGATGAGACTGTTTACTTCGTTGATTATTATGCCGATATCTTTAAAAACGGCCCCTACACCGTGGAACTGAAAATCATTACCGATGATGATCTCGGCATGGACAAGATGACGCTCGCTTCCAAAAACGGCAACATCAATATGCAGACCACCATCAAAGACGATTCCCTCGGCAACATGGACGCGGAGATGCGCTATATCAAAGCGAAGGATAAACTCTATGTTCACGCTATGGGCATGTGGATCGACGGCAAAGGCATCCTCGGCGACGACGATGCAGCGATGCTTGAGCAGATGAACATCTTCGGCACGCTGGAGCTCGACGATCTCGACAATGTACAGCTTTCCGCCGAGCGCATCGGTACCACAATGTATACCGTGGAGACCGTTTCCGGCAAAAACTCAACCACAAAATTCTATTACAGCGGCGACGCGCTCAAGCGGATCGTCATCACCGGCGGCGGCATTGATACCACAATGGAGATCCTGTCCTTCTCCCCGAGCGCCAAGGACAGCCTGTTCACCGAACCCGTCGGCGCGATCGACATCAGCACGCTGATGTAAGCTTTCCCGCCGTTTGAAAGGAGTTCCGCCCCATGCTCAACAAAATCATCGCGTTTCTTCTTGCGCCGCTGTTCTTTTTTCAAACGCTGACCCCGGCGTTTCTCGGCGCAAAGAACGACAAATCCTTCTCCGATGCAGACTTGCAGGACCTGCGCTCCCCGGCGGACTATGTCAACTACATTCAGGAAAACGGCGCGCCAGTGTTTTCCACAGAAACCGGTCTGCGTCTGCTGCGGCCAATGACAACACTGCGCCGCATTCTGACCGGCAAGATCTTTTCCGATGAGCGCGAGGCGTTCATGACCGTCAAGGTGGACGAAACCTTCCAGGCGATGTATGACAGCATTCTGGAACAATCCGGCTTCGACGTCTACGCCATCCTCAACCATGTGCCGAACGTGGCCGACGGCGCAGAGCTGCTGACAAAAACGTTCCGCATCGACACAGCCGCGCTGCGCGCGTGGACGATCGAGCAGCGTGACAAGTATAATGAAAAAGGTCAGGGCGGCGTCGCGATCGCCTTCCGGATGTTCGGCGTGTTTCTGAGCGTTGTCAAGGAAGCCGAAGTCTTCGGCACCCCGACCGGCGAGCCGGATGAGATTCAGGTTTCCCTGCGTCTGACCTATAAGGACGGCACCGAGGATGTGCTGTATCCCGCAACCTATATCAACACCGCCACCGGGAAATGCTACAGCAAGACCGGCGTCGGCATGTTCGCCACGGGCGTGGACATGGACATGAACCAGATGGTCGCTTACGGCGCGATCAACGCCTGGCAGCGCAAGTTCGGTTTTATGCTGCTGTATGATCTGATGGCGGACACCTCGCCGCTTTTCAACTTCACCACCCGCCGTCTGAAGTTCGATTACGGCAACAAGGAGTGGATGATCCAGATCTGGAAGGGCAACTATCTGATGCTCACCAACGGCGGCGAGCTCGGCGTTTACAACCGCGAAAAATGGCGTGCCGGCACCTATTACGACTGCGCGAAGGACGAAGAGCTGATGGACGTGACGATGCAGCTTTCCCACGGCGACGAGGTGCTGTTCTCCGTCGGTCCGGAAAAACACTGGTGGCTTACGGGCTTCAAGGTCGGCAAAACGCTGTATCTGCCCGACACGCTCACCCTGCGCTTCTCCATCGCCTTCCCGAACGCCGAAATGCGCAACGCGTTCACCAACGCGATCGACCGCCACATTTTGCATGACATCTCGTACACGGTGGACGGCAACACCGTCTGCGCCGTCTGGTAAGCGGAGAAAAAACGAAAAATCCCTTGATTTTTTCAAATTTTATGTTACAATAAAAATGGTATTGAAGCCAATGAAAACAACCGATTCCCCTGAAAGGAGTTATTACTCATGAAACTGACAAAAAAACTGATGGCCGTTCTGCTCGCGGCGCTGATGATCGTCACCGTGATCCCGTTTGCGTTTGCGGCCACCTTCACCGGCACACTGGAAAACGGCGTGCTCACCGTTTCCGGCTCCGGTGCCATGGGCAGCTTTTCCGAAGGCGCACCCTGGGCGGAGTTTGCCAATGACACAACCTCCATCGTGATCTCCGACGGCATCACCTCTGTCGGCGCCTATGCGTTCAAAAACTTCAAAAAAGCAACGAGCGTCACCCTGCCCGCCAGCGTGAAAGATATTGACGCTTACGCGTTTTTGAACTGCGCGTCCCTGCAAAGCATTGTCCTGCCCGCTGAGATGACCGCGGTCAAGACCGGCACATTCAGCGGCTGCACATCGCTCGACGGCGTTATCATTCCCGAAAACGTGGCGGAGATCCAAAGCTACGCGTTCAACCACACCGGTCTGACAGAGATCGTGCTGCCGGCGGCTGTGACAAGCGTTGCGAAATTCGCGTTCACAAACTGCGATTCGCTCAAGAAGATCACGATCAAAAACAACAAGTGCTCCATCGTCAGCGGTGCATTCCCGCCGCCGACCCCCTCCACTTCCGGCGAAGCGCCGATTACCTTCTATGCTGCCTACAGATCCAACGGCTACAACTTTGCCGTTGCCAACCAGTATGCCTATGAAGTGATCCCCGACGAGGACAAGGTGGACTACGGCACTCCGGATACTGTGCAGGAAGTGGTCACCGTTTCCGAACAGACCCTCAAGGAAACCAAATTCGGCGCCTTCATCCGCCGTCTGCTTGAACTGCTCGGCATCGAAAAGAAAGAGCAGGCGCCCGAAACGGAAAACGGCACCGGTAGCGGTTCCGGCTCCGGCGGCGCTGAAAGCGAAAACAACAGCACCATGACCATCACCGGCCCCGGCGCGGAAATCGGCAAGTTCCTGATGAAAACGTCGTTCGCAGACGTCATCCTGTCGCTGCGTGAGGCGCTGCAAGGTTTGCTTCCCTCCCTCAAAATCTGACGCAACCGGCCGTTGCGGCCGAAAAAAATGAAATTGCAACGCCCGCTTGCTTGCCGCAACCGGGCGTTTGTGTTAGAATGGACACAGAATGAAAGGGGGACTTTCCATGAACATCGCAGAGCGCATCGCATCGCTGCGCATTGCACACGGCCTGTCACAGGAGAGCTTTGCCGAAAAGCTCGGCGTCTCACGTCAGGCGGTTTCCAAATGGGAGACCGGCGCAAGCATTCCGGAAACAGATAAGATCCTTTTGATGAGCGAGCTGTTCGGCGTTTCCACCGACGCGCTCCTCAAGGGCGACGCACCCGCCGCGGAAGAAACCGCGCCTTTGCCGCCGCAGGCGGACGCTCCGCTGTTTTCGCTTGACGACACACCGCTGGAACCGGCGCTGCCGCAGGCGGAAGATGCGGATGAACCCGCGCAGCAGCAAAAGAAGAAAAAAGGCCGCCTTGCCGCAAAGATCGTTGCCGCGGTGCTGGTGCTCGCTCTGCTGGCAAGCGCCGTGCTGCTGCCGCTGCATTACGGCGGTATCAAAGAAGCCTGGTGGGCACTGTGCGGCGGCAAAGTGCAATACCCTTATGTGCTGGTCCACGGACTCGGCGGCTGGGGCGAAGACAGCGCACTGAACGAGCGTGCGCCCTACTGGGGCGCTTCGACCGGCTCGCTCCCGGAAAAACTGCGGCAGGCCGGCTACACGGTTGTCGCTCCGTCCGTCGGACCGGTCTCCAGCGCATGGGACCGTGCGTGCGAGCTGTATGCCCAGCTGACCGGTACCACAGTGGACTATGGACAAGCGCACGCAGAAACACACGGTCACGCGCGCTTCGGGCGAAGCTATGACACGCCGCTCGTTGAAAACTGGGGTGCCAAAATCAACGGCGGTCAGCGCATCAAAATCAACCTTGTCGGCCATTCCTTCGGCGGCGCAACCGTGCGGCTGCTGACCTGGCTGCTGGAAAACGGCAGCGTCGAAGAGCAGGCCGCCACCGGCGACGAGACCTCGCCGCTGTTCACCGGCGGCAAGGGCAACTGGGTGAGCAGCGTGACCGCGTTGTGTGCGCCGCACAACGGTTCGTCGCTGATCACTGCAATGGATACGCTCGGCAGCATCGTCGGCATCGGTGATTCCTCGCAGCTTCTGGCGTACCTGGTCTTTTCTGCTGCGGGGCTGGCAACGCCCGTTGCGAGCACCTATGATTTCATGCTCGACCAGTTCGGCATCTCCGCAACGCAGGGCAGCATGAAAAGTGTTCGCAATGCGATCGCTGCGCTGACAGCCAAGGGCAACGACCACGCAGGTTACGACCTTTCCCCCGACGGCGCAAAGGCGCTCAACGAACGCATCGGCACAGTGAAGGACGTCTACTACTTCTCCTTCCCCTACTGCACCACCCATGCGGGCACGCTTTTGCCGGTGCAGGTGCCGAACAGCGGCACGCTGCCGGTGCTGATCCCGACCGCCACCGCCATGGGCATGTTCCAGGGCAAGACAAAGGGCGGGCTTGAGATCGGCACGAACTGGCAGGAAAACGACGGTTTGGTGAGCGTGGTTTCCGCGCAGTATCCGTTTACGGAGCCAAGCAGCGCTTTCCCGTCCGATCCGTCCGACGGAAAAGCCTACGCCCACGGGGTGTGGTACGTTGCCGAAACACGCGAGGGCGACCACGGCACAGTGATCGGTCTGAACGCCGACGCAAACGCAACGCTGCAGTTCTGGACAGCTTTGCTGCAACGCATCGACGCGCTGGCACGATAAGCTGCTTGTTAAGTACCCGCTGATTCACTCGGTGCGTGAAGATTGGCGAGGAAATTTTTCGTCAGATGTAACAGAAATCGCGCAGCAAACCTGACGGTTTGTAAGAGATTTCTGTGCAAAATGACAGTTCTCACGATCAGGACAGCGACATCAGCCAGTCCAGATTCAGATAGCCGTAGTTCTTCGGGATCGTAAACAGGCTGTCCGGCACATCGGTCGTAAACTTGGAGATATAGACCGACTCCACGCTGCCGTCGGGGTTGATCGTGTCGATCTGCACCAGCTTGTCGCCGTCAAAGTAATAGCGCACCTGGGTGCCGTCACTGTTCATCGTGCTCTCACAATTGTAGGTTTTGCCGTTCATTTTGACCGTGCTCTGCTTGACCGGCTGACCGAGCTCCTGCACAAAACCCTTCGTCATCTCGCTCAGATCCAGACTTTCACCGTCGAGCATCTCCTCCGTCAGTTCCGTGTACTTTTTCAAAGAGGGAATCAGAATATAAGTTTTTCCGCTCTTTGCCTGATGGATCATGCGCGCACGGATCGAACCGAGCGTTGTGTCGATGGAAACATTGCCGTTTTTCGCCGCCACCGTGATCGGCTTGTTGCCCAGCTCCTTGTCGTTGGTCGTGAAGGTCATCAGATAGGTGCCGTTCAAAAACGCCTTCTCATATTTATCGATGCGGTTGCCTGCTTTGCCTGCCGCAGTCTTTGCCTTGAGCAGCGCGGAATAGGCGCCCCAGAAGTTCTTGCCGTTCACTTTTGTAAACGCGCGCACAGCGAAGAGATATGTGGTGGACGCTTTGAGATTTTTGACCGTTGCGCTCGTGCCTTTGACGACCTTGACGCGCGTGTAGGTCTTTGCGCTCTTGTTATAGGTGTAAACCGCGTAGCCGTCCGCGCCCTTCACAGCCTTCCAGGTCAGCTTGGCGGCCGTCTTGGTCAGCTTGGCGGCGGTCAGCCCCTTCACCTTGGCGGGCACGATCTTGAATTTCACAGTTTTCGCACCGGTATAGGCGCTGTTCTTTTTGGCGGTCACAGTCACGCTTGCGGTGCCGATCTTCTTGTTGTTCGCGTAGGTGAGCGTGTAATCTGTGCCCTTTTTGAGCGTGGTTTTGCCGACCTTGACGGTCACGGCAGGCTTTTGGGCTTTGCCGGTGTAGGAGACGGCGGACACGACCGCGACCGTGGCTTTGGCAAGGCTCTTTTTCCCTGCGGCAAATGCGGCAACGCTCAGGCTGGAAAGCAGCAGCATTGCGCAAAGCAGCGCCGCGAGGGTGCGTTTTGCGGTTTGGTTTTTCATGAAAACTCCTCCTTTTGATTTCGGACGGTCTTCTTGAGCCGTCCTTTGTACCCATTATAGCGAAACATCATGGCGCAGGTGTGACGCGTCTGTAAAAAGATTCTTTCAATTTTCTGAAGAAAACCGCCGCAGCGCTTCATATTCCGCCTGCGTGATCTCCACGGCGTGTCCGTGCTTGAACCCGTACGGAAAAGAAAACTGTGCGTCTGCGCGTTCAAACGCGGCGTTGCCGGCAGCAGGCGAAACAAAGGGCACATAACCCATTTTTTCTTTTTCACAGCCGAAAAAGTCGAGCATCAGACACCAGCGCCCGTCCGGAAGCACCAGCGTCGTCGGGGCCTCATAGGATCCGGGCTGTGCCATTGCCTGCATAATGGCGGTAAAGTCGTCGTCATCCGTATAGGGACCGTAAAGCGATTTGGATGTGGCGTGCATCACGCCGGAGGGGTGATTGCTGTTTTTATAAAACAGGTGATAGGTGTCGCCGTGCTTGACAAGGTGAGAATCGAGGATCTCCGTCGGGCGGTCAAAAAACAGCTTCGGCCGGGTGAAGGTTTTGAAGTCCTTCGTCTCGCAGGCATAGATCGACATGTGCTCAAACGCTGTTTCGCGCACCGTGGCGCTCCAGTGCAGCAGATAGGTCTGCGTGTCTTCGTCAAAGAACACCTCCGGCGCCCACAGACAGCCGAAATCGTCGCGGCCGAGGAACAGCAGTTCCTGCGGCGAAAAATGCAGCAGATCGTCGCTGCGCCAAAGGGACAGGAACTTGCTGCCCTCATGGTTGAGCTTGCGCCAGTCCACACGGTATTGGTCGTCCATATAGCGCACGATGCACGCGTCGGTCGCAACCAGCACAAAGCCGCCCGTGTGCAGGCGCACAAGCTCGATATCACGGCAGCCGAGCTCGCCCGTTGTGCAGGTCAAAACCGGTTTTCCGCCGTTGACGCGCTCCCAGTCGGTGCCGTTTTCGCTGATTGCAAAATGCACCTGTTCGCCGTCGATGGTCAGTTTTTCCCGAAAATGAACGAATAAATAAGGCATAAGTCTCCTCAGCTTTCCGGCTGTGTGCCATTAAGTACCCGCTGATTCACTCGGTGTGTAAAGATTGGCGAGGAAATTTTTCGTCAGATGCAACAGAAATCACGCAGACAACCTTCCGGTTTTCAAGAGATTTCTGTGCAAAATGACGGATAATTTACCGTCAAGATTTGCATATCCGAGTGAATCAGTGGGTACTAAAGGATCGCGGGCGGGTTCTCGCGTTCGGCGCCGTAGCGCACGGGAACATTCTTCGGCAACAGTCCGCCGGCCATCTGCGGGCGCCACTGATCGCCGAGCGCTGTCTGCGCACGGAAGGCGTCCTCCCCCAGCGCAGTGTGGATCTCAGTAATCCCCTTCATCTCACCGTCCTGCTTGTAGCAGGTGTCCCAAAACGCGTGGTGGCCGATGAAGGTCACTGCTGCGGGAAGATACAGATAAGACAGCGCCTGATCGCCGGTAAACGCGTCGGAGCCGATGGTTTCCAGCCCTTCCGGCAGGGAGGGATAGACCCCTTGCAGCTTGTCGGGCGCGCCGGGAGCGGGTTCCCCTTCTTTGCCGGTATAGGTGCAGATGGTTTCCAGCGACGTGCACTTGAACAGCGCCATGGTCTCGATCTCACGCAGTCCCTCCGGCAGATACAGCGTCGTGATGTTCGCATAATTGAGCGCCGTCGCGCCGATGACCTTGACCGTTGCGGGCAAAACATAGGTACGCACGTCACGGTTATACTGTTCGAAAAACGCCGCGTCATAGGTCTCGGTCGGGCCCCAAAGCTCGGTCACGGGCTTGCCGCTGTCATCTTTAAGGTCTGTGTAGCCGTATTTTTCGCGCAGATACTGGTCGCGGTCGATCGGGCAGCACACCACGCGTGTGCGGTCTTTCGTATACAAAACGCCGTCAATGTCGCAATACGCCGGGTTTTCCGGATCGACTTTGATCGTCTGCAGCGCCCAGCAGCTATAAAACGCCGTGGGGGAAATGTCGGTCACGGTTTTGCCGACCGTCACCGCAGTGAGCTTTTCGTCGCAGTTGAATGCAAAATCGCGGATCGCCGAAACAGGTGTCTGCCCATCGTCTGCAACATCGATCGCCAGCTCTTTCATTGAGCCGTTGTTGGAAAACTTGACAAGCGCGGCGGTGCCGTCGTCCAACGGCTCAAAAGTATACAGTTCGCTGTGAACGGCGCGCAGGCTGAAGAAGATCGCAAGTCCGATCGCTACGAGCAGCACAAGCACAACGGTGATTTTCTTGCGGCGATAGTTTTTGATGGGTTTTCCGATGCGCGGGCTTTGCAGACCGTCGATCTGATAAGTCCAGATCTCATCCTCGGGAATGTTAAGCGTATAGGGCGCCGCCTGCGCGGCCTCTTCTTTGGCCTCCTGCGCCAAAAAATCGTCCTTTTCCTTTGTCTTCTTTTCGCTCATGCTTGCACCTCCTGGGTTTCAGCTTCTTCGCCTGCCGGCAGGGGCGCTTCCTCGTCCGTTTCCGCTTCCATCTGCCGCCGGGTGACTTCTTCACGCCGGCGCAGCACTTCCATGACCTTAAACTGCTTGTCGTCGGTGTAATCCCAAAGAAGGTACGGCAGCGTCATCAGCAGATAGCCTACAATGTCGATGAGGATGGGGATCACGATGATCTTTGCGCGCGCCGGATCATAGAACAGCACGTCCCAGTTGCTGTTGAAGCCGAAGCGCAGCAGCAGCAGCGGAATGATCAGGCCGATGAACGAGGTGATCGGGCCGGTGAACCAGCCGAACACGCCGGAAAAATTCTCCAGCCGCTCGCCGGAAAGATACATCTGATAGTCGTTGATACGCACATCCATATCGCGCTGCGCGGTGATGGGTACGGTTTTGCACATCTCCATCAGGAACAGCGTCACCACACAGATCGCGCCGCAAAGCGTGACGTGCTCTTTGCAAAGCAGAATAGACAGCACGATGATGCTGTTGCCGAGCGCGCAGGAAAGCTGATAAAAGATCTGCAGCTGCTTATAGGAAAAACGTTTGAGGAAGTAAGGGGAAAGCAGATCGGGCGGCGTGCCGGCAAACTGCACAATCATGACGATCAGGCTGTAAAGCAGACCGCTCAGCCGGAAGGTGTAAAGATAAAGGATCGTTGTAAACGCGAGCATGCCGTTGCCCAGGGAATCGAACAGGCCGACGACTGTGTTGATCCATTTGTATTTGTTGCTCATCACGCCGAACATGCCGTCCCAGAATTTGATTTCGACCTTCTTTTCCAGCGGCGGCTGGGGAATGCGTTCCTTGACGCGGCCGGCAAAGCGCATGGTCAGCGCAACGGCCACGGTAAAGGTGATCGGAATGATGTAGCGGAACAGGTTGATGTCTGCCCATTTATAGCGCAGCATGCCGATAAAGATCGGCAGCACCAGCGCAAGGATGGAGTTGAACAGATGGGAGATCTTGATCGGATAGGATCGAACCAGAATACGCTCGCGCACGTTCGGGCTGATGTTCATCGCCACCGTCTCCATCTGCACGGGCACATTCGTTGCAAAGCCGAACATCCCGTAGATGGCAAACAGAAGGTTCGCCACCCAAACGCGGGTCACAACGTCGGGGATGTTGTAAAACGGCAGCCAGCCGATCAGAAAGACCATGATGCACTTCGGCACCGCATCGCAGTACAGGCTGTATTTATAGCGGCCGAACTTCGGGATCAGCCGCTTGCGCCAAAAGATGTTGCGCAAACCGACATAGCCGTTGAAGAAGATGTGCGTGCCGAGGATCTTGAACGCCGAAGCGCAGCTCACGCCCTCCAGCCCGTTCATAAAGGTGACGAACCGCCCGCTCTGGTCAAACAGCAGCGACCAGTCGAGGATGATCATCGAAAGGCCGACGACCACCAGCAGCAGATAGATCCCGTTGAGTTTTCGCTCCGTCTTTTTCGGCAAAAAGCCAAGGTTGTCGCACACAAACCACCAGATCAGCGTCCAGATATAGCCCAGCGGCATATTGATGATATTGATGATCGAAAATGTGAGATACGGCAGCTTATAGTGGTACATCATCAGGTAGCACGAAGCGGCAAACGCGATGTATTCCAGCGTTTTTGTGCCCGCATAGTTGCTGCCGACCGAAACCACAACGTCCTTATACTCTTTATAAGGCACATACTTCCCCGGCGCCGGAGTGTTCCAGTGGGTCCGGATCTCGTGCAGCAGCCCCTTGACCTTGCCGCCGAAGCCGCTTTTGTTTTCTTCCATTGCAGCGTTTCCTTCCTTCGATTGTTTGTTTTCAACAGAATCAGAGAAGATTCTATGAATACTATAGAGGATATTGACCAAATTGTCAAGCGAAAGAGACGGAAAACAAAAGTCTTCTGAAAAAGAAAAACGACCCGGATGGATCGTTTTCCCTTAAAACAGTATTTCGCTGTTATTTGTGCAGTCCGAACAGCGCTAAAATGTCATGGAAAAGCTGAATGAAAAAGCCGAACAGTCCCGTATGGGTCCCGCCGCAATATTTGCAGCTGCCGCGCTGCGGCTCCACTTCCTGCGGCTCAAACGTTCCTCAGGCTGCGGCAGCTTTTCCGTTGTGATGTCCGTCAGCTCTTCGGTTCCGTTTTCGTCTGCGTAATTCTTTCCGCAGGAAATGCAGTGATAATGCGCCACCATGCCCTTTGCTTCAACGGTTGCTTTTTGTTCCGGAACATAGGTCAGGCTGTGCACAATGATCCCCTCGTCCACAAACGTGCGATAGGTACGGTTTGCGTTCAGCCGCGCCTCATTGACCAGCAGCCGGATGAATGCGCCGCTTCCGGTCGTGGGGCCGTCATAGAGCGTATTGTCCGTATCATCTCTGAAGTCCATGCGCATATTCGTTACAGTGGCGTTGAAGTTGCTGTTGCCGACTTTGAAGCCGGTGCAGTTGCCGCCCTCGCCGCTCCACCAGAACGCGGTACAGTTGTCATAGATGCTGCGGCCGCTGCCGGTGATCTTGAACGCAGTCTGGAACTGATCGCTGTAACAGTGGGTGAAAAGGTTGTTGGTGCTCTCCTCAACAAAGCCGCAGGAGCCGTTGTACTGGTTCCAGGCGATGTTGAACAGCGGGTGGATATTGGTCAGGCTGTTGCCGTTGGAATGGACGATCACGCCTGTGCGCACACCGGCAATGCGGGCGTTGGTAACGGTGTTGTCATGTCCTTCGATCTTGATCCCGACGGAGTTTGCCGTGCCGGCTCCAAAGATGTTGATGTCTCTGATATCCGCGTCGGAAGAACCGGAGTTTGCGCCGTACTTGATATGCAGACCCACAATGGTGTTTTTGATGGACGTGTTCTGCACCTTGGTTTCCCGGCCGGAATCGATGCTCACGCCGTTTGCGACCTTGTTTCCGTCAAGGACGCCGCCGGTCAGGGAGTAGTTGCTGCCCACCTTTTTTATCGTATTATAAGGATCCTTGCCGCCCAGCGCGATCAGCGCGCCGCCTGTGAATCCGCTGGTTGCGCGAATGACCGCATAGTTTGTCAACTGCAGATCAACGCTTTTGGCGGGATCGGCAGGCGTGCGCAGCGGATGGGATAAAAGGTAGACGCCGTCGGGGAAATAAATGGTGCGGTTGGGGTTGGCGTCGATGACGGCCTGCAGCGCGTCCGCAACGTCTTTGCCGGTATCTGCGGCAACATAGTCCGTGACGCAAACAGTGCCGGGCATTGCAGAAGCAAACGCGCATGTCGGCACGATCATGGTAAGGACCAGAAGCACGGAGAGGATCGTTTTCAGCTTTGACATGGAGATCATCCTTTCTTTTTTCTCAAAAACATTATAACACACCGGGCAAAAATGTCAACAAAAAAAAGAAAAACGACCCGACTGGATCGCTTCTCTGTGGCGCGCTGCGAGGGACGCACCCGCTGCGGCGACGCCTTGCGTGTGCCGTCCTCGGCGGCTGATTTTGCCGCCTGCGGACTTCGACGCGGCGAATCTTCCACCGGAAGATTCGCTCTTCGCGTCTCACCCTCTCAGGGTTCGAGTCCCTCGCGTATTTACCGCAAACGCATTCCCTTTTGATAAAAAGAAAAACGACCCGACTGGATCGCTTCTCTATGGCGCGCTGCGAGGGACTCGAACCCCCGACCTTTTGGTTCGTAGCCAAACACTCTATCCAGCTGAGCTAGCAGCGCATTTGTTTTTGCCAAAGTATACTACCACAAACCGAAAAGATTGTCAAGGGGTCTTTGCAAATTTTTTTATCTTTTCCGAAAAAGAAACTGCTTTGCCAAACAACTCGCATCAGGCCGGCAGCAGCACAACAGTCGTTACGCTCACCGCAGGCAGCGTCAGCTTCTGCAGCGGCGCGCCGCTGTAAGTGCGCGCAAGATGGTGTTCGGCGTCGGTCGTAAAAACTTCCATCGCCCGTCTGTTCGCCTGCAACTGCGCTTCGCACACCGCGCCGGTGTTTGAAAGCACCAGCACTGTCGCGCCGTCAGGACGCAGAAATGCACAGGGTGTAACGGCCGCATCTTCGTTCGCTGTCATTTCGCAGCCGATGCAGGTCGATCCCGGCGGCACAAAGCGGGAAAAGTGCCCCACGGCATCAAGACGATAGGTCGCAGCATACCGGGAATAATCGTCGTTTGCGGTGAACAGACCGTCGCTGTAATCGCGCCCGTCCTCGTGCAGCCAGGTCTGGTTCACAGCGACCCACGACGTCCAGCTTTGCACCCGTGACGCCGTGAGATCTTCCGCAATGACCGCCGCCATAAGCGCGGCCGCCATCGGATCGTCCACCGGATGCTTGTTCGGCAGTTCGCACCACTCTGTCATATCCAGCGGCACAGAAGAAAACGCTTGCGCATCATACCAGTCGCCGAGCTGCGTCTTTGCCGGGATGTCGCCGTCCGCCCAATAGCTGTGATAGGCAAACGAGCCAAGGTTGCGCAAAATGACCGGATCGGCGGCAAGTGCGGTGAAGTATTCCCGCGTTTTTTCGCCGATCTCTCCGCTTTCCGGCGCGGCAAGCCGCACGGGAAGGCGCCGCTTTTCGATCTCTTCGGCAAACAGATGCAGCAGCCGTACGACCTCCTGCGTTTCATAGTGGCAGCCCTCCTGCCGCACGTCGTCGCCGCCCCATTTCCATTGCGGCTCATTGATCGGCGAAAGCAGCTTCACCGGCACGCCTTTGGACAAAAAATATTCCGTGATCGTCAAAAAGTAATCGACGAAACGCTCATAGCTGTCTTTTCGCAAATTGCTGCAGTGCGGCGCAAGCCCGCCGCTGCTTTCGCCGGAAACGGTCATACTGTAGTGCGGGCTGTTCGCAAAGAGCACGACTGTATCCACACAGCCGTAGCTGAGCGCTTCAAACAGCGCTGCCTGCGCATTTTGATCGCGCGAAAAATCAAAGTGTCCTTCCCCGGTCGCGCTGTCGATGACAAGAAAGCTTTCCGTCAAACGCCAGGGGTTTTGCACGCGTTCGTGGTTTGGGTTGACGCCGCCGCCGATATTGTAGCGGTAAATGTTCAGCCCGAGCCCCTCTTTGCTGTAGAGCCGGCGCAAAATGTCGCGCCGGGTTTCCGTGTCGGAAAGCTGCGGGCTCCACCAGCAGGCAGAGGTGCCGAAACCGCTGATGCGCTGGCGTTTTTCAAGCAGACGCAAGGTGATTGTTTGTTTCATGGGAACCCCCTTTTGAAAAAGCGGTATCTGAGATTTCGTGCTTCACAGTCCACATGAAAAAACGGTTCGGCGCTTTGCCGAACCCGTTTTTACTTATGCGTTTTGATGATAGTGGCTCAAAAAGTCGCCCAAGTCCTGCATCGCCTTTGCCATCTCGGTCGGTTCGGGCAGCATAACGATGCGGAAGTGGTCGTTGTTCGGCCAGTCAAAGCCGGAGCCGGGCACGATGAAGATGTGCTTTTCGTGCAGGAAATCAAAGGCGAACTGCTTGTCGCTCGTGATATTGAACTTTTTCACATCCAGCTTCGGGAAGACATAGAACGCACCGTGGTTCTTCACACAGGTCAGTCCGTCGATCTTCTCGATCTCGCGCATGGTCGCCTCGCGCTGCTCGTAAAGTCTGCCACCCGGAACCAGCATCGCCTGGGTGCTGGCGTTGTCTGCCAGCGCGGCGGGAATCACAAGCTGGGTCAGCGTGTTGGAGCAAAGGCGCATCGCCGCCATCTGGAAGATGCCCTCGATATAATCGTCCGCCTTGCCCTTGTAGCCGCTGATGCACATCCAGCCGCAGCGGAAGCCGCAGATGATGTGGGACTTGGAAAGGCCGTTCGTTGTAATGACCATCAAATCGGGTGCGAGCGCGGCGGTGGAATAATGCTCCACCCCGTCCATGACCAGACGGTCATAGATCTCATCGGAGAAAATGATGAGATCGTTTTCACGCGCCACCTGAATAATGTCCTCGAGCACCTGCTTCGGATAGACCGCGCCGGTGGGGTTGTTCGGGTTGATGATGACGATCGCGCGGGTACGGGGGCTGACTTTTTTGCGGATATCCGCAATGTCGGGGTACCAGTCGTTGCTCTCGTCGCAGGTATAAAACACGGGCGTTGCGCCGGCGATATAGGTCGAGTTCGACCAGAGCGAATAGCTCGGCGAGGGCATGAGGATCTCGTCGCCCTTGTTGCACAGCGCCAGCAGGCACATAAGCACCAGTTCGCTCACGCCGTTGCCGATGTAGATATCATCGGGGGTGATGTCCTGAATCCCCTTGGACTTGTGATAGGCACAGATCGCCTCGCGCGCGGCGGGCATACCCTTGAGGTCGCAGTAGGCGACCGCCTTATCCACATTGGCCATCAGCGCTTCGCGCACGGAATCGGGCAGACCGAAGCCGAAGGTGGCCGGGTTGCCGGTGTTCAGACGCAGCACCTTGATGCCCTCTTTGTTCATGCGCTGGCTCTCAAGATACAGCGGGCCGCGGATGTCGGAATGGACAGGCTGCAGGTTTTCGGATCGATTGACAAACATACGAACATCTTCCTTTCAAATCATCGTGCTATGAATGTTTATCTTTTTGCTTTTGCGTGCTTTGTCAGCGAGTAGGCGCCGAAGATATTCGTGCCGTTCACCGTTGACACGGCGCGCACTTTGAAGTAATAGGTGCGGCCGGCGGTGTAGTTGGTCGTGATCAGCGTCGTTTTGGAAAACGTTCCGATCTTCTTGAACTCGCCGTTCTTGCTGGTGGAATAATAAACCACATATTTTTTCGCGCCGTCGGCCTTGTTCCAGCTGAGCGCAAACTTTCGTCCGGCCTGCGCCTTGGCTTTGAGATTCGTCACGCGGGCGGGAACGACCTTAAATTTCAGCGTCTTTGTGCCGGCATAGTGGCCCTTGAAGGTCACCGTCACGGTGTATATGCCGACAGCCTTGCGGCCGGATGCATATTTGATCGTATAATCCGTATCCTTCTTAAGTTTGGCGTTGTTGGCGTCCTTCACAGTCACAGTCGGCTTTTTCGCGCTGCCGTCATAGACGAGCTCTGTATCGGAGAGCTTGACAGAATTGATCTTTGCAACCGTTTCTGTCTTTTTGACATTGCAGTAGGTGCAGGTGGAAACGACCTTGCCGTTTTTGCCGATCTTCGCGGCGGTCACTTTTTCCTTCCAGTTGTGGCCGGTCTTCGGCAAAATGGCCTGCGCCGTAAAGACGAAGCCGCAGATCGAGCAGCTAACGCCCTCTGTCAGACCGGTCGCTTTGCAGGTGGCCGGTTTCGCGGGCACCGTGACGGGATTGTGATCGGTGAGCGGGATGATCTCTTCCTTCGTTTCGCCGCAAACGGAGCAGGTATACACACGAAGGCCGGTCGCAAGGCAGGTCGCCTCGCGTGCAACGGTCGGATTTTCCCAAACATGGTCGTGCTCCGGAATGTCGGGCATGACTTCAAACGTGCGGTCGAATTTTTTTGCAAACGCCTGCAGCGTGGAGCCCTCATAGCCGCGCAAAACGGTTTTGCGCGGGAACTCGCGGCCCTGATCTTCAACCGATTCCTTCTTGTCGTCGTCCATCGGGATGTCGCAGTTGCCGTTGAACACGGAAACGCGCTGAAGCTGCGTGCAGCCGTAGAATGTGAACGAACCGATCCTGGTCACGCTGCGCGGAATGGAAACTTCGCGCAGCTTGACGCAGTTATGGAACGCGCCGCTGTTGATCTCGGTGACAGTATTCGGAATGGTGATCTCCGTCAGGCCGTGGCACATCTGGAACAGGTAATATTCAATGACTTTCAGGTTGGCCGGCAGCTTGACATTGGAAAGGTGGTTGCAGCCGGAAAATGCGCTTGCGCCGATGGTCTTCACAGTATCCGGGAAGATCACCTCTTTGATCAGCTTGCAGCCGCAGAACGCATACCACGCGATCTCGGTCAGGCCTTCGGGCAGCGTCACGTCCTGCAGCGCCGTGCAGCCGTTGAACGCCCAGCCGCCGATCGTTTTCAGCGTTGTGGGCAGCGATACGGTCTGCAGATTCGTGCAGCCGTTGAACGCGCGGTCGCCGATGCTTGTTACACCGTTTTCGATCACAACGCGCTTGATCGCCGTTTTCTGACCCGCCCAGGGCACCGCCTGGTCAAGCTGGAAGGCGGTCATGGCGCCGGCGCCGGAAACCGTCAGCAGTCCGTCGTCCTTCAAAACCCAGCTCAGGGCATCACCGCAGGTGCCGCTTTTCGGACCGGTCACCACCGGCACCGGCGTCGCGGTTGTGGATTCCTGCGTTCCTTCGGCGCTCTTGTCCTCTTCGGTCGCCTTTGTGGCTTCCGTGGCTTTTGTCGCCTCGGTCGCAGACGTTGCTTCGGTTGCCTTTGTCACTTCCGTGGATGATGCGGCTTCCGTCGTTGCGGTCGCTTCGGTCACGGTCGCTTCTTCGCTCGCAGTTGTTGACTCAGCGGCAAGCGTTGTCTGCGCCGCTTCCGCAGCAGTCGTGGCTTCGGCGGCCGTTGTCGCTTCGGCAGCAGGTTCTTCGGCAAATGCAAACGGCAAGCTGGTCGCAAGGATCAGAACCGTCAGCAAAAGTGCGATCCATTGTTGCGGTTTTCTCATGTGAAACATCCTTTCCGATAGAAATTCAAGAGTATATTATCACTCTTTACTTTAGCATACTTAAAAGAAAATTGCAAGGCATTGCTTTGCATTTTCATTTTTTCCAATACTTTTGCCGGAGCGAAAGATGTTTTTCCCCTCGTTTTTCCTGTTTTTTCCTTGACTATTGACCCGATTTATTATATAGTATAAAGCGTATATACCGCTATCGGAAAAACAGGAGGCTATTTATGAACAACACTGAAAAAACCATGGAAAAAATCGTTGCGCTCTGCAAGGGCAGAGGCTTTGTCTATCCCGGCAGCGAGATCTACGGCGGCCTTTCCAACGCCTGGGACTACGGTCCGCTCGGCGTGGAGTTCAAAAACAACGTCAAGCGCGCCTGGTGGAAAAAATTCGTGCAGGAAAACCCGTACAACGTCGGGCTGGATTCCGCGATTCTGATGAATCCGCAGGTCTGGGTCGCGTCGGGCCATGTCGGCGGCTTTTCCGACCCGCTGATGGACTGCAAGGACTGCAAGACCCGCCACCGCGCCGACAAGCTCATTGAGGATACCGGCGTCAACCCGGCCGGCTGGTCGTTTGAACAGATGAGCCAGTACATCAAGGACAACAACATCTGCTGCCCCGACTGCGGCAGCTGCAACTTCACCGACATCCGCAAGTTCAACCTGATGTTCAAAACCTTCCAGGGCGTGACCGAGGACGCAAAGAGCGAACTGTATCTGCGCCCCGAAACCGCGCAGGGCATCTTCGTAAACTTCCTCAACATCCAGCGCACGACCCGCCGCAAGGTGCCGTTCGGCGTTTGTCAGATCGGCAAATCCTTCCGCAACGAGATCACCCCGGGCAACTTCATCTTCCGCATCCGCGAATTCGAACAGATGGAGCTGGAATTCTTCTGCAAGCCCGGCACGGAGCTCGACTGGTTCGCCTACTGGAAGGATTACTGCAAGCAGTTCCTGCTGTCGCTTGGCATGAACGAGGAAAACCTCAAGCTACGCGACCATGAGCAGAAAGAGCTTTCACACTATTCCAACGCGACCACGGACTTCGAATATCGCTTCCCGTTCGGCTGGGGCGAGCTGTGGGGCGTTGCGAGCCGTACCGACTTTGACCTCACCGCGCATCAGAACACGAGCGGCAAGAGCCTCGAATACTTTGACCCCGTCACCAACGAAAAATATCTGCCCTATGTCATCGAGCCGTCGCTCGGCGCCGACCGTGTGGCCCTGGCCTTCCTTGTGGAGGCGTATGACGAAGAGGTCGTGGACGCAGAAAAGAACGACACCCGCGTGGTGCTGCATTTCCACCCCGCCCTCGCGCCGTTCAAGGCCGCTGTGCTGCCGCTTTCCAAAAAGCTGAACGAGCAGGCGACCGAAGTTTACCACGCCCTGCAGAAGAAGTTCAACGTCGATTACGACGATGCCGGCTCCATCGGCAAGCGCTACCGCCGCCAGGATGAGATCGGCACGCCGTTCTGCATCACCTATGACTTTGACTCCATTGAAGACGGCTGCGTGACCGTGCGCGACCGCGACAGCATGGAGCAGGTGCGTATGCCGATCAGCGACCTTGCCGCGTATATCGACAGTAAGCTGGAATTTTAAGGAAACTGCAGGGACTGAGGGAAAAAGGGATTGAGTGGAGTGTGGAGTGTAGAAAGAATCCATTCCGGCATCAATTATTTGATTTCCAATGATTTTTTCACTCTTTTATGTGTCCACAATTCTTGACAAGTTTCCTCTCTCCACTCTCAACTCTCCACCCTCCACCCTGTTCCCTGTCCCCTGTCCCCTGTCCCCTGTCCCCTGTTCCCTGTTCCCTGTTCCCTGTCCCCTGTTCCCTGTCCCCTGTTCACTCTCACTCATCTCCACGGAGGTTAAACCAATGACCGACTTTTTAAAAAAATTCCCGTTTCCCCTGCTGCTGGTGGTGATCTACATCTTCATCGGCGTGCTTACCCATGTCTGGCACCCGACGTGGATGCTGTTTTTGCTCATCCCGGCCTATTACAGTTTTGTTGCCTTTCTGGATCACAAGGAGGGCGGCAGCACAAAAGCGATCCTGCGCTATTTCCCCTTCCCGTCGATCGTGATCCTTTTGTATCTCGGCATGGGCTTCTTTTTGAATCTCTGGCATCCCGGCTGGCTGATCTTTTTGCTCATCCCGCTGTATTACGCCATGCTCCCGCTGTTTAAATAAGGAAAGGTGACTGCATGAAAGCGCCGCTGGCGGAAAGGATCCGCCCGAAAACGATCGACGAAATGGTGGGGCAGCGGCATCTGCTTGCACCCGGCATGGCACTGCGCGCCATCATCGAATCCGGCGAGCTGCCGAACCTTGTGTTCTACGGTCCCTCCGGCGTCGGCAAAACGACCCTTGCCGCCATCATTGCGGCAAAAACGAACCGGAAATTCCACAAGCTCAACGGCACCACGGCGTCCACCGCCGATATCAAGGCCATCGTCGCCGAGCTGGACACCTTTGCCGCGCCGAACGGGGTGCTGCTGTATTTGGATGAGATCCAGTACTTCAACAAAAAGCAGCAGCAAACGCTGCTGGACTTCATTGAGCGCGGCGAGATCACGCTGATCGCCTCCACAACGGAGAACCCCTATTTTTATATCCACAACGCGATCCTCAGCCGTTCCACCGTGTTTGAATTCAAAAGCATCACGGCCGAAGAGATCATTCCCGCTGTCGAGCGCGCGTTCCGCTTTTTGGAAACAGAGCGCGGCGTGACGATCCGTGCCGACGAGCTTGCTGTGCGTCACATTGCGTTTTCCTGCGGCGGCGACGTGCGCAAAGCGATGAACGCGTGCGAGCTGTGCGTGCTTTCCACCGTCGCCGAAGACGGCGTGCTGACCGTCACGGCGGAAAAAGCGAAGGAGCTCACGCAGAAAAGCAGCATGAAATATGACAAGGACGGCGACGAGCATTACGATATCCTTTCGGCGTTCCAAAAAAGCATGCGTGGCTCCGATCCCAACGCGGCGCTGCATTATCTTGCCCGGCTGCTCGAAGCCGGCGATCTGCCCTCCGCCATGCGCCGTCTGATGGTCTGCGCGTGCGAGGATGTGGGACTTGCCTATCCGATGATCATCCCGATCGTCAAAGCGGCGTGCGACGCGGCGCTGATGGTCGGCCTGCCGGAAGCGCGCATTCCGCTGGCGGATGCGGTCGTCCTTGTTTGCAACAGCCCGAAATCCAACAGCGCCTACCTCGCCTATGACGCGGCGGCGGCCGATCTGCGCAAGGGCAAAAGCGGCCCGATCCCCCGCCAGCTTCAAAACAAGCACTACGACGGCGAGGACAATGCGCACAAGGGGCAGTTCTATCTTTATCCCCACGATTTCCCGAATCACTACACGCCGCAGCAGTATCTGCCCGACGCGCTGAAGGACACGGTCTACTACATTCCGCAGGAAAACAAGACCGAACAGGCGGCCAAGGCGTACTGGGACGCGATCAAAGGCAGGTAGCAGGGAGCAGAGAACAGGGAACAGGGAACAGAGAACAGAGAACAGGGAACAGAGGTCAGGGAACAGGGAACAGAGGTCAGGGAACAGGGAGCAGGGAACAGGGAACAGGGGTCAGAATGACCCGGGCGTTTTCGGGCAACGAGAGCGATCCTTGTGTTTCCGCCTTGACAAAGCGGGAAAAAAATGATAAAGTAAAAAGGTAAATTTCAGAAAGACAGGTGGCAATATGTCAGGACATTCCAAATGGAGTACCATCAAGCGCAAAAAGGAAAAAACCGACAACGCGCGTGCAAAGGTGTTTACAAAAATCGGCAGAGAGATCGCAGTCGCTGTGCGCGAAGGCGGACCCGACCCGGCGTCCAACTCCAAGCTCAAGGACTGCATCGCCAAGGCAAAAGCCAACAATGTGCCGAACGACAACATTGAACGCATCATCAAAAAGGCCTCCGGCGACGGCAACAGCGCCAACTACGAAGAGATCGTCTATGAGGGCTACGGTCCCTCCGGCATCGCCGTGATCGTGGAAACGCTGACCGACAACCGCAACCGTACCGCCGGCGAAATGCGCCATTATTTTGACAAGAACAAGGGCAACATGGGTCAAAACGGCTGCGTGTCCTTCCTGTTCAACCGTCAGGGAGAGATCGTGATCGAAGCCGAGGACATCGACGAAGAAAAGCTGATGGAAGACGCGCTGGAAGCCGGCGCCTCCGATTTCATCACCGACGAGGACGTCTATATTGTGCGCACCGAGCCGAACGATCTCGGCGGCGTGCGTGACGACCTTGACGCCAAGGGCTACAAGTTCGTTTCCGCCGAAGTGGAATACATTCCCACCACGACCACCCGTCTGGAAAGCGAGGACGACCTCAAAATGATGAGCCGTCTGCTGGAGATGATGGAGGACAACGACGACGTGCAGGGCGTGTGGCACAATCTGGAAAACACAGAGGATCTGCCGTAAACCAAAAACAACAAAACGAAAGCCGACCCGGAGCAATGCTGTCTCCGGGTCGCTTTTTCGGCGGCGGGGGCGGGACGCCTCGTGCTGCGCACGAGGCAAAAGGGGCTTTACGGTTCCAACTGCCGCCGAGCGAGCTCTGCCCCTTTTTGCGCGGCGAAGCCGCGCAGTCCCGCCCCCGCCGCCGAAAAATCGACCCTGCCGAAGCAAAAAACTGAACGTTTTCTTACGATCCGCTTACAAAATGCTGAACTGTCTTGACAGTCACTGCCCCTTCTGCTACACTGAACGCAGAAATCTCACGGAGGGCTTCCCATGAAAAAAATTTTGCGCGGCTTTTTCTTTGCCGCCGGCGCCGGCTTGCTGCTCAACGGCGTCCATGTCACCCTTGTTTCCAACCTCAACTTCGGCACGCTGCTCGTCTTTGCGCTCGGCGCGCTGTGTCTGTTTTTTGCCGCGTTTTACAGCCGCCTTTGGAAGTGGCTGCGCGTCGCGTTCCCCTGCGGCTGCGCGGTGCTGCTCGCGCTTTGCGCCGGTCTCTCGGTTTACGGCAGCGTGGACAACGTCTATTTCAATGAAAAAAGCGGCGTTGAGGACGCGCTGGTCGTGCTCGGCTGCGGTGTGCGCGGCGACCGGGTCTCTGTCGGGCTTGCGCGGCGGCTGGACAAGGCGCTCGATTATTATAAGGGAAATGCAAACGTCCTGATCGTCGTCTCCGGCGGGCAGGGGGCGCAGGAGACAATCACCGAAGCCGAAGCCATGCGGCGCTATCTGGTGGATTTCGGCGTGCCGGACGCGCAGATCATCAAAGAGGAAAAGGCAACCTCGACACTGGAAAACCTGCGGTTCTCCGATGAGATTTTGCGCGAACGCTTCCCGAACGGCTACAGCGCCGCACTGGTCACAAGCAGCTTTCATGTGTTCCGTGCCGAACGCATTGCCGAAAAGCTCGGCCTGCATTACGACCACCTTGGTGCGCCGAGCAAATGGTATGCCGTGCCGATGAACAATTTGCGCGAGCTGGTGGCAATCGCGCACGAGCTGGTGCGCGGAACAATATAATCAGCTGTTAGCTGTTAGCTGTTGGCTGTTAGCTGTTGGCTGTCAGCGAGCAGAAAAGCACCCGCCGTGGATGGGGTTCCGGCGGGCGCTTTCATCTTATTCTTTTGTTGCCTTTGCGCACAGCTCCAAAATCTCCTGCGGGGAAAAGCGATAGACCTTATCGCAGAACTGGCAGTGCACCTCGGTATGCGCGTCTTTCGCCATCTCCTGCAGCTCCGCCTTTCCCGTGCTGAGCAACGCGGCTTCCACACGCGCGCGGCTGCAGTTGCAGCGATAGGCCGGCTCCGCAGTGTCGAGCACATCGAGCTCAAATGCCTGCAGCACCCGGCGGCAGATGTCTTCGGGCGTCATGCCGCGCGTGAGCATCGCCGTGACGGATTCCAGCCCCTGCATGGACTGCTCCACCTTTTCAATGACGTCCTCCCCCGCAAACGGCAACAGCTGAACAAGAAAGCCGCCCGCCGCCTTGATCGAAAGATCGGATTTCATAACAAGAACGCCGAGCCCGCAAACCGTCGGGGTCTGTTCGCTCGCGGCAAAATAGGCCGTAATATCCTCGGCGATCTCGCCGGAAACGATCGGTGTGCGGCCGACATAGGGTTCCTTCAGGCCGAGGTCCTTGATCACGGTCACAAAGCCGTCCTTGCCGACTGCGCCCGCAACGTCAAGCTTGCCCTTTGCGTTCAGCGGCAGCTCGACTACGGGCTGCTGCACATAGCCGCGGACATTGCCCAACGCGTCGGAAACGGCAAGCACCGTTCCTGCGGGCCCGCCGCCATTGATGCGCAGCGTCAACGTGTCGTCCCTGCCCTTGAGCGCACTGCCCATCAGCGATGCGGCGCAAAGCAGCCGGCCGAGCGCGGCGGAAATCACAGCGGAGGTTTGATGTATTTCGGCGGCACGGTTCACAATGTCGGTCGCGTCGATCGCGGTCACGGACACGGTGCCGTCGGTGGTGATACAGCGAATAGAATGTGCCATAGATTACTCCTAAAAAGATCGTTATTGAAATTGCGTGCCGTGTTTTTTGCACAGGAACAGTGCGCGTTCGCTCGTTTCCGTCAGCGTGCCGTGTGTATCGGCGTCCTGCACCGAAAGCACTTCAAAGCGCACCTTTTTCAGTGCATCCGCAATGAACTCGAGGTCATAGGCACGCTCGGAAAATTCCTCTGTTTCGCGAACATAAACGTCCGGCTCCTCCTCGTCTGCAGTGAACAGCTCCAAACAGATCTGCGTGGTCTGTGTGTCTTCGTCAAAGCTGTTCTGCCAAACGCAGTACACCTCTTCAAGGTCATAGACAAACGTGTTGTTCCCGAGCACCTCGGCGTGCTTATAGGGCGTGTTGACGTCAAAAACAAACACGCCGCCGTCATTCATGAACAGCGCCACCCTGCGCAGCGCTTCGCAAAACGCGGCGGGATCCGTCAGGTGATTCAAAGAATCCATGGTGCAGACTGCGGCATCGATCGTCCCGAACAGGTCCAGTTCCTCCATGTTCTGGCACAGAAACAGCGCTTCAAACCCCTCTTCGATCCGCTTTTCCTGTGCTTCGGCAAGCATCTCCTCGCTCGCGTCCACGCCGATCACGTCATACCCCTTTGCCGCAAAAAATGCACTGAGCGTGCCCGTGCCGCAGGCGAGATCAAGTAAAATCCCCTCACCGGCGCCATGCGCGGCAAGGAGATTGCAGAGATACTCGCCCATAGCGTTGTAATCCACATTATCAGTCAGCGCATCATACAGGGCGGCAAAGCTTTCGTAGCCGGCCATCACTGATCCTTTCCGTCCAGCCGGGCAAACAGCGTGTCATAGCCGTTTTTGCCGTAGGTCAGCGAGCGGTTGACGCGGCTGACGGTCGCCGTGCTTGCGCCGGTTTCGGCAACGATCTCACTGTAGACCCTTTTTTGTGAAAGCATCCGCGCCACAACAGCACGCTGCGCGAGCGTTGAAAGCTCGTTCGGCGTACAAAGATCGTCGAACAGTGCTGCGCACTCCTGCTCGTTTTTCAGCAGCAGGATCAGTTCGTATAAAAAATGAATGTTGTTCTCGTTGTTATTTGGCATAAGTCGCGCTCCAATCCAAAGTGAATCATGGATATTTTAACATTTTAAAGCCGAAAAGTAAACAGTCATTTTGTCAAAGGAACGTCCCATTTTTTCAGCACAATGCCAAATTTTCGCAAATAATTTGCAAAGCAGGCGGGACTGTTGTATAATAGGGCATACAAATGAACGGAAAGGACAGAACAACTCATGATCTATCTTGCACTCTCTCACGCCGGAAAGGTGACGCTCACCACGATTCTCATCGTGCTCGCAGTGCTGTTTCTGGTCTGGCTCACTGTCGGCTTTGTGTTCTTTTTCATCGGTCTGGGTTCCAAACGCCGCGAGGATGAAACCGTGCCGAACAAAGGCAGCCTGTTTGAGCGCAACAAAGACAACATCAACCTTATCAACGGCTACAAATGGTACGACAACACCTATAAGCAAAAGGTCACCATCCCCGGCTCCCAGGGCAAGACCCTGCACGCGATGGAATTCCGTAATCCCTCCAACAGCAACAACTGGGCGATCGTCATCCATGGCTGGACGAACTGCAAGCGCGAAATGTCGAGCTATGCCATGGAATACTACCGCCGCGGCTTCAACGTGCTCATCCCCGATCTGCACGGACACGGCGACAGCGAAAGCAAATACGTTTCCATGGGCTGGCTGGACCGGCTGGACATCGCCGACTGGACGCGCAGCCTTGTCAAGGAAAACCCGAAGGTGAAAATCGTGCTGCACGGCGTCTCCATGGGCGCGGCAACCACGATGATGACCACCGGCGAGGATTTGCCGAAGAATGTGATCTGCGCCATCGAGGACTGCGGCTTTACCAGCGTGTATGACATCTTCACCGACCAGTGCATCCGCACCTATCATGTGCCGCCGAAAATCATTATGCCCGCCGCGAACATCGCCAACCGCATTCTCAACGGCTTTTCCTTTAAAAAAGCCTCCGCTGTGGAACAGCTCAAAAAAAGCAAGACCCCCACGCTCTTCATGCACGGCGACAAGGACGATTTTGTGCTGTTTGAAAACCTCGATAAGGTCTACAACGCCTGCGCGGCGCCGAAGGAAAAATATGTGGTCCACGGCGCGGAGCACGCGGTTTCCTCGCACTGGTTCCACGAGGAATACTGGCACCGTGTGGATCAGTTTTTGGCGGAATATTTTGATGAGATCAAAGCGTAAAACAGCCTTTGCATTGAAAAGAAACGAACCTTTTGCGTTGCTGCATCTGCGGCAACGCTTTTTTTTCGAAATCTCTTGACAGTAATTCTTTATCGTGGTAAACTGTTAGCACAGTAAAGCGCTGGACAGCGCAAGAAAAGGAGATCATTTTATGAACAAAAAACTCATCGCACTTCTGCTCGCAGCCGTTATGGTCATCGCCTGCTTCGCGCTGGCTGCCTGCGGCAACAAGACCGACGACACCGCCACAACGGATGCGGCAAACACTTCCGACGCTCCGGCTGCGGAATCCGACCTCGCTTACATTCAGAGCAAGGGCAAGCTTGTCGTCGGCATCACCGACTTTGCTCCCATGGACTTCAAAGAAGAAGGCAGCGAAGAATGGGTCGGCTTTGACGCGGACCTCGCCAAAGCCTTTGCCAACTCTTTGGGCGTGGAAGTGGAATTCACCGAGATCGACTGGGACAACAAGATCCTGGAGCTTGACGGCAAATCCATCGACTGCGTCTGGAACGGCATGACCATCACCGACGAAGTAAAATCCGCCATGAGCGTGTCCGATCCTTACTGCAAGAACGCACAGGTCATCGTGGTTCCCGCAGACAAGGCTGCTGATTATCAGACCGCCGAAGCCTGCAAGGATCTGCAGTTCGCTGTGGAAGCCGGTTCTGCCGGTCAGGATGTTGCTGAAGAAAACGGCTTCTCCGTCACGGAAGTGAAGGATCAGGCCACCGCGCTGCAGGAAGTTGCCGCCGGCACCTCCGACGCCGCGATCATTGACCTGCTGATGGCGGGCGCCATGATCGGCGAAGGCACAGGCTTCTCGAGCCTGACCTACACCGCGTCGCTCAACAGCGAAGAATACGGCGTTGGCTTCCGCAAGGGGTCCGACCTTGTGACAGCCTTCAACACGTTCTTTGATTCCGAAGTTGCCCTCGGCAGTGTGGACAAGATCGCCGAGCAGTATGGTATTTCCACCGACACCATCATCAAATAAATCGGTCCATCATTTCCCTGGTTCCGAGGTCGTTCGGCTTCGGAACCTCTTATTTCAGGAGACGTTTTTATGCAGGATTTTTTTCAAAATTTATCCCAGCAGTTTGAAACCTTCTTCACCCAGTTTCCGGTGGTCTTTCAATCGCTGAACGTGGGCTTTCTGCAAACGCTGAAGCTGTTCTGCACAACCTTGCTCGGCGCGCTGCCGCTGGGTCTGGTCATTTCGTTCGGCTCCATGTCGAAGATGAAGGTCGTCAACAAGATCACGCGCCTGTTCGTCTGGATTGTGCGCGGATCCCCGTTGATGCTGCAGCTTCTGATCATCTACTACTTCCCCGGTCTTGTCTGGCACAAGCCCATCTGGGGCGGCGGCGAAGACGGACGCTTTCTTGCGGCGACCGTGTCGTTCATCATCAACTACGCCTGCTATTTTTCCGAGATCTTCCGCGGCGGCATCCAGAGCATTCCCATCGGGCAGTATGAGGCCGGACAGGTACTCGGCTTGACCAAGACGCAGACATTTTTCCGCGTTGTGCTTTTGCAGGTCATCAAACGCATCGTGCCGCCGATGAGCAACGAGATCATCACCCTTGTCAAAGACACCTCCCTCGCGCGCATCATTGCGCTGCAGGAGATCATCTGGGCCGGGCAGGCGTTCATGAAAGGCTCCCACGGCATCTCCGGCGCCATCTGGCCGATGTTCTTCACCATGGTTTACTATCTGTTTGCCAGCGGCATCCTGACGGTTTTGCTCGGCAGACTCGAAAAGAAACTGGACTTTTTCAAAGTGTAAGGAGGCGGCGACATGGCAATTTTGGAAGTGCGCAATCTGCACAAGAGCTTCGGCAAGCATGAGGTGCTCAAAGGTATCTCCTTCTCTCTGGAAAAAGGCAACGTCCTGTCGATCATCGGTTCCTCCGGCAGTGGTAAAACCACGCTTTTGCGCTGTATCACCTTTTTGGAAACGGCGACCAGCGGCAAGATCCTTGTGGACGGCGACGCCATTTTTGACGGCGAAAGCACTGTCAAGCCGAATGCTAAAATGCGCCGCGAAAAGCAGCTCAATTTCGGCCTTGTGTTTCAGCAGTTCAATCTGTTCCCGCAATACAACGTGCTGAACAATGTGACGCTCGCGCCGCGTCTGCGCGCAAAGGAGCGCGAGGACTACAAGCAAAACAAAAAACAGATCCTCGCAGAAATCGACGCCAAAGCAAGGACTCTGCTTGAAAAAATGGGGCTTTCCGACAAGCTCGACTTTTATCCCTGCCAGCTTTCCGGCGGTCAACAGCAGCGCGTGTCCATTGCACGCGCAATGGCGCTCGAGCCGAAGATTCTCTTCTTTGACGAGCCGACCAGCGCGCTCGACCCGGAGCTGACCGGCGAGATTCTGAAAGTCATCCGCGAACTTGCGGACGAGCACATGACGATGGTGATCGTCACGCACGAGATGACCTTTGCCAAAGAGGTTTCGGATTACATCGTGTTCATGGACGGCGGTGTGATCGCCGAGGAGGGTGCGGCTAAAGAGCTGATCGAGCACCCGAAAACGGAGCGTCTGCAGGCGTTCCTCAGCAAGATCAGTGATTAAATTACCAATCCGTTTCGCGGGCCGCTTTTTGCGGCCCGTTTTCACGCGCGGGATCCCGCGCGTGAAAAGGCGGCGGCGGAACGCCTCGCGCAACGCGCGAGGCTGCCGGAGCGCTTCGCGCTCCGGGCCGCGCGGCATTCGCCGCGCGGTTCCGCCGCCGCCTTCGCCGCGCAGCAAAGCTGTGCGGCAAGCAACGTAAACCGAAAAACGCGCACCGTCAGCTTTTGCCGACCGTGCGCGCGTATTATTTGTATTGTCCTTTTCAGAACGGTTTCACTGCCTGAAACAGCACCGTGACCATGTGTCTGAGATCCGCAACAATCTGCTGCGCCTGCGCCGCAAAGCCCTCTTCGCGCACGCGGTTGCCTAAAATGTCGCAGTTGTTTTCCGTCGTCAGCGGCGCAAGAGAGCCGTCCGGCAGATAGACCATATACTGCGGATAAGCAGGGTTGTCCCAAACGGTCGGCTGTCCGTCAGCGCACAGGATCCATTGCAGCATCTGCTGCTCCTGGCGCGTTTTGAGCGGCACGCTGGTAATCGTGTCTGTGTGGCTGGAATTCTTCACAAACCAGGTCTGGTCGGGAAACGCGCAAGTGGACGCGTCGATCTTGCGGTCCGGAGAGATATAGTTCTTCTCCGGGTGCAGCTGCTGCACATAGGAATCCGGCAGCGTTTCGTCATAGTTTGCGCAGGTTGCGCCGAGTGAACTGTATTTCACATCCACAACAAAGTCCGAATCGTTCTCGCGCGAGTCCACGATCGGAGCCAGCGGGTAGCCGTATTTCGTCAGCACGGAAATGCCGACACCCTGCTTCATCATTGCACGGAAGGTCTCGATCTCGTGCTCCTGCACAGTGTGGTAAAAATCGACCTTTTTATAAAAGGTATCCGTAACAACACCGGCAGCGAACTCATTGCGCACACCGTCATAGTATTCGGCCGGGATCAGCGCCCAGAAGCCCGGGATGCGGCCGAAAATGTACGGCAGCGATTCCGTGTACAGCCGGTCAAACAGCCCGATCACCATCTTATCGATCAAATCAACGCCGGCGCCCACGATCCCCTGCTGATACAGAATGTCCAGCGCAGCGCGCAGCAGCTCGCCTTTGAGGTCGGTACCGAGCATCGCGTTCGCCGCAGCCATGATCGACGCGTTGTCCATGCTGAGGTTGTTCTCAAACGGGTCGCCGCAGGTGCTGGAGCCGTTCAGTGCGCCCATGTAAAGGATCACATCGTCGAGATATTCCCTGCCATAGACGTACATATAGGTGGAGGTCACGCAGGTGCCCATGCTGTGCGCGATGAGCTTGACCTTTTTTGCGCCCGTGCATTCACAAACGTATTCAATAAAATCGTGCAGCTTTTGCGCAAGCGTGCGCAGATCGAGCCGCCAGTCATAGCTGTAATAGATCGGATCCTCGGCGGTATAGCCCACGTCGTCGTGATATTTTTCACGGATCTTTTCCGGCGCCGGACGTATATATGCCGTGCCGGTGTAGCTGTTGATCGGCACGCCGTCTTCGTCGCAGCGGATGCCGTCAAACAGACGCAGCGCCGCCTGGTTGAGCGGATACTTCCAATTGAGCTCACGTTTGGTGTAAAGCCGCTTTGCCGCAGTTTCTGCAAGCGCCTGCGCCGCAGCGGTGATGACCTCTTTGCTCGGCGGAAAAAGCTGCTCACCGGTCGCCCGGTCAATGGTCTTTGTGGACATGAAGCCGGCAACGAAGATCACCGGAACTTCGTTTTTGGTTTTGGGCTTTGCCGCAGACGCGGCCACCGCAAGGCTGCTCAGCAAAAGCAGCGACAGCAGCGCGCATAACAATCGGCACAAATGTTTTTTTGTGGTGTTCATAATACCAAATCCCCTCATGGCACAGATCAGCGCCATTATTTTATTTATTAGCATTATATAAGAGAAATCTCATTTCTTCAAGCCGCAGAATTGCATAATGCGCGCCGTCGCGTGCCCGTCGCAGGCGGACATGAACTTTTCTTTGAATGCGCGCACCTGTGCCGGGTCGAACCAGGCGTCCACATCGCGCAGCGCTGCGCACACTGCGTCGCTTGTGCGCAAAACCGGTCCGGGCGTGAGCGCGTCATAGTTGTAATAAAAGCCGCGCGCGTCGAAATAATCCTCCAGATCATAGGCAAAAAACAGCATCGGTTTTTCAAAGAGCGAAAATTCAAAAATGAGTGAGGAATAATCGGAAACGCAGACATCCGCGCTGCACAGCAGATCTTCGATGGAAAGGCTGTCGGTCACATCGAACGCAAACGCTTTGCAGTCGTCCGGAACAGGCGGCCTGTGCTTGACGTGCGGATGATGCTTGAGCAGCAGCACATAGCGATCGGAAAGCGCTTCTTTCAGCGCGGAAAGGTCGAGCTTGTCCGGCGCATACGCGTCCATGATCTCGCCGCGAAATGTCGGCGCATACAGGATGATCTGTTTGTGCTCGCTCTGCGGCACAGCCGTATGCACGGCGTCCTTCGCCTTTTTCAAAAACGCCGCGTCGAAGAACACGTCGGTGCGGCTCACGCCGACCGGCTGCACGATCCCGCTTTCGTGGGCAATGTCCATCGCTTCCTCATACGCCCAAACAACGTCGGGGCTGCTGACCGTAACAAGGTCGTAGTGGCTGTGAAACGGATGGGTGTCCATATACTCGCCCGATGCGCCGAAACTTTTTTCGGCGGTGCTGCGGCCGAATTTTTTGAACGCGCCGCAGCCGTGCCAAAGCTGAACAACCGTCGTTTCCCTGCGTACGGGAATGTGCGAAAGCAGATCGGTGCCCTCATCCAGAAAAAGCACGCGCGCCGTGGCAAGATCGCGGAAAAACGCGCGGCAAACTTTGCGCTGCTGCTTGTGCGGCGTTGTGGTGTGTCTCAAAAAATGGCAGTGCAAATCATAACCGTCCTTTTGCAGACGGTCAAACATCACGGAAAAGCTGTTCGAAAGCTCGCTTCGGCTGCTTTCAAAAAAAAGCACCTTGTTTTCTTTCACAGGGTGCTTTGCAGCGCGGCGATAGATGGCAGGATACTGCCGGTCCTGCACCCAGAAGCGAAAGCGCTTCACAAGCCGCAGATAAAGCGTATAGACCGGCAGTGCCTGTAATAATTGTTTTAGCTTTTGCAGCATAAAGCTACCTCTTGTTCAAACGATTCAGAACAGCTTCGGCAAATCGAAGTGCGGCAGAGAGAGCTTGAACATGGTAACCAGGACTTCGAATCTGGTTTTCAGCTTTTCAAAGAACTGCTGCACCTTTTGCAAAAACGTCACCTTCTCCGGCGGGGTCGTCGCGTTGAACGGCAGACCGTCGGTCTTTGCCGCTTTTTCGGCGTTGCTGCCGGAGGGCGCGCTGACTGTCAGCCACTGATACGCGATTTTTTCGCCGCCCGATTCGATCTCGCCGAGATAGATGTAATCCAGACGGGCGGTAATATCGTTCGCGTCATGCATTGCGCCGATCACGTCGTCGATCTTCTCGTCTCTTTCAATACTGTAGGAGCCGTCCTCTTCGTTTATGACGGTAAAGATCTCATCGGCGCTGCTGTAGTTCGTGCCGAAGGTCTTGTTGATGCGCTTGATGCCGAAGGAGATGCACTGGGAAAGCTTGGTGTAGCTTTTGCCGTAGGTCTCGTTAAAGGTGGCAAGGAACTCCTTCTTTGTCATATCCTTATAGAGGCCCTCTTTGATTTCAAACGCCAGACCGGTATCATAGACGATGTTCATCTTTTGCTCGATTTTGGCGGACTTCGCTTCCATTTTTGCAACCGCGGCGACCGCTTTGTCGATCGAAGCATACGGGGTTTCGCCGGTGCGATAAGCGGAAATATACAACCCGCCGTTGACAACGGTGTCTTTGCCGTTCACGATCAGCGACTCTGTAAACTGGGCGTTGATCGAAGCGTTGCCGAGTGTCTGCAGCGTTGCGGGCAAAATGATCGTGCGCGGATAGACAATATCAAATTCGCCATCGGGAACGCTCGTGATGCCCTCTTCAAGGATCAGCGTTTTCACAAAGGTGTGGCGCAGCAGCGACGCGTCTTTTGCGCTGAGCCCTTCCTCCATGGCAGCCAGGCAGGCGTCGATCTGCCAGCCGATGCAGTCAATCTTTTCAATGGAAGAGACTTCGCCGTTTTCGTCGTACTCATAGTTATCTTTGTCCGCAATGGGACCGTTGCCGCTGACGGTCAGAACGCCGTCTTCGGTGAGCGTCCATGTGATCCCGTTCAAGCCGCCGGACGCGATCACCTTGCTGTCTGCCGCAAACGCTGACGGCAGAACGCTGCACAAAAGCAGCGTGGCTAAAACAAGCGCTAAAAGCTTACGGATGTGTTTCATAGTTTTGCCTCCTGAAAAATAAATATTGTGAAGGGCTTTCGCCCCCATTTTCAATGAATTCTCCTGTTCCCTGTCTCCTGTTCCCTGTCTCCTGTTCCCTGTCTCCTGTTCCCTGTCTCCTGTTCCCTGCTCTTACTCCTCCGCGTCCTTCTTGGTCTCGTCGGCGGTCTCGTCCTCGTCCTCGTCCTCTTCCTCGGGCTCGGTGTAGTCGTTGGAATGCGGAATCTCGTGATACGGCAGATCCTCCAGCGGTTCGGCGCGCCTATGGGCGTTCAGCGCGTCTTCACCGAACGCGTCCAGCATAATGCGTTCGGTGGCGTGGCCGTCGCAGGAAAGCATGAACTTTTTGCGGAATTCGTGCACGCGGCGGCGGTCAAAGCGCTCGTCGATGTGCTTGATGAAATCGATCACGCCGGTCGTGTTCTGCACGATCGGGCCGGGCGCCAGCTCGTTGTAATCATAGTAGAAGCCGCGCCAATCAAAGAAGTTTTCAAGGTCGTGCGCCAAAAACAGCATCGGCTTTTCAAACAGTGAATACTCGAACACGAGCGAGGAGTAGTCGGAGATGCAAATATCCGCCACACACAGCAGATCTTCGATCGTCATCGTGTCGGTGACGTCCATTGCAAAGTCGGCGCAGAACTCACTGATCTTCGGGCGTTTGCGCACCAGCGGATGATGCTTGAACAGCAGCACATAGTTATCGCCCAGCTCATATTTCATGAACTCGGGGATCAGCACACGCGGCGTGGTCGCCTTTGCCACACGGCCGCGGAACGTCGGCGCGTAAAGGATCACCTTTTTGCCTTTGGCCTGCGGCATGAGGGCGTAAAGGTTCTCATAGGCCTTGTTGATGACGCGCTGGTCATAGAAGATGTCGGTCCGGCTGGAGCCGAGCGCCTGCACAACGCCGCTTTCGTGGCTGTACTGCATCGCCTCTTCATACGCCCAGATGACCTCGGGGCTGCTGACCGTCACACGCGTATAGTTGCGGTTGAACGGATATTTTTCCATCTGCTCGCGCGAAGCGCCGAAGATGGCGTCCGCCGTGGAAAAGCCGAACTTTTTGAACGCGCCGCAGCCGTGCCAGAGTTGGGTGACCACGGTCTCTTCACGCATTTTGAAGCAGCCGTTGACGTTCGTGGCCTCGTCAAAAAAGACATATTTCGCCGTTGCGATGTCGGCAAGCATGGCCATGACATTGTTGCGGTACTCCTTGCGCGAAACGTAGGTGTTGCGCAGAAAGTGGCAGTGGATGTCAAAATCATAGTCGCGGTACAGCGTGTCATACAGCACCTTGAAGCTGTTGGTCAGCTTCGGCAGCCGCAGTTCGACGAACACGACCTTTTTTTCGTCCACGGGCGCTTTTGCGTGCTTTTCGTAAACGCCCGGATACAGATGCTTGAACACCCAGTTTTTGTACAGCGGGTCAATCGTACGTCTCCAGCTTCGCCTGAGGTTTTTGCGCATTTTTTTGAAGCCTTTTTTTGCCTTTCTGAAATTGCGCACAAAAAACAGGTAGATGGTATAAAAATAGGTACTTTGCAGCACCTCTTTGATTTTTTGCAAGCGTTCGTGCATGAAAAACTTCCTTTCCGCTGCACCCTTTTTCTTGGAATACACAGCCAAAATCATTGTAATCTTTCCATCTCTCTTTGTCAAGAATATTTTTTTCAAATACAGGTAGAAAAACAGAAAAAAGTATGTTATAATGAAATGAATTTATTTGCAATAAAGGAGAAATAACATGAGTGTAAAAGAATTGATCGTCAACGCCGGCAGCTCCTCGCTGAAATACACTGTTTTTCAGATGCCTGAAGCAGAAGTGCTCTGCAACGGCATTTTTGAGCAGCTCGGCACGCCGCTGCCCACCTTCACCCACAAGCTGCCGAACGAAAACGGCAAGCTGGAAAAGGTGATCGACAAAAAGGCGCTGGAAGCCGGCGCGGATCACAGCGCGGCCATCACCACGCTGATTGAAACGCTGACCGGCAGCGAGTTCGGCGTGATCGCTTCGATGGACGAGATCGCGGCCGTCGGCCACCGTGTGCTGCACGGCGGTGAAAAATTCAGCGGTTCCGTGCTTGTGACCGAAGCGGTCAAGGATGCCATCCGCGAATGTATCCCCCTCGGCCCGCTCCACAATCCCGCCAACCTCATGGGCATTGAAGTGTGCGAAAAGATCATGACCGGCATCCCGCAGGTCGCCGTGTTCGACACCGCGTTCCATCAGACGATCCCGGAAGAGGCGTTCATGTATGCGCTGCCGTATAAGTATTATAAAGAATACGGCATCCGCCGCTACGGCTTCCACGGCACCTCTCACCGTTACATTGCCAAGCGCACCGCCGCTTTCCTTTGCGAAAAATATCCGGGCAAATACGATCCCGAAACGCTGCGCATCGTGACCTGCCATCTCGGCAACGGCTCCTCCCTCGCCGCGATCAAGGGCGGCAAATGCTTCGACACCACAATGGGTCTGACCCCGCTGGAGGGCATCATGATGGGCACGCGCTCCGGCTCCATTGACCCGGCGATCATTCCGTTCATCATGAAGCGCGAAGGCCTTTCCCCCGACGAGATCGACACGCTGCTCAACAAAAAGAGCGGTATGCTCGGTCTGACAACGGAAGACCCGAACAACGAACCGACGAGCGACAACCGCACGATTGAAAACCGCGCAAAGGCGGGCGATCATCGCGCACAGCTGGTCGAATCCATGTTCTGCCATCAGCTCACCAAGCTCATCGGCGGCTTCATCGCAGCCATGGGCGGCGCGGACGCCGTGGTCTTCACCGGCGGCATCGGCGAAAACAACCCGCAATATCGCACCCGCGTTGCGGAAAAACTCGCCTTCCTCGGCACAAAGATCGACGAGGCGCCGAACGCACTGCGCGGTAAGGAAGTGGAGATCTCCACGACCGATTCCGCGCTCAAGCTGCTCGTGATCCCCACGGACGAAGAGCTGATGATCGCACAGGATACGTTTGAACTCACACAAAACTGAGTCGTTTTCATGCACAATCAAAAGCGCACTGCCGAATCAAAAGGCAGTGCGCTCTTTTCATTAGGTCTGTTTATGTCCACAGCGAGGTGATGAACATCGGCGAAGCATTCTTGCTTTTGACAAAACCACAGTTTTCATAAAAATGCAGCTCGTCGTCATAGGCGATCACCGCAATGCGCAGGTAATCCCGATACTTTTCTTTCACATGCGCAACCAACGTCCGCCCGATAGCTTCACCCTGAAATGCCGGATCGACCAGCAGATAGTGCACATATGCGTTCATGATCCCGTCATCCATGGCGCAGATCAGGCCGACAAGCCTGCCGTCAGCTCTGGCGGAAACGACCGTGCTGAAATTCTGCATGGAGAGCACCAGCTTTTCCGGAAAATGGCCGGACGACCAGCCGACGGAAAGAAACAGCCGCTCCAGCTCCTCGCGTGTGAACCCGTGTTCTTCGGCGTAATGAATCTCCATCGTTTTTCTTCCCGGGCTCAAAGCGCCAAATCGCTGCACAGCCCGTAATGGTCGGACAGATACATATTCTCCACCGTGTTGTCGATGATCTTGTAGCGCTGCACGATGGTACCGTGGGAAGCAAAGATAAAGTCGATCGGCTTTTCCTTTCCGAGCAGCGGCCTGCCGTAATCGTGGAAGGTCGGCCCGTCGTCGGAAACGGCGGCGGTCATTTTTGTATCGTCCAGCGCGCCGGCCACGACCTTATATGCCTTTGCGCCCTCTTCGGTGTTGAAATCGCCTGTGCAGACCACGGGACCCTGCGCCTCAAGAGGTTTGATGAACGAAACGAGCACCTGCGCCTGCTTTTCGCGCGTATATTCCAACACATGATCAAGATGCGTGTTCAAATGGGTATAGACGCGGCCGGTCTGTTTGTTTTTCAGCGTTGCCCAGGTGCAGATGCGCGGGAAGGAGGACAAAAAGCTTTTGCTGCCGGCAGTTTCCGGCGTTTCAGAGAGCCAGCGTGTGCCGGAATCGAGCAGACGGAACTTGTCTGTGCGGTAATACACCGCGCTGTACTCCGTGTTTTTGCTGCTGTCGCGTGCCTGCCCGACACGCGCATAATCTTTACCGAGCCCCTCATCAAGCAGGGCGAGCCACTGTGCCGTTGCCTCCTGCACGCCGAAGGAATCCGGCGCATAGGCCTTCAGCACGGCCAGCACGAACTGCGCGCGGTTTTTAACGCTGCCGTAGATGTCGTCCTTGCAGCGCAGATTGAACGAGATCACGCGTGTGGAGGTATTGTCGCGCGCCGGGACGTCGGTGATTGCGATCTGTGCCGGTGTGAACTGTCCGAGCGTCATCAGCACGGCGAGCACCAGCGCGGCAACATGGGCTTTCTTCGAGAGGAAATAGGTCTTGATCGGTTCCATAATACGGGCTCCTTTCCTGTTTCTGCTTTCAGTTTACGCCGGATTTGCCGTTTTGTCAAGGCGGAAGAAGGGATTGAGGGAAGAGTGGAGTTTGGAGAGTGGAGAGGCTGAGAGAACAGAGAACAGGGAGCAGGAAACAGGGATTAAGGGAATAAGGGATTGAGTGGAGTGTGGAGAGAGAATGAGGAAAACGGAATAGGAATCCGTAGGGGCGA
>CADBBT010000004.1 GCA_902792985.1 Oscillospiraceae bacterium
TATCTACATAATATCCTCTGCACCAAAAATGTCGGTTCCCATATTTGTATTTTAAATTTGCGTGACGATCAAATATCATAAGTGAACTTTTTCCCTTGAAATATCCTACAAATTGTAATACACTTAGATGTGGCGGAATACTTACCAGCATATGGATATGATCCGGACATGCTTCTGCCTCTATGATCTCTACTCCTTTTTGCTCACACAGTTTTCTTAGTATTTCCACGATATCCTTTTTGATCTGTCCGTAGATTTCTTTCCTTCTGTACTTCGGTGCAAATACTATATGGTACACCTATACTTTGAATGAGCTGAACTTTTGACTTCATTTTTATCGCTTTTATCAATTTTCATGACATAAACCTCCTGTCATATTCTAGCAATGCGGTCGCCAAACCTTCGCTATTATATCGGGAGGTTTATCTTTTGGCAAGGTCTTTGGGCTTGCTTTGAGCTCGCCCGTTTTGCCTTTGCTAAAGCCTTTTTTCTCCCCCGGTAGAACCGGGGGTTTTTTCCACGTCCGAAGACACCAAAAGAAACGGGATACAGCCCCGGCTGTATCCCGTCAGTTCGGTATGCAATTTACATATGACCCTTTTTCCAAACGGAAAGAAGCTCTGCGGTCTTGCGCCGGATCTTGGCGCTGTTCGTTTTCCGAAGGAGCTTTTCCAAAAGCGCAAAGACTTTCTCCCGGTCGGGGACGGTCTTTCCGGTTTCCAAATGGTTTTTCAAACAGAGCAGCAGCCGCAGAGTGTGTTCGTCGTCTTCGCAAAGAAAGACCTCTTCAATGATGTCGGCGCCGTCTTCCACGGCGATCTCCTCCAGCCTGCCGAAAGGAGTCGGAAAGCCGTTTTTCAGCACCTGAACTTTTTTGATGTCGCTTTGAAACAGAAGGAAAGAGGGAAACTGCAGCCCTTCTTCCGGCCGGCCGAATTCATGTTCGTTGTAGTCGGCGAAGTTGTGCTGGCAGTTGCCGTCGAGGACATCGCCCCAAACGGTGGTGATGCGCACCCTCTGACCGTCATATTTACTGAGCTTCATCTTTGATTACTGCTCTGCGGAAAGCTTTGATGCGCGGCGCGCGGCCAGTTCTTCCTGCATCTGTGCAGATTTTTTCTTGTTCAGCGGATAGAGCAGCATGAGCACGAGCATGAGCACGATCATGAGGAAGGGACCGAGGGTGGAGACGTTGTAAATTCCGTCAAGCACCTTTTGCGACTGCGCGCCGATGGCGGTTTTGTCGTAGCCGATCATGGTGTTGAGCATCGGGACGATGGCGGCGAGCGCCTGCCCCATTTTGCGCATGAAGGTAAACACCGCGTAGTTCGTGGCCTCTTCACGCTTGCCGGTGACCCATTCCTGATGGTCAACGATGTCGCCGCACATGGCCCAGACTTCCAGAATGACAAAGCCGATGCCGGCGTTGACAAAGAAGGCAAGGATGATGTAGATCCACACATTGGTGAAATGGCCGAGCCAGGCGATCAGCGAGGCGACTGCCGAAACCGAGAACCCGGCGATGCAGATCTCTTTTTTGCCCCATTTGCGGATCATCTTGTTCGCAAACGGGATCATGATGAGCATCGGAAGATACGAGATCACAAGATAGATCGAACTCATGCCGCTCTTTTGATAAAAGTCCTTGAACAGATAGACGTTCGCGGAATTGATATAGAGCTGCACGGCGATCACAAGGCCGCCGATCAGGCTCATCGTCACAAAGGCGCGGTCCTTGATAACGTCTTTGAGCGTGGAGGTGATGTGCACTTCCTCGTTGCTGAGCGTCACAAGCTCCGGCTTTTCTTTTGTCCAAAGGTAGGATACGATGTAGATCAGCATCATCAGCACAGCCACGGCACACATGGCAATGAACAGGCGCTTGCCGTCCATCTGCTGACCGTCCTCGCCGCCGACCATGACGAACAGCGGGAAGAGCAGCTGCGGAATGTTGCCGAAGCCGCCGCCGATGGCACGGCAGACAGAGAGGTTGCCGCGCTCGTTTTCCTTGTCGGTCATAACCATGGCCAAAGAGCCGTAGGGCACGGAGAGCACGGTGTAGATCATGCCGTAAAGGATGTAGGTCGCGGCGACATAGATCGTGTTGAAGGTGAGATTGCCGGTGAGTTTGGTATAGACCAGCACGGCGGAAATGGCAAGCGGGAAGCCGGCGGCAAGAATGAACGGACGGTATTTGCCGCCCTTGCCGGGCTTGCGGCGCTGCACGATGGTGCCCATGATGGGGTCGTTGATGGCATCCCAGATGCGGGCGATCCAGAAAATGGCGGTCACAACTGCGCCGGTGATGCCCAGAATATCGGTGCAGTAGGTGGCGAGGTAGGTGCCCATGACGCAGAACGCCAGATTGTTGGCGGTGTCACAGATGGTATAGCCGATATAGTTCTTTGCGGAAAGCTTTCCTTCCGTGTTTTGTTTTCCCATGAGATTCTCCTTCTTGAAAAAACAGACGGAGCCTGTCAAAAAGCTCCGTCTGCATGGATTTGTTACGCAACTGTGGTTTCGGAAATGAAGTCGCCGTCAAAGCTTGCGCAGGAAACATAGTTTTCTCTGTTATCGGCGTCTTTCGCGGTCTTCTTTTCGATCAGCTTCTGAATCGCGACATAAACAGCTACAACGGCTGCGATGATCGCGGCAACGATGGCAACGATTTTTGCAATTTTCTTAAAAGTGTCCATAAATAGTACCTCCGTGTTTCATTATTATGGTTATTATACCATGCTTTCGGATGGAAAGTCAACTGAAAATGAAGATTTTATGCGGTTAATATGAGATATCATAGGTACCCGTGTAGCTGCCGTGCATCTTGGTCGTGACCGGCATGACCAGCGAGCCGCGTCCTTCGCTGTTGACAACGGTGATGCTGTGCACAAACGAGACCAGCCGTCCGCTGCTGTCCACAGTGGCTTCGATGCTCGAATTGTCATACGTCACGGTAAAGTCGTCCACCTTGGAAGCGGCGGGCAGCCCCATGGTGTCTTTGTTGAGCGTTTCAAAAACGCCGGAATACACGGGCGCCTCGTTCGTCAGTGTCTGCACGTCTTTTCCGAAGGTCAAACGCATCTTGTAGCCGCCGCCGGCGGTCGGGGTGGCCGTTGCGGACTGAACGCCGCTTTCGCTGAGCGACGCCTGCCGGCCGATGGGCGCAATGACATTGTTCGGCGAAAGACCGGACGCTGCGTCAACGCCGCCGGAGAAACGATAGTTATCGGGCGAGGTCTTGCGGTTGCTCTCAATGATCTTGTTTGCAATCGACTGCACCGAGGACGGCGTGATCTCGTCGAGCACGATGTTGAGCGTTTCCGTTTTTACAAGCTGAAAATTCGGCGTGCTCTTGAGCGTGTTGATCGCGTTGATATAGGCGGCAACGATCGCGCTTTTTCCGCTCGGAACGGCAATGCCTGCCGCGGTGGAGGGCACAGAAGGCGTTGTGGATGCGGGCCCATAGGGACTTGCCGTTGTGCCGCTTGTCGGAAAGAGCGAACTGCCTGTCGTGGACGCGGTCGGGTTCTGCGTTGTGCCAAAGGGCGACGCGCTTGTGCCGAAGGGCGATGTCGTCGTGGTCGGCGCGGTCGTGGACGGCGCCGTTGTCGTCAGCGACGGGAGCGCGGTCGTGCTCGGCTGGTTTTTGCGTGCGCGCAGCACGCCGAAGGCGAGGATGCCGCTGGCGATCCATACGGCGGCAATGAGGATGCCGAGAATTTGAAACAGTCGTTTACGTGTCATAGCCGATGCCTCATCTTGTGAAGGTGTATTTGAAGTGGGAACTGCTGACCATAGGCGCTGTGTGCGGAATCAGCATAAGTGTTACGGTGACATCCATGGTGAACGGGTTCATGATCTCATAGGAATCCAGCGTGTAGTTTTTGTTGATCTTTGCCGTGATCGTCGTTTCGCCGATGGAGGCGTTGCTGATCTTGGCTTTATTGCCGTACTGCGCAATCTGATCGCCGTTGTCGGCGATGCTGTCGAGGAAGCCCGGGTGGTAGATGGCCTTCTTCGAAGCGTCGAAGGATTCCTTGCCCAGCACAATGACCACGGTCGTGGTGCCGTCGGCGTTGGGTGTTGCGGTCACAGACTTTACGCCCTTCTGGAAGGATGCGAGGTTGTGCTGGTCATAGAGATAGGTCGTGCCGGCGTTGGGCGTAATGGCATAATACTGCCAGAGCGTGTATTTTGTGGTGGTTTTTGTGCCGTCGGATTTCGTAACCGTATGCGTCGCTTCGCCGGAGGCGTTGTTGAATGTGCAGGTGGTGGTGGAGGTTTCCTTATCCTCCGCCGTTTCGCCGAGCATGGTCGCGGAGCTCTTCAGCTCGGTTTCCGCGTTCATCGTCAGCTTTCCGGTCTCATAGCGTGTGTTGTTGACCGCCTGGGCGAGCATGAGCACATAGGCTTCTTTGTCGCCTGCAGAGGACGAGGCGGAAAGTGCGCCGACGGCCGGTGTGGTGTAATCAAAGTCGTCATAGGCGACGTAGACGGTCTGGGTAGTTTCGCTGTAAGCGAGCTGCTTGCTCTCGTCGGAGATGTCCAGCGCGAAAATGCGGAAGGTGACAGAGCCGATCGCGGAAACGCGGACGGTCTGGCGGTAATTCGGCGCAAGGCGCAGCGTGGCGGATGTGCTGCTCGATGTGGGGCCGGTCAGCCATTTGCCGGTACCGTGGGATACTTCGGAGCGCACTTCATATTTGCTTGCGCCGCTCGCTGCGTTCCAGGAGACGTTGGTCGCGCTGTCGGAACCGGCGGTGCATTTCACACCGAGGTCGCTCTCTTTCATGTTGCTGAACACGCGCGGCCACAGACTGCCTGCGCTGAGTTCTTCCCATTGATTCGTCGCGGGATTCTTCATCTCAACGGCATACTTCGCGTTCTGGTTTTCCACTTCATCCCAGGTCATGGTGTAGCTGTTGCCGGTCTCGTTAAGCAGGACCTTGACGCCGTTGATACGGTTGGACGTTGTGGGCGTTCTGCCGCCCGGCGTTGTCGGGTTGCTCGGCGTGGGGTTCGTCGGTGTGGGGTCGGTCGGCGTCGGGTCCGTCGGTGTCGGATCGGTCGGCGTGGGGTCGGTCGGCGTCGGATTCACGGACGGCGCCGAAGTGGTGGTTGCAATGGCTTCGGCAGAGAACTCACCCTGCTGTGCGTTGCCGCCGGTGGTGTTGACCGCGCGCACGCGGAAGTGATATTCGGTCATCGGGGAAAGTCCGGAGACCACATGCGGGATCTCTTTTGCAGTGCCGATCGTGGCGAACTCGCCGCCATTCGTGCGCTGCTGGATCTCATAGGTCTCCGCGCCGGTCACAGCCGTCCAGCGCAGGGAGATCTCGCTCCCGCTTGTTGCACTTGCGCTCAGACCCGTCACCTTGGCAGGCACAGTCTTGACCGTGATGGTGCTCGGCGCGCTCAATGTGCCGCCGATCATGGCGCAGACCTGCACGGTGTATTCGGTGCCCGCGGTGCGGCCGGTGACAGCGATGCTCGCTTTGTCTCCGTTATAGGTCACGTTGTTCGGCAGATCGGTGAAGGAGCCGCCCGCAGAGGCGATGCTGATTTTATAGTTGTTCGCATCTGCCTGCTTTGTCCAGGTGACGTTGAAGGACGTTGTAGTCACACCGCTTGCCGTCAGGTCCTTTACGGAAGGCGGCAGCGCGGTGGAAATCGCAGGTTCGGAATAATCGCCGTAATATTTGACGCCGTTTTCACTGTAATAGGCGCGTACGCGGAAGAAATACTGAACGTTCACGGGAAGGTTTTCCGCGACTGTAGTGGTATCTAACACGTCGCTGACAACTTCCCAGTTGTTGCTGTTGGTGGATTTGGAAACTTCATAGCCGTCCGCGCCGGGCGTGGGGTTCCACGAAAGGCTGATGCCGCCGCTGATGCCGGTTGCCTTCAGTCCTTGGGTCTTGGTCGGCGCAGTGCGTACAGTCAGCTTTGCCGGAAGGCCGGTGCCGTTTGCGTATTTCGCGCTGACACGGATGTAATAGGTCGTGTTGCCCGCAAGGTTCGTAATCGTTGCGGTGACAGTGCCGCCTGCGGTTGCAGGTGCGGCCGAAACAGCGGTAAAGTTTTTGTTGTCTGTGCTGGTTTCAACAGTGTAGCCCGTCGCGTCCACCATCGCGTCCCAGGAGATGACGATGGATTTTTCCGCAATGGATGTTGCTTTCAGTCCCTTCACAGACGCCTTGGATGTCTTGACGTTCAGAATGGAGGAATACGGACCGAACAGATCCTTGCCGGCGTTGTTGAGATAGGGGCGCACGCGGAATTGATAGCTTGTCAGCTCTTCAAGGCCGTCAATGGTATAGGTCGTGCGTGTGGTGTTGCCGAGGGTTTTCCATTTGTCGTTCACAACCTGATAGACGCGGTAGTTCTGGGCGTTTTTGGATTTTGACCAGCTCAGCGTCACTTCTTCGGCGCCGACGTCGCTGGCTTTGAAGTTTTTCACTGCGGCAGGCGCCGTGCGCACGGAGAGGTTATCGGAATACTTGGATTTGAAATTGCGCTCGGTGCCGCGGATCACGGAGATCACGGTGAAGATATAGTCGGTGCCACCGGCCAGGTTCTTTACAGTGAAGGCGTTCTTCTCTGCCGCGCCCAGACGTTTGCGGCTGTTTCCGTTGACGGAATAGATCACAAATTCCTTCACGCCGGAGACCTTGTTCCACTGCAGCACAACAGCGCTGTCGGTCACCTTTGTTGCTTTCAGCCCGGTCGGCACGCCGACTGCGGCGGTTTTGACTGCAAGGCGGGTGCAGTAGGCGCCAAAGTAGTTTTTGCCGCCGACCTTCTGATAGGCGCACACGCGGAATTTATAGGTGGTGCCCGGTTCCAGGTTTTTGATCTTGGCGGTGGTGCCGGATGTTTTTTTCACAACAACGGTCCATTGTCCGTTGATATACTGCTGCACACGGTAGCCGGTTACGCCGCTTTGCTTTTTCCAGCTCAGCTTCACGGCGGTCATGCTCTTTGCCGCGCAGGAAAGGCCGCTCACCTTTGCCGGAGCGGGGGACGCGTTCAGCGTTTTTGAAAATCCGCCGAAACTCGACCCCTTCACGGCACGCACGCGGAAGGCATAGGTCGAACCCATTTTCAGACCCTTGACCGTATAGGTGCGGTTTGCCGTTGCAGTCACTTTTTTCCATGCGCCGCTTTTGAGCTGCTGCAGCTCATAGGTCTTTGCGCCGGAAACGGCAGACCATTTCAGCGAAACGCTGGTGGGCGTCGTATCTGCGAGCACAAGCTTTTTCACTGTGCCCAGCGCCGCAAATGCCGGCACAGCCGCTGTCAGCAAAAGCAGTGCGCAAAGGCAGACGCTCAGAAGTGCTTGAAATCCTTTTTTCATATAAAAGACCTCCTTTGTGTAATCAAATTTATGATACCATGTTCATGTGAGAAAAACAATCTCTTTTTTGTAAATTCTTTCAGAAAAATATAAATAAAGAGAAAAAGAAAAATAAACAAGAAAAGAAAAAGAGATGGGTGACCCATCTCGTCTTTCACAAAAAGCTGACTTATTTTGCGAGCTTCGTAACAAGCGCCGATTTCTTTCTTGCAGCGTTGTTCTTATGAAGAAGACCCTTCGCGGCAGCTTGATCGATTTTTTTCACCGCAGCATTTACCAGAGCTTCTTTGTCCTCTGCGTTCGCTTCAATCGCTGTGTTCGCCTTTTTGATGGCGGTTTTCAGCGCGGAGTTCGCAGATTTGTTGCGCGCCTGCTTTGTTGCGCTGACGAGCACACGCTTCTTGGCCGATTTGATGTTTGGCATCCGAGTTACACCTCCCTTTAAGATTCCGTCGGTAAATCATAACATTTTTCAAAAAAAATTGCAAGTGCTTTTTGCATATTTGGATAACCTTTTTGCAAAGCGACCATAATAATACTACATTTTTGTTCAAATTTCAAGTCTTTGGGTGAAGAAAATGAATAAACGAACGGATTTAGCACTGGAAAATGTGGAAATGCAGCCGAAAAAGCAGACCGACGGCGTGCGCAGTCTGATGCAAAAGCAAAACGGCGTGCGCGTTTCCGCGATCACGATCTTCAACGAGGCGGGCGCGCGTGCGCTCGGCAAACCGCAGGGCAACTATGTGACGCTGGAGCTGCCCGACCGGCTGGAAAGCCCCGCAACCCGCGAAACGGCGCGTGATATTCTGTCGCAGCAACTGCAGCGGATGCTTCCCGAACGCGGCACGGTGCTCGTTGTCGGGCTCGGCAACGAGAACATCACGCCCGACGCGCTCGGCCCGAAGTGCGTTTCTCTGCTGTTTGCAACACGCCACATCACCGGCGAAGTGGCAAAGCAGGCAGGACTCGGCACGCTGCGTGCTGTGGCGGCGATCGCACCGGGAGTGCTCGGCCAGACCGGCATTGAAACGGCGGAGATCATCGAATCACTCGTGCAGCGTGTGCAGCCGCAGGCGGTGCTGGTGATCGATGCGCTCGCGTCCTGCCGGCTGACCCGTCTGGGAACAACGATCCAGCTTACCGATACCGGCATCGCGCCGGGCTCCGGCGTCGGCAACCGCAGGGTGGAGCTGAGTGCGCGCACGCTCGGCGTGCCGGTGATCGCCATCGGGATCCCGACCGTTGTGGACGCCACAACACTGGCGCTGGATGTGCTGCAGGCCAACGGGCTGGATGCGCCGTCCGGGCAGCCGCTGGAGCAATCCGGCGAACGGCTGATGATGGTGACGCCCAAGGAGGTCGATCTGATGATTGACCGCGCGGCGGAAACCCTTGCAATGGGCATCAACCACGCGCTGCAGCCGGAGCTATCCGAAGAAGAGCTGCTGTCGATCGTGAAATAGAAGCGGCGGCCGCCGCGCAGACCGAAGGTCTGCGCGGCACATCCGGCGGGGCGGCTGCGCGGCACAGCCGCGCGGACGGGGCGCTTTTTACGCACGTTCTTTTTTTGCGTCCGCTGCCGGAATCTGCCGCCGTTCGGCTTTTCGGCGTCTGATGCGCCCCGCATCCCGGTGCCTGCGGCACCGGGATGTCCGCCCCGCCGGATGGCCGCTGCGCATTGCGCAGCGGCGGCCGCCGTCATATAAAAAGCACGCTTCGCATACACTGAACAGAGATTCAGCGAAAGCGGGGAGCGATATGAAAGAAAAACCGATTTTGCGCTTGTTGCTTCCGGCGGTTGCCGTTGGCTTTGCGGCGCTGTTGCTGTGGGCAAGCCATACGTCCGTGCTCGATGTCTGTGCCGCAGCAGTGGTGTTCAGCGCAAAAACGCTGCTGCCGCTGCAACTGCCTGTGACGCAAGTTGCCGAGACTGTCGCGCTGCCAGCCGCAGCCGATGTGACTGCTGCGGCGCCGGAAACAACAATGCCCCCGCAAACGACGGCGCCGACGACTGCTGCCGCGCCGGAAACAACAGCGACCACGGTACCGGCGTTGCAAAACGATGTTTTTCTTGCAACGCCGCAGGACATTTTGGATCGCATGAAAACGGCAAAACAGGCGGCAAAAACCGAAAAGAAGGGCGGCACGCTGCTGGAAAAGCAGTATACCACCGAGGGGATGACCGATCAAAAAGGCGTGGTGCGCGTGAAGAACACGAATGACACCGAGATCGACCTTGCCGCGCTCTTAAAAAGAAAAGCCGACCTGTCTGTAACAAAGGACGCGCCGAGCGTGCTGATTTTTCACACGCACACCACAGAGACCTACCAGTTGCTTGATCGCCCGTTTTACGCGCAGTCGTTCGCGTCGCGCAGCAGCGATAAGGGGCAGAACATGGTGCGCGTGGGCGACGAAATTTGCAAGCAGCTTGAAGAAGCAGGCTTTTCCGTTTTGCATGACACGGAAATCCACGATGCACGCTACACCGGCGCTTATGAAAAATCCCGCGCGACGGTGAAGGAGTATTTGAAAAAGTACCCGAGCATTCAGATCACGCTCGACATCCACCGCGACGCGATTTTGCCGAACAAGGCCACGAAGATCAAACCGACTGCTGTGATCGGCGGCAAAAAGGCCGCGCAGGTGATGATTATCAGCGGCTGCCAGGAGGAAGGCAACGGTGTGACCGATTTTCCCGACTGGGAGCAAAACCTTGTGTTTGCGCTGCAGCTGCAAAAGCAGATGGAAACCACCTTTCCGGGGCTGACGCGACCGCTGTTTTTCTGTGCGCGGCGCTACAATATGCACTTGACGCACTGCTCGCTGCTGATTGAGGTCGGCTCCGACGGCAACACACTGGAGGAGGCCGCCTACAGCGGACGCTGTATCGGAAAGGCACTGGCGGATTTGATGGAAAAATATGTTGAAAAATAAAACTGCATAAAGCCTTCCCCATAGCCCGTTCGGGCGTGATGGGGAAGGGGGACCGCGACAGCGGTGGATGAGGCAACTTGCAGTCCCTCCCTATAAACTATAATATAAGGAGCTTTTGCCATGCGTTTTCTTTTTCGCCGCTTCGCGGTGATGATGGCGGTTATTTTAGCGCTGACGTTTCTGCTTGTGGGCAGCAGTCTTGTGGATGCGCGCGCAAAACAGGTGCTCACCGGCACACCGTCCCCGATGGTGCGTCTGATCGGCTGGACACAGATCAAAACGGAACAATGAAAACAAAATAATAACCGCCCCAAATTGCGCCTGAGGGCGGTTATTCAATCGCACTGAGAGCAAGCCGCTTACTTGCCGGCTTCTCTACGTTTTTTATTATACCCGTTTTTTCAGCGCTTGTCAAGCGCTGTTTTTGTTTTACGCCTTGATCTTCGAATAGAAGAACTCCTTGCGCTCGGGTGTGTTGAGCACGACCACGGGCTTGATCTGGTTGAGCACGCGGCCCTGCGAAAGCAGCAGCTCGCGATAGGCGGCATACGCGCCGCTTTCCAGCTCAAAGAACACCGAATCGCCGATCATGTTCCAGCGGCGGTATTTCTCATATTTTTCGTTGCATTCGCGGAACAGATCATCCACCGCCTTGGAAAGCGCAGCGCGCTGTTCGTCGGTGAGCGGCGTTTCAGGCTCGGCCACCATGACATAGTGCGGCATTCCGACGTTCGTTTCGGAATAAAAGCTGTAGCCGTGGAAGTTGACGCCGTATTGCTTTTGCATGTTTTCCGCCACCCAGTCGAGCATCTGCGTGGTGGTCTTTTCGTTTGCAAGGTTCAGACCCATGTTCGAACGGTACAAAAATTCGATCTTCGGCGCGTTGTTGTAGAATCCGGTGATCTTCACAACGTCCATGATGCGGTAGCGGTACAGACCGGAGAAGTTTGTGATGATGAGCTCGTAGTTCTTGCCCACCTCCACTTCATTCATCAGCAACGGACGTGTGCCTTCCGGCGCGTCTTCGGGAAGGAATTCATACACCAGCGAGCGCGGCAGCAGCACGGAATCGTTCGCGTTCAGCTCCACAGGCATCGCCATATAGCCTTCGGACGCGGCGTAGCCCATGTTGTGCAGGGGAATGTCGCCCACATAGCGGCGCAGTTTTTCCACATAGACCGCAAGGGTGGAACCGATCATGCCGTAGCCCCAGGTCAGTTTCGGCCAAATGCGTTTGCCGACAGGAACGGGGCCGTCAAAGCCGTCTTTGAAAATGGCGCGCAGTTCCGCGGCGCGCTGCGGGTTGGGCTTCATCACGCCGTACTTTTTGCGCAGGTTTTCCGTGCAGCGCACGCTCGGATTCATGCGGCCGGTCTCGATATCGTCGCAGACCATCTCCCAGTTCTCTTCGAGGTACTCGAACATATTCGTGAGCAGGGTGATGACGAGCGAGCCGAGGTAGGTGACGGAGGTGTCCGTCAGTGCAAAGCGAAGCTGGAAGTAAGCGGTATCGGTATGCTCTTCATCCTCGGGGAAGAGGATGTCCATCGGCGTGGTGGTGATACCGTGCAGGAAGGGCTTGATATAATAGAACGGGATCTGTGCCGCGCCGTTCGCCATATAGCCGTTTTTCACGAGCGGACCTCTGGCGGAGGGCAGCTTTTTGAGGTCGGTGTTTTTCTTGAGCCAGTTGCTCGCACACGCAGGCGTTGCGGCAAAGCCCATGCACTGCATATTCCAGATGTCGCGGGCGGTCTTCGGCTGCAGCTTCGGGATGCCGACGGAGCCGGAGGACGAGCAATAGCGGATGATCTTGCCGGAGGTGATGATCTTGCCGTTGTCGCCGTCAAGCATACGGCCGATCAGCGGCAGATAATCCTCAAACGTGGAGATCGGCACTTTTTCCTGGAACTCACGCAAAGAGTGCACATCTTCAAAATGATACTTTTTTCCAAGCTCGCAGTCCGCGTTCTTTTTCATGATTTTTTGAAGGGTCTTTTCCTGCGTCGGCATCGCCTCGCTGGTGAAATGATTGAAGCCTTTGTATACGATGTTGCCGAGGAAAACGCAGTAGTCTGTTGCGAATGACATAGTATCCCTGCTTTCTTTTCAATATATTCTTTCAAAATATAGCATATTTTCGTCCGGTTTGCAAGCACTTTTTTGATTTTATACAGTTGCCCGGAGTTTTTTTTATCAAACGCTTGCAAATTTTTTCAGCTATGTTATACTATAATTCTAATTTACATTTACATTCTTGAGGTACCGTCATGCGCATGCGAAAAAAGAAACATCTGGACGAACGGCTGCAGGCAGTGCAGCCCTATCTTGTGAATGTCGATCTTTCCGGCGGACACGGAGAACCGCTTTGCGGAAAGCCGCTGGACCTGTCTGCGCTGTTCCTCGCTGACCGGCCGCTGGAAGTGGAGATCGGCTGCGGGAAGGGACAGTTTGCGGTCGAACTGGCACGGCGCAACCCGGACGTCAATTTTCTTGCCGTGGAGGTGTGTGCCAACGTGATCGTGCAGGCGTGCGAAAAAGCGCAGGCGGCGGAGCTTTCCAATTTGAAGTTTCTGCGCATCGACGCCGAAGCGCTGCCGGTGCTGCTGCCGGCGCATTCTGTGCGGCGCATCTATCTCAATTTTTCCTGTCCGTTCCCCAAAAAGCGCCAGCAAAAGCGGCGGCTGACGCACGAACGGTTTTTGAACATCTATAAAGAACTGCTGACGCCGGACGGCGAGATTCAGCAAAAGACCGACAACCGCGTGCTCTTCGGCTTTTCGATCGAAGAATTTTCGCGCTGCGGTTTTGAACTCAGTGAGGTCTCGCTCGATCTGCACGCAGACGGGCTGGAGGGCAACATCGTGACCGAGTATGAAAAGCGCTTTTCCGAACTCGGCCAGCCGATCTACCGGCTGGTGGCGCGGCCGAAAGCATGAGCGCCGTGATCGCCGTTTCCCGCTGGGTGCTGCCGTTTCTGGCAGTGGTCATTCTTGCAAAATGCCTGCTGCCGCTGCTGCTCGGCCACCCGAAGGAGAAGACCTACGGCTATCTCATCGACAACATCGACGGGGAACGCTATGCACTGAATATGTGGGAAACGTCCATCGGACGCAGCAAGGGCTGCGACATCGTGATCGGTTATCCGACCGTTTCGCGCTTTCAGGCGGTCATCAGCCGCCGTGTGGACGGTTGGTATGTGTTCGATCTGAACTCGCGCTCCGGCATCAGCGTGAACTACACGGATGTTGAAAAAAAAGCGCGCATTCAGCCCGGCGACACGCTGACTTTCGGCGGGGCAAAGTTTCGCTTTGCCGTTGTGAACGACCCGGTGATCCGTGTCGGGAAAAAGAAAAAGAGCACAGCGGTTTCCGCGCCGCCGCCCGTGTTTTCCGAATTTGAGCCGGGCACGCCGCAAAAAAAGGCGCAGAACGCCCCGGCGTCAAATGCAAAGGAAACGCCGAAGCGCGCGGACGCGCCGCTCTTTTATGACGCCGCGCATCGCCCGCAGCTGCATTTTGAGCGCATGGGCACAAAGCCGGATCTGCTTTCGGAGCGCAAAAACCGCGCCGCGCAGCCGATCACGCCATCTTTTACAGGACAGTCGCAGATCGAGACTGCGCCGCGTTCTGCGGTGCAGGGCCGCCATGTGTTTTCGCGCCCCACACTGACAAATCCGAGAACCAAAGAGACGTTTATGCTCACGGGCAACTATATCTCCGTCGGCCGTTCGCGCGGGTGCGATCTTGTGCTCTCTTCGCCGTCGGTCTCGCGCCGTCATGCGCTCCTTGTGCTTTATGAGGACGGCTGGGCGGTGGAGGACAGCGATTCCACCTACGGCACATTTCTCAACGGTCAGCGCGTCACAAAGCCGCAGTTGCTTTTTGACGGCGATACCCTGCAGTTCGGCGACGAGGAGCTGCGCTTTCGGGCGGGAAAGGTAGGGCGCGTATGAATCAGACAAAAACACGCCGCGCCGACCGGCTGCGCAGTAAATACCGCTATGTGGACCGCGGCTTCGTGCTGCTGCTTCTGACTGTGTTTCAACTGCTGTGCCTGCTGCCGGTGGTCTTTACCGGCGACGAAGCGCCGCACACCAAAAGCGCGGTGCTGCTTCTGGGCTATATCGCGTTTGAGTGGATCTATGTCGGCGTTGTGCACGCATTTTTGAAAAAAACAAATTTTGAACTGGAGTTCATCGCGTTCTTCCTGTCGGGTCTTGGCCTGACGGTCGCGGCGAGCGTTTCCGAGCGCACGCTGCTCAAACAGGAGGTCGCCGTGCTGCTGGGCATCATCGTCTTTGATGCGCTGCTGTGGTTCCTCAAGGACGTGCGCCGCGTGATGGCGGTACGTTTTCCGCTGGCGGTGGCTTCGCTCGGTGCGCTTGCGCTCTCGTTCGTTTATATCCGCTTTGTTGTCGGCTCCATCAACGGCGCGTACAACTGGATCGTGGTCGGAAACGGTCTGTTTTCGATCCAGCCGTCGGAGTTCGTCAAGATCGCGTTCATCTTTGTCGGCGCCGCGTCGCTCGACAAGCTGCTGACGAGCAAAAACATTTATCTGTACATTCTTTTCGCCATGGGCTGCATCGGCGTGCTGTTTCTGATGAAGGATTTCGGCACGGCGCTGATCTTCTTTGCAACCTTTGTCATCATCGCGTTCCTGCGCTCGGGCGATGTGCGCTCGATCCTCTTTGTCAGTGCGGTCGCAGCGCTCGGCGCGGTCCTTATCATCTATTTCAAGCCCCATGTCGCCAGCCGTTTCGCCGTGTATCGCCACGTCTGGGAGCATGTGGACACGACCGGCTATCAGCAGGTACGCACGCTCATCTATGCGGTGTCCGGCGGTCTGCAGGGACTCGGCATCGGGCAGGGCAGACTGCGCTATGTGGCTGCTTCCACGACCGATCTGATTTTCGGCGTCATCAGCGAGGAGCTGGGTCTTCTGATCGCGTTTGCAATCGTCATCAGCTTTGCGCTGATCGCCGTTTACGCCATCCGCACCGCCAAAAGCGCACCCTCGTCGTTTTATGCGATCTCGGCCTGCGCCGCGGCGTCGATGCTGCTCATCCAGACGTCGCTGAACATTTTCGGCATCACCGATCTGCTGCCGCTCACGGGCGTCACATTGCCGTTTTTGTCACAGGGCGGCTCAAGCATGATCTGCTCCTGGGCGCTGTTCGCATTCATCAAAGCGGCGGACGTGCGCACCTATCCGGAGCTTTTCCGCGCTTAGCGCTGTTTAATTCGGAATGCGGAATTAAGGTTGCAGGTTGCGTGGACGAGAAAACGTCGTTCGCGCCGCGACGAAAGATGCAGTCAGAGCACTGCCCGACAGCCATAATGCAACGCATCAAGGCGAACCTTCAATCCCTCAATCCCTCAACCCCTCAACCCCTCAACCCCTTAATCCCTTAATCCCTTAATCCCTTATTCCCTGCTCCCTGTTCCCTGTTCCCTGTTCCCTCTCCACTCTCCACTCTCCACTCTCCAAACTCCACTCTCTACTCACCCCCCTACGCTCCCGGAGGTTCATCCATGAAAACCATCACCCGCCGTGCATCTGTTCTGTTTGTGCTCATCGCCGCGTTTTTTATCGGCCTGGGCTTTTTACTGTTCAGTTTTATCACCCACGGCAGTACCTGGGCGTCCAGCCGGCTGAACACCCATGTGTTCACCAACCGTCAGCTCGCCGCCGCGGGCGCTGTGCTTGACCGCAACGGCAAGGTGCTTGTGGAAACAAAAGACGGCGCGCGCGTCTGGACGGCCGACAGCACGCTGCGCAAGGCGTCGCTGCATTTGGTCGGTGACGCGGAGGGCTACATCTCCACGGGCGTGCAGACCCTTTACCGCTCGTCGCTCATCGGCTATAATTTCGTCAACGGTCTGTATCGCACAGGCGAGGACGGCGGCAACGACGTGCGTTTGACGATCGACAGCGAGGCGCAAAAGGCGGCCTATAATGCGCTCGGCGGCGGAAAGGGCACGATCTGCGCCTATAACTACAGGACCGGTGAAGTGCTGTGCATGGTCAGCGCACCGACCTATGATCCGATGTACAAGCCCTCGTCCATGAATACGTCCGCCGGCGGTGCGTATGACGGCGTTTATATGAACCGCTTTCTCAACGGTGTGTTTACGCCCGGTTCCACCTTCAAGGTCGTGACCGCCATCTGTGCGCTCGATAATCTTCCGAACGTGCGCAAACGCTCCTTTACCTGCACGGGCAGCTACAAGATCGGCGACAGCGCGGTCAAATGCAACGGCGTACACGGAAAGCTGACCTTTGAGCGCGCGCTGAACGTTTCGTGCAACAGCGTGTTCGCCGAACTTGCAAAGGAGTTGGGCAACGACGCGCTGACGGCGACCGTGCGTCAGCTCGGCTTCGGCAAAAACGTCAAGGTCAGCGGTGCGCTCACCACAAAAAGCACATTCGATCTGCGCGGTGCGGCCGCCATTGACCGTGGCTGGGCGGGTATCGGCCAGTATACGACGCTGGTCAACCCCTGCCAGATGCTCATGCTCGCCGGCGCAATCGCCAACGGCGGCACGGCAATCGTTCCCTATGTGGTGGAAAGCTCGTCGAAGCTGCTCGATGTGAAGGGACAGGTCAACAAAAATATTCAGCTCAGCGAAACAGACGCGAAAATCATGCGCAAGCTCCTGCGCTCCAATGTGGAGAACTATTACGGCGACAGCCGCTTTCCGAATTTGCAGTTTTGCGGCAAGACCGGCTCGGCCGAGGTCATCGGCGGCAGGAGCCACGCGTGGTTTTTCGGCTTTTCGCTGCGCAGCGATTTCCCCGTTGCCATCGTCGTGTGTCTGGAAAACGGCGGCATCGGGTTGAACAACGCCGTCCCTGCGGCGAACAAGGTGCTGCAGGCAATTAAAAATTCCACATTCCAAATTCCAAATTAACTTAAATATTTTACCGGGAGGCTAAAACTATGTTTCACCATGAAAACCTGAAAAACCGTGTTGCTGTTGTGACCGGCGGCGGCGGTGTGCTTTGCAGCGGCTTTGCAAAATCGCTTGCGCGCCAGGGCGCAAAGGTCGCCGTGCTCGACCTCAATGGCGCGGCAGCGCAGAAGGTTGCCGACGAGATCACCGCCGCCGGCGGCGAAGCGATGGCTGTTGCCTGCAACGTGCTGGACAAGGCGAGTATGCAGCGCGCCCGCGACGAGATCGCTGCGCGTTTCGGCACCTGCGACATTCTGCTCAACGGCGCCGGCGGCAATAATCCGCGCGGCACAACGACCAAAGAGACGCTGGAAAAGATCGACCTTGTGCAGAAGGACGAAAACATCAAAACCTTTTTTGACCTTGATCCCGAGGGCATCTCCTTCGTGTTCAACCTCAACTTCCTCGGCACGCTGATCCCGACACAGGTCTTTGCGCCCGATATGGCGAACAAGGAACACGCCTGCATCGTGATGATCACATCGATGAACGCCTATCGTCCGCTGACAAAGATCCCCGCGTATTCCGCTGCGAAAGCTGCCGTGCAGAACTTTACGCAGTTCATGGCGGTGCATTTTGCCGAGGTCGGCATCCGCGTCAACGCCATTGCGCCCGGCTTCTTCTCCACGAACCAGAACAAGACGCTGCTTTGGAACGAGGACGGCTCTCCCACGGCGCGTACCGGCAAGATCCTTGCCGCAACACCGATGAAACGCTTCGGCGAACCCGAAGAGCTGGAGGGTGCGCTGCTGTTCCTTTGCGATGAGCAGTATTCCGGATTCATCACCGGCACAACGATCGCCGTGGACGGCGGCTTCAATGCTTACTCCGGTGTCTGATCGTCAGAATTGTTACAATGATTCATGAATTGTTAAAAAATATGAACTTCTTGCGTTCTGTCCTTGACAAAGCGATAGGGGTTATGTTAAGATTTATTAAACTGTCGGATTTTCTGAAATCAGAATCGCTTTGATGGACAGAAGCCGTCGGTTTGATCTTTGAAGAAAAGAGGATGAGCACTTGAAACAGCAAAAGATCCCCTATCATATTTATGACCTGATTCCTTCTCAGCAAACGATGTACATGATGGTCAAATACAGCTTCCACAAGCAGCTTGTTCAGATCCCCGTGTCGTTTGCCATCGATCATAAAATTGATTTTGACCTGCTTACACAGGCATTCAACCTTGAGATCGAGCGCAACGATTCTCTGCGTCTGCGTTTCATCAAGGAAAAGGGCGTTGTGCGGCAATACTTTTTGCCGAGCGCCGAACCGTATGAGGTTCCCATCAAGGAGTTTGAAACGATCGAAGAACAGGAAGCCTTTTTCAGCGAAAACGCGCAGGTGCCCGTGCTCTTTGAAAAAGAGACGTTCCGCATCATGTTCTTCCATACGCAGCAAAACGGAAGTTACGGCGTTTATTTTGTGACGTCGCACCTTGCCATGGACGCGATGGGCATCGTCAACATGTTCTTCGATATGCTGAAGGTCTATCTTGCGCTGCACGCAGGCACACGGATGCCGAAGCCCTTGCCGCGCTATGAGGAATACATCATCGAAGAGTTCACACGTCTTGCGGACAAGGAAAAAATGCAGCGCCATGTGGATTTCTATAAGCATTATTTCCTGCGCGGCGGCGAACCGATGTATGCCGGCGTGCACGGACCGGATCTGCTTGAGCAGACGCGCATCAAGAAAAAGAATCCCGAGCTGCGCGTGCCTTATGCATATAATCCGCTTTGGGATAAGAGCGACTTCCTTTCCAAAACCATTCCGGCCGAGGATGCGAAGAAGATTTTTGACTACTGCGAAGAAAACAAGATCTCGCCGGAGATTCTGCTGCAGTTCGGTCTGCGTACTTATTGCTCTGCGATCAACTACCGCACGCCCGACGTGTTCATGATGCTCATGTGCAGCAAACGCGGCACACCGAAGGAAAAGCGCATGGGCGGCTGCGTTGCCCAACCGCTGCAGCTGCGCACCATTCTCGGTGAAGAGATGACCTTTGAGGATGCGCTCAAGGAAACCTTTGATGTGCGCACACAGCTCTTCCGCCACAGTCGGTTCCCCTATGGCGCGGCGCTGCAGCTTTCCAGAGACATCTACAATTACAGCGCCATCCAGGGCCCTGCATGCATGATGTTCTCGTGGATCCCGATCCCGCCGCTGAGCAGTCTGCCGTTCCATCTGGACTTCCGTTCCTACAACCTCGGCCGCTATTTCACGCCGTTGTATGTGATCAGCCATCCCGACGCTGTGACGGGCGGACTGACGCTCAACTATATGTACCGCGTAAAGCTTTCCACTGCCGCCGATATGGAAGCGCTGCATGAAAACGCAGTGAAGACCATTCTCGCCGGCATCGAAAACCCGAAGATTACCGTTGGTGAGCTGCTCGATCGAGTAACACCCAAAGAACAATAAAAAGGAGAGTTAAAAATGCTTGAAAGAGTCATTCGTATCATCGCAGAATATGCCGATGTCCCCGAAGCAGAGATCAATGAAAACACCGACATCCGCGCCGATCTCGGCCTGAACTCGCTGGAACTTGTGAACATGGCTGTCGCCATCGAAGACGAGTTTGAAACCGAAATCCCCGACCGCGAAGCGCTCGGTCTGGAAACCGTCGGCGATATCGTTGCTGTGCTGCAGCGGTATGTGACGGCGTGAACAGTTGGGAGTCGTTAGTCATTAGCCTAATTTCTTATGCAGATCCGTCATGCAATGTCATGGCGGATTTTTGTTTTTCGCTGACGACTTTCATTTTCGTGTGTCGAAACCGTAAACAACTCATTAAATTTCATGTTTTTTGAGGTTTTTCCTTGCAAAGAAAACGGGTTTGTGCTATTCTTTATATGTATAAATTTCTCTTTCATCAGAGAAAAATCATCGACAGGAGGTTTTACTGTGCAACCCAAATTCAAACGCGTGCTTGCAATGCTGCTTTCGCTGCTGTGTCTGCTTCCCGTGTTTGCGCTTGCGGCGCAGGCGGCAAATACGCTGGATTACCCGGTCGTTTATGTTGCGGGTAAATTCACCTACATCTACAACAAAAAGAACACCGAGCGGCTCTATCCGCTGAAAACGCCGCTCTCCACAACGATCATGAACAACCGCAGCGAGCTGATCTCCGCTTACAACGCATCGGCAAACAGCGGCGACTGGACGATCTTCGGCGACAAGATCTACGAGATCGTGGAGCCGGAATACCGGCAGCTTGTGCTCGACACCAACGGTGACATCACCAACGGCAGCCATGTCAATGCCGTTGCGGCACCCAAGAACAAAACGTCGAACTTTGCGCTGGAAGATTATATGTTCACCTATGACAGCCGGCTCGATCCTTACGAAAACGCCGCGCTTCTCAACACCTATATCAAAAAGGTGCTGCAGGTGACCGGCAAATCCAAGGTCAATCTGATCGGCCGCTGCCTCGGCACGACCCTTGTTTCCACCTATTTGACCAAGTACGGCTGCAGCAAGGTGGCGTCCGCGATCTTTTATGCGTCCGCGTTCAACGGTGTGCAGATGATGGACGACTTCTTCACCGGCAACATCGAATTTGAACAGAACCGCATCTCCTATTACATCGCGCACGGCATGGACACCGAGGGCGACACCTACGATTTGATCAGCAACGTCTGGAGCATCCTCAACGCGCTCGGACTTGCCGGCGCCGGCGTCAACACCGCAAACGAGGTCTGGGACCGCGTTGCGCCGGATCTGCTGCCAAAGCTGGTGCGTGCCGTATTCGGCACCTGGCCGGGCCACTGGGCAATGATCAGCGCCGGGGCGTATCAGAAGGCGAAGAACGTGGTCTTCGGCGACTGTATGTCCAAGTATGCCGGTCTGATCAAAAAGATCGACAAATATCAGAAAGAAGTCATGAGCAAATGGCCCGACACGCTGAACAAGATGGTGCGTGAAAACGGCCTGCGTGTGGCGATCTTCTCCAAATACAACACGCCGCTCGCGCCGCTTTCAAGCGAATCCGGTCAGCAGGCAGACGGCACTGTGGAGCTTGAAACGATGTCTCTGGGCGCCAAGGCCGCCCCGATCGGAGAGACCTTCTCCGCCGCGTATATCCAGTATCTCAAGAACACCGGCAAGAGCAAGTATCTTTCCGCAGACCTGATGGTTGACGCTTCTGCGTGCCAGTATCCCGACTATACCTGGTTCATCCGCGACGTTGCGCACGACGCCTATCCGCCCGAGATCAACAAGCTGTTCATGGACATCTTCCATTCTTCGACCCAGTACACGGTCTTTACGGACAGCAAGTTCCCGCAGTTCGTTTCCTATAACGCGAACACGCAGAAGATCGCAAAGATCACCGAGCCGGTTGCGGGCACCGAAGCACCCGGCAAGAACATCCTGCAGATCATCGCTTCGTTCATCACGTCCTTCTTTGCACGCCTGCTTTCCATTTTCGGCGGCAACCGCACTGCGGCAACCTGACCGTTCACACGCAAAAGCCTGCCGGCTGTCAAAACGCACTTGTGTTTTTGACCGAAACGTGATATATTTTGTTTTGTAATGCATTATTTTGAGGAGGTTTCCCTATGAAAAACAACATCCGTCGTTTCCTTGCAGCGGTGCTTGCGCTGCTCTGCGCGCTGACTGCGCTTTCCATCGCAGCAAGTGCCGCGAGTGTCAAGTATGATGTGGACTATCCCGTCGTCTACGTCTCCGGTAAGTTCACTTACATCTATGACAAGGATTTCGACCCCGACATCCACCCGGGCAAAGCCGCTTATACGGACCCGAACATCCGCGCTCATCAGCTTTATCCGCTGACGACGTCGCTCGGCGACATCTTCAACGACAAAAAAGTGCAGTCGCAGATCGTTCTGGCCTATAACGCATCCAACCTGACCGGCAACTGGAAGATTTTTGCCGATAAGCTCTATGAGATCATCGAGCCGGTGTACCGCGAGCTGCGTCTGGACGGCAACGGCAACATCACCAACGGCAGCCATGTGCAGAATCTGGTCAAGCCCAAGGCGCACATGGGCGATTACGGCATCCAGGAGTTCCAGTTCACCTATGACAGCCGTCTGGATCCGTATGAAAATGTGGAAAAACTGAACAAGTACATCGACGAAGTCATCCGTGTGACCGGCAAGTCAAAGGTCAACCTGATCGGCCGCTGCCTTGGCACGACCCTCGTTTCCACCTACCTGACCAAGTACGGCTGCGGCAAGGTCGAGACTGCGATCTTCTATGCATCCGCGTTCAACGGTGTGCAGGAGATGGACGACTTCTTCACCAACAACATCTATTTTGATCCCGCCCGCATCGAGTATTACATCAACCATCAGAGCGACGTCGACAATGACGGTTACTATCTGATCAACAGCGGCTGGACAGCGCTCAAGAGCCTCGGCTTCACCGGCCTTGGTGTGCAGACAGCCAACGACGTTTGGAGAAAGACCGCACCCTATCTGATGGCGCGTCTGGTCCGCGCGACCTACGGCACCTGGCCGGGTCACTGGGCAATGATCAGCTCCGGCGCCTATGAAAAGGCCAAGGAATATGTGTTCGGCGACTGCAAGGAAGAATATGCCGGCATGATCAAAAAGCTGGACAAGTATCAGAAAGAAGTCATGAGCGTTTGGCCGCAGACGCTCAAACGCCTTGTGGAAAAAGACGGGCTGCGCATTGCGATCTTTGCAAAGTACAATTCTCCTCTGATGCCGCTCTCCAAGATGTCCGGTCAGCAGGCGGACGGTACCGTGGAACTGAGAACCATGTCCCTCGGTGCGGATTCTGCGCCGATCGGTACGACGTTCACCAGCGAACAGCTGCGTGAAAAGCGCGCGCAGGGCAAGGGTCAGTATCTTTCCGCCGATGATATGGTCGACGCTTCCACCTGCCTGTTCCCGGATTATACCTGGTTCCTGAAGGATGTGCCGCATAACGTCTATCCGAAGACGATCAACCGTCTGTTTATGACGATTCTCCATTCCAAGACACAGGTCACGGTCTGGAACAACAAGATCACCCAGGAAGATTCCAGTGAGACCATCCATGTGCCGCAGTTTGTGTCCGGCAAATCCACCGGTGTCAAAGACGCGGACGGCAATGAAGAATATTTCATCTATAAGATCATCGGCAAAGATCCCTCGACCGATCAGCTGATCGTGGACAACGGCAAGGATCTTGAGGGTGTTATCCCGCCCGATCCCGCGGAAGTGCAGCAGAAAAAGGTCACCCAGAAGAAGAATATGTTCCAGGCCTTTGCGGAAAAGGTGATCGAATTCATCGGCAAGATCATGAATCTGTTCAACATCCGATAACGTAAAGATCGGACAAGCAATCAAAAAAGCAAGACGGCAGCGCTGCTCGGCGCCGCCGTCTTTTTCTGATGCCAAACAAGGTGCTGCCGCTTTTCGGCTGCGCTTGCGCTTCGTTTTCATGTGCTTTGAACAGTGTTCTTTGTCCGAGTAAGGTGCTGCGGTTCTTTTGAAAAAGCGGCTTTCTTATAAGTGTTCTTATAAAAGTTGAGATAACCCAAAAGCGAAAAAGCAAACAAATAACCGGCGGATGCGCTCCGCCGGTTTTCTTGTGTTGCGTTGCTGTTTATCTGCCAAACAGCGCTTTGATCCGCTTGATGAGGCTCATAACTGACAAAGCGAAGGAGATGATCGGAAGAAAACGATCAAGCAGCTGAAAGGTGAATGCTGTGCCGCGCTTTGCTGCAAAGCCCAGCAGCTTTTTGACAAGACTTGGTGCGCCCATGCCATCCAACGCCTTGTCAAGGAAGGATTCACCGGCTTCATTTTTTTCCATTTCCAGCACAGCGGCAAGCAGCACGGAAATGACCTTGCTCTTCTGTGTGTTCAATCCCATGCGGTTCGCATTGGGAATGGAAACGCTCGGTTTCACGGCCGGCTCCGCGCAGCCCGCGATGTCGGTCACAAGCTTGTCAAACTGCGCTTTGGTCAGCGGCACAGGTTCTTTTTGACCGTCCTTGTCCAAATCGAAACCGACCTGCGTCATGCGCGTTTTGGTGCCGTCAATGTTTTTGACCTCCTGCGGGGTGACGAGCGATCTGTCAACCATGCCCCAGAATGTGTCCTTGCTGACATCCACTTTGACTCCGAGTTCTTTGAAGGGTTCAAGCAGCTTTTCCACGGTGCTGCTCAGCAGACCGCTTTCGATCGCATAAGCAACCTTCGGCAAAAGATCGATCACGGCATCTGTCGGAGCTTTCTTAAAGGTGGTTGTCAGGTAATCAGCCAGAGGCTTCAGCAAACAGTTGACGCCTGCACGTACCGGATTTTTGAAGGTGTTGCCTTCCGTGTCGGTGAAGGTCATCGCTTCCTCAGCTTTGGTGAACTCTGCAGAAGAGGGCGTCGGCAGATCGAGCAGTTCGAACAGGGGGATCAGGTCTTCATATTTTCCAATGGTGTAATTATCGCCGCTGGCGATGTTTTTGAAGGAGAACCCGCTGACCAGGTTCAGCAGCTCGGAAAGGCCGCTCAAACAGCCGCCAAGCGCGTCGGCAAAGCCGTAAAAGTCGCCGTCTTCAAAACCGAAGTCTGCGCTTGTGAACTGATCGGCGCAGGACCAGACGGTGATGACGTAGTTTTCTTCATCCAGACCGGATTCGCTGAAACCTTCCGTATGGCCTTCCTCCTGCAGCGCTTCCATTTTTTTAACGGCACCGGCAAACTTCGGGTCATCCTTCAGATTGGAGCAAATAAAGGAAATGGAGAACAGACTTGCCAGAATATCACTCTTGCCGCCCAGACTGTTGAGTATGGAAACGAGGTTTTTTCCGGTGGCGATGCCCGCAATAGCCGCAGACAGCTTTTCGTCAGTGTTTGCCGAGCTGCGCAGCAGTTTCAGCACTTCGTTTGCCGATTTGTCGGAAAGCTGGCTTTTGCCGAGGTCGGTCTTTTTGTATGCGCTGAGATCGACGCTGTTGTCTTCCAGCCCTGCAGAGGCAATGATGGTGCGGTATTTGCTTCTTGCCTGCAGTGCCCGTTCATCCGCAAGGCTCCACGCGGTAGACGGAACAGCTGCATAGGCATTCTTTGCGGTTTCCACATCTTTGGTGCGGTAGGGCGCGTTCAGCCCTTCGATCACGTCGGCAAAGGCTGCCAGCGCGACAAGGCTGCGTTCGGCTTCCTCATAGGTCTTTTCAAAGAACGATGCACAAAGGCTGAAATTGGCAAGAGCTTCCTCAGACAGATATGCGGTTGTCCAGTCTTCAAGCTGCATACCGAAAAAATCAACGATCTCGCAGGTTGCGCCGATGGATTCGTCCTTTGCTTTGTCCTCGTCAAGATTTTCGGTGATCCCTTCAATGGAGATGTAATCGCTGGAGCTGAAGAATGCTTCGCTTTTCAGTGACGCAGCCTGGCCTTCGGGAAGTTCTGCCATGCGTTTGCCGATGGCGAACGGGGTGCGCTCCTCTTCGGAAAGGGTGATCTCCGCCGTCGGTTCGCCGATCAGCAGGGAATAAACGGTGATTCCGTCAAGCAGCACGCCGACAAAGTCTGCATAGGCTGGAACTCTTTCGGCAATTTCAAGATACACGGAGGGGCAGTAAGCTCTGATTTCAGCGGTGCGTCCGCTGCTTGAATAGTTGCGGTTCAATTGCAGTGCCTGGTCTCCGGCCCACCAGAAGGCGGCGTCTTCGCCAAGATTGGAACGTCTGCCGACGGCGATCAGTTCGTCGGACGAAAGCCCGGCAAGCATGTTGAGCGCATCGTCAAAGTTGTGGTCTTCTTCTGTTCTGTCCTTGCTTGCAGAGCGCAGGAACTGATAGATGTTCTCCAGCTCGGCGTCGTCTGCCGCAAGCGCAGGCAGACCTGCCGCAAAGCAGGAAAGGAGCATCAGCAATGCCAACAGGACGGAAAAGGTTTTTCTTTTCATTTTTTTCCTCCGTTCAATGATGTATCATTCGCTTTTTTGGTTGCGTATTTCCGGACGACCGCAGCATTTCTTATATTTCTTGCCGCTGCCGCACGGACACGGATCGTTCGGGCCGATCTTGTCGTTTTTGCCCTTGCGTACCGTCTTGCTCTGTTCGCTGCCGTCGCCCGCGCCGGAGGTGCCGGTGACCTTCGCCACCTGTTCGCGCTTGACCTCTTCTTCGGTCTTGAACGGCGCGGAAAGAACGATTTTTACGGTGTCCTCGCGGATGGAGGAGATCATCGCGTCAAACATATCGGCGGTCTCTTCGCGGAAAGCAATGATCGGGTCGCGCTGGCCGTAGGCGACCAGGCCGATGCCGCGCTTGAGCTCATCCACGGCGTCGATGTGATCCATCCATTTGAGGTCAACGCAGCGCAGCAGCATGGCGCGTTCGATCTCGCGCATGGTCTCTGTGCCGAAATGCGCTTCGCGTTCGTCGTGCAGCTTGTGTGCACGCTCCTGCAGCAGCGCAAGGATGTCGTCCGCGTCGGGAATGTCGTCTTTGAAGTCGTCTTCGTTCGTCAGCCAGCCCATGTATTTTTCACGCAGCGTGGCAAGATGCCATTCCTCCTTCGGTATACCCGACGGGCAGCAGAACGCGACGGTGTCCTCAAGCGTTTCGTCGATCATCTTGGAGATCACGGGCTTCATATCCTCGCCCTTGAGCACCATGTCGCGCTGTGAATAGATCACGTTACGCTGGCGGTTCATCACATCGTCATAGGAAAGCACGTGACGGCGGGTGGCAAAGTTATTGCCTTCAACCTTCTTCTGCGCGTTTTCCACAGAGCGGGTGATCATGCCCACTTCGATCGGCATATCGGCGTCCACGGGCAGGCTGTCCATGATCGCGCTCATACGGTCGCCGCCGAAGAGCCGAAGCAGATCGTCCTGCATGGAGAGGAAGAACCTGCTTTCGCCCGGGTCGCCCTGGCGGCCGCTTCGACCGCGCAGCTGGTTGTCGATGCGGCGGGATTCGTGGCGTTCGGTGCCGATGATAAACAGACCGCCGGCCTGACGGACCTTTTCGGCCTCATCGCGGATCTCTTCTTTGTATTTCGCTTCCAGCTCCTTGAATTTGGCGCGCGCGTCAAGGATCTCTTCGTCGTCGGTGTCGCCGAAACCGTCGGCCTCCGCAATCTGCTCTTCCGTGTATTCGAGCTTGCGCATCTCGCTTTTTGCAAGGTATTCCGCGTTACCGCCGAGCATGATATCGGTGCCGCGGCCGGCCATGTTCGTTGCAATGGTCACAGCGCCGAACTTACCGGCCTGTGCAATGATCTCGGCTTCCTTGTCGTGGTGCTTCGCGTTCAGAACGTTGTGTTTGATGCCGCGCTTTTTCAGCGCGTTCGAAAGCTTTTCGCTCTTTTCAATGGAGACCGTACCCACCAGCACGGGCTGACCCTTTTCGTGGCAGGCAAGGATCTGATCGATGATGGCGTTGAATTTGAACTGTTCGGTCTTATAGATCACATCGTCGTTGTCAATGCGGATGACGGGCTTGTTTGTCGGGATCTCCACCGCGTCCAGAGAATAGATCTCACGGAACTCATTGACTTCGGTCATCGCGGTACCGGTCATACCTGAAAGCTTTTCATAAAGGCGGAAGTAGTTCTGGAAGGTGATCGTGGCAAGCGTCTTGTTTTCGCGTGCGATCTTTACACCCTCTTTGGCCTCGATCGCCTGATGCAATCCTTCGTTGTAACGGCGGCCGATCATGATGCGGCCGGTGAATTCGTCCACAATCAGCACTTCGCCGTCCTTGACCACATAGTCGATATCGCGCTTCATTACGCCGTGCGCTTTGATGGCGATGTTGATGTGGTGCGACAAAGTGAGGTTGTCGGGGTCGGAGAGGTTGGCAACGTTGAAGAACTGTTCGGCCTTGATGATGCCGCTTTTGGTGAGCGTTGCGGTCTTTGCTTTTTCGTCAACAACGTAGTCCGCGCCGGCCTCTTCGGCAACGTCCTCAAGGTTCATCTTGGAGTCTGCCTCTTTGATGCGCAGGCAGGTCAGGCGCTTGACAAAATCGTTCGCAATGCGATAAAGGTCAGACGACTGGCTGCCCATGCCGGAGATGATGAGCGGGGTACGCGCTTCGTCGATCAAGATGGAGTCCACCTCGTCAACGATGGCGAAGTTGTGGCCGCGCTGGACCTTTTCGCTCATATACTGGACCATATTGTCGCGCAGATAGTCGAAGCCCATCTCGTTGTTCGTGCCGTAAGTGATGTCGGCGGCGTAAGCGGCGCGGCGCGCGTCGTTGTCAAGGCCGTTGACGATCAGACCGACCGTCAGGCCGAGGTAGCGGTAGACCTTGCCCATCCATTCGCTGTCGCGGCGGGCGAGGTAGTCGTTGACTGTGACAATGTGCACGCCTTTGCCGGTCAGCGCGTTCAGATAGGCGGGCAAAGTGGCAACCAGCGTTTTGCCTTCGCCGGTTTTCATCTCGGCGATGCGGCCCTGATGCAGGACCATGCCGCCGATGATCTGTACGGGGAAGTGGCGCATGTTCAGCACACGCGCACTCGCCTCGCGGCAGGTGGCAAACGCTTCGGGCAAAATGTCGTCAAGCGTTTCCCCGTTTTCCAAACGGTCTTTGAATTCCTGCGTTTTTGCGCGCAGCTCGGCGTCGCTGAGCTTTTTATAATCCTCCTCCATCGAGAGCACCTTTTCCATTTTCGGCTTCAGGCGCTTGATCTCCTTGGTGGAATAATCACCGAAGATTTTTTTGATCAGTCCCATGGGAATCACCTCATAACTATAAATAATCTTTATTAGTATAGCATACTTTTTCCTAAAAAGCAATCATGATACATGGATTTTAGAAAAACCTTAAATACGTTTCTCTGCGTTGCCGTCGTTGACAAACGCGCGCCGTTGGTGTAAAATAGCTGTAACATTTCCAAGGAGCGTGAGCAAATGAAAAAGAAAGATCTTCCCATTCTCATCGTGTGCGCCATCCTCATCCTCGGCGCCGTTGCTGCGGCGATCCTCGTGCCGAAGGTCTACGTCCCGCATGCGGGCACCTACGCCGCACAGTTTCAATCCTCGCGTGCCGAATACGACGCGGCAGCGGCCTATTTGAAAACGCTGACGAAGAAGGATCCTGCGGCCGCCGTGACGGTGAGCATTCCGACAATGGGCGCGGACGATACGATCTATTTCTTCCGCGACAACGAAAAGCAGCGTGTGGTAACACTCACCGTCAAGCCCGAAGACCGTGCGCATCTGGATGCGGTGGCACGCGCGTTTGCCGCTATCGGGTTTGAATTCAAAAGCGCCCGCGTGCAAAACGAAAATGTGACCTTCACCGCCGTGGATGACGTTTACAGCGTGTTGTTCGTTCCCGCCGATGAAAAACCGGACGCGCCGGAGGGATTCAAGGTGAAAAAAATGGATGCCGGCTGGTATCAGATGATCAAAACGGAAAAATAAAGGAACCTCAAGGGGTGCTTTTGCATCCCTTTTCTTTTTTCTAATCCCTGTTCCCTGCCTCTCACAAAAAAACATTTGACGAACCTGATTCTTTCGTGTATAATATAAAAGTTACATTCCAACGCAGGGAGGCGAGCGCATGTTCGTTGATAAAGCAGTTATAGAAATCAAGGCCGGCGACGGCGGCAACGGCGCTGTGGCGTTTCACCGCGAAAAATATGTCGCGTCCGGCGGACCCGACGGCGGTGACGGCGGCAAGGGCGGCGACGTGGTCTTTGTGGCTGACGACAGTCTTTCCACGCTGGCGGATTTTAAATATAAGCGCAAGTATAAAGCGCCGAACGGCGCAGACGGCGGCGGCGCACGCCGCAACGGCAAAAAGGCGGAGGATCTGATCATCCGTGTGCCGCGCGGCACGCTGATCCGCGAAAACGAAAGCGGCACGCTGATCGCCGACATCTCCGACGACACGCCGTTCATTGCCGCAAAGGGCGGCAAGGGCGGTTGGGGCAACGCGCATTTTGCAACCGCAACACGGCAGACCCCGCGCTTTGCAAAAAGCGGTAAACCGGGTGAAAGCTGGACAGTCACGCTGGAGCTGAAGCTGTTGGCGGACGTCGGTCTGCTCGGTTTTCCGAATGTCGGAAAATCCAGCTTCATTTCTGTGGTCTCCGGCGCAAAGCCGATCGTTGCCGATTACCATTTCACCACCATCACGCCTGTGCTCGGTGTGGTCTCGATGGGCGAGGGCACCTCGTTCGTGATCGCGGACATTCCCGGTCTGATCGAGGGCGCGAGCGAAGGCGTCGGATTGGGACACGCGTTTTTGCGCCATGTGGAACGCTGCCGGATGCTGCTGCACATCGTGGATGTTGCAGGCTCCGAGGGCCGCGACCCGGTGGAGGATTTTGAAAAGATCAACCTCGAACTCGAACGCTTTGATCCGGCGCTCTCAAAGCTGCCGCAGATCGTTGCGGGCAACAAGATCGACCTTGCCACCGAGGAACAGCGGGAAAATTTCCGCAGATATATCGAAGACAAGGGACTGCAGTATTTTGAAATGTGCGCTCCGATCGCGGAGGGTACGCGCGAAGTCATCAACGCCGTGGCGGCAAAGCTGGCGTCGCTTCCGCCGGTGAAACGCTATGAGCCGCAGGAGATCCCGATGGAAGTTTTGCTCAAAAAGCAGAACACGGGCTTCGAGATCTTGCATGAGGACGACACGTTTGAAGTGCTTGCGCCGTGGCTGGGCCGCATCCTTTCATCCGTCAACCCCGACGACTATGAATCGCTGCAATACTTCCAGCGCGTGCTGATCTCTTCCGGCATCATTGACGCGCTGCGTGAACACGGCGTGGAAGAGGGCGACCTTGTACGTATTGACGACTTTGAATTTGAATTTGTGAACTGATATGAACCGATTGTTTGATGAACCCTGTGATGTGGAGTCGCTGTCCGCGCTGAACCTCGCCTTTGTGGGCGATACGGTGTTCGATCTGCTTGTGCGCGAACGGCTGCTTTGTCAGGCAAACCGGCCTGTGAATGTCCAGCACACGCTGGCCGCGCGGCAGGTCAAGGCTGCGGCGCAGGCTGCGGCAGCAAAGGGTGTCTTGCCGTTTTTGACCGAGCGGGAGGCAGCGGTCTTTCGCCGCGGACGCAACGCGCACAGCCGCCACAAAGCAAAAAACGCCACCGAGGGCGATTACCATTACGCCACAGGGCTGGAAGCGCTGTTCGGCGATCTGTATCTGCGCGGCGAAACCGAACGGCTGCGCGCATTGTTTGAGATCATTCTTGAAACTGCAGGGGAGGAGACCAAATGAATTTTACCTATCTTTCGGGCGGCGTCTGCGAGGGCTACTGCATTGTAAAGACTGTGGAGCAAAAGCTCAACGTCAAAGGTGTGCCCTATCTTGATTTTGTGCTCAGCGACGCCGACGGCGAGATCAACGCCAAGCTTTGGGATTACAAAGAGAGCGTCCACGGAAAGTTTGAGGCCGGCGCCTTCATCAAAGTGCGCGGCACGCTTTCCAAATATAACGGCGTGGACCAGTTTCGCGTGGAGCGCATCCGTCCTGTGACGAGCGATGACAACGTGGACATCGGCGCGTTTGTGCCGACCGCAGAGTATTCCGGCGAGATGATGCTGACAAAGATCTATTCCTATATCGATTCGCTCAAGGACGAAGATCTGCAAAAGCTCACGCGCGCGATCATCCAGGACCACGAGGAGCAGTTGTTGTTCTGGCCGGCGGCATATAAGCTGCACCACGCCATGCGCGGCGGGCTGCTGTATCATACGCTGTCGATCATCAAGCTGGCCTCGGCGGTTGCCCGTCTGTATCCGTCGATCGACCGCGATCTGCTGCTGGCCGGCGCGATTCTGCACGACATCTGCAAGATCGACGAGTTCGACGTCAATTCCGTCGGCATCGTCAAGAACTATTCCGTCAAGGGTGAACTGCTCGGCCACCTTGTCATGGGCGCGATGCTCATCGAGGAAAAAGCGCGCGAGCTCGGCATCCCGCAGGAGACGGCGCTGCTGCTGGAGCACATGATCATTTCTCACCACGGCACGCCGGAATTCGGCGCTGCGGTGCGGCCGATGTTCCTTGAGGCGGAGATCCTCTCCGAGCTTGACACGCTCGACGCAACGGTGTATGAGATCACCAACACGCTTTCCGCTGTGGAGCCGCAGGGCTTTTCCGCCCGTCAGTGGGCGCTGGATAACCGCAAACTGTTCAACCATGGCAGAAAAGCGTCGGTTCCGAAGGCGAATCTCGAATAATGATTCGATTGCAGAAAATACATCAGGAAAATTTTGTAAATTTGCAGAAATTGTTCGTTTCCTGTTGCATTTTCTTAAAAAAAATGGCATAATGTTTGTTACAGTAGAACTGGAGGCACAGCCATGCGCGTGATTACCGGAAAAGCCAGAGGCAGAAAACTATTGACGCTTGAGGGCAGCGACGTCCGGCCGACGGGCGACAAAGTCAAGGAAGCGCTGTTTTCCATTCTGCAGTTTGAGCTGGAAGGGCGACAGGTGCTCGATCTGTTTGCCGGCTCCGGCCAGCTCGGCATCGAGGCGCTTTCCCGCGGCGCTGCACATTGCACGTTTGTGGATGCGTCCAAAGCGTCGCTTTCCGTGGTGCAGCAAAACCTGAACGCCACGGGCTTTACCGCTGATGCTACCGTGCTTTGCGCCGATGCGCTCTCGTTCCTCGGCCGCACCTATGCCGCCTACGATATCGCGCTGCTCGACCCGCCTTACGGCAAGGGTCTGCTGCAAAAGGCGCTGGAAAAGCTGCCGGCTGTCATGCGCGAAAGCGGTGTGATCGTGTGCGAATCGCCGCGCGAAGAAGCGCTGCCGCAGTCTGTGGGCGCGTTCGAGATCGACCGCCGCTATCAATACGGCAAAGTGGCGCTGACCGTCTATCGCAAAAAGATGCAGGACGGGGAGGACTGATATGGGAAAGATCGCAATTTGTCCCGGGTCGTTCGATCCGGTCACCATCGGCCACCTCGACATCATCCGGCGTTCCGCCGCCATTTTTGACAAGGTGATCGTCGTTGTGATGACGAACTATCGCAAAACCGCGACCTACAGCTTCTCCGTGGAGGAGCGCATGGATCTCATCCGCCGCGCAAGCGCGGATATCGCAAATGTGGAAGTCGATTCCGACGCGGGTCTGCTCGCGGAATATGCGCGCCGTAAGGGCGCCGATGTGATCGTCAAGGGTCTGCGCGCCGTGTCTGACTTTGAGGATGAGTTTCTGCAGGCGCTGACGAACAAAAAGCTCAATCCCGCCGTGGAGACGGTCTTCATGGCGTCGAGCGTCGAAAACATGTTCATGTCTTCGACCATGATCAAGCAGGTGTGCGCCCTGGGCGGCGACATCTCGCAGTTTTTGCCTGCGCCGGTGCGCGCGGACATCATTGCCCGGTTAAAAACCATTTCATAAATATCCCTGCGGCCGTGGGGCGGCTGCGCGAAAACAGAGAAACAGGAAAGGAAAAAAAGCTATGTCGAATTTTTATGATCTTGAAACCGATCTCGCTGTGGATGAAGTACAGCCGGAGGAGAAGGAATTTGATGACATTTCCGAGTTTGCCGCGTTCGATCCGCAAAGTGCCGACTCCCGTTGGGGCAAGCTGGATTTCGTGGAACTGATCGGCGAGCTGGAAAACTATATCGCCACCTCCAAGCGCTTCTTCTTCTCGCGTAAAAAGCGCGTCATCAACGGCGAAGAAGTGACCCATCTGATGCAGTACATCCAAAACAAGCTGCCGGGCGAACTGACCTCGTCCCGCAAGATCATTGCCGAGGAAGAGAGCATCATCTCCGCTGCCAGACAGCAGGAGAAGGAGATCGTCGATTCCGCGCAGAACTATTATAAGACCACCACGCAGAGCGCGACGGAGGATGCGGACAAGATCATCAAGCGCGCCCAGGATCAGGCGGAAGAGATGGTCGCGGCGCACGCGATCACCCAGGCTGCCCGTGTACGCGCCGACGAGATCCGCGAGAACTGCCAGAAGGAAATGAACGCGCTGGTCGCGCAGACCTTCGAGGACTGCGAGGCACACAAGCAACAGGCCAGAGACTGGGCTGTTGCCACGGCACAGGGCTCCTATAACTTCATCTGCGACGCGCTGAGCAAGTATCAGAACATTGCGATGAACAACCTCAACCAGATCACCGACGTCTACAAGCAGTTCCAGAGCGGCTATGAAAGCCATATGCAGTCGCTGCAGGCGGATGCAAAAGTGCAGCCCCAGCGTGCTGCCGCTCCTGTGGAAGAAGACGAAGAATAATCTGCCGATTTCAGGCCGCGGACAGTGTTCCTGCGGCCTTTTGCTTTTTTGCTTTGCTCTGAGCTTCGGGACTGTTGCATTTTGCGAAAAGCACCGCGTCAAACGTTCGTATCAGCGATTTCACAGGGAAAAAGAAAGCGCCTTGCATACAGGACAATTCCTGTTTCAAGGCGCTTTTTGTGATGGCTTTTGCCGCTTATTTCACGGCAATGTAGCCGTAGGTTTTGCCCGCTTCGTTGAGCGCGCGCATGGCGGTGTTGTAATGCATGGCGTCTTCTGCCGCAACGGTGAAGCCGTCGGACGTGATGGTGATGTAACTGTTGGCGTAGCCGTACATGGCGATGTCGCTGTAGTTCATCACGGTGTTGTAGGTGCTGTCGATCTTGACGGCGGTGTCGTTGAGCGGAAACACAGCCACCAGCATGGGACGGAAGCCGAGCGAGACCGCCGCGGGGTTGTAGGGACCCAGACCGTGATAGGTGCCGTAGACGAACGGCGCGGAAATGCGCGCACGGTCCGCGGGAGTGAGGTGGATCGTCATATCGTTCACATGCGTTTTGCAAAGAAAATCCGCATACGGGCGCAGCACGGTGCCGGAGATGTTGAACGCGGGGCACTGCTCATACTGAAAATGCAGTTTGCAGGGGATCTTGAGCGCTTTCAGATAATCGTCGATGACTGCGGTGCCGATCTCATAGCTGCCCATCAGCCCGGCATATTCGATGTTGATGCGCTCGAGCACCCGCTCCGCGTAGGAGCAAACGCCGATGGCGCTTTCTCCCGGCGGGGCATAGCAGTTCATGGAAACGGTGATCTGTGTGCGCTGACAGCATTCCTCGGTGCCGATGTTTTGCAGATCGACCTTGTCCTGCCCGATCAAAAAGGCAAAGTAATACTTTGTCAGCGGCGCGGGAACGGCACGGTCGTCAAACGAAAGCAGCGCTTCGCAGATCGACGGGTCCTCGATGACTTGGTTGTTGACAAAGCCAACAATGCCGCTGATCAATTCCGAAGTTGTCATATCAGGTCCTCCAATCGTTGTTCTGATGGACGATCGCCCAGTAATACAGCGGCGTTTCGCCGAAAAAGACCTTTTCGCAGTGGTCCACACAGAAATCGTCGTCTCCGAACATCAGCCGGGTGCGGATGCCGTCCACCTCGGTGATGTCCACCTTTGCGGGACAGATCAGCACGAACTTGCGCAGCGTATCGTAACCGATCTCGGTGAGCGTGCCGCTCAGATACATTTTGTTTTTATATCTGAGCGGCTGGAGAAACGCTTTGCAGGAAACGGTTCCGGCGGGCGAAATCACAGACATGGTACGTCCGAATTTTTGAAAAAAGCGGTCGGTCGGGTTGTTATGTGGCGGCAGCATAGAACCCTCCGTCCTTCAAAAGCGGCGCCGCCTCGGCAAGCGCGGCCTCCTTCAAAGAGCGCTCAAACTCCAGCTCTCTTTGCAGGTTCTTTTGAATCGTGATGTCGCCGGCCTTGTAGCTGGAAAACCGGTCGCTTTCGGAAAGCAGCAGAGAGAACAGCTCAAAGCGTGCAAGCGCGGCGGCAAGAACCAGCAGCCGCACATCGTCCGGGTCGGTTTGAGCGCGCAGTTTGGGTTGCAGCGTGCGCAAAACGCGTTCGCACACCGGGAGCATCTGCGTGGGCTTAAGCGATTCAAACGCGCTGTTTTCCTTCAGAATGCCGCAGACGTCAATGGCTTGGATCAAGCTCGTCACGCCCTTTCCTTACAGTGAAAGCGCCTTGGATGCGTCTTCGTAGATCTTCGCGAAGCCGTAGGTGGTCGTGATCGCGGCGCGTTCAAGCTGACGGTCAATGAGCTTGTCGAATTCCGTCATCACGCCGCCGGCACGGACCTGTTCCAGCGCGCACTTGCTGTCAAGGCCGATCAGCTTGCCGGTATCCACCGCGCCGCTCTTCATCAGCTCTGCACCGAACGGGGTCACAAGCTCGCCTGTGGCGTGGAAGTTCAGTCCTGCCGCGCCGTCACGCAGCTGCGGCAGCTTGAGCAAAGCGGCCATCATGTTCGGAGAAGCGACGATCGCGTTGAGCGTGAACGGGTCAAAGAGATTCCAGAAATCCACAAGGTCGTCATAGGTGAGCGTACCTGCAGTGGTGACGGTCTTTGTGGTGATGCTGTTGTTGTTGCCGTCGCCGTTCATCAACACGTCGATCGCGTCGGCAAGCTGCGTTTTGGCAATATACGCGCCGATCTGACGCAATGTGACGGTGAACAGATCCAGACGCTGGAAGCGCAGCGCTTCATAGGACGCAACGAGCATACGGCCGCGCTTGCGCAGCGTGACAAGGTTTTCCTTGGTGGAAACGGACGTTTCGGGAATGGCGGCGCCTTCCGCAACCACGTTGAGCGTTTTGTCCGCGTCGGACATATTGGACGTGATGGTGCGGTAATCGAGCCCTTCAATGTCGGTCACGGTCGCAACGAGCTTGGGCAGCAGATCGTTTTCCTCAATGCCCTGCCACACGGCGCGGCTGATATATTCGGGGAACAGCGCGGCGGAGTCGGACGTTTTGAAAAACTTTTCGACCATGTCGCTGCCTTTGCCGCTGACATGGATGTCAAAGCGCTTGAGCTGGCGCTGATAGGCGTCGAGCCCCTCAAGCGGCGTACCGATGTAGTTTTCGGACGGGTCGAGCTGTTCCAGCGCGTCGCTGAACGATTTGCCGGTGGTGTAAAGTCCTTTTTCGAGTTTGATGTTTTCGTAGTTTGCCATAGGTAAATTCCTCCTAAAAATCAAATGCAGAATGCACGGTTGTTCTGGCGGTCGGTTTTCGGTTCGTTGTGTTTGAGCTGCAGCGCGGGCGGCAGTGTGTCTGCTGCCTGGGTCTGCAGCGATTTGCAAAGCGTCTGCAGATCGTCGGCGCTCATCGCGCGGCAGCCGGCAAGAAACTGTTTGGCGTTGATCTGCGGCAGCGCGAGCAGCAGATACTTTTCAATCTCGGAAAACAGTTTTTCGCGGTAGGTTTTGGCGTCGCGCTCTGCGTGTTCAAGCGCAGTCAGATGCGCCTTGAGCTTTTGCACATCGTCGGCAGAAAGCTGCAGACCGCTTTTTGCGGATTTGATGCGTTCGAGTGTGTCGTTCAAAGACAAAGCCTCCTTCTTGAATGCTTTGGTCACGCCGGCTGCACGCTGGGCGGGCACAGCGACGAACGACCATTCATATGCGTCGCGCGGATCGTCCAGGATCAGATGGCAGACTTCTTTGCCGTAACTGGTGCCCGGACGGTGTTCGCACGCCATGGAACGGTGTTCCTTGCCGCAGATGCTGCACTTGGCAGTGCCCATGCTGCAGCCGACAGAGACCTCCTTTTTGATGCCGCCGTCGATCTCTTCGATCAGACTGCGGTTCTTTTCCGTGCGCACCATATATGCTTTGGCACGCAGCATGGTGTAGGGTTCGCCCTGCGCGGTTGTGCGGGCCTTATTTTCCTCCACCCAGGTTTTGAAGATGCGGGCGCTTTGGCCGCCGGCCTTCCGGTCGTGGTCAAAGATGCCGCTTTTGCCGAGAAACAGCGGCGCAAGTCCCTGCAGCGCGGGGATGGAAAACCGCTCAAAATCACGGTCCACCTCATTGTCGCACAGCGTGACGGAAAAGACGTATACCTCCTCGGCGCTCAGCGCGCGGCGGGCATATTCGTTGATTTGCCGCAGCTCCTCTTCGGAAACGGTTGTCATGCGTTCTCTCCTTTCAGTTCTGTGAGAATCTTTTTTGTTTGCGCGTCATAATAGTTCGCGCGGGCAAGCTCGGTGATATCCTGCAGCGTGAGCGGCTCCCATTCGATCTGCACTTCGCTGTTGCAGCCCTCCAAACACAGGAACGTGCGGAAGATGCTGCGCAGCGTCGGATCAAGCAGCCGACGGTAAAAGTCGATCTCGCTGGTGAGGATGTCGGCCTGCTGGGCGCTCATGCGCTCGGTGGAAGACCAGCTCAGCCCAAGCAAAAACGGCGGCACGCCGAGTTTTGCAACGATCTGTTCCAACAGTTGCCGCACAGGCACTTCACTGTCGAGAATCTGATTGTCCGCCCCGATGGCGCGGATGGAAACGTCGCCGACAGCCACAAAATCCTTGACGCTGCCGCCGGACTGCATCGTCGCCTGCCACTGTGTTGCCACCTGTTCGGCACGCTCCTTGGCATAGGCTTTGTCAAGCGCGTCGTTCTGCGGCTTATAGGTCACGGCATAGCGCACATTGCCCAGCCGCTCCCAGTTGACGCCGATGGTGTTGTAGATCTTCAGCAGCACTTCGCTGACAAAGGGCAGACCCTTGAGCAGCGAGGTGCCGTAGATGCTGCCCGGCTCGGGGTTTAGAACGCTTTTGAGGATCAGCGCCGGGTAGCGCACGGGCGTCGCTTTGCCGTCGGGACCGCGGGTGCAGACGGTGACGTCCAGCGGGTTTTCGCCGGTCGTCAGCGCAATGTCGCGCAGATCGGCGTTGTAAAGGTGGGTCAGCCGTCCGCCGGTCAGCGCCATTTCGCCGACCGCTGTGCCGTAGGTGAGCAGCTGATCGAAAAAGGTGCGCACAAACGCGTGAATGCCGCGCTGCATACCACCGACATGAACGTCTTCCATGAATCGGCGCACTGCCCGTTCTGCGTCGTCGTCGCTGCAGCGCACGGTGAATTCGCCGAGCAGCCGCACCGTTTTGTCCAGCGCTGCGTCAATGAGCGGGATCGCTTCGCGCAGGCTGCGATACAACTCCAGTTCAACCTGCCTGCCTGGGAAATAGCTTTGCAGGGCGGTAAACGGATGCGTATGCCCGACGCTTTGCGGCACCGCGACGGCCTGAACACCGGACGGGGCGGCTTCTTTCTTTTTCTTTGCCAAATGGGTTCTCCTTTCTGTGTGAGAATTCGGGAGGAGGATGGACAGGGAACAGGGAACAGGGGACAGGGGACAGGGAACAGGGAACAGGGGACAGGGGATAGGGATCAGGGACCAGGGATCAGGGGAGGACGGCGGTTATGTCCGGCTGGCGGCGATGGCGAAGAACGGGTCCTCCGGCTGCGAGAGCACGGTCGCAACAAAATAGCGCAGATCATCCATCGCGTGGTCGTGCTCCTTTTTCACACGGTCGCCGCCGGCGCTTTCATCCCAGCGATACAGCGAAAACTCGCGCAGCGTGTCACGGCAGTCCGGGCCGATGGCGATCCTGCCCGCATGCAGGGCGTCCTGCACCTTGCGGATGCCGTCAAGCACATCGTTGTGCGCTTTTTGCACGCGGAACTTCCCGTGGCGGCGGACGCATTCCGCGAACGAAGCTGCGGACGGGTCGATCACCACAGCGGCGATGTTTCTTCCGGCGGCAAGCGCTTCAAGGTCGGCGTAGTACTCCTCGTCGGTTTTCTGCCGGCCCTCTCTGCGCGCGTCAAAATAAAATTCGCGTTCCCGGTACCAGACGCCGTCGTGCAAGCCCCAAAGCCCGATCGACGTCGGATTGACCGTGCCGTAATCGCAGGAAAGATAGCTTTTCTCCGCTTTCGTCTGCGGCACGGCTTTTGTATATGCGCCGGTTGCCGCCTGTGGATACACCAGCCCGTCGGCCGCCACCCATTTGCCGAGCACGAACCGGTCATAAAACGCGCCGGAATACATGGATGCATACCGTTCGATCACCCGCTTTGAAAGGGAAGGGTTGTCCTGCATCTGAAAGTGCAGATGCAGCATATGTTTCTCCTTGGCCTTTTGGATCCATTCGGTATAGAACCAGTGCAGCGGATGCTCCGGGTTGCAGTTGAACCAGAACTTTGCCCCTTCCGGCGAACAGCGTGCGAGCGCCTGCTCCACAAACGAGCGCGGCATCAGTGCCACCTCGTCGAACAAAACGCCATGCAGCGTCATGCCCTGGATCAGCGCGGCTGAGGAGGCGTCACGGCCGCCGAACAGATAAAACCGGTTGGTTCTGCCCCCGAAGGAGATGTCGATCCGGTTGCGCGAGAGCACATCGCGGCAATTGAAGCCGAGCGCGTTCAGATTCGCCAGCAGCCCGGTCACGATGTTGCGGCGCAGCGAGGCGATGGTTTTTCCGCACAGCGCAAACGAGGCATCATCAAAGCGGAAGAACGCCCACGCAACGAACGACAGCGACATACACGTCGTTTTGCCCGAGCGCACCGCACCGTCACAGATCAGCCCGTTGTAATCGCGCAAAGGCGAGTTTTCGTGCCACCAGGTGAGCACCGTACGCTGCTTTGGCGAAAACGCGGTGAACTCAGAACGCATCGCTTTCACCCTCTGCCGGTTCCGTTTGCTGCGCCGCGCCGCCGAGCGCCGCGTAAAACGCCGCCGCACTCTCGTTCGGTGCACGCGAAGAAAGCTGCTCCATGTGTTCGAGCGCCTTGAGCCGGTCAAAGAATTTGATCTCCAGCCCGCCGCCTTTCGGCCGTTTCAACTCCGCGACCGAAAACAGATCGAGCGTCTCCGGGTCGGCCGGGGCCGCCTCCTCGCTGTTCAGCAGCAGCCGCACCGCGTCGCTCACGCTGCCGAACGCCAGCCGCCGATATCCGGCGAGGACCTCGGCCTGTGTGTTTGCGGCGGGCTTTTTCCCTTTTTCAAGGAACGCCTGCACATCTGCACGCTGCAACAGCCGCATCGCCGCGCGTTCGGGGGTCCGGTAGCCGCTTTTTGCAGCCGCTTCCCGTCCGCAATGGCCGAGCCGCACATAGGTGCAGAACAGTTTTTCCTTCTCCGTGAGACTCTTTGTCAATGTCATCATCCTTTCGTTTTTTTGACTCTCAAAAAAAGTCCTCCCATAATAAGGCCGGAAACGCGATTTTGTCGCGCAAAACACGCGACAAACCGGCGTTTCTTAATAATTCTTAATAAATTTTTGATAAGAATTCGAACACATTTTTTTATTCTGCGCTTCATTCTTCATTCACACAAATTCCAACTGTGGCGCTCCATTCTCAACCACTTCACGACGTTTGCCGCCAAAACAGCATTTTTCACAAAAAAGAAAGACAAACTTTGTTTTCTCAAGGCTTGAAAAGCTTGCATGAAATGTGGTAGAATAACAATGACTCAAAGTCTATCAATCTCTGAGAAAGGGGATATTTTTGTGAATACAAAAACAAAACACAACCTCAAACGCACACTTTCCGTCTTTTTGACGCTGCTGATGGTGCTGTCCGCGGTGAGCGTCGGCATCGTTGTGCCTGCAGCGGCGGAAGGGGAAAGCGCGTTGCTTGCCCGCTATTTTTCAACGGACAGCGAGTGGTATGACGCGAAATCGGAAAGCAATCAGCTTTCATGGACAGTTGGCAGTTGGACTTCTTACCAATCCGATGGTTCCCATTATTTTGACGGAAGCCTTTATCTGAAGATCAGCACCCAGAATCTGTTTGCGGATGTTTCAGCCGATACCGGCGTCACCTTTGCCTATCAGTGGAGACCCGACCAGACAGACATACATCGCCATATTCTTTCGCTCGGTGCGAACGAATACAGCGGCAGCGGCGAGAATGCAAACAGCAGCTTCTATATTTCTGCAACCACTTCGTGGATGAGCGCCGGAAAGGCACCGTTCGTTGGTTATGTTGACGGTAACGGAAGAGAATTGATCGGCGCGTATCCGGACGTTGCTTTTGCAAGCGGTACGACCTATGATATCGTGATCTCCATTACCGTTGATGAAGGCGTTGTGTTCTATATCAACGGTTTGGAATATGCTGCGAATTACTATGATTCCAACTATAATGACCAAAAGGAAAACATTCGAGCTTTTCTGAACGCGGTTTCCGGTTGGAACTATAACTATATCGGCGTTTCCCGTTGGGGTGACGGTTATATAAAGGGCTATCTGAAAGACCTGCGCATCTACAAGGGCAGTATGTCTGCACTTGACGTCTTGATTGATGACGCTTATGCTGCTTATACCGATTCATACAGCAGCACCGATTTGACAGAAAAGCTGACGCAGAGCAGCAGTGAAAACACATTCAACGCTGTGGCGTATCATACTGTAAATGAAGCGACCGGTGCTTACAGCAACCTTGTATATGCGCCGTATAATCAAACCAATTTTATTGGTAATGGTGATGATTATAAAGAAATCGGTGCGATGTATTTTAAGATTATTACGCCGAGCAATATTGTCATGGTCTATGACGGGATACATGATGTTTATTCGCCGATCGAGGTTGAAACAAAGAAACACGACAAAGCAGCCGTGAGCAATCAGGCGATTAAATATATTGAATCCATGGAGGGCAAGCTGCCTTTGGCACAGTACTGGTACGGCTATCAGGATGGCGGCGGAAACAATTATCAGATCTGGGCAGGTCCGAAAACCGGCAACTGGTTCTCTCATCTTGCTGAAGGCGCTTGGGATGTCGGTCAGGATAACAAAGATACACCGAGATTTTGGTGGAACAAAGTTATGTACAACGGAACCGGTGACACGACTTATTATTATGAGTATTTTCAGAACCTCGGGTTTAATGTTTCCTCGCCATATGACAACTGGGGATATAAAGACGGCATAGATACGTTGACCTCGCAGTCCAATTACTACGTCCTCAACTACAAGCCCGTCTATAACGCACTTCCCTCTGCACTTTCCTGCTATGCAGAAATGAACGCCAACGGATGGAAATATACAGAAGAATCCATGAATCGCGCAAAGGCAACGATCTGTCAGATGGTGCTCGCCAACCCGAAGAACAGCACCTATGATTACGCTGCGAACCCCGGTTCTGCGACACAGGCCTGCGCAGCCAACATCAAAAAGGCTGTGACTCTCCTCGGTTCCACCGGCGGCACTTACGGTTATGAAGGCTTGAACCTCGTCAAAAAGACCGGCACCGTCATCTGGAAGAATGAGGACACCACAACGCTTGAAACAGACACCGGCGTGATATATGGCGAAACCCCGGCCTATAACAGCGCAACGCCGACCAAGCAGGCGGACAATCAGTATACTTATACCTTTAAAGAGTGGACGCCCGCCATCGATGTTGTGAACGCTGATGAAACCATCTACACGGCGACCTTCAACAGCATCCCGCAGGTTTATTCCGCGAGCGTGACCGGCGAGCGCATCAGCAACACCGCTTCCGCTGCGGCTACGGCGACCTTCGGCACAGACTACACCTTTACGCCTGCTGCGGAAACGTTCTATCATGTTACGGGTGTGAGCGTGACGGTTGGCGGCACAGCGCTGGCAGACAGCGACTACAGCGTTGACGCACAGACCTACGCCGTGACCATCCCCGGCGCTCAGATCCTCGGCGATATCGTAATCACTTACACCACGGCGCCCAACACCTTCGGCGTGACCGTGAACGGCAGCAACCTTGCGGAGCATACCTATGCAGATGCAACGCTTTACACCACATACACGACTGAGCTGTTCGCGGCAGAGCATTATCACATCACCGGCGTTACGAGCGTGACTGTCGGCGGCTCCACGCACAATACCGGCTTCACTTATACCGATTCCGCAAAGACCGTGACGGTTCCCGGCACATGGATCACAACGCCGATCGTGATCAACGCGACAACCGCAGCCGACACCTTTAATCTGACCTATTCCGGCAATGTGACGAACGGCGGCGCGACCGTCTCCTACGGCGTGGATTATACCGCAACACTGCAGCCGATCACCGGTTCTTATCTCACCGGCGACGAAATTTCGGTCACCGTCGGCGGCACCGAACTTGTTAAGGGCACCGACTATACCTATAGTAACGGCACGCTGACAATCTGGGGTCAGAATATCACCGGCGATGTTGTGATCACGGCAATCACCGATAACACCTATCCCGTCACCTTCTCCGGCGACGTTACCAACACGGCTGCGAGCGCAACCTACGGTACAGATTATACCGTGACGCTGACGCCGTCTCAGACCGGCGCGTATGTGACCGGCGCAACTGTGACTGTCGGCGGCGCAAGCTATACCGGCTTCACCTATGACAACGGTACCGTGACCATCCCCGGCAATGACATCACCGGCGCGATCGTCATCACTGCGACCACGGACAACAAGTACACGATCACCTTTGTGGACGAAAACGGCACAACTCAGCTTGATGCAAAGACGCTTGCTTACGGCGCGGCTGTCACTTACGGCGGCTCAACGCCGACAAAGGCTTCCACCGCGCAGTATGATTACACCTTCGGCGGCTGGAGCAACGGCACGACCAACTATGCTGTCGGTGTGGCTCTGCCCGCGGTGGCCGGCAACACGACCTATACCGCTTACTATACGCCCACGCTTCGTTCCTACACGATCACCTGGGTGGACGGCAACGGCAATACGCTTGATACTGATACGCTTGCCTTCGGTGAGACACCTGTCTATGATGGCGAGACCCCAGCCAAGACAGCGACCGCGCAGTACACCTATGCGTTCAACAACACATGGAGCCCGGCGATCACGACCGTTTCCGGCGACGCGACCTACACGGCACAGTTTAATTCCACGGTCAACAAGTATAAAGTGACATTTGTGGATGAGGACGACACAGTGCTGCAGGCAGAAGCACAGTACGACTACGGCACGGCTGTGGCGGATATCACCGTTCCCGCCGATCCGACAAAGACCGACACCGCCGAATTCGATTATGAATTCACCGGCTGGACTCCGGCGCTTGCCGAAGTCACGCAGGATGTGACCTACAAAGCGACCTATTCCGAGACAAAGCGCTCCTATACCATTACATGGAACGATGATGAGAACAATCTGATCGATACGACGACGGTGGAATACGGTGTTGCTCCGAGCCACGCCGACGCGAGCAAGGCGGATGATAACAAGTATACCTACACCTTTACCGGCTGGGATCCGACGCCTGTCGCTGTGACTGAAGCAGCCACCTACACGGCACAGTTCAGCAAAACACCGAAGACCTATACCGTTACGGTCAAGGGCGAAAACCATATCACTGCCGGAACCTACAGCGACGTTCCTTACGGCACGGATTATGATGTAACGCTGGCTGCGGAAACACATTATCATATCCACGCTGTGAACAGTGTGACCGTCGGCGGCACCGCACTGACGGAAGGCGAGGGCTACAGCTACGCCAACGGCGTTGTGACCATCTTCGGCACAGCGATCACCGGCAATGTGGAAATCACCGCTACTGCCGAAGAAAACGCCTACACCATCACCTGGGTGCTGCATGACAGCAGCGTGGAAACCGATGCCGCGCTGAACGAAGTGCCCTCCTATGAAGCGCCTTCCTACACCGGCACGGACAACCATGTTTACAAATTCAAGGAATGGACGCCCGCACCGGTTGCCGCCACCGGCAACGCGACCTACACGGCCGTCTATGAGATCGACAAGGAAGCAGCTGCAAACGTCCACGCCTTCGGCGAAGCCTCCTATGTTGTGACGGAAGCTGACGATGTGATCTCCAAGGTCACTGCAAGCAAGACCTGCTCCGTCTGCGGTTATGTGCTCACCGAAGAAGCGACTCTGACAAGCACCGCGACGGCTGCGACCTGTTCTGCCAAGGGCGTAACGACCTACACTGCGACGTTCTCCTCCGCGTTTGAAACAAAGACCTACACGCGTGAAAACATCGCCATTGTCGAAAACGCGCACGATTACAATGTTGCAAACGCCACCTTCGCCTGGGTCGAAGACGGCAACGGCGGCTGGAAGTATGTTGCCACGATTCCCTGCGCACTGAACAATGCACACCCGGCAAAGATCGTGGAAGCGAACGTAACAGTTTCCACTGCGGATGCAGACTGTGTCACAGCGAACGATACGACCTATACCGCAACCGGCTTTGCGGCAGATACCGGACTGACACTGCCCGCAGGTTATGAGGACAAGGTGATTCCGGGCGCCGTTGACGAAAACGCGCACGCCTATGATAACGCGAACGCCACGTTTGCCTGGGTCAAGGTGGACGGCGGCGACTGGGAATATGTTGCAACGATTCCCTGCACGAACGAGCCGAACCATGAAGCGAAAGTGGTCAAGGCAACCGTGACCACCGAATCGACCGGTGCAAACTGCACCACAGCGGGCAACACGACCTATACCGCGACCGGCTTCCCGGCGGAAAGCGGTTTGAGCCTGCCGGCGACGTATGAAAACAAAGTCATCATCGGCGAAACAAACGGCGACCACAACTACGATTACACCGCACCGATCATCACCGCGCCGACCAAGACGGGCGAAACATGGTCCGACGGTTCCGTGGTCTATGCCTGCACACGCAACGAATCTCATCTGACAGATCCGGTCGCTGTTGCAAGAGCTGACTACAGCGCCTATGATGCAGAGATCCTTAAGGTGCAGACCTTCCTTGCGGAAAACGACCTCAACAACACGGTGAAATCCGCGCTGCAGGCGATTTTGGATACCGCACTTGCTCAGGACCTCGTCACCATGAAGGAAGGCGTGGACTATAACGATCATACCGCGTTCGATCAGCAGGGCACTGTGGATGCCGCAGTCGCTTCCATGCGCACCGCGCTCGCAAACGTGCTGAACGCCTATGCAACGCCCGATGGCGAAGGCGGCTACACCTTCAACGAAGACGCGCTTGCGACCTACAGCGCAGTCTTTACCGACAACCTCGGCAATACCGATACGGTCGAAAAGGCCGCCGGTACGGTCTGGTCCGTTGCGAAGGACGGTTATAAGCTTTTGGCCATCTCCGCCACCTACGGCGATACCGATCTGGACAACGCGACCTATACCTTCAAGAAGCTCACCGAGGCGGATGCTGTTTCGCTGACCTATGCGGTGGATGTGGATGCTGCCCTGGCAGCGGCGCGCACGATCCTCAACAACAGCGAGAACTACGACAACAACGACAACTTCCTGGATCGCCTGCAGCAGGCTTATGATGACCTGCTTGCAATTCAGGACAACCCCGAAATGAACACTGAGGCCGCGGCACTCAAGCAGACCATTCTGGATCTTGTGGACGAGAGCCACGACCATAAGAAGGACGGCTCACTTGCCATCGTGACCTTTATCTACGGCAAGAACGACGATGTGCCGTTCGTGCTGGAGACCACGGTCGGCGCGGCTGTGTCGGCTCCGTCGAACACTTCTTATGTCAGCGCGGGCTTCACTTACCCGGTTGCATATTGGACCGACGCGGAAAACAACAAGTATACAACCACGTTCCCCGTGGCGGTTGACGGCGCGACCTATCACGCAGTTTACACGCTTTATGATCTGAAGGAAGCACTGGATGCCATCCGCACCGCAAAGGCGAAGGAAAATGTGATCGGTACAACTTCGATCGCAGAAATTGAAAGCCTGCTTTCGCAGATTGATATGCTCTTTGAAAACAACGGCGTAAGCGTGAGTGAATATCGCACCGTACAGGCAAACCATGTCAACAAGGAGACCGAAGAGGGTCAGACCTTTATCGACACACTGTGGAACCTGATCGGCCAGCTGCAGTCTGTGGCAGACAGCGCAGAAGTCATTTGTGCAGGCCATGAATTTGACTACTATGATCAGAAAGTTGCAACCTGCACCGAAGAAGGCTACACGGCTTACCGCGTCTGCCGTCTGTGTGATACGCAGGTCGGCGGCGATCCGATCCCGGCCACCGGTCACAGCGCGAACTATGACAGAGATCCGGTCCGTTCCGGCGCACTCGGCGACGGCACCTGCATCTGGGATACCTACACCTGCAACCACGGCTGCGGCGACTTCTATGTCATCCCGACCTACATTGCACGCTACACTGACAGCACTCCGATCGCGGGCGCGACCGTTACCCTCTTTGCGGACGGCCACAACATCTCCGTGATTGCGGACGTCAACGGCAGAGCACCGTTCCGCGGCCTGATTGCGCCGGGTGAATTGAAGGAAGGCGAATATGCTTTGACGGTTTCCCTGGGCGAGACTGCAAAGACCGGTGTTATGAAGATCCACAACGGTCGTGTGACCATGGTGATCGAACAGCTCGAAAGAAGCGGCGGTTCCGGTGACGACAGCGAAGGCGGCGGTTCCTCCGGCTCCTTCCGTTGCCCGATGTGCAACGCCTATGACGAACTGCGCACCATGCCGGTGGTCGGCTGGTTCGTTGCCATCGTTCACTTCTTCGTCCACATGGCTTACCGTATCATCAATGCCTCCACGTCGTTCAGCGGCAAGTTCAGCTTTTGATTGGCACAGGATCAGTTAACCTCAACAAAAGAAAAGGGCACGTCCACGCGGCGTGCCCTTCCTATGAAAAGCAGGGATGTTTATGAAAAAAACACTGGCATTGCTCCTATCTGCTGTGATGCTCCTTTCGTTGGCTCTTCCTGCCTTTGCGCAGATGCCGACCGGCACGTTTGTGCCGATCATCCATGTGCATGGGCTGGGTACCGCCATCATCAACGAACAGGGCGAAGACGTTTATACAGTCAACATTGATAAAGGCGCCATCGTCGAACAGGTCAAAGCCGTCGTTCCGGAGTTTCTGGAAGCGATGAAGCTCAAGCCGGACGATGCGTGGACGCTTTATCGCAACCGTGTCCGCGAGATCGTGTTGCCTTGTTTCGGCCCTTATTTTCTGGATAAAAACGGTGAAGCCTCCGACGGCACACATGTGGATTGGACATGGGAGCACGGAAATCTTCCGGATAAAAAAGGTGAGAGCGGCTACCATTACGGCTCTTATCCGTTCTATTTTGACTGGCGGGTCGACCCCTTTGAAAGTGCCGCACTGCTGAACGACTATGTGCAGGACGTCAAGAAAGCGACCGGCAGCGATAAAGTGAATATCTGCGCGCGATGTGAAGGCGGCAACGTGCTGCTTGCATATTTTGCGCAGTACGGCTATGACGATGTGAAATGCGCGCAGTTTTATGCGTCCGCAAGCAAGGGCATTGACCTTGTCAGCGCCCTGTTCAGCGGAAAGATCTCGATCGACGCCGATGCGGTTCGCCGCTATCAGGAACAGAACTATCCTGTGGAAGACCCGGTCGCTGACGAGCTGATCAATACGCTCATTGAGCTTACCGGCGACACGTTTTTGCTGGATGTTGCTGCGTTTTCACTGGAAGTGTTCAGCCTTGTCAAGGTTTATGACGAGGTCCTTGTGCCGCTGATTCTCGAAACCTACGGCACGATGCCCGGCATCTGGAGCATGGTGGACGCAGAGGATTACGCCACCGCGCGCCGCAATATATTCAAAGGCAAGGAAGCGGAATATGCCGGTTTGATCGAAAAGCTGGATCACTATGACACTGTTGTGCGTCAGCGCGCGGATGAGATCGTGATGGATGCGGTCAAGGCCGGTGTGAAAGTTGCAAACTTTGCAAAATACGGTGACTATCAGACGATGCCCTTCGGCAAGCATTCCAATGACATCGGCGACAACACCGTGGCGCTCTCTGTTGCGTCTTTCGGCGCAACCGTTGCAAAATACGGTAAAACGCTGTCGGACGACTATCTTGCCAACGCAGCAAAGAACGGCACCGACCGCTATATTTCTCCCGATCGCATGGTGGACGCATCGACGTGTCTGCTGCCGGATACGACCTGGTTTATTTACGGCAATCCGCACAGTTCTTTTCAGAATTTCATTTTTGCGTATATGATCCGTTACTTTGCGGCGGACGGCGAACTGACGGTGTTTGATGATCCTACGTTTCCGCAGTACATGATCGCAGTACCGGATCCCGAGAATCCGGCAGATGAGCAAAAGCTTGTGCCGATGACAGAGGAAAACGCGCCTTCATTCACTGTTGAGCAGCGTAATATCCACAATGTGGACTGGAAGGACCTCGGCTTGCGGCTGCTCAAGGCACTTTGGAACTTCCTGAAAATGCTGTTTGCAAAATAATAATACAAATGAAAACGCGCACGGGGAGTTTGCTTCGTGCGCGTTGTTTTATAGGGACGCCGTTTTTGCGTGAAGCGCCGGCGGCGGGGCTGTGCGCCGAAGGCGCACACGCAAGGGGGCTTTTACGGCTGCTTCTGCCACAGCATGCACCCCCCCTTGCGCCGAAAGTGCAAAGCACTTTCGACCCCGCCGCCGGCGCTTCATACAAAAACGGCTGCCGCAAATCATGCAGCAGCCGTAAATGTTTTGTTTTTGATTCAGGCTTCCGGGATGCCGTATTTCTCGATCACATAATCGAGGTCCTTGTCGCCGCGGCCGGAAAGGTTGATGAGCACAGAACCGTTCTCCATCTGCTTTGCAAGCTTCATGGCGAACGCAACAGCATGGGAGCTTTCAATGGCGGGGATGATGCCTTCCAAACGTGACAGTTTGTAAAATGCGTCGATTGTCTCGCTGTCGTCGATCACGTCATATTTCACGCGGCCGATGTCGCGCAAAAAGGCGTGTTCCGGGCCGGAGGAGGGATAATCAAGCCCGCTGGCGATGGAATAAACCGGCGCAGGATCGCCGTTTTCGTCTTTGAGCATGATACTGTTGAATCCGTGCATGATGCCCTCGGTGCCGAATTTGAGGCTGGCTGCGTGATCGCCGAGCGCTGCACCGCGGCCGAGCGGTTCCACACCGAAAATGGTCACAGGGTCGTTCAAAAAGCCCGCAAACAAACCTGCGGCGTTGCTGCCGCCGCCGACACAGGCGACGATGGCGTTCGGCAGATGGCCGGTCATGTCGATGAACTGCTCTCTGGCTTCGATGCCGACCACGCTTTGAAAATCGCGCACCATCATCGGGAACGGGTGCGGACCGAGGACGGAACCGATGCAGTAGATCGCGTCGTTGTATTCTTTGCTGTAGGCTTCAAACGCAGCGTCAACAGCTTCCTTGAGCGTTTGCAGCCCGTGGGTGACTTCCACAACGCGCGCGCCGAGCACCTTCATCCGCGCCACATTCGGCGCCTGCTTTTTGATGTCCACCGCACCCATGTAGATGTCGCATTCCAAACCGAAATACGCTGCAGCGGTGGCGAGCGCAACGCCGTGCTGGCCTGCGCCGGTTTCAGCAATGACCTTTTTCTTGCCCATGTATTTGGCAAGCAGCGCTTCGCCCATGCAGTGGTTGAGCTTGTGTGCGCCGGAATGGTTCAGATCTTCGCGTTTGGCATAAAGCTGCACACGGCCGCCGAGCGCGTCGGAAAGACGCTCAAGGTGCGAAATCGGCGTCGGTCTGCCTTGGAATTCCTTGCGGATGCGGCGCAGCTCGGCAATGAACTTGCGCGACTGGCAGATGGAATAATACGCCTGGGTGATCTCTTCCATGGCGGCCTTGAGCTTGTCGTCCACATAGACGCCACCGTATTTGCCGAAGTATCCTTCTTTGTCGGGATAGTGGTTGAAGTAGGTCTCAAAATCGACGTTGTTCAGAATCATGACGGGTTTCCTCTCAGTTTAAATAGTTGTTCTATTATAGCATTTTGCGCAGCGTTTGTCAATCGTTCTCTTCCTGCCCGCGCACCATCCGCGTCATCAGCGCTTCGCCGTTTTTCTTGAGCCAGTCGTTCCAGCGGTCGTAGTCCGGCATCACGCGATAAACCTCACGATAAAAGGCAGGGGAGTGGTTCATCTCTTTGCGGTGGCACAGCTCGTGAACGATAACGCTGTCAAGCACCTGCGGCGGCGCGAGCATGAGCAGACAGTTGAAATTGAGGTTGCCCTTTGCGGAGCAGCTGCCCCATTTGCTGCGCTGGTTGCGGATCGTGATGCGCCCGTAGCTCACGCCGACAAGCTTTGCAAAATGCGCAACGCGCGGCGGCACGATCTCGCATGCTTTCGCGCCCAGTGCGCGTATTTCTTCCGGCGTCAGCGGCGGCAGAGTCTGCAGCGCCTCAGCCCGTGTCTGCTGCGCTTGCAGATGTTTTTCGATCCAGTCTTTGTGCTTTTCAAGCAGGGCTTCGATTTCTTTTTGGGTGGCGCGTTTCGGCGCACGCACAAGAACAGTTCCGTCCTTGATTTGCAGCGAAATCGTCTTGCGGTCGCTGCGGATGATCTCCAGCGGATATTGCGACATTTTCGGCACCTCCGAAAACAGAACTTTGCAATAGTATAACAAAAAACAGCAGCCTTTGCAAGCGTGCACCGGCAACCTTCCATTTTTTGAAAAACGCTTGCAATCCGGCTTCATATCTGATAAAATGATACAACACCATACCCAAAAACGGCACACGGATTTTTCGTAATGCAGGAGAAAAACGATATGGACTTTTTATTTGTTACAAACAGCCTGCTGCTGGGCGTCGGACTGGCGATGGACGCGTTCTGCGTCTCGTTGGCAAGCGGCCTTTCCGAGCCGCAGATGCGCCGCAGGAAAAGCGTACTGGTTGCCGGAACGTTCGCGTTCTTTCAAGCGCTCATGCCGCTGCTGGGCTGGCTTGCGGTGCATACGCTGCTGGAGCTGTTTTCGTTTCTTTCGCGTCTGGTACCGTGGGCAGCGTTGCTGCTGCTGACGTTCCTTGGCGTGCGGATGCTGCTGGAAGGGCGCAAGGCAAAACAAAGCGCGCAGCCGGCCGCCGCACTGACCTTCAGTACTTTGATGCTGCAGGGGATCGCAACGTCGATCGACGCGCTCTCTGTTGGGTTCACGATCGCAGATTACGCGTTCCTTTCCGCGCTTGTTGCGGCGCTCTTGATCGCAGCGGTCACGTTTGTCCTTTGTTTGCTCGGTGTATTCCTCGGGAAACGCTTCGGCACACGTTTCTCCGGCGGCGCGGATGTGCTCGGCGGTGTGATCCTGATCCTCATCGGACTTGAGATTTTTCTCAAGGGCGTGGTTTTCGCTTGACAAACCTTTGCGAATTGCATATAATAACAACAGACAATCTGACAGGCTGTGACGAAGAAGAGTAAGCGTCAGTGTTTGCCCAAGAGAGAGGCACAAAGCTGGGAGTGCCTTGCAAACGGATGCCGAAGTGCGCTTCTGAGCCGCTGCGGGGAACAACAGTATCCGCAGCCGTTGCCGGCGTTAACGGAGAAAAGTGATAAATCAGAGTGGAACCGCGTAGACCATTACGCCTCTGTTGCCTTTGGGCAACGGGGGCTTTTTTTGACGGAGGCGTTTATGTTCGATCGATTGAGAGAAGACTTACAGTGTATCAAAGACCGTGACCCGGCTGCGCGCAGCAGTCTGGAGATCATATTCCTGTATCCGGGCTTCAAGGCGGTGCGCATGTATCGCCGCGCGCATTGGTTTTATCAGCACCACATGTTCTTTCTTGCGCGCATGATCTCGCAGCGCTGTGTGCGCAAAACGAATATCGAGATCCACCCGGGCGCACAGATCGGCCATCGGTTTTTCATCGACCATGGCACCGGCGTCGTGATCGGCGAAACTGCAGTGGTCGGTGACGACGTGATCATCTATCAGGGCGTCACACTCGGCGGCACCGGCAAGGACCACGGCAAACGCCACCCGACGATCGGCAACAATGTGCTCATCGGCGCGGGTGCAAAGGTGCTCGGTCCCTTCACGATCGGTGACAATTCCAACGTCGCGGCCGGTTCGGTCGTGCTCAAGGAGATCCCGCCGAACTGTACCGCCGTCGGCTCGCCCGCAAGGGTGGTCAAACAGGACGGTGTGCGTGTGGACCGGCTCGATCAGATCCACGTTTCCGACCCTGTGGCGCAGGCCATCGGCAGCTTGTATACCCGCGTGGAAGAGCTGGAAAAGGCGATCGCTGAAACCAAAGGCGAGGTTGCGCTGCTTCCGAAACAGAATGGCGAACCCTGGAGCGACAGCAATTTCTGGATCATATAAATGGAAAGGACGAAAGAACCATGAAAATTTTCAATACCCTGACCCGACAGAAGGAAGACCTGATTCCCCTGAAAGAAGGCGAATACAAGATCTATGCCTGCGGTCCGACCGTATATAACTACATCCACATCGGCAACGCGCGTCCGCTTTGCGTGTTTGACGTGCTGCGCCGCTATCTGGAATACCGCGGCAACAAGGTGACGTTTGTGCAAAACTTCACCGATATCGACGACAAGATCATCCGCCGCGCCAACGAGGAGGGCGTCAGCTATAAGGAAATCTCCGAAAAATACATCGAAGAATTCTGGACAGATGCCCACGGTATGAACGTGCGCAACGCCTCCTTCCATCCCAAAGCGACCGAAAACATGGATGAGATCATTGCCATTGTGCAGACGCTTGTGGAAAAAGGATTCGCCTATGCGGTGGACGGCGACGTTTATTTCAGTCCGAAAAAGTTCCCTGAATACGGCAAGCTCTCCCATCAGCCGCTGGAGGACCTGGAAGCCGGCGCGCGCATCAATGTGGGCGAAGTGAAAAAAGACCCGATGGATTTCGCGCTGTGGAAGAGCGCAAAGCCCGGCGAACCGTATTGGGAATCCCCGTGGGGACACGGCAGACCCGGCTGGCATATCGAATGCTCCGCCATGGTGCGCCGTCTGCTCGGCACAACGATCGACATCCACTGCGGCGGTCAGGATCTGATCTTTCCGCACCATGAAAATGAGATCGCGCAAAGCGAATGCTGCAACGGCGCGCCTTTTGCGCGTTACTGGATGCACAATGGCTTTATCACGGTGGACAAGGTGAAGATGAGCAAATCGCTCGGCAATTTCTTCACCGTGCGCGACGTGGCTGAGCAGTTCGGCTATGAGCCGATCCGTTTCCTCATGATCTCGAGCCAGTACCGCAGCCCGATCAACTACAGCTTTGACGCGATCGAACAGTGCAAGGCGTCGCTGGAACGCCTGTACACCTGCCGCGACAACCTTGATTTTGCGCTGCAGAACGCGGTGGATGACGCCGGCGCACAGGACGCACAGATCATCGCGCGCTTTGACGGTTATCGCAAGGCGTTTGTGGACGCGATGGAGGACGATCTCAACACCGCCGACGCCATCGGCAGCGTGTTCGAGCTGGTGCGCGACATCAACACAAACGTCAATGAGGGCGTGCAGAGCAAGGCGCTTGTGACGGCTGCCATCGAAGCGCTGGATGAACTCACCGGCGTGCTCGGCCTGCTGTATAACCGTCAAAAGAAGGATGACCTTGATTCAGAGATCGAAGCGCTGATTGAACAGCGCACGGCTGCCCGCAAGGCGAAAAACTGGGCCGAAGCCGACCGCATCCGCGATGAGCTTAAGGCGCGCGGCATCGTGCTGGAAGACACACCCCAAGGCGTGAAGTGGAGCAGAGCGTGATTTCATTCGCAGTGCATAATGAAGGGCACAAAGCCCTCTTGCTGCCTGTTTAACGAACGCTTTTCACTTGTTTTGATTTAAAACTATCCGACAAAAACACTTGACGGACGCGGAAAAAACCTTGCGTTTCATGTTTTTTCCGCGGCTGCAATTTCAAATTCCGAATTCATCATTCCGAATGAAAAAAGGGGGTGACCGCGCTTGATCCCAAATGCAACCGCGCCCATCGGCGTTTTCGATTCCGGCGCGGGCGGCATCAGTGTGCTCAAACGACTTTGGACGCTGATGCCGAATGAAAACTATATCTATTTCGGTGATTCCGCCAACGCGCCCTACGGCGTGCGCCCGGTGGAGGAGATCCGCGCGCTGACGGTCGCGGCGGTGGAAAAGCTGCTTTCCCTTGGCTGCAAGGCGATTGTGCTTGCCTGCAACACGGCGACCAGCGCGGCGGCGCAAGATCTGCGTGCAACGTATCCGGAACTGCCGATCATCGGGCTGGAGCCGGCGCTGAAACCGGCGGCGCTTTCCGGCGGACATCCGACGGTTGTGGTCATGGCAACGCCCGTGACGCTGCGCGAAGAAAAATTTACGCGCCTGACCGAGCGGTTCAAGGATGACTGCAATCTGATCAAGCTTCCGGCGCCCGAACTGGTGACACTGGTGGAGCAAAACAAAATGGGCACGCCGGAGTTGGCGGCGTACCTGAAAGCCCTGTTTGCGCCCTTGAAAGAAACGCGCATCGACTGCCTTGTGCTCGGCTGCACGCATTTTCCGTTTGCAAAGCGCGAAATCAAAGCGCTGCTTGGCGCACAGGTCAAGCTGTTTGACGGTGCGGTCGGCGAAGCAAAGTATACAAAAGTTGTGCTTGAAGAACGCGGTCTGCGCGCGCCTTTGGAGGCAAAGGGCGAGATTTGCTTCTTGTCAAGCGATGAAACAAAGCTGCCTTTGCTGCGGCAGCTCTTCGATTTTGAATTGTGAGGTAAAACTATGCTGACAAAAAAAGTGAACGATACCATCATCGCCCGTCTCGACAAAGGCGAGGAGATCCTCGGCTGTCTGCGTGCCGTCTGCGCCGAATATGCGGTTCGCGCAGCCTCCATCAGCGGCATCGGCGCGGTGAAGGGCACAACGATCGGCATGTACGATATGGAGACCGGTCGCTATTCCGATTTGAAGCTGCCGAACTTCATGGAGCTGACAAACCTTTCCGGCAATGTTTCGGCGCTGAACGGGGAGACCTATCTCCATGTGCATATCACGCTTGCCGACGAGAACGGTCATGCCTTCGGCGGCCATCTCAAGGAAGCTCTCATCGGCGCCACGGCAGAGATCTTTGTGACTGTGTTCGATACCAACATTGACCGCGCACGCGACGAAGCGACGGGCCTGAACACGTTTCACTGGTAACATGACAGAGCTTCAAAAGGAACTCAAGGAGCTCCTCCTGCGGGAAGGGGCAGGGGACGTCGGCTTTTGCCGGGTGGACGACGGCGATTTCGGTGACTGCGTTTACGCGGTCAGTATCGCTGTGCCGCTGAGCGATGCGATCGTGGATGAGATCGACGGCACGCCGACGCACACCTATTTCAACCATTATCGCTCCATCAACGCCTTCATCGACAGTCTGCTGCTGAAAACGGGTCTGTTCTTGCAGCGTCACGGTTACCGTTATATCACCGTTGCCGCGTCGCAAAGCATCAACAAGGACGGCTGGAACTACAAGGGCCGCTATTCGCATAAGAAGGCGGCAGTGTTGTCCGGGCTCGGCACCGTGGGGAAAAGCTCTATGTTTTTGCATCGGACGTTCGGCACGCGCGTGCGGTTGGGCACAGTGTTTACCGACTGCCCGTTTGATGTGCCGTCGGTGCTGCCCGCGTCGCTGTGCGGCGACTGTGATCTGTGTGTGAAAGCCTGCCCGTCCGGCGCGATCAGCGGAAAGACGTGGGCGCCCGGTGTGCCGCGCGAAGAGCTGTTCGACCCGGAAAAATGCAGCACCTATATGAAAACGGCGTTTCAACGCATTGGTCGCGGCGCAGTCTGCGGCGTGTGCATGGAGGTTTGTCCGTTCGGTGGGTCGGCCGCATCGAAGAATAAAACAACCAACTGATGCCAAAGGGCAAAAAAGAAGGCTCCGCTGCAGCGCAGGGAGCTTTTTTGTGTGAAACAGCTGACGGCCGTTCCGCTGACAACGTGAATCTTCTGTGACGCAGAGCCAGAAAACGCAAAACAAAAGACAGTGACTTGAAAGCAAATCACTGTCTTTTCTGGAGGTACCACCCGGATTTGAACCGGGGCATAACGGTTTTGCAGACCGTTGCCTTACCACTTGGCTATGGTACCACATGGAGCGGATGACGGGGCTCGAACCCGCTACCTCCACCTTGGCAAGGTGGCGCTCTACCAGATGAGCTACATCCGCATATGCCGGTGAGACAAAATGGCGACCCGGAACGGGCTCGAACCGTCGACCTCTAGCGTGACAGGCTAGCGTTCTAACCAACTGAACTACCGGGCCGTGTGCTGTCTCACAGCGGCTCATATACTATAACAAAAAAGAACGCGTTTGTCAATGGATAACGCAAATTTTTTTCAGTTTTTTCCCGAAAAAAATATTATTCCGCTTCCGAAAAGGATTCAAAAAAATGAAATCTCCGCTTGTTGTCAAAAACGTTCGGGTTGTCGGGTTCTTCTTCCTCTTCTTTCGGCAAAAAGATGGCAATATAATTGAAGATTCTGAAAAAGAACAGCAAAAAAGAATGAAAAGCAGCAAATTGAATCATTTTCTGCGCCTCCTTACTCATTATAAGCATAATAACACAAGGTTTTCCGGTTTGTGTCATTGAAATGTAAATAAACCGTTAATAATGAGAAAAACAGCCGCTGCAAGCGCGGCAGCGGCTGAAGCTTCAAAGCGATTATTTTGTGCCGAAGATGCGGTCGCCGGCGTCGCCGAGACCCGGAACGATATAACCGATCTCGTTGAGCTTTTCATCTTTTGCGGCGCAAAAGATCGACACATCCGGATGTACCTTGGTAAACGCGTCGATTCCCTCGGGCGCAGCGATCAGGCACATGAAACGGATGGAGCGCGGATTGCGTTTTTTGATCTGCGCAACGGCGTCAATAGCAGAGCCGCCGGTGGCAAGCATGGGATCGACAACGATCACGTCGCGCATTTCAATGTCCTTGGGCAGCTTGCAGAAATATTCCACGGGCTGCAGCGTTGTTTCGTCGCGATACAGACCGATATGACCGATACGCGCGGAGGGGATCATCTTGCTCACGCCGTCAACCATGCCGAGACCTGCGCGCAAAATCGGAACAATGGCAAGCTTTTTGCCGGCCAGATGCTTGGCTGTGGTCTTGCCCATCGGCGTTTCGATCTCCACGTCCTCCAGCGGAAGGTCACGCGTAGCTTCATAGCACATCAGCATGGCGATCTCCGAAACGAGTTCGCGAAAATCCTTGGAGCTGGTCTGCTTGTCGCGCAGGATGGAAAGCTTATGCTGAATGAGCGGATGGTCATAAATCGTTACGTTGCTGTTCATGCTTTTCAAGTCCTTTCCTTCGGCACTTTGTTGCGCCCGTTTCCGATTTATTATACACCAGAGCGCAGACAATGTCAATCTTGCGCGCCGAAAAAGCTGAAAGAGTCGCCCGGAAAGAGCGGGGTGCAGCGCAGAAATGAGAATTTTTTTCACTTACGGAATCACTTTTGCTTGACATCTATTGGTTTTTGATTTATAATAACCTGTATAACAACAGGTGTTGTTATTTCTGCTGTTTCATTCGAGTAACACTACTGTAATTCTTTTGATGGTTTTTGGAACTGAAAAGCTTATTTCAAAAAGAAGGAGGTGCTGCTACTTTGGACAATTGGGTTTTAACTTTGATCGTCGCGATCGTTGTTGCGGTCGTGTTTGGCGTTATCGGTTTTATTCTTGGCGAAAGCCACCGCAAAAAGAAGGCTGAGGGGCTGATCGGTTCTGCGGATGAGGAAGCCACGCGGATCATCAACCGCGCTGTCAATGAAGCCGAAACGATGAAAAAAGAAGCGATTCTGGAAGCAAAAGATGAAATTCATAAGACGAGAACCGAGACCGAAAAGGAATTGCGTGATCGCAGAAATGAAGTTCAGCGTCAGGAACGGCGCATGATCCAGAAAGAAGAAAGTCTTGATAAAAAGGTTGAAGCGCTCGAAAAGAAAGAGGAAGTCCTCAACCAAAAAATCAAACAATCCGAAAGCCAACTTGCCGAAGCAGAAAGCATCAAAAGAAGTCAGTTGGAAATGCTTGAAAAAATATCCGGCTACACGAAAGAGCAGGCCAAGGTATATTTACTTCAGCAACTGGAAGAATCTCTCACCAGAGAAAAAGCCGTGAAAATCATGGAATTCGAACAGAAGACCCGTGATGAATCGGATGCGCTCGCGCGAGAGATCATTACCACCGCCATTCAGCGCTGCGCTGCCGATCAGGTGGCAGAGGCGACCGTTTCCGTTGTCACGCTGCCGAATGACGAAATGAAAGGCCGCATCATCGGCCGCGAAGGACGCAACATCCGTACCATTGAAACCGTCACCGGCGTCGATCTCATCATCGACGACACCCCGGAGGCCATCACCGTTTCCTCCTTCAATCCCGTGCGCCGTGAGATCGCACGTCTGACGCTGGAAAAGCTGATCGCCGACGGCCGCATTCATCCCGCACTGATCGAAAAGCTTTATGAAAAAGCGAAGCGCGAGGTGGAGCAAACGATTCGCCAGGCCGGCGAACGCGCCATTGTTGACGCGGGCGTGGGCGGCGTGCATCATGAGCTGGTCAAGCTGCTCGGCGCGCTGAAATACCGCACGAGCTACGGTCAGAACGTGCTCAAGCACTCTTTGGAAGTGTCCTATATTGCCGGACTGATGGCGTCCGAACTCGGCGTTGATGTGAAACTGGCAAAACGCGCCGGCTTGCTGCACGACATCGGCAAGGCGATCGACCACGAGCAGGAAGGCTCCCATGTGGAGCTCGGCGTGGAGGCTGCCCGTAAGTATAAAGAAAACGAGACAGTCCTCAATGCCATTCAGGCGCATCACGGCGATGTGGAACCGAAGACCCTTGTGGCTGTGCTTGTACAGGCCGCAGACGCAATTTCCGCTGCGCGCCCGGGTGCAAGACGCGAAAACCTGCAAAACTATATCAAGCGTTTGCAGAAGCTCGAGGAGCTGTCAAAATCCTTCAAGGGCGTGGACAGCGCCTATGCCATTCAGGCAGGCCGTGAGGTGCGCATCATTGTGAAGCCCGAGCAGGTCAGCGACGAAAAGATGGCGCTGCTTGCACGGCAGATCGTGGAAAAGATCGAGCAGGAGCTCGAGTATCCCGGTCAGATCAAGGTCAACATGATCCGCGAAACCCGCGTGGTCGATGTCGCAAAATAAGCAAACGAAAGGAAGGGCAGTCTCGAGGGACTGCCCTTTTTTGGAGGACAAATGGACATTCTTTATCAGGACGACGCGCTCATCGTCTGCGTCAAGCCGCGCGGCGTCCTTGCACAGGAGGCGCCGGGACAGGCGAATATGGTGTCTTTGCTGCGCGAGGCAACAAACGGCGAAATTTTTCCCCTCCACCGGCTTGACCGCGAGGTGACGGGTGTCATGGTGTATGCCAAAACAAAAGCGGCTGCTGCGGCGCTTTCCGCGCAAATTGCAGCGCACACATTCCGAAAAACCTACGTCGCCCGCGTGCACGGAGTTCCCGAACCGCAAAAGGGCACATGGGAGGATCTGCTGTTCAAGGACAGTGCAAAAAACAAGGTTTTTGTGGTGCGGCGGGAAAGAAAAGGCGTCAAGCGCGCCGTGTTGTCCTATGAGGTGCTCGCTGTGGACGCGCAGGGCAACGCGCTTGTGAAAATTGCGCTGCAAACCGGCCGCACCCACCAGATTCGCGTGCAGTTTGCTTCCCGCCGCCATCCGCTGCTCGGCGACCGCAAATACGGCGCACGGGACGAAGCGACCTTTTTGCATCTGCAATCGCAGTCCCTTGCGTTCTCTCATCCGGTCACCGGGGAGCGGATGACGTTTTCGATACAAAATGAATGGTGAATGCGGAGCATGACGCCGAAATCAGAAAAGACAGTCGATCGGTCTGAGCGGCTGTCTTTTTCTCTGTACATTGCATCTTGATGTATGGAGCGATCTACATCATGCCCATTCTCTCATTACGCATTGCGCATTACGCATTAAAAAGTTTGACCCCTCCGCAGAGGAGGAGCGGAGGGGTCGAGGGGGAAAGAAGAGCTATGAAAGCTTTTCGGAGAGGATTTGTTATCTGCCGAACAGTCTCGCAAAGAAGTTGCGGATGTTGGCGAAGATGTTGCGGATGCTGTTGATGATGCGCTGGAAGAAGTTTGTGGACTGTGCCGGTTCAGGCAGCTTCGCGATCGCGGAGCCGGTCTGAACGGTTGCGCCGCAAGCCTGGCAAACTTTGTCGCCGGTGTAGCCTTCCGCGTCAACGGTTGCAGCTTTCGCGTTGCCTGCGTCGACGATCGGGCCTTCGTGGTTGTTCGCGTCAAGCGGGAGCGCCTTGTTTTCAAATGCCTTGCCGCAGGCTGCGCAGACAACGGCAGCGGTGCCGGCAGTCTTGCAGGTGGAAGCGGTGATCACGGTTTCGGTCTTTTTCGCATGAGCGCAAACGTCAACCAAAACGCCGGATTCTTTGAGCAGGTTCAGTCCGCAGGGAACGAGGTCAGCTTTGCGGTCAGCAATATCCTGCATGTTGCGCGCAGCGATCTTCGGATCGTTTTCAGCGCCGGTGAAGTATTCCTGAACGCCGTCATAGTCGTTATAGGAAGCAGCGGAAACGGTGGTCGGGAAGAACGCCTTTACGATTCTTTCGGAAGCGTTGATGAGTGCCTTGTTGATGGACACGCCGCCTGCAACTGCGTCTTCCTTGGTCTCAGCAAGGGACAGCACGTTTGCAAAGTTGCCGTTCAGAGCATCACCGAAGATGTAACCCGGAATCTTCGCAACGTCAGCGCCGCTCTTCACGTTGGAGAACATGGAATCCATCGGGAGCGCCTTGTAAAGGATGTCGCCGAGTTTGCCATACAGGCCGTTACCGGTGATCGGGCTGATGAACAGGCCGTCGGTCAGGGAGATGAAGCGGTCGACCAGAGCTTCGAGGGAGGCTCTCCAGTTGTTGGCGTTGTAGGAAACATTCAGTGCGAATTGTGCTTCGCCGAGACCCAGCTCGGTGGAAATCTTGGAAACGGCGTCGTTGGCCACGCCGACTGCCCATTCAGCACCGGCGAAGATCGCCTTCGTAGCTTCCTTCATGATGTTGTCTTCCGCGTTGCCGCCCTTGGGGATGGCAGTGAAGGTATAGGCAATGCCTTCGGGAAGTTCAAACTTCGGAGCATATTCGTTGATGAGCGCGACGAGCATATCGTCAAGGGTTGCTTCGTTCTTTACGATGGCAATGAGGTCTTTGATTTCATCCATCTCAGCGGGGATGTACTGATCAGCTTCTTTGATGAGGCTGACATACAGCGCTTCGTTGGAGGAAAGGTCAAGCTGATCGAGCATACCGAAGTCGATGGTGTCAAGGTCGATGCCTGCGGGGATGTATTCCGCAAGGTCGGGGTTGGACTTCAGGGTGTTGATCGCGTCCCTGGCGCCGTCAAGAAGTTCGGCAGCTTTGGTGCGGATGGCGGTGACGTTTGCGTCAAGCTTGTCGTTGCCGCCCTGCTGAAGGCCGACATAAGCGATGCCTTCCGGAGAGAGAATCATGGAAGCGGCGTCGTAAAGCACACGGTTGGCCTGGCCGACAGCGCCCTTGTAAGTGTCGTAGTATTTGATGAAGTTGAAGAGGTCAGCGTCGTAAACAACGTCGTCTTTGACATAACCCAGCAGGGTCTTCACGCTGTCAAGGTCGATGTCGCTGTTGCCGGAAAGGTTGTTGACAACGACGGTCACGAAAGCGGGATCCTTGAACATGTCGCCGATCGCGGTCTTGATCGCGCTGACAGCAGCGTTCTTTACAATGTCGTTGAACATGGAGTACATGCCGCCGAGATCAACCGTTGTTGCATCGGGATTCAGCAGGTCGGTCGTTACGGTTGCAGCGATGGGGGAAGTGATGTTGACTTTCGCCGTTGCACTTTCCACTTTTGCCTGCACTGCGAAGGAGTCGTCGTCCTTATAAGCCTTGTAGGAGAAGGTCGCGGTGGCGTCGGAGATATTGAACGCAACGCCGCTGATGTTTGCGCCCTGGCCGTTGACGTTGTTCTGCAGGGTTTGAAGAACTGCCTTTTCCACATCGTCAAGGACGATTCTCAGGGGAAGAAGACCCGCAAGATCGGTGTCGGAGATCACGCCGTCAATGCCGGAAACGTCGATGATGACGTCTTTGCCCCAGGCTTCGGAAGCGGTGTTGACAAGCGCAGCGTCCGCAGCGGTCATCTCGGAGTTCTTGAGCACCTCGATCTCAGTATTCGCATACTGATCCATGGTGTCCTTCGCCTGATCGTTCGCATAGATCGTGGGCATATAGTCGTCGAGGTTTGTGCTGGTGGGCGTATATTCCGCATAGGGGTTCTTGCCGGTGTAGCCGATGGAAAGCACGGGCATTTCAATGTCTTTGAGCGCGTTCTTTGCTTCGCCCAGCGCCGGAGCGATGGCGTCAACGATTGCCTGGCCCATGGTGTCGAGGTCGGCTTTGTAATCGTTCTGCAGCAGGCCGATGTAAGCCTTGATGATGGCATAAACGTCGGTGGAAGCGTCTTTCGTGCTGAATGCGTCGAACGCAGTCTTAGATGCGTCGGTCTTGAGAAGGTCTCTCAGGAGCGTGCCGATGCCGCTGCCGTGGATGCCGTTGTTGAGCGTGTCGTCAAAGGTTTCACCTGCGGGAATGGTGTAGCCCATTTCACGAGCGATTTCTGCAGTGAACTTATCCTGAATGTCAAAGCCGTTCTTCAGGTAGTCATTGTAGAAGCTCTTCACGGTTTCGTTGGTGTATTCGTCGCTCTCAATGAATTCGCCGATCTTGCCGTAATCAAACGGTTCGCCGTCGGGCGTCCAGGAGAAGACTTTGCCGAACACTTCTTTGTTTGCGGCCATGAAGTCGATCATGCCGTTGATGAAGCCGATGTCGCCATTCTTGTTGCGGTCAACGATCTTGTCCCATGCGGTGAGATTTTTGAAGTCGCCGCCGATGGTGTCAAGCACGCCTTGCTCGATCGCAAGATCCTTGTACTTGATAATGTCGTTGAGGCTGGTGATGGTGGTCAGACCTGCAACCGGATACTGGGTCACAAAGTCATTGAATTGCTGTGCAATCTCGTTTTCCTGAATCTTGCTGTCGATCCAGTCGAGTGCGGCTGTTGCGGTGGGTTCAGTTTGAGCCGCAGTGGGTGCTGCAGATGCCAGAGGGATCATGCAGGTCATCAGCATGAGAACTGATAACAGTACGGATAAGAACTTTTTCATAACAAATCCTCCTTATGAATTCTTGCCGCATTTTGGAGCGGCTTCCAATGTGTTTTTGGTTGACGCCTCATGTTCATCAACTATCTACATTTTATAACCCGCACCTTCGGTTCTCAAGCAACAAAAAACAGCGGAATGTCTATCGAGACGGTTTTTATAGTGCATTGTGTCCAGTTGATTTTGTATCATTCACTTTGTTTTTGTGAAATTAATAAAAAATTAATAAAATCTTAATAGGCGTTACAGCAACGCCAAAAGTGAGCCGCGACTCACCGAAAACAGAAGAACCGCCGCATCTGCAGAAAAGCGACAGATGCGGCGATTGTATTTTTTGTTCAATTATTTCAGCGCTTCGAACATGGTTTTCAGTTCCTGCGCACTGAATTGTTTTGGATTGTTGCGCATGAGCATATGCGCTTCGCTTTCGCTTGCCAGCCGGTCAAGGTCAAGTTCTCCTTCGCACTGCGAAAACCTTGTGCGCAGCCCGCCGATGGTTTTCAGCCGTGCGATTTCGTCCGCCAACGTGTCGCAGCTTGCAAAACCGAGCGACTGCGCCAGCGCTTCCAGGCGGCTGTCGGCGTTCATGCGGATGAAGCTGTCAAGGGTGAACGCGCATGCTTCGCCGTGCGGCAGATGGTGATACATCGAAAGCGGATAGCTGCACGCGTGGCAGCCGGCGGTTTTTGCAACGGAAAACGCGAGTCCTGCAAGCAGGGAGCCATAGGCCATGCCGGTGCGTGCATCCCTGTCGCCGGTGCGATAGGCGTTCTCAAGGTTTGCAAGAATAACGCGCAGCGCTTCTTTTGCGAACAGATCGCTCACCGCGCCGTGGCGCACGCTCCAAAACGCTTCAATGGCGTGTGTGAACGCGTCAAGGCCGGTGATCATCGTGGTGAACGGGGGAACGGTCATGGTCAGTTCCGGGTCCACGATGCAAACGTCGGGGTAAAAGCTCGGGTGGTGAGTCGTTTTTTTCTCATTGCCGCGGCTGATCACAGAAACGCCCGTGACCTCCGCGCCGGTGCCCGCCGTTGTGGGAACAGCAAAGATTTTTGCGCCTTTGCCGGGGAACGGTGCACCTTCAAAATGCGCGGCAGGGGAGTGTTCGCTTTTTGCGCAGGCAGCGGCGTATTTCGCCGTGTCCATCGCGCTGCCGCCGCCGAGCGCGAGCACTGCGTCTGCGCCGTGCTTTTTCAGCAGCTGTACCGTCGCTTCCACGCCGGAAAGCTGCGGGTTCGGTTCCACATCGTCAAACACCGCGCAGATCTGTGCGGTCGTTTCCAGCAGCTCGGCGCCTTTTTTTGCAAAAAAGCGGTCGCAAACCAGCACGCATTTTTGCACGCCGTGGCTTTCCAGCAGTTCCGGCAGTTCATTTAGCTTGCCGAAACCGAAAACGATCTCGGTCGGCAGGCTGTAGGTGAAGGCGTCAATCATAGATCTTATCCTCCAACTGCTGCACTTCGCGCTTTGCGTTTGTCAGCCATTCCTTGCGCCATTCTTCAAGATCCTGCAGAAAGTCGGTGTTCAAAAACGCCTTGGTCATCTCAATGCCCATTTCGGGTGCGATCAGCCAGCCGCCCATGCAAAGGATGTTTGCGTCGTTGATCGCGCGGCACATCTTCGCGCTGTAAACGCTTTCGCACGCCACGGCGTAGATGCCCTTGTGCTTGTTGGCAACGATGCTCACGCCCGCGCCGGTGCCGCAGATGAGGATGGCGCGGTCATAGGTGCCGTTCTGTACCAGCGGCGCCACGGTGGACGCCACAACATAATAGGGCTTCACATGGTCGAGATCGGTGGTGCCCAGATCGTCGAACGCGATGTTTTCACTTTGCAGATATGCTTTGATGGCTTCCTTGAGCGGAAAGCCGGATTTGTCACTGCCGATGGCAAGTTTCATAAGGAGTCCTCCCATTTTAAATAGTATGCTCCCAGTGTATCACGCCGGATGGTTTCTGTCAAGCAAAAAACTTTGCGCTATTTGAAAAATAAACCGTAAATAAATTGTAAATCCTATTCACAAACGCGAAAGAATGTGTTAAAATACAAATGAATATGCGTATATAAATGTATATGGAGGTGGCGCAGTTGTTTGAGCGCTTGGTCAGCATTGATCGGATGGAGACAGCGGTATCGCTGTTCGGCGCGTTCGACGAAAACATCAAGCTCATTGAGCAGGCGTTCGATGTCAAGATCATCAGCCGCGGCACCGATTTGAAGATTCAGGGCACCGAGGAAACGGCCGACCTTGCCGCGCGTGCGATCCACGGGCTGCTGACCTTGCTTGCCAAAGGGGAAACGCTCGGCGAGCAGAATGTGCGCTATGTGATCTCGCTGGTGCGCGAAGGCGCGGACGACAAACTTTCCGCCATGGGCGGCGATATTGTCTGTGTCACCGCAAAGGGCAAGCCGGTCAAAGCAAAAACGCTCGGGCAAAAGCGCTATCTCGACGCGATCCGGAACAACACGATCGTGCTCGGCGTCGGCCCCGCCGGCACCGGCAAGACCTATCTTGCCGTGGCGATGGCAGTGGCGGCGTTCCGCGCAAAGGAAGTGGACCGCATCATCCTCACGCGCCCCGCGGTGGAAGCCGGAGAAAAGCTCGGCTTTTTGCCCGGCGATCTGCAGCAGAAGGTCGATCCGTATCTGCGTCCGCTGTATGACGCGCTGTTTGAAATGCTCGGTCCCGAAACGTTTCAGCGCTTTCAGGAGCGCGGAGCAATCGAGGTCGCGCCGCTGGCATATATGCGCGGCCGCACGCTCGACGACAGCTTCATCATTCTGGATGAAGCGCAGAACACCACGCGCGAGCAGATGAAAATGTTTTTGACCCGTCTGGGGTTCAATTCAAAAATCGTTGTCACGGGCGACGTGACACAGATCGATCTGCCGGACGGCAAAACGTCCGGTCTGCTCGAGGTCGTCAAGATTTTGAAAAACGTGGATGATATTGCGATCATCCGCTTTTCGGAAAAAGACGTGGTGCGCCACCGTCTGGTGCAGGATATCATTAAAGCATATGAAAAATATGAGGAGGCACGCAAGAAAAAATGAAAGACAAGGTGAAAGTGATCATCAGCGACGATCAGAATGTTGAAAAGCTGCCGCGCGGCACGAGAATGCTCATTCGCCGCTGCTGCAACGCCGTGCTTGTGAATGAGGGGTTTCAGGGGCCGGCAGAGATCAGCGTCACCATTGTGGACGACGCGACCATCCACCGCTATAACAAGCAATACCGCAACATTGACCGTTCCACCGACGTGCTCTCGTTTCCGCTCGGCGTGGACGGCAAATATGACATCAACAACGACACCGGCGCGCAGATGCTCGGCGATATCGTGATCTCCATTGAACACGCGCTGCGGCAGGCGGAGCTTTACGGCCATTCGTTCAACCGCGAAATCGCCTATTTGACCGTGCATTCCATGCTGCATCTGCTGGGCTATGACCACGAACCCGGCGGGCTGGAGCTGGTGCGTATGCGCGAAAAGGAAGAAGCTGTGCTCACCCAGCTCGGTCTGGTGCGCTCCGGCAGCTACTACACCACGGAAAGCTGACCTATGGAACGATTGAAAAAGCTCTTTCTCGGCTTCTTTTATGCCTTTCGGGGCGTCGGCGCGTCCATCCGGACGGAGCGCAATTTGCGCATCCATCTGACCTGCCTTGCGTATATGCTCGGCTTTCTGCTTTGCACCGACTGGTTCGTGCTTTCGCGTGCGGACTGGGCGCTGTTGATGCTGGCGGCGGGGTCCGTGCTTGCGGCGGAGCTGTTCAACACAGCGCTTGAGCACACGGTCGACCTTGCGACGAAAGAATATGCCGAGCACGCAAAAAAAGCAAAAGACGCCGCTGCGGGCGCCGTGCTGGTGTGCGCAATTTTTGCGGTGATCGTCGGGCTATGCATCCTGTTGCAGCCCGAAGCGTTCCGGCAGATGTTCGCATATTTCAAAACCCACCTCGGTTCGCTGGCGCTGTTTGTGCTGAGCCTCGTTCCGGCGAATCTGTTCATCTTCCTTCCTTGGCAGAAGAAGGAGTGACAGGGGACAGGTGGCAGGGAACAGGGGACAGTAGGGGCGGCCATTGTCGCAGAAAAAAAGCTCTGGTGGAGCTTTTTTTCGTTGCGATTCCATTTTTATCGCGGCAGCGACAAAGCACTTTAAAGACGTCCGGTTTTGTTGAATTGCTTGATTTTTCAGGAGAAATATGGTAGAGTAAAAACCGCAGAGAGGTCTGCAAGAAACGGTAGGCGGTTCGCTCTCCCAAACACGGAAGGAAACTTCCGCCCGGGAGGTGGTAGCATGGAACTGGCATTTGTTGTGCTGATTCTGATCGCAGCCACGGGTTACATCGTAGCTATTAAGAAGTAATTCAGAAAAGCGATAACCGCCCCAGACTCGACAAAGGGACGGTTATCATTAACCAATTCTTTAGAGAGCGACCGCTGAACCGCGACCTCTCTGTATCTTTATTATAGCCGTGCGCAGCGCTTTTGTCAAGCATTGCGGCGGTTTATTTTTTTATAGGGTTGATTTTTCGGGGAAGATGTGGTAGAGTAAAGGTGCCAAACAAAAACCAAGCAAGCGACATGTGTTGCAGGCTTCACATACATTAAATGAAACCGAAAGGTGCACTTTATAAAAAGGTGCATCCTGTCCTTCCTTTCGAGTTTCATTTATTGGAGCCGTTGGTTGGTTTTTGTTTGGCGACAAGATAGGATTGCACTTTTTTATGCGTCCATCTTGGGCGCATTTTTTTATTATATAAGGTGGACAATAAAATGCTGGAAGAGTTGATTCAGGAATACCTGCATAAGCCTGTGGAAAACCTGTTTGACATGCTGGAGGAAAGAAAATTTTCGGAGAAAAGTATTCTACCGCTTTTGCTGCTGGGACGTGCCTATCAGCTCGGCGTTTCCGGTGCACCGAAAGATGATCTGTCTGCATATTTTTTCTTCCAAGCGGCAAGTGAATGGGGATGTGAAGAAGCGGATGACCTGATAGATTTGACGGTTTTTAACGGGTTGCACATAGAAACTCTTTTTGCGCGGCTGGAAGAGGAACCGCACACGTTTTTAAAGGGTTGTCTGTTGTTTGAAATCGGGTATATGTACCAGTTCACGAAGCTGAATGAGCGAATGACGCCAAAAATGGATCAGGAGGAACGAAACCTCATTGCCTTGAAGTATTATAAGCAAGCGGCAGCGTATGGAAACCTGGATGGAATGATTCAAATGAATGCGCTGCTGATGATGCAGGAGTTTCAAAACCAACCGGACCCGTCACAGCGCGTCTCCTTGAGCTTGATGAATCTTTGTAATCTTTGCTGTCGCAGTCACTATCCACCTGTGCAGATGTTTTTGGACGAACTGATTTCCAAGCATGTGATTATATTTGACGGCGTGAAAGAATCACAGGATTTGGTGAATTTGTTGATTGGAGAATGAAGCTCTGCACGTTCCGCTTTTTTTATTCCACAAAAAATTCTTCAAACCCCTTTACATTTCTGAAAACCTATGCTATAATCTTTCAGCATTGTGCCTTCTTCTCAGGCTGCGGACTTCACCGACCGCTCCCCGGGGGTTCGGCGAATGAAATATTTTATTGAGGTGAAACATCATGATCACGAAAGAAGAAAAAACCGCAATCATCAAAGAGTACGCAACGCATGAGGGCGACACAGGTTCCCCCGAAGTGCAGATCGCCGTTCTCACACACCGCATCAACACGCTCACCGAGCATCTGAAGATCAACAAAAAGGATCATCACTCCCGCCGCGGTCTGTTGAAAATGGTCGGTCACAGAAGAAACCTGCTGGCTTACCTGCAGAAGAACGACATCGAGCGCTATCGTTCGATCGTTGCACGTCTTGGCTTGCGTAAATAAGAAGCACACATACAGCAGGCACGGGTTTCCGTGTCTGCTGTTTGCGTAAAAATTATGAAACATGCAGGGCACGGATTAGCACTAAATTGAGCTTTTGAAACATTTCAACGGCTGAATTTACTGCTGTTCCGACCTTGCAAAAAATAAAGAAAGGTTGGTACATTTATGTTCCCTGAATTCAGAAAATTCGAAACGACCCTCGCCGGTCGTCCCCTTGTTGTGGAAACCGGCAAAATGGCAGGCCTCGCCGGCGGCTCCTGCCTGATCCGTTATGGTGAAACGGAGATCCTCTGCACCGCGACCATGTCCGCCAAGCCCCGTGAGGGCGTGGATTTCTTCCCGCTTTCCGTGGACTTTGAAGAAAAGCTGTATTCCGTGGGCAAGATCCCCGGTTCCTTCCAGCGCAGAGAAGGCCGCGCCAGCGAAAAGGCGACGCTTTGCTCTCGCGTGATCGACCGTCCGATCCGCCCGCTGTTCCCGAAGGATATGCGCAACGACGTCGGCGTTGTCGCCACCGTGATGAGCGTGGATCCCGACTGCCTGCCTGAGATCACCGCCATGATCGGCGTGTCGATCGCCATCTCCATCTCCGACATCCCGTGGGACGGCCCGATCTCGGGTGTGTCCGTGGGCCTTGTGGACGGAAAATTCGTCATCAATCCGACCGAGGAAGAGCGCGACCGCAGCGAAATGGCTGTCACCGTTGCTTCCACCTCCGATCTGGTCGCCATGATCGAAGCCGGCGCGAAGGAAGTCGATAACGAAACGATGTTCGAAGGCATCATGTATGCCCACAAGGTCAACCAGGAGATCGTTGAGTTCATCAAGGGCATCCAGAAGGAAGTCGGCAAGGAAAAGATCCCGTTCGAATCCCAGGATCCCGATCCGGCGATGTTCGAAGAGATCAAGAGCTTTGCCATCGACATGGTCAAGGAAGCGCTCGACACAGACGACAAGCGCATCCGCGACGAGCGCCTCAAGCCCGTTTATGCCGCTGTGCATGAAAAATATGACGAAGTTTATCCCGAAGAGATCGCAAAGATCGACGACTGCATGTATAAGCTGCAAAAGTTTGTCGTGCGCCGCTGGCTGCTCGATGAGGGCAAGCGTGTGGACGGCCGCGGCATCAACGATATGCGTCCGCTGGACGCCGAGATCGACCTGCTTTCCCGTGTCCACGGTTCCGGTATGTTTACCCGCGGTCAGACCCAGGTGCTCACCGTGACCACGCTCGGCACCATGAGCGACGCGCAGCTGCTGGACGGCCTTGACAAGGAAGACAGCAAGCGCTATATGCACCATTACAACTTCCCGTCCTATTCCGTCGGCGAAACCCGTCCGTCGCGCGGCCCGGGCAGACGTGAGATCGGTCACGGCGCCCTTGCAGAGCGTGCGCTTCTGCCGGTGATCCCCTCGGTGGAGGAATTCCCGTATACCTTGCGTCTGGTGAGCGAAGTGCTCTCCTCCAACGGTTCCACCTCGCAGGCTTCCGTCTGCGGATCCACGCTGTCGCTGATGGCGGCCGGCGTGCCGATCAAAGCGCCTGTGGCCGGTATCTCCTGCGGTCTGATCACCGAAGGCGACCGCTTCATGACGATGGTCGACATCCAGGGCCTTGAGGATTTCTTCGGCGACATGGACTTCAAAGTTGCCGGCACAAAGAACGGTATCACTGCCATCCAGATGGACCTGAAGATCCACGGCCTGACGCCGGAGATCATCAAGGAAGCGCTTGAAAAGACCTATGTTGCCCGCTGCAAGATCCTCGATGAGGTCATGCTGCCGTGCATCGCCGAGCCGCGCAAGGAACTTTCCAAGTACGCGCCGAAGATGCTCACGACCAAGATCGACGTCGAAAAGATCGCCGACGTCATCGGCAAGCAGGGCAAGGTCATCCAGAAGATCTGTGCCGAATGCAACTGCAAGATCGACGTGGAAGAAGACGGAACGATCTTTGTCTCCTCTCTGTCGCTTGAGGATGCGCAGCGTGCGCTGACCATCATTGAAACGATCGCAAAGGATCCCGAGATCGGCGCGATCTATCGCGGCATTGTGACCCGTCTGATGACGTTTGGCGCGTTCGTTGAGATCGCTCCGGGCAAAGAGGGTCTGGTGCACATCAGTAAGCTTGACGTCAAGCGTGTGGATAAGGTCGAGGATTGCGTCAACGTCGGCGATGAAGTGATCGTGAAGGTCACCGAGATCGACGATCAGGGCCGCCTGAACCTGTCCCGCCGCGACGCACTGATCGAAATTGAAGGGCTGACACCGGAGAATGACGACGAAGCACCGCGCAAACCACGTCGTGACGGTGGTAACCGCAGAAGAAACAACAATCGACACAACTGAGAAAAACGGGTGCGCGGACAGCGCACCTTTTTTTTGGAATTTCGCATTTTTCCCAGGAGGTTCCCCATGAAACAAAAAAACATCTTCTTTCTGACGCTTTCCGCTGTGTTCATCGCCATCATCGCTGTGATGTCGTTCACACCGGTCGGCTATCTCAAGATCGGCATCGTGGAAATCACGCTGCTCGTTGCGCCTGTGGTTGCCGGCGGCATTCTGCTCGGCAGATGGGGCGGTCTTTTGCTCGGCGCCGCTTTCGGCATTTCCAGCTTTTTGCAGTGCTTCGGCATGAGCACGTTCGGCGCGACGATGCTGTCGATCAACCCTGTGTTCACCGCGATCGTTTGTCTTTTGCCGCGTCTTGCGCTTGGCTTTTGTGCGGTCTGGCTGTTTGAGGCGCTTTCCAAAAAGAATGTTCCCTCGCCGGTCAGCGGTGCGCTCAGCTTTTTGTGCGGTTCGCTGATGAACACCGTGCTGTTTGTCGGCTTGTTCGTGCTTTTGTTCGGCAAAACCGAGTATGTGGCGACCCTCATGGAAAGCATGGGCGCAAAGAGCCTGCTGGCGTTTGCGGCGGCGTTTGCCGGTATGAACTCGTTGATCGAGGCGGCGGCAAACGCGGTGCTTGGCGCGGCGCTGACGCCGATTTTGCTCAAACTGAAAAAGCGTGCGCGCGCCTGAAGATATTGACAGAAGAAGAAAAAACCCATATAATGTTCTTATGGAACCTTATGTGGGTTTTGTTGTTTTGAAAACCTCTCATCTGAAAGCGGAGGGAAGAAACGATGGGAAAACTGAAAACCTTTCTGAACAGTCCGATCATCAAAAAGGACGTCGGCGAAGAGACGGTTCTGAGCTGGAAAGAAACGCTCTCCTACGCGCTCGGCCGCGGAGCGCAGGGCATGAACACGGGCATGACGTCCTCCAAATATGTCAACTACTTTTTGACGAATGTGCTCTTTTCGCGGCTGGAGCGCGAACGCGGCGCCGGAAGCTCGATGAAGGTCGCCGGTCGCATCCGCTTTTACTGCGGGATCTTTGACGCGATCAACGACCCCGTCATGGGCGTTATCGTTGACCGCACGCGCACAAAGAACGGACAGATGCGCCCGTATATCAAATGGGCGCCGCTGTTTGTGGCGCTTGTTATGGTGTTGTTCTTTCTGGGCTCTTCGAATCTGCCGACCTGGTTCAACATCGCCTACACGACGATTCTGTTTGTGCTGCTCGACGTGACCTATACGGCGTTCGACATTCCGATGGGGGCGCTCGCGTTTTCGATCACGCCCAGCGGTATCGAGCGCACAAAGCTGTTCGGCGTTTCGTCCATCGTGCGCTCCGTCGGCGGCGCGATCCCGATGGTCTTTGTGGCGGGTGCCGGTCTGCTGCCGTATTTCAAGGATCACCGGCCGCAGTCCTATCTCACAAGCGCGATCATCGCCGCGGCGGGCATCATCATTCTCACACGGCTGACCTATGCAAACACCCATGAGCGTGCCGAACACAAAGAGGATGCGCCGTCTGTGAAGGAATGCTTCCGTCTGCTGTTCAAAAACCGGCCGCTGCTCATGCTTTTTTTGGGAAACATCTTCTTTGTGCTGTGCAAGATCCCGGAACAGGTTTCGACCTATTTCGTCTATGATCTGATGAGCAACGACAAATATAACCTTTTTATCGACGTCATCAAATTTCCCGGCAGCCTGATCGCCGCTGTTGCGGTGCCGATGATCATGGAAAAGCTCGGCCGCCGCGCCGACCCAAAAAAGTTTTATCAGGCCTGCTGTGTGCTTGCCATCGCGCTCAGCGCGCTGTTTGCGCTGACGACCTGCAAGGGGCTGCTCGGCAAGGAAAACGGCGCGTCCGTCTCGCTGTTTACCGGTGTGCTTGTTGTGCTGTTCACCGGTTTGCTCGCCATCCCGATGGAGTTCAAGAACCTCATCCAAAAGGAGATGGAGGCCGAGACGGTGGATTATATCGAATACAAGACCGGCACGCGTGTGGAGGGCGTCATGCTGTCCATCATGTCGTTTACCGGAAAGATCGAAAACACGTTTTCCTCCACGATCGGTCTGCGGGTGCTCGGTCTGACCGGCTACATCAGCCATGAGGAGGGCTCCATTGCACAAAACGCGGCAACAAACAAGGCGCTGTTTCTGATGACCGTCCTTGTGCCCGCGCTGGGTTATCTGCTCATGCTGCTGCCGATGCATTTTTACAATATCACCGGTGAGAGCCATCGCAAGATGATGGAAGAGATCAAGGAACGCCGCGCGGCGCTGGCCGCAGAACAGGAGGCTTAACATGAAAGAAACAAAGCTCGTTTTCATTGCGGACACCCATTATTTTTCGCCCTCGCTTGCCGACGGCGGCAGAGCGTACTATCTTCGCAGCGGCTCGGATCAGAAATGCCTGCTCGAAACCGGCGCGATCATTGACGCGGCGTTTGCAGAGATTGCAAACAGCGACGCGGACGCCGTTTTGCTGGCCGGCGACATCACGAACGACGGCGAGCGCGTCTGCCACGAAGAAATGCGCGAGAAGCTCTATGCGCTGCAAAAGAAAAAGGACGTTTTTGTGATCACCGCCACACACGACTGGTGCTGCGACGGCAATCCGCGCAAGTTCGTCGGCAACGCGGTCTATCACGATGTGCCCGTCATGGGGCATGAGGAGCTGCGCGACTTTTACTTTGATTTCGGGCCGCGTCAGGCAAACAGCGAATTCATCACCCACCTCGGCACCTGCTCTTATACCGTGGATGTCGGCGAAAACGTGCGCATCCTTGCGCTCAACGACGACCAGAACGGGAGCGGCTCTGCCGGCTTTTCCGAGCCGCATTTTCAGTGGATCGAAGCGCAGATCGCACAGGCGAAGACGGACGGAAAAGTGCTCATCGGCATGGAGCACCATCTGCTGATGACGCATGTACATCCGATGATCACCGGTGTGGGCAGCACTTGTGTCGGCGACCGGGAAGCGGTTGCGTCGCGTTTGGCGGATGCCGGACTGCGCTATATGTTTGTCGGCCATTCCCACATCCAGTGCATCGGTGCGTTTACCTCCGCAAAGGGCAACACGATCACGGAGGTCAACGTCGGCGCGCTTGTCGGCTACCCCGCACCGATGGTGTATGTTACGGTTACGGACGCCGGGTTGAAGATCGATGTGAAAACGCTGAAAAGCTTTACGTTTGAAGGTAAAACGATCGACGCACAGCCGTATCTTGCTGCGCACGCCACAGCGCTGATCGACCGCCTTGTGGAGGGCGCCGCACTGACAAAGCGGGAATTCACCGACCGTCTGTGCGCCATGGGACTCAAGGGCGAAAACTTTGAAAAGCTCTACTACCCGCTGCACCCGATCGCACGGCTCTATTTCAAGGCGACGGCGAACACAGTGTATCGGCTGCTGTGCGCGCTGGGCTGCAAAAGCTATATCGACCGCGCAGCATTGGCAAAATTCAAGGACAAGCCGCTGCAGGAATTCGTGGGCGAAACCTGGCTGTCCATTCTTGATGCGCAAGGAAAGGGCGTAGACGACAAGGCGTACTATCAGCTTGTGATGGGCGTCGCAAACGCGCTTGTGCATCTGAAGCGCTGTGCTCTCACACTCGATCTGCGCGACGCGCTGAACAGCATTTTGCTCGGCGAAAGCTTCAAAGACGCCGTGCTTTGAGGAGGTCGGAACATGACACAGGTGGTCGCTGCGCTGATCCGCGAAGGCGAACGGTTTTTGATCTTTCAGCGCCCGGCGCATAAGACACGCGGATTGCTGTGGGAATTCGTCGGCGGCAAGGTCGAACCCGGAGAGAGCAAAGAAGAAGCCCTTCGCCGCGAATGCCGCGAGGAGCTGGGCGTGGAGGTCGCTGTGGGCGACGTGTTCATGGAAGTCGTGCACGATTATCCCGATATGACGGTGGAGCTGACGCTTTTCAATGCAAAGATCGTCTCCGGCATGCCGCAAAAACTGGAACACGCCGACATCCGTTCGATCACGGTCGATGAGATCGACAATTACGACTTCTGTCCCGCGGATGTTGAAATCTTGAAAAAGATTCGAGCGTCTTTTTAAAAAAGCGCCGTGGATTCACGATCCACGGCGTACATTTTTTATTCAGATTACTGCGTTTTTTCCGCTGCCCACCTCAAAGTGATACTTCACGATTCCCAGATCGACGTTGCTGTATACGCCGCCGGTGGCTTTGATCGTGACGGTTTCGCCGTTGCGGATGAAACGGAACTTTTGCTGGTTGACTGCTGTCGGCGCCTTCAGTGCAGCTTCAACGCCTGCGATGAACCAGTCCGGCGCGTCGGTGAGGTCGGCAACATCTGCCGCCGCTTTGGTCGGGCGCGTGTGGCCCTGCGTTGCGCCGTAGCCCAGCGAGATCACGAGCGCGAGCTTTTCGCCTTTGTCGACCACAGCCTTGCACTTGCGTTTGCTGAATGTCAGCGCGACCCAGCAGGTGTTGAGGCCGAGCTGCTGTGCTTTGAGCACGATCTGCTCGCCGTAGTAACCGACCTGCTCGCCGAGCGTTTTGCTCTTTTTGCCGACCAGGGCAATGTAGTTGGTTGCGCCGGTGAAATGGCCGTAGTTCGCCAAGGCACCGGTGAAAGCTTCGGGCTCGTCGGTGATGAGCTGAATGTGCAGCCCGCTCTCTTCGTTGCAGCGGTCGATCTCCTGCTGCAGCGCCTGTTTTTTCTCCGGCTCAATGGGCTTTTCAAGATAACGGCGCACACTGTGGCGCGCGTCGATTGCTTCGAGTAAGGTCATGTGACAGGCTCCTTCCATGTGATGAGTAAAATGCCGTCGCGCACACTGATCTCGCCCGCCTTTCCGCAAAAGGTGTTGCTCGCACCCAGAGAAGTGTGGTTGTTCAGTGTAACATCTTCGGCTTCATAGCGAAAGTTTTTGATCGTGACGCCGCTGCTTTCGTCCGTCAGCGAAAATACGCCGATGCTGCCCGTCAGCGATTCGTCAAAGGTACGCGTTTCATTGTGAATGGCGGTGATATGGGTGCCGTCTGTGCCGATGAGCGTTCCGCGGCAGCCGCACACGCAAAGATGATGCAAAAGCTGGATATTGGCAAAGGTGTGGTCAAACCGCCCGCCGAGCCCGCCGTAGATCAAAAACTCGGTGCAGCCCTGCGCCATTCCGTAATCTGCGGCAAGGAAAGAATCGGTCTCGTCCTTCGCAACGGGGTGCACGCGGACGTTTTCACCCTGCGGGATCATGCCGAAGGAATCGAAGTCGCCGACGATGAGAGCGGGAGAGATGCCCTGCTTTTTTGCGTGCGCAAGGCCGCCGTCGGCGCAGATGACAAAGCTGTCGGGCGGGACTGTGATGCGTCCGACCTCCCCGGCACAGATGATGGTGCAGTGTTTGAACATCCAAGGTCTCTCCTTTCGTTTCTATTATATATAGCGCATTTCTTTTTGTCAAGAACGCCCCTTGACGAAACGGCGCGGTTATGCTATAGTTTTAGGCAGCAAAGAATAAGGGGGCGCGGCCATGAACATTCAGATCTACGGCACGGCGAAAAGCTTTGACACCAAAAAAGCCCAGCGCTTTTTCAAGGAGCGGGGCATCAAATTCCAGTTCATCGACCTTGCAAAGTTCGGCATGAGCAAAGGGGAGCTGCGCTCGATCCGCACGGCGCTGAAATGCTCGGTGGAGGATCTGATCGACGAAAAGAGCAAAGCGCAGGAGGTCACGCTGATCAAATATCTCGCGGGTGAGGATGCGAAGGAAGAAAAACTGCTGGAGCATCAGACATTGTTCAAAATGCCGATCGTGCGCAACGGCAAGCAGGCGACTGTCGGTGATTGCCCCGACGTCTGGAAAACATGGGAGTGAGAAAAACATGGTAACACAAGCACAGATCGACCGCATCAACGAACTGGCGCGCAAGGCCAAAACGCCGCAGGGGCTGACCGACGAGGAGCGCGACGAGCAAAAAATGCTGCGCGAACTCTACATCGCATCGTTCCGCGAAAGCCTGGTCGCAAACCTTGAAAACACCTACATCATCGACGAGCACGGCAAAAAGCGCAAGGTGCAGAAGCGTAAAAAATGAGTTATACCACCTGAAACAGATAGAATTTCAAATAGTCCGTCTCCGGCACATTCCAAAGGATCGGATGGTCGGGTGCCTGTTGGCGCGCTTCGATCTGCCGCAGGGAAACGCCCGCGTCCGCCGCGGCGCTGTGCAGCATTTGGCGAAACAGGGCGTCGGTCATAAAGTGCGAGCATGAGCAGGTGGCAAGGTAGCCGCCGCGCGGGAGCAGCTTCATCGCCTTGAGGTTGATCTCCTTGTAGCCGCGCATGGCGCTTTTGACGGTACTGCTGCTCTTTGTGAACGCCGGCGGGTCGAGGATGATATAGTCATACGGGCTGTTGCCGTCCGCGTGGAGCTTTGTCAAAAGATCGAACACGTTCGCGCACTGCACATCCACATTGTCAAAGCCGTTTCTTTGCGCATTGGCACGGGTGTGCATGACAGCTTCTTCGGAGATGTCCACCGCCGTGACATGCTTTGCGCCCATCTTTGCGCAGTTCAGCGCAAACGCGCCGGTGTGGGTAAAACAATCGAGCACCGTCTTGCCTGCCGCGAGCTTTCCGGCAGCGAGGCGGTTATATTTTTGGTCAAGGAAAAAGCCGGTCTTTTGCCCGTGCATGTAGTCCACTTCGTAGTCGATGCCGTTTTCTGTGAGGATCAGCGTGCCGGGAAGGTCTGTTGCAAGGCCGGGCGAATCAAAAAAGCCGGTGGATTGCGCGAGCCCTTCTTTTTCGCGGATGGCAACATCGTTGCGCTCAAAAATCGCGCGGATCGGCGCGCCCAATTCCGCAAGGATCTGCGCCATCAGCGGAAAGATCACACCCTTGCGCTGTTCGATGCCGAGCGAAAGCGTCTGTGTGACCAGCACATCGCCGAAACGGTCCACTGTGAGTCCCGGAAAGCCGTCCGCTTCGCCGAAGATCAGCCGGCAGCAGGGAAAGTCGCTGCCCATGACGGCTTTGCGGTAGTCGAAGCTATAGCGAAGCCGCCGCGCAAAAAAAGCAGCGTCAAAGGTGTCGTTGGCGTTTTTGGATAGAATGCGTACGCGGATTTTGGAATTGTCGTTGTAAAAACCGGTGCCGAGGTAACGCCCTTTGGTGTTCACCACATCCACCAGATCGCCGTTGCTGCATGCGCCCTGCAGGTCCGTCACTTCCGCGTCAAAGACCCAGACGCGCCCTTCTTTGAGAAAGCGCTCGCCCTTGGGTGTGACAGTCACCACGGGAAAGCTGCGGTTTGTTTTCATGAGATCACCCTCTTATGGAATGAAAAGAGTATAGCATATTTTTTGCCTTTTGTCATCCGCTTCGGTTGACAAATTTTGTTTTTTCATTATAATAGCACCTATATGAAAGAAAGCGGTGATCAAATGAAACGATCCAAACCCCTTGCGCTGCTGCTTTGTCTGCTGCTGATGCTCAGCGTGTTTTCTGCCTGCGGCAAAACAAAGACCGAAGGAACAACATCTGCGGGCACGTCAACGTCTGCGGCCGAAGCAGAAAAGGAAACAGCCGAAGCTGCAACGAGCACCAAAGGCGAAGGCGACAAAGCGACCGAAAACAAAGATGCAAAGGATACCAAAGGCGAAAGCGCCGCAGCAACCGAAAACAAAGCAACAGAAACACAGCCTTCTGAGGAGGGCAAAAAGGAGACAACCGATATGGAACACACCAAAGTGAAATTCACCATGGAAAACGGCGGCACCTTCACAATGGAGCTGTATCCCGAATACGCCCCGAAGACTGTCGAAAACTTCATCAAACTCGTGAAAAGCGGCTATTACAGCGGCACGACCTTCCACCGCATCTATCCTGGCTTTATGGCGCAGGGCGGCGAGGGCGCCGACACCCCGTCCATCAAGGGCGAGTTCGCGTCCAACGGCTTCAGCCAGAACACACTGAGCCACACGCGCGGCGTGGTGTCGATGGCACGCACGACGGTCAAGGATTCGGCCTCCAGCCAGTTCTTCATCTGCTATGACGACGCCACCTTCCTTGACGGCGACTACGCCGCATTCGCGAAGGTGATCGACGGCATGGACACTGTGGACGCGTTCTGCGAGATCGAGCGCGTGTTCAACGGCATTGACCGTGTGCCGACGTCCCCGGTGGAGGACATCGTGATCCAAAGCGCCGAGATCGTGTAACGATTGTCAGGAAAAACCAAAAAAAATTGAAAAAAGCCCTTGACGAACGGGGGAGTTTGTGCTATGATAACTCTACCTCTGTCGAGGGCTTTCTTTTTGTGCCGCGAGAGAGGGAGGCCTGAAAGGTCTTTTGCAAAAGCGAAGGACCGAAAATAATCCAAGTTTAATGGAGGTGCCGTCATGCGCGTGAAAATCACATTATCCTGCACGGAGTGCAAACAACGCAACTACAACACAATGAAAAACAAAAAGAACAATCCGGACCGACTGGAGATGAACAAGTATTGCAGATTCTGCAAGAAACATACGCTCCACAAGGAAACAAAATAAGACGGGAGGTACGCTACAGTGGCTGACAAAGAAAACAAGGCTGCCGAGACTTCTGAGGTTGTGAAGGCCGAAACCGAAGAAAGCAAAGCTGCTGCGAAAGTTGCCAAGGCTGCGAAAGCCGCCAAGAAGTCAGATCGTCCCGGTTTCTTCTCCCGTTCCGGCCAGAGCCTCAAGCGTTATTTCAAAGACGTACGCGGCGAAACGAAAAAGATCGTCTGGCCCGACGCCAAAACCGTGCTGAAAAGCACCGGCGTGGTACTGCTCGTTGTGGTGGTCGTTTCTCTGATCATCTGGGGCATCGACACCGGTCTTTCCGCCGGCATCACCGGCTTGAAAAAGCTTGCAACGGGCGATGAGACGTCTGTGAGCGAAACGGTGAGCGAGGAAACAGCCGAAGGCGAAGACACCACAGCCGAAGCGGCGGAAGGTGAAGAGGCAGAAGGCGAAGAGGCCGAAACCGAAGAAGAAACCAAGGCAGACGAAGCGGATACGACCGAAGCCGAAAGCGCACAGGCTGACGAAGCTGAAGCACAGACCGAAGCTGAGACAACAGCTGCCGAATAAGCAGCGGGAGGTGTCACAATGTCAGAATACGCCAGATGGTTTGTGGTACACACGTATTCAGGCTACGAAAACAAGGTTGCATCCAACATTGAGACCGCGGTCGAAAATCGCCGGATGCAGGATCAGATCTTTGAAGTCCGCGTGCCGATGGAAACGGTGACGGAGATCAAGGACGAACAAAAAAGAGAAATCGAGCGCAAAATGTTCCCCGGCTATGTGCTCGTCAAAGTCGCTTGCTCCTACAGACGGCGCAGTGAGTTTGAGGATGAGGAGCTCGCCATGTCCGACGAGGCGTGGTACCTGATCCGCAACACAAGGGGCGTCACGGGCTTTGTTGGCCCGGGCAGCAAACCGGTCCCCCTGACCGAAGAGGAAGTTGCCGCACTCGGCATCGAAAAGAAGTCAGTGGAGATCAACTACAAGGTCGGCGACCTTGTCAACATTCAGAGCGGACCGTTCGACGGCTACAGCGGCATCGTGGACAGCATCGACCTGACGAAAGAGATCGTGGTCGTGATGATCTCCATGCTCGGCCGTGAAACGCCGGTGGAACTTGACCTTTCTCAGGTCGAACCCGCAATCTGATCCCGGGAAACCGGAACACAAACACAAAGTCATTGACGGCGCAAGCCGTGTTATGATGAGGGGGCGCTGCTCCCTGTGGGAGATTCGCAAAACTTTCCGCGAATCGCCATCAACCACATTTTTTTGGAGGTGCAAAAAATGGCTCAAAAGGTAGTAGGCTTAATCAAGCTCCAGATTCCGGCCGGTAAAGCAACGCCGGCACCGCCTGTTGGTCCGGCACTCGGTCAGCACGGTGTGAACATCATGGCGTTCACGAAGGAATTCAACGAGCGCACAAAGAATGACATCGGATTGATTATCCCCGTTGTCATCACGGTGTATGCCGACCACACATTCTCGTTCGTAACCAAGACCCCGCCGGCGGCAGTGCTGATCAAAAAGGCATGCGGCATCGACAGCGGTTCCGGTGTTCCGAACAAGACGAAGGTCGCAACCATCACGAGTGAGCAGGTTCGTAAAATCGCCGAGCAGAAAATGCCCGACCTGAACGCTGCAAGCATTGAGACCGCGATGAGCATGATCGCCGGCACATGCCGCAGCATGGGCGTTGTTGTCGCTGATTAACGATTCACAATCATGATTCCGGGTGGGAGGAACTTTTCCGATGAACCACTCTATAGGAGGATGAACTATGAAACATGGTAAAAAGTATGTTGAAAGCGCAAAGCTGTTCGACAAAATTTCCCTTTATGATCCTGCTGAAGCGTTGGAGCTGAGCATCAAAACCGCGACCGCGAAATTCGATGAGACCATCGAAGCGCATATCCGTCTGGGCGTTGACTCCCGTCACGCTGACCAGCAGGTGCGCGGCGCTGTGGTGCTTCCCAACGGCACAGGTAAAACCGTCCGCGTTGCGGTGTTCGCCAAGGGCGACGACGCAAAGGCTGCTGAAGCTGCGGGCGCAGACGTGGTCGGCGCTGAGGATCTCGTACAGAAGATCCAGGGCGAAGGCTGGATGGAATTCGACGTTGCGATCGCGACCCCGAACATGATGGGTCTCGTCGGTCGTCTTGGTAAGCTGCTCGGTCCCCGCGGTTTGATGCCGTCGCCGAAAGCCGGCACTGTGACCCCGAACGTGGCGCAGGCTGTTACCGAAGCGAAAGCCGGTAAGATCGAATACCGTCTGGACAAGACCAACATCATCCACTGCCCGATCGGCAAGGCCTCCTTCGGCACCGAAAAGCTGAACGAGAACTTTACCACGCTGCTGGACGCCATCATCAAGGCGAAGCCGGCCGCTGCCAAGGGTCAGTACATCCGCTCCTGCGTTGTTGCTGCAACCATGGGCCCCGGCATCCGTGTCAACCCGAATAAGGTTGGTTCCGCTGCCGCTGAAAAATAATTTCAAAAATACTTGACATCGCGATTGCGATGCGGTATAATAATCAAGCTGTTTACCAAAGACAGCAGGTGTTTTAACTGAAAGGCTTTTGCCGCCTGCCGAGGAGACTGCGCAAGTAGATTGTCTTACTGTGCCCTTTCTTCGGTTTGGAGAAAGGGCTTTTCTGTTGCACAAAATAATTTCAGGAGGTGACTTCATTTGCCAAGTGCTAAAGTTTTGGAACAGAAGCAGCAGGTCGTAGCCGCGCTCGTTGAACGTCTCAATGCTTCCTGTGCCGGCGTCATCGTCGACTACAAGGGCATCACCGTGACCGACGACACCGCGCTGCGTAAGGAACTGCGTGAGGCCGGTGTGGAATATACCGTCGTCAAGAACACGCTCCTTCGTCTTGCGATCGCTTCTACCGAGCTGGCTGGTTTGGAAACCGTCTTGGACGGAACGACCGCCATCGCCACAAGCGCAGATGATTACGTAGCTGCTGCTCGCATTCTCAGCAAGTTTGCAGACACACACAAGGATTTCACAATCAAAAACGGCTTCCTCGATCGTGAAGTGATCGACACAGCCAAGATCTCCGGTCTTGCAAAGCTGCCCTCGCGCGAAGTTTTGCTTGCCCAAGTGCTGGGTGCCTTCCAGGCGCCGATTTCCGCCTTCGCCCGCGCCATTCAGGCGATCGTCGACAAAGACGGCGAAGACTCCGCTCCTGCTGCTGAAGAAGCACCGGCCGCTGAAGAAGCGCCCGCAGAAGCGTAACAACACTCAACTTTTGAATTAAATGGAGGTAAATTACCATGGCATCTGAAAAGATTACTGCGATCATTGAAGAACTGAAAACCCTGACCGTGCTCGAGCTCGCTGACCTCGTTCACGCTGTTGAAGATGAATTCGGCGTGTCCGCTGCTGCGGCTGTCGTCGCTGCTGGCCCGGTGGAAGCTGCCGGTGCTGCTGCTGAAGAAAAGACGGAATTTGATCTTGAGCTGACCGAGATCGGCGCGAACAAGATCGCTGTCATCAAGGCTGTCCGCGAACTGACCGGCCTTGGCCTGAAGGAAGCGAAAGAAGCCGTTGACGGCGCTCCGAAGGTCATCAAGGAAGCGATGAGCAAGGACGACGCTGAAGCTGCGAAGGCTAAGCTTGAAGAAGCCGGCGCAAAGGCGACCCTGAAATAAGATTGACTTCAAATAAAAAAGCAGTCGAATTGTTCGACTGCTTTTTTTTATGTGGAATTTGGAGTGTGGAATGTGGAATCGTTCTGTCGGGTGCAGGGGAGCGGTACATAAAAACGACCGCCCCAGCCGGAGCGGTCGTTCTATTCAATTTCAGCCTTATTCTTCCGTCGTGCTTGCCGCCTTTGCCTTTTTCAGCGAGCGCAGCCGCGGCGCACGCAGGTCGAGCAGGGAGCCGAGGATCAGCGCGCCGATCACGGTGATGATGAGCTCCGGAAGCATATAGGAGCCGTTGTAGGTCAGCGAGTAGATCAGCACCGGCGTGTCCTCCGCGTAGCCGCCCCAGATCGTTGCGCCGGAAATGAAGTGGCAGATGAAGCGGATCACGGAAACGAGGGCGCCGCCCGCTGCCAGCGAAAGGGCCTGATTCTTGATCGTGCCGCGGAAAACGCCGCCCAGACCAAGGGACGAGAAGGCGATGACATAATCGGCAAAAATCAGGATCAAATAGGCCGCGATGCCGGTGACATAGGAGAAGTTGGCAAGGCCGAACAGCATCTCAATGATGCCCATGGCAAGGCCGGTGAACAGACCCCATTTCACGCCGTGGCGGTAACCGATGACGACGATCGGAAGCTGCGAGAAGAACGTCACCGAGCCGCCGTAGGGCAGTTTGATGGGCGTGAACTCGTTGAGCACAACGGCGAGGGCGAGCATGATGCCGCATTCCGCCAGCCGCTGCACGGAGGAGATGGATGATTTTTGATTCGACATGGGAATCTTCCTTTCTTTTTGGGCGAAAAAAACACGCCCGTGAATTTTAAACATCACAAGGCGTTTCATTACGTCCCTACGCCGGCATTATCCGGATCAGGTTGGGTTTCACTTAGGTACCCGCTGATTAACTCGGTGCGTGAAGATTGGCGAGGAAATTTTTCGTCAGATGTAACAGAAATCGCGCAGCAAACCTGACGGTTTGTAAGAGATTTCTGTGCAAAATGACGTCAATGTTTGCGAATTCGAGTTAATCAGTGGGTACTTAGCAGTGATCTCAGCCGTAGCACCCCTGTAACATTTATTGAATGCATTATAGCACCGTGCCGGCGGAAAGTCAAGGGCGCAGTTGCATTTTTTGAAAAAACGTGCTACAATGCTTACGGTGATGATATGCGCAATTATCAAAAAGAGCTGGACGCGCTGATCGAGCGCCATACGGCTGCGGGCGAGGTGCCGACGCTGCTGCTGCATGCCTGCTGCGCCCCTTGCAGCAGCTACTGTCTGGAGTATCTTTCACAGTATTTTTCGATCACTTTGTTTTATTACAACCCGAACATCTACCCCGCGCAGGAGTACACCCACCGTGTGCAGGAGGCGCGGCGCTTGTGCGCGACTCTGCCGGCAAAGCACCCGATCACCTTTTTGGAGGGCACGTTTGATCCGCAGCGGTTTTATGACGCGGTACGCGGATTGGAGGGCGAACCCGAAGGCGGCGCGCGATGCCGGGTCTGCTTCCGCCTGCGGTTGGAGGAAGCGGCAAAACAGGCGAAGAAGGGCGGCTTCGATTATTTTACGACCACACTGTCGATCAGTCCGCTGAAAGATGCGGCTGTGCTCAACGAAGAAGGGGAGCGCGCCGCGGAAAAATTCGGCGTGCGCCATCTGCCGTCCAACTTCAAGAAAAAGGGCGGCTATCAGCGCTCCATCGTCCTGTCGAGGGAATATGACTTGTATCGGCAAAACTACTGCGGCTGCGTGTTTTCGAATGCGCAGTCGAGGAATGTAGGGACTGAGGGATTAAGGGATTAAGGGACTGAGGGATTGAGGAGTTAAGTTGAGATTGTGTTCCGGAATCAGTCAAATATATCAAAGATAACAAAAAGAACTGCGATCACTTCACAGTTCTTTTTTTCGTTCGGAAGAGGAACGCAACCCTCATTCTCTGATTCCCTTCATCCCTGATCCTCAGATCAGCTTTTCCACAGCCGCGGCAACGTTCTTCATGTTCTCGGTCGGCTCAAAGCGCGCGACAACGTTGCCCTGACGGTCCACCAGGAATTTGGTGAAGTTCCATTTGATGTTCGGGTTCTTTTTGTAATCCTTGTCGATGCCCTTGAGCATGACGCTCATCGCAAGCGCTTTCGGACCGCTGCCGAAGCCTTTGAAGCCCTGCTGCTCCTTGAGGTAGGTGTACAGCGGCAGCTCGTTTTCACCGTTGACGTCGCTCTTTTTCATCTGCGGGAACTGCGTCTTGTATTTCAGCGTGCAGAACTCGTGGATCTCGTCGTCGGTGCCCGGCGTCTGACCGGCAAACTGATTGCACGGCACGTCGATGATCTCAAGTCCCTTGTCGTGGAATTGTTCATACAGCGCTTCCAGATCCTCATATTGCGGGGTGAAGCCGCAGCCGGTGGCGGTGTTGACGATCAGCATCACTTTGCCTTCAAAGTCTTTCAGCGGAACCTGCACGCCCTTCGGCGCTTCCAGAATGAAATCATAAATTCTCATGGTATGACCTCCTATATTGAATTCTGTTTCATTTTACGAAACTTTATTCGCGTTTGTCAAGGCGTTTTGCGACGGTTTAATTCTTTTTATTATTTCTGTCGATCACCGCACAGTCACCGAGGATCTCCGGACGACTGCGCAGAGAGTCCGCTTCTGTCAGCGTGCGGATCACACGGCAGGGGTTGCCGGCGGCAAAGGAGTTCGGCGGGATGTCGCGCGTGACAACGCTGCCTGCGCCGATCACACAGCCGTCGCCGATCGTAACGCCGGGGCAAACGACCACGTTTGCGCACAGCCAGCAGCCGTTGCCGATGTGTACCGGTTTGGCATAGCACAGCCGCCGCGCGGTCCCGTCGGGGCAAAGCAGCGCCTCGCGTTCGCTTTGCAGCATCGGGTGGCAGGGTGTGACGATGGTGACGTTTGGGCCGAAATCGCAGTGTTCACCGATGAAAACGTCGGTGTCATCCTGACAGGTGAAGTTGAAATTGATGAAGGTGTGCGCGCCGATATGCGTGTGTATGCCGTAATGGAAGGTGATCGGCCCGTTGAAAAACACGCCCTCGTTCACTTCGCCGAGCAGGTCGCGCAAAACCGCTGCGCGTTCAGCACTTTGGTCTTCGTCCAGCGCGTTGAACCTGCGGTTGAGATCGTGCGCGATCACTTTTCTTTGCTTGCGCCAAGGCTCCACAGGGTCATAAAGCATTCCGTTGCAATCGTCGAGCATGGATCAGTCCTCACTATTCGCCGCTGCGTCCTGCGCGATCGCGGCCGCCATCTCGCGTTCGATCTGCGGGTCATAGGAGAGCATGGGCGCTTCGTCTTTGTTTTTGATCACGCGGTTCACATAGTTCTTTGTGATGCGTGAAACCACAGGGAAGAGCACTACAACGCCGATCAGGTTCGGGATCATCATCAAACCGTTGAATGTGTCGGAAATGTCCCACGCAAGTGAGGAAGTCATGACGGCGCCGGAGATGATCATCAGCACAAAGATGATCTTATAGACAACGGTGGATTTCGTGCCGAAGAGGTATTCCACAGCCTTGGTGCCGTACTGCGACCAGCCGAGCACGGTCGTGAACGCGAACAGCAGCATGGCGATCGCGATGAACATCTCACCGAGGTAGCCGAAGGATTCGCCGAAGACCTGTGCAACGAGCGTCGCGTCGCTGATGCCCTCTTTGACAAAGCCGGTCGCAAGGTCGATATGGCCGGAGGAAAGCACAACGATGGCGGTCATGGTGCAGACAACGAAGGTGTCGAAGAACACTTCAAAGATGCCCCACATGCCCTGACGGACAGGCTCTTTGACGTTGGAGGAGGAGTGGACCATCACAGAGGAGCCGAGACCGGCCTCGTTGGAGAACACGCCGCGCTTGCAGCCCTGGGTGATGACCTGGCTGATCGCGATGCCGGCCGCGCCGCCGACTGCGGCTTTGACGCCGAAGGCGAATTTGAAGATCGCGGCGAACATGGCGCCGATGTTGCGGTAGTTCATGATGCAGATGATCAGCGCGCCGACAACATAGATGATGGACATGAACGGCACCACACGTTCGGCGAAGGAGGCGATGCGCTGCAGACCGCCGAGGATGATGAGGGCGGCAAGGATCATGAGCGCAACACCGATGATGATGCTGATCACGGGAATGCCGCCGACTGTGCCGAGCGCTTCGGGATTTTTGAAGAACGCGGACTGCAGGTTCAACGTGATCTTGTTGACCTGACCCATGTTGCCGATACCGAAGGAGGCGAGGACGGCAAAGATCGCAAACAGCACGGCGAGCACCTTGCTGATGCCTTTCATGCCTTTTTTGCTGCCGAGGCCGTCCGCAAGGTAGTACATTGCGCCGCCCGACCATTCGCCGTCACGGTTGCGGCGGCGGTAATAGATGCCGAGCACGTTTTCGGAATAGTTCGTCATCATGCCGAGAAAGGCTGCGACCCACATCCAGAACACAGCGCCCGGGCCGCCGATCACGATGGCGGCGGAAACGCCTGCGATGTTGCCGGTACCGATCGTTGCGGCAAGGGCGGTGCAAAGCGCCTGGAACTGCGAGATGCTCTTCTTGTCGGTCTTTGCGCGCGAGGCGCTGCCTTTGCCGAAGATGCTGCCGATGGTCTCCTTCCACCAGTGACCGATGTGGGACACCTGGAAGAAGCGGGTGGAAACGGTCATGATGACGCCGGTTCCGATCAGCAGCACAAGGCCGATCTTGACCCAAACGAAGCCGTTGATGGCGTCGTTGACGGCAGCGAGTTTGTCAAAAAAGTTTTCCATGGAGTTCTTTCCTTTCACTGTGCGAGCGCACATTATTTTTATAAAAATAAAAACGAACCGTGTCAACGCGGTCCGCTCAAACAAAGGCAATTTCATCACGCCGAAAACCGCCCGGGCCGGGCAGCGGCGCAAGAAAAAACAACTTTGTCCTTTTGCCTGAGAGATTCACGCGATGCGCTTTCACCTTCGGCACTGCATAAAACGCAGCTTCTCCAAAGTCCCGTCCGCTTACAGTCCGGTCGGCAGCACGGCTGCCAACACCTGAGAGTTTGACTCCTTCGGTCGCGCAAATGCGCATCTCCTGCAAGTATCATACGGCGTTCATTTCAATTTGAAAGCATTATAGCATTGAACCGCGGCAAAATCAAGGGTTTGCGTAAAAAAATGCCCCGGGATGAAAGTTTTTTTCTGCTTCATCTGCAAAAGCGGGACACAGACCGAATGTCTGTGCCCCTGAATGAAACTTCCTTTCAAGGTCTGCTCAGGCAGCCTTGAATTTCAAATTGAAAAGCTTGCAATAGGTTTCTGCGCTGGAGCCAGTTGCTGCGCAGAAGGTGACGCCGGACGGGAAATACTGCTCGTTTTCATACGATTCATCCGGATATTCCATGTGCAGCTTTGCGTTTTTGACCGTGATCGTTTTCAGATTCTTGCAGTCCATGAATGCGGAGTTATCCAAAAAGACCAGAGATTTCGGCAGCGTGATCGCGGTCAGCGCTTTGCAGTTCAGGAAAGCTTCGGCTCTGATGAACTTCACGCCTTCGCTCAGCGTAACTTTTTTCAGCGCTTTGCAGTTTTCAAATGCGTTCCAGCCGATGATTTCAACAGAACCGGGAACGGATACGGCAGTCAGTTGCTTGCAGTTTTTGAAAACGCACTCTTCAATCGACTGCAGCTTGCCCGGGAGCTGAATGGATTTCAGCGCTTTACAGCCGGAGAACGCCTCATATTCAAGCGCTTTTAAATTGGCCGAAAGCTTGACCGCTTTCAGGTTTTTGCAATCGGCAAAGGCGCTGCTGCCCATGTCGGTGACACTGTCGGGAAGGGTGATCTTTGTCAAAGCTTTGCAATTGCTGAACGCCATATCGCCGATGGACTTCAGCTTGGCGGGCAACTGGATTGTTTTCAGCTTCGGCGTATTGCTGAAAGCACCGGCATAAATCGTTTGAACGCTGCTCGGCACACGGTAGGACGTCAGGGTGCCGGCGGACGGGAAGGCGAAGAGTACGGATTTGTTTTTGTTGAACAGAACGCCGTGCTTGTCGGCGCTGTACGCTTTGTTGCCGGCGGCAACATGGAATTTTGTTTTTTCGGAAAAAGCGTCTTCCGCGCCGCTTTTGAGGCTTTTCGGAAGTGTGACGGCTGAAATGGAGGTGTTACTGAAAACGCCGTAATCGAGGGAGGAAAGTGTGCTCGGCAGCGTGACGCTTTTCAGCGCGAAACAATTGTAAAAAGCGCTTTCGCCGATTGTCTTCAAACCTTCGTTGAATTTGACGCTTTTCAAATCGGAGCAGCCGGAAAAGGTATAGGAACTGAGTGATTTGATTTTCTTCGGCAGGGTAACGGTCGTCAGGTCTGTGCCCGAAAAAGCACCCCAGCCAATGGTGTTCAGAGACGACGGCAGAGAAACCCGGGTAAAGCCGTGCTTGTCGGAAAACGCGTTGTCCGCAACGTTGACGGTGCCTTCTTTGATCTTCAAGGTCTGATTGCCGGTGTAAGGGCCGATATAGGCAAGAAGTGTATTGCCCAGATAGGCCGGACCTGCGGGGAGCTGATAGTACCAGAGCGTGTCTTCAAACGCGCAGGCGCCGACCGAGCGCAGACCTTTGCCGCCGGTGATCGTGGAAAGCGCATAGCAGCCGCTGAACGCATAGCAGGGGATGCTCTGCACGCTGTCGGGGATATGAACAGACTTCAAGGCTTTGGCGTTAGAAAAAGCGCTTTCGCCAATGCTTTTTGTGCCGCTTTTGATGTTGTAGGATGTCAGAGCGCATTTTGACGCAAAGCAGACCAATGTTTTTGTTTCTGTATTGTAAAGAACCGCGCTTTGATCTACAGAAAAGGTCGGATTGCCTTTTTCCACAGAGATCGTTTTCAGGGAGTTACAAGCGGTGAGATTATAGCTTTCGATATCTTCAATGGTTTTTCCGATGAAAACATCGCTCACATGGCTCAGCTCATAGAGATCAAAGCCAAAGGTGGAGAGCAGACCGGAGGAAAACACAACACGGCGGATCTTGTCGTCATATTTTGTCCAGTCGCTGTATGTGTAGTTTTCGTCATATTCTCCATCGTATTTCTGGATGTCGCTTTTTCCGGAAAAAGTCAGCGTGCCGTCGTTGGTGAGAGTCCACTTGGCACCGGTGTTGGTTTTACCGCTGTCGATCACGGCGTTTTTTGCGAACGCAGTCGGCATCAGGCTGCAGAAGGTCAACAGGATGAGACAGAGCGCAAGTGCGCGGCGGATGGTTGTTTTCATAATGATCGCTCCTTTAGATTGTTTGAAAGATGGATAGTTGGTTTTCGGATGTGCTTCGTTTGGGCTTTCTTCGTTCTTTCCGGGCTTCATCTCCCTTGCATTTGTCTTTGCTTCGCTCTCATCATAACAGATGCACCGGCGGGGGTTGTAATCTTTGTTTTACCCTGATCTTCGGACAAAACAAAGACTAACCCCCGAAAAAACGGAATGGCCGGTATTTTGCCGTTTTTGAAATGCGCCTTTTTGACTGTTTTCGGAATAGATATTGACAAATTTGCTTTTTTTAGGTAAAATTATTTAAATGCTATTTTAGGAGGAAATATTATGGCAGGAAAATACGTTATGGCGCTCGATCAGGGCACAACCAGCTCGCGCGCCATTGTCTTTGACAAGCACGGCAACATCATTGCCAAAGCGCAAAACGAGTTTGACCAGATCTATCCGAAAGCCGGCTGGGTAGAGCACGATCCGCTGAAGATCCTTTACAGCCAGATCACGTCCATTACCTCTGTGCTGGCAAGCGGCAAATTCGATCCCAAAGAGATCGCCGGCATCGGCATCACCAACCAGCGTGAAACAACGATCCTTTGGGACCGCGCGACCGGCAAGCCTGTTTATAACGCCATCGTCTGGCAGTGCCGCCGCACCGCGGAATTCTGCGAAGAGATCAAGAAGGATCAGGAGCTTTGTGATTACATCACCGCGCACACCGGCCTGCTTGTGGACGCTTATTTCTCCGCAACAAAGATCAAATGGATCCTGGACAACGTTCCGGGTGCAAAGGCGCTTGCCGAAGCCGGTCAGCTTTTGTTCGGCACCGTTGAAACATGGCTGATCTGGAACCTCACCGGCGGCCGTACCCATGTGACGGATTATTCCAACGCCTCGCGCACCATGCTGTTCGACGTGGATAAGCTGGAGTGGGACGATCGTGGGTATGGAAGAGCTGGAAGGCGTGCCCATCTGCGGCGCCATCGGCGACCAGCCCTCGGCACTGTTCGGTCAGGCGTGCTTCAAGCCCGGCATGGCGAAGAATACCTACGGTACCGGTTGCTTCCTGCTGATGAACACCGGCAACAAGCGTGTGGAATCCAAAAACAAGCTGCTCACAGGTGTGGCGTGGAGTTTGAACGGTGAGACCACTTATTCGATCGAAGGTTCCGCATTCAACGCGGGTTCCGTCATCAAATGGCTGCGTGACGAACTGAAACTGATCGACAGCCCGCGCCGCTGCGATGAGCTTGCAGAAAGCGTCACCGACGCGAACGGCTGCTATCTTGTGCCCGCGTTCACCGGCCTCGGCGCCCCCTATTGGGATATGTATGCCCGCGGCTGCATCGTCGGTTTGACCCGCGGCGTCAACCGCGCCCACATTGCGCGCGCCGTGCTGGAAAGTATCACCTATCAGATGACCGACCTGCTCGAAGCGATGAAGGCGGATTCCGGCATCGACATCACCGACCTGCGCGTGGACGGCGGCGCGAGCGTATCCAATATCATGATGCGCATTCAGGCAAACATGGCACAGACCAAGGTCGACCGCCCGAAGTGTGTGGAGACCACAGCGCTCGGCGCTGCCTATCTTGCCGGTCTTGCCGTCGGCGTCTGGGACAGCCTGGATGACATTGAGCAAAACCGCGAGATCGATCGCATCTTTGAACCCGAAATGTCGATGGAAGTGCGCAACAAGTACTACGCCGGCTGGAAAAAGGCCGTCACCCGCGCCATGGATTGGGAAGAGAAAGAGTAAAAGAAAAAAAGCACCGTGGCTTTCACGGATTATTAAATGTATATTATTTATAGGAGTGATTCACATGGGAAAAGTAATTCTTGACTGGGACACTGCACGCAGCTTTATGGAAGACGCGTTCAAAGGCGTTGGCGTACCTGCTGACGACGCGAAGATCGTGGTTGACGTGTTGCTCGAATCCGACAAGCGCGGCATCGAGTCTCACGGCTGCAACCGCTTTAAGCCGATCTACATTGACCGCATCAACGACGGCATCCAGAACCCGGTCACCAATTTTGAAATCATCAAAGAGACCCCCTGCACCGCAGTGGTGGACGGTCATGACGGCATGGGCCAGGTCATCGGCTACAAGTCCATGCAGATGGCGATCGACAAGGCAAAGCAATACGGCCTCGGCATGGTCGTTGTCCGCAACTCCTGCCATTACGGCATCGCCGGCTACTATCCGACCATGGCCTGCAAACAGGGCTGCATCGGCATCACCGGCACAAACGCCCGTCCGTCCGTTGCGCCGACCTTCGGTGTGGAAGGCATGTTCGGTACCAACCCGCTGACCATCGGCATCCCGACCGACGAGGATTTCGATTTCATCATCGACTGCGCGACCTCCATCACCCAGAACGGCAAGATCGAGTATTATGCCCGCATCGGTGAAGACGTCCATCCGGGCACCATCATCGACATCGACGGCAACGCTGTGGAAGGCGACGCCGGCGTGGCGCTTTCCAAGATCCGCAATGGCACCGCTGCGCTTGCCACCCTCGGCGGCATCGGCGAAGCACTCGGCGGCTACAAGGGCTACGGCTACGCAATGGTCGTGGAACTGCTCTCCTCCGTGCTGCAGGACGGCCTTTACGGCAAAGATCTGGACGGCAAGGACGAAAACGGCAACAAGCGTCCGTATCACCTCGGTCACTTCTTCATTGCGATTGACACCGACCACTTCCTCGGCGAAGAGCTTTGCCGCAAAAAGGCTGGCGAAATCATCCGCGCTGTCCGCGCTTCCAAAAAGCAGCCGGGCGCCGAGCGCATCTGGTCCGCGAACGAAAAGGAATGGAACGTCTGGCTGCAAAGAAAAGACAGCGGCGTGCCCATCAACGAATCTGTGCAGGCGGAAATGTCCAAGGTTCGCGACGATCTGAAGCTCGATTACAAATTCCCGTGGGAAAACTGATTCTCCGGGCAAAAAACACATAACACATTTTTCAACGGAGGTAATACCCATGGATTATGCAAAAGAATCCCTCAGACTGCACTATGAGTGGAAAGGAAAACTCGAAGTCACACCCCGTGCCGCAGTGGACAGCAAAGATGCGCTGTCTCTGGCTTACACCCCGGGTGTTGCACAACCCTGCCTTGAGATTCAGAAGGACATCAACAAGTCCTATGAGCTGACCCGCCGCTGGAACACCGTTGCTGTTGTCACCGACGGTACGGCTGTGCTCGGCCTTGGCGATATCGGCCCCGAAGCCGGCATGCCGGTCATGGAAGGCAAATGCGTGCTGTTCAAGGCGTTCGGCGGCGTTGACGCCATCCCCCTGTGCGTACGCTCCAAGGATGTGGACGAAATCGTGCACACTGTTGAACTGCTTGCCGGTTCCTTCGGCGGCGTGAACCTGGAAGACATCAGCGCGCCGCGCTGCTTCGAGATCGAAAAGCGTCTGAAAGCAAGCTGTGACATTCCCATCTTCCACGATGACCAGCACGGCACCGCGATCATCACCCTCGCCGGTATGATCAATGCGCTGAAGATCGTCGGCAAGAAGATCGAAGACGTGAAGATCGTCACCTCCGGCGCAGGCGCTGCGGGCATCGCGATCATCAAGCTGCTCATGAGCATGGGTCTCAAGAACGTCATCATGACCGACCGTGTCGGCGCGATCTATAAGGGCCGCGAAGGCTTGAACCCGATCAAGGAAGAGATGGCCGAGATCACCAATCAGGCGATGGAAAAGGGCAAGCTTGCCGACGTCATCAAGGGCGCAGATGTGTTCATCGGCGTTTCCGGCCCCGGCACGCTGACCAAGGACATGGTCCGCACCATGGCGAAGGATCCCATCATCTTTGCCTGCGCAAACCCGACTCCGGAGATCTTCCCGGACGAAGCGAAGGAAGCCGGCGCCGCCGTTGTTTCCACCGGCCGCAGCGATTTCCCGAACCAGATCAACAACGTCCTTGCCTTCCCGGGCATCTTCCGCGGTGCGCTTGACGTGCGCGCAAGCGACATCAACGACGAAATGAAAGTCGCCGCTTCCTATGCGCTGGCGAACCTCGTTTCCGATGAAGAGCTGAATCCGGAATACATCATTCCGGCTGCGTTTGACGAGCGCGTGAAGGACGCCGTTGCCAAAGCTGTTGCCCAGGCAGCGATCGATTCCGGCGTTGCACGCATCTGAGAAACCGGCTTTTTTCCGCCCTTTGTTTCAATCCTTTCCGGCGGCACCCCAATAAGGTGCCGCCGCTGCTTTCCTTGGTGAGTTGGAATTCACTTTTTAACAAAAATCAAAAACAGATTCGTGCATTTTTGTGGAGTTTTATTGTGACTGCTTGTGCAGTTTTCACGAATTGAAATAATTTTTAATAAATCATTTGACTTTTATTCACGTTTGTCATATAATCTTCTTAGGATAAAACCTAAATAATTATGAAAGAAGGAGATTCCCATGAAAAAAGTACTCGCAATCCTGCTCGCATCTTTGATGCTCCTGAGTGTCGTTCCTTTCGCAGCCTTTGCGAAGGTGGATCCGACCGACGCCATTGTCGCTGACATCGAAAACGCCAGCCTCTATCGTCACATCGGCTATGTGAAATCCAACAATGAGTTCAAAAAAGAAAGAGATCTCATGACCGGTTTCGCTACTTATGATGACGCTTGGCGCAACGCGTTCACCGACAATGTGGACGTCAAATATGCAGAAGGAATCCTGCTCAGCCTCATTGAGCAGATCGAAGCCGAATATCACAACAAGACCTTCGAAAAGATCCTTGACATCCTCTCCAAAGTGCAGAAGGGCGCCGAGATCGCTGAGAAGATCGACAGCTTCACCAAAGTGCTTGACCTTGCTGGCAGCAGCGAGTGGGCAACTGCAATGAACGTGCTGAAAAACGTCATCAACTTCGGCACCATGGCAAACGATTTCTATAAGAAATACGTGGAAGCTTATGCAAGAGTGCTCTCCATCCAGTCCGCCAGCATCTACTATGCTGAACTGCTTGACTTCATCATTGCCAACGTGAGCGGCAACCACGCTGACACTGTCAGAGCTGCTGCAAACAACATCAAGGGCCAGATGAATGAGACCTTTGAGCAGTCCCGTAACCGCATCATCGCAGAGCTTGTCACTGAAGCTGCGATCGACGGCATCGAGACCGGCATTTCCGCCGCGATGAAGACCAACACGATCACTGCTGTCATCGACACTGTGTATCATCTGTCCGGCACCATCGGCAAGAAAGTGTTCAACACCCAGAACCTCTATGAATACATGACCTCTCTTGCAGAGCTTGTTGAAATCGAAGACTGCGTGCCTCCTTATGTTGCCACTGCGAAAGCCGGCGCTCTGCTGATGCCGAAGAAGGCTGACGCTCTGAACGCTGAAGAAACCGAAACCAAGGAAAAAGCTGACGAGCGCGCTTGGGACTTCGCGATCCATGCACTTGCTGTGATGCGCGAGACCGGTGAATTCCTTGTCAAGAAGCTTGCACAGGCTAAGTCCTCCAGCACTTGGAACGGCATTGGCGAAAAGACCGGTTGGTGGTCCAACACTGACGAAATGAACGCTGTCATCAAAGACGCTGCTGTGATGTATGCGAAGTCTCATGCATGGCGTATGGTCATCGACACCGAAGGCGTTGTGAAGACCTATGGCACCTATTTCTCCATCGAAAAGGGTAAGAACGCGGTTGCGATCAACTCCAAGAATCAGATCGTTGGTAAGATCATCAGTGCGACTGCTACAGAAGTTGTCAACGACAGCGTTGCTCTGTATGCTGCTGACGATGCCGACATCGGCGAATTCGTGAAGGTTGTCATCGCTCTTGAACCGGGCATCTATGTGAGATATCCGAACTATGTTGTTGGTGACGGCAGCTCCAGCTCCAGCTCTAGCTCCAGCTCCAGCGGCGGCTTCGGCAGCATCTTCTCCAACCTGTTCAAGTCCATCGGCGACTTCTTCAAGAGCTTGTTCAGCATCTTCAAGTTCTAAGAACCAAAAACACAAAGTGCTCGCTTCGGCGGGCACTTTTTCTATGCGTCGAACCCTTGACAAATCTTTTTGATGCTTTATAATAAAGAAGATAATATCTTATTATGAGGAGTGGTCACATGCGTGCCATAATTACCGTGACCGGCAAGGATACCACCGGCATCATTGCCCGGGTTTGCACCTGCCTTGCGGAAAATGATGTCAACATTCTCGATATCAGCCAGACCGTTATGCAGGAGTTTTTCACCATGGCGATGCTGGTGGAGCTGGAAAAAAGCAAGCTCGGCTTTTCCGAACTGAGCGACGCGCTCGCTGCCATCGGCGAATCGATGGGTCTGGTCGTGCGTATCCAGCGCGAAGACATTTTCACGCGGATGCACAGAGTCTGAGGTGGCGCCATGCTGTATAATATGCAAGACATCGTCAGCACCCAGGACATGATCGACAAGCAGCACCTTGATGTGCGCACGATCACGATGGGCATCTCTCTGCTGGACTGTGCCGACACCGATGTACAACGCTGCGCGGAGAAGGTGTATTCCAAAATCATGCAGAAGGCGCGCCGGCTTGTGGCGGTCGGGGAGCAGATCGAAACCGAATTCGGCATCCCCATCGTCAACAAGCGCATTTCCGTGACGCCGATCTCCCTGGTTGCCGCCGCCTGCACCGGAGCGGATTATACGCACATTGCGCTGGCGATGGACAGGGCGGCGAAGGACTGCGGCGTGAATTTCATCGGCGGTTTTTCCGCACTGGTGCAAAAGGGCTTTTCCGAAAGCGACAAAAAACTGATCGCGTCGATCCCGTCTGCACTGGCGGCGACGGAGCGCGTGTGTTCTTCCGTTTGCGTGGCCTCAACAAAGGCAGGCATCAACATGGATGCTGTGGCGCGCATGGGCGAGATCATCAAACAGACGGCCGACCTGACAAGGGACGCCGGTGGCTTTGGCTGCGCGAAGCTGGTCGTTTTTGCAAACGCGGTGGAGGATAATCCTTTTATGGCGGGCGCGTTCCACGGCGTTGGGGAAGGCGAGTGTGTGATCAATGTTGGCGTTTCCGGCCCGGGCGTTGTTTATCATGCTCTGCAAAGCTGCAAGGGGCAACCCTTCGATGTGGTGGCCGAAACGATCAAGCAAACGGCGTTCAAGATCACCCGCATGGGCCAGCTCGTCGCCAAGGAAGCCTCAGAGCGACTGGACGTTCCGTTCGGAATCGTCGATCTCTCCCTTGCACCGACGCCGGCAAAGGGTGACTCTGTGGCGCGCATTCTCGAGGAGATGGGCTTGGAACACTGCGGCACGCACGGCACGACAGCCGCGCTGGCCCTGCTCAACGACGCGGTCAAAAAAGGCGGCGTGATGGCGAGTAGCCATGTCGGCGGCCTTTCCGGCGCATTTATCCCGGTCAGCGAAGACGAGGGCATGATCGAGGCGGCGCAGATGGGCGCGCTGTCGCTCGATAAGCTGGAAGCGATGACCTGCGTGTGTTCCGTTGGTCTTGACATGATCGCTGTGCCGGGCGATACGAGCGCTGCGACGCTTTCCGCGATCATTGCGGACGAAGCGGCGGTGGGTGTGGTCAACTGCAAAACAACGGCGGTGCGTGTGATTCCCGCTCCGGGAAAAACCGTCGGCGACATGGTCGAATTCGGTGGTCTGCTCGGCAGTGCGCCTGTGATGGATGTGCATCCCTTCTCTGCCGATATCTTCATTTCCCGCGGCGGACGCATTCCGGCGCCGATGCACAGCCTGAAGAATTAAAACGGCATTCTTTCTGTACGCTGCCCCTGAACCTTTTCCCGATTTCAACTGAGATAAGGATCGTGATATCATGAAAATCATAGATTTGCTGAAAAGCGGAAAACCGACGCTCTCTTTTGAGGTCTTTCCGCCGAAAACAACAGACAAGATCGACACCGTGTTCAACGCTGCCATGAATATCGCGGCGCTGAACCCCGCATTCATGAGTGTGACCTACGGCGCCGGCGGCGGCACCTCCGATTATACGGCGGCGCTTTCTGCCGATGTGCAGAATCTGACCGGCGTGCCGGTGCTCGCGCATCTGACCTGCATCAATTCCACAAAGGAGCAGGTGCACCGCCAGATGCAGACGCTCAAAGATTACGGGATCGAAAACATCATGGCGCTGCGCGGCGACCGCGTGCCCGATCATCATGAGACCGATTACCGGTATGCGAGCGAGCTTGTCGCCGAGGTTGCGGCCGACGGTTCGTTTTGCATCGGCGGCGCCTGCTATCCGGAAACGCATCCGGAAAGCGACAACAGCTTTGATGATGTGCGTCATCTCAAGGAAAAGCAGGACGCGGGGTGTCAATTTTTCACAACCCAGATGTTTTTCGACAACGATATTCTTTATAATTTTCTCTACCGCATCCGCGAAGCCGGCATCACGGTGCCGGTGGTCGCCGGCATCATGCCGGTGACGAATCCAAGCTCCATCAAGCGCATCTGCCGCATCTCCGGCGCGGCGCTGCCGCAGCGTTTCTGCCGTATCGTGGATAAATACGGGAGCGACCCGAAGCAGATGAAGCAGGCCGGCATCGCCTATGCCACACAGCAGATCATTGATCTTTACGCCAACGGCGTGAACGCCGTTCATATTTATTCGATGAACAAACCCGACGTGGCAGAGGCGATTTTGCAAAACGTCAGCGAGCTGCTGCGATGAGCGAGGTCTTTCTGTCTGTCGGAAACGCGCAGACGATCCGCATCAACCGCCGGGAAGCGGCACGCTATCTCGGCTATCGCGGCGTGCTTGCGCCGGACGCCGAAGCGCTGTTTGACGTTTGTGAGCGCGAACTGCGTGCGGTTGCCGCCCCGAGAGCGGTTTGGAGAACGTCGCCAGTTCAAAGCGATGAAGCGCTGGTGACGTTTTCGTTTTGCAAGATGGAAAGCGCCGCGCTGGCCAAGAACCTTTCCGGCTGCAAAAAAGCGTTTGTGTTTGCCGCAACGCTCGGCGCCGGGGTGGATCGTGCCATGCTGCGTCTGCAAAAGACCGACCCGGCGAAAGCGGCGGTGTTTGATGCGCTGGCGTCCGCCGCAGTGGAGGGCTGGTGCAACGAAGTGAATGAAGCGCTCTCGCAAGGGCGGCAGACCTGTCCGCGCTTTTCGCCGGGCTACGGCGGCGTGGCGCTGCGCCATCAGGCCGATCTGCTGCAGTTTTTGGACGCGCAGCGCAAGCTCGGCATCACGCTTTCCGAAACGTTTTTTATGTCGCCGGTCAAATCTGTCACCGCCGTCATCGGCATCAGGAGGGATGAAGATGAAACTTACTGAACGCATTTCCACATGCCGCACGTATTTTGACGGCGGGATGGGCACGCTTTTGCAAAAGGCGGGCCTTCCAAGCGGCGAGCTGCCGGAAAATTGGAACCTGACGCACCCGGACGTGCTGCGCGACATCCATCTTGCCTATATGAACGCCGGGGCGAATATCATCACCTCCAACACCTTCGGCGCAAACTGCCTGAAGTTTGACAATCTCGAAACGCTGATCCCAGCCGCGTTCGCCGCCATGCAGGAGGCGAAGGCGCTTTTTGACGGCGACCGGAACAGCGTTTATCTTGCCTTCGATATGGGTCCGCTGGGCAAAATGCTGGAGCCGCTCGGTGATTTTCCGTTTGAACAGGCGGTGGAATGCTTTGCAAAAAGCGTGCGCATTGCCGAAAAATGCGGCTTTGATCTGATTTTGATCGAAACGATGAGCGATCTTTATGAGACGAAAGCCGCCGTGCTTGCCGCAAAGGAAAACTCCGCACTGCCGGTGTTCGTGACAAACGCCTATGACGAAACGGGGCATCTGCTGACCGGCGCAAATGTGGCGGCCGTGGTCGCAACGTTAGAAGGACTCGGCGTGCAGGCGCTGGGCGCAAACTGTTCGCTCGGCCCGCAGCAGATGGTCGGCATTGCGCGGCAGTACATGGAGCACGCGTCGCTGCCGGTCATCATCAATCCGAACGCCGGGGTGCCGCGTGTGGAAAACGGGCGCACGGTGTTCGATGTGGACGCCGCGGCGTTTTCGGATATCATGCGCGAGATCGCGTTGCTCGGCGTGCAGGCACTCGGCGGCTGCTGCGGCACAACGCCGGAGTTCATTCGTCTGCTGGAGCAAAAAACGGGCGATGTGCCTTTTTCTGCGCCGCAAAAAAAAGAAACCACGGTCATTTCCTCCTATACCCACGCTGTGACATTCGGCAAAAAGGCGGTCGTGATCGGCGAACGGATCAATCCCACCGGAAAGCCGAAGCTCAAGGACGCGCTGCGACGCGGCGACCTCGATTACCTTGTGCGCGAGGGCATTGCCCAGCAGGAAAGCGGCGCAGAGGTGCTCGATGTGAACGTCGGTCTTGCGGAGATCGACGAGACCGCCACGCTGGTCAAAACCGTGAAAGAGCTGCAAAGCGTGCTGGATCTGCCGCTGCAGATCGACACGGTGCGGGCGTCTGCGCTTGAACAGGCACTGCGCATCTATAACGGCAAGCCGCTGATCAATTCGGTCAACGCCAAGCAAAAAAGCATGGATACCGTGTTCCCACTGATGCAAAAATACGGCGGCGCGGTCATTGCGCTGACGATCGGCGAGGAAGGGATCCCCGCAACAGCCGAGGGCCGCTGCGCGCTTGCAAAAGCGATCGTTGACGAGGCCGCACGTTACGGCATCGACAAAAAAGATATCATTGTGGACCCGCTGTGTATGGCGGTCTCCTCTGACGACAATGCCGGCCGCGTGACGCTCGACGCGATCCGGCTGATCAAACAGCTGGGCGTGAAGACCTGTCTCGGCGTGTCGAACATCTCCTTTGCACTGCCGGACCGTCCGGCGGTGACGGCCGCGTTTTTGGCGATGGCGCTGGAAAACGGGCTGGATTGCGCGATCCTCAACCCCTGCAGTGACGAGATCATGCGCACCTTGCGCGCCTGCGTGATGCTTTCGGGGAACGATGCGCATTGTGAGGATTACATCGCGTTTGCAACTGCGCATCCGCGCGCTGCCGTTTCGGCGGCTGCCGCACCGCAGACGCAGAAAAAAGACGAGCTGCCGGAGCTGATGTATGCCATCGTGAAAGGGCTTTCCGCCAAGGCTGCCGCCGCGGCGCAGCAATTGCTGGAAAAAGAAGATGCGCTGCATGTGATCGAAACGCAGATCATTCCGGCGTTGAATCTTGTCGGCGAACGCTTTGAAAAGGGCGTTCTGTTCTTGCCGCAGCTGCTCATGAGCGCAGAAAGCGCAAACGCCGCGTTTTCTGTTGCGGCGCAAAAACTGCCGCAAAGCGAAGGCAGCAGGGACCGCGTGCTGCTGGCCACCGTGCAGGGGGACATCCATGATATCGGCAAAAACATCGTCAAGGTGCTGCTGCAAAGCTATGGCTTTGAGGTGCTCGATCTCGGCAAGGACGTGCCGCCGCAAAAGGTGCTGGAAGCGGCGCTGCAATATGATGTGCGCCTTGTGGGGCTTTCGGCGCTGATGACAACAACGCTCGATTCCATGCACGAAACGGTGACGCTTCTGCGCGCGCAGGCGCCGCAGGTGCAAACGATCGTCGGCGGCGCGGTGCTCACGCAGGATTATGCCGATTTGATCGGCGCCACCTACTACGCCAAGGACGCCATGCAAAGTGTACATTTTGCCAAGCGCGTTTTTGGCAGATAAGCCGAATTTTATCGCCTTCGCTTGTAAAGCGGAGGCGTTCGTGTTATAATAACTTTATTATGAGAAAGTATTCTGTGTTTTCGTCACTTTTGAAAAACTGCATGGCGCTGCTGCTGGCTTGCGCCGTGCTTTTCGGCGTTTTGGTCACGGCGTATGCCGTTGACGCGGCAGATCCGCAGGGCGGTCTGATCGCCGTGGCATCTCGCGGCGAAACGACAGCGCACACACCGAACACGCCGGAAGCGGTTCTTGCCGCCACTGAAGCGGGTGCGGATCTTGTTTCCGTTGCCGTGACAAAAACGGCAGACGGACAGTTTGTGCTGCTGACGGATGCACAAAAGGCACTTGTGACCGAAACACAGACGTTTTCACAGATGCAGGTTTCGCTGTTCGGCGCGTCTTCCTCGCTCCTTTTACCGACACTCGAAACCGTTGCCGATTTGCTTGATTCCCGCGCCGGACTGATCGTCGATTTTGACGTTTCCGCGCTGGACGCGCTGTGCGCCTATCTGCGGGAGCACGCGCTGACGGATTCGGTGCTGCCGCGCGTCAATTTGCCGGCAAAGACGATCGTTTCCTTTACCGAAGCGAATCCCGACATCCGTCTGCTCGGCATATATCACGGCAATGTGGTCATGAATGCCGACGCGTTCTTAGCGCGCCTTTCGGCGGCGGGGCTGCCGATCGTGCAGTGTCAAAACAAAAACTATTTCTGTGTCAGCTTTCAAAAATTCACCGCCGACCGCTTTTCCAAAAACGGCAACTGCCGCGCAATGGTGAATATGACAAAAAAAGAGCTGTGCGGACAGCGCGACGACAGCGTGACCGGCTGGGACGATATGATCTCCCGCGGCTTTTCCGTGATCGAAACGGGTGATATCCGCGGTCTTTGCGCCTATATCGCACAGCAACAAGCAACAAAACAAGCGCTGCTTTCATCGCTTGAAACCGCAAAACAGACCGACCTATCCGCTCTGCGCGCGCAAAGCGCAAAGGCGCTCTCCGACGCGATCGCGGCAGGAGAGGACGCAAAGGGCGAAAACGCTTCGCTTTCGGCGCGGCAGTCGGCGTTGTCCGCGCTGCAAAACGCGTCGGCGACAAAGGTGCCGCGCGGAGAGGACGAAACGCGCAAAGGCGCTTTGCAGATCACAACCGGCAAGGTGCTCACGGTGCTTTTTTTCGCCGTGCTGGTGCTCGCCGTGCAAATCTATTTCCATAAAAAACAGGGAAACAAAGGAGAAGATCGTTATGCCAAAAAAGAACACCACTGAACTTCCACGCGCGAAAACACCGGAATCCGTGGGCGTCAGCTCCAAAGAGGTGCAGGCGTTTATCGACCATTGCATGACGCTCGGCAAAGAGCTGCACTCCGTGATCGTGATCCGTCACGGCAAGGTTGCCGCCGAGGTCTATCGTGATCCGTTTGCCGCACAGTTCCGCCACGCGATGTACTCGGTCAGCAAAAGCATGACCGCGACCGCCATCGGCTTTGCCATCGGCGAGGGCATCATCTCGCTGGACACACGCTTTGTGGATATTTTCCCCGAAGCGCGCAAGGTGCAGTCCAGCCCGTATCTTGAAAAGCTGACGGTGGAAGATCTGCTGACGCTGCGCAGCGGTCTTTCCGTGACGCCGCTGATGGACAAGACCAAGGATCGCTGGTTCGAGGATATCATCGGTTCCAAATGGATGACTGAGCCGGGTACGGAGTTCTTTTACATCAACGAAAACCTGTATCTGCTGTGCTGTATCATCCACAAAAAATGCGGCATGAGCGTGGTCGATTATCTGATGCCGCGGCTGTTTGAGCCGCTGGGCATCGAGCGTCCGTTCTGGGAGACCTGTCCGCGCGGCATTGAAGCCGGCGGCTGGGGTCTGATGCTGCGCCCGATGGATCTTGCAAAATTTATTCTGACTTATCTCAACGGCGGCGTCTATGCCGGAAAGCAGGTGCTGCCGGAAGGTTGGGCAGAAAAAGCGACGGCCAAGCAGACCGAAACGTGCAACAGCAAGGATCAGCTCGACACCAAGCAGGGCTACGGCTACGGTTTTTGGCGCTGCGGCGGTTATCTGAACGGCTTCCGCGCCGACGGAATGTTCAGCCAGTTCGGCATCGGCTTTGAAGATCTGGATGCCGTGCTGGTCGTCAACTGCAGCGAGATCAACGAGCAGGCAATGCGAGATGTGGTCTGGGACCATTTTCCGAAGGCGTTCATCGATGTTGACAAGTCCGCAGAACCGATCGACATCTCCATCCCGCCGTATGAAAAGCTGCGCGCAAAGCCGCGTTCCCCGATGGAGCAAAAGCTCAAGGGCCGCCGTATCGTGTTCAATAAGCCGCTGCTGCTCAACGCGATCGGTTTCCCGGTCAGCACACTGCCGCTGACAGCGACGTTCATGGGCAAGGACAAGGCCGGCAACATTACCAATATTTCCATTGAGCCGCTCGAAAACGAGCTGATCTTCTCGTGGTCGGAAGGCCGCGAAGTCAACCGCATCCATGTTGGCATGGACGGCGAATACCGCTTTGATAACATCGTGCTCGGCCAGATGCCGTTCACAAGCTGCGCCATCGGCTGTTGGAACAACGAAAACGAGCTGGAGATCATCATTCGTCCGATGGAAGCTGCCGCTGCGCGAAAGCTGGTGCTGAAATTCCACGGCGAGCTTGTCACGCTCAAGCCGACCGCGCTGCCCGACACGAGCGCGATGGTGGAAAATCTGGTCGGCTCGGTCAAATCCGTGTTCAAATCACAGGCACTGCGCAAGCCCATTGAAACTGTGATGCCGCATCTCACGCCGCTGGTGGATATGATCCACATCGGCAAGATCAAATAACCTTCCGGGAGGAAAGCGTATGTTTCTCAAGATTCTCTATGCGCTGTGCGTAGCGCTGGAATTTGTGTTCGTTCCCTTGTTTTTGAAATATTCCTGGCCGAAAAAATGCTGGAAATCCTTCGGCTTTAAAATGGTCTGCTCCGCGCTGTTCTTTGCAGCGGGTCTGCTGGCGATGAAGATCTCCGGCAACCATACCGATTACGCAAAGCTGATCCTTTGGGGGCTTGCGTTCGGCTGGGCGGGCGACTTGTTCCTGCATCTGATCACGGAGAAGATCTATGTGTTCGGCATCGGGCTGTTCGCCTTTCTCGGTGGTCATATCTTTTACATTCTCGCGTTCCATCACGCGATCCAGACGACCTATCCGAACAAGGGCTTTTTCACCTGGTATGAGATCCTGCTCGTGCTCGCGTTCGTTGGTCTGCTGGCGTTTTATGCCTATAAAAAACAGATCAAACAAAAGCTTTACCTGGTCATTCCCGTGGTGCTGTATGCTGTGACGATCTCGTTCATGGTCGTCAAAGCGTGGCGTTACTGCATCGGCGAATGGGCGTGGGGACTGAACGACCATATGGTACTTGTGTTCCTGTTCATCGGTCTGGGCGCAGTCCTGTTCCTGCTGTCGGACGCAACGCTCGGTCTGATTTTGTTCGGCGGGCAGGAAAAAAACCGTCCGCTGAAGATCTTCAACATCGGCACATATTTTGCCGCACAGATCCTGCTCGGCGCGAGCATCTTCATCGTGCGCAGCTATGTCCCGCTGGGCTGAGGTGCGGCGTATGAAAATTCCCGTAAAAAAACTGCGCGAAAACGCGCGATTGCCAAAGCGAGCTTCCGCGGGCGCGGCAGGGGCCGACCTTTACGCGTGTCTTGACGAAGAGATCGAGCTTTTGCCCGGACAGACAACGCTGATCCCGACCGGGCTTTCCCTGGAGATCCCGGAGGGCTTTGTCGGTCTTGTGTTTGCACGTTCCTCTGTGGCAAGCAAACGCGGCCTTGCGCCGGCGAATAAAGTCGGCGTGATCGACAGCGACTATCGCGGCGAAGTGATGGTGGCGCTGTTCAATCACGGCAGCACAGCGCAGACGGTTTTGCCGGATGAGCGCATCGCGCAATTCGTCGTTGTGCCGTTCCTTTCGGCCGAATATGAGGAAACGCAGACTTTGACCGACACCGCGCGCGGCAGCGGCGGCTTCGGTTCGACCGGACAATAAGAATTGACGGGACGCCGTGTGACCGGCGTTCCTTTTCGAAGGAGGAACATTTATGAAAAAAGCGTTGGTCGCTTACTTTTCCGCAAGCGGAACCACGGCAAAACTTGCTGCTGCAGTTGCAGCGGCGGCAGAGGGCGAACTGTTTGAGATTCGTCCGCTTGTGCCCTACAGTGCCGCCGATCTGAAATGGACAAATCCGCTCGCGCGCTGCAACCGCGAAAAAATCGGCAAAAAAACCATTCCGCTCGCTGCGTCGGTGGAAAACTGGACCGACTATGACACCGTGTTCCTCGGCTTTCCGATCTGGTACTACGGCGCGCCGAACGTCATCGAATCCTTCGCAAAGAACTATGACTGGAACGGAAAAACGGTTGTTTTGTTCGCCACGTCCGGCGGCAGCAATATCGGCAAGACCGCCGAGAAACTGCTTGCGTTTTTAAACGGCTGCAACGCGGTCGCCGATGCGCGCGTGTTCGGCGCCGAGACTTCAAACGACGCGCTTTCGCTTTGGGCAAAACGCTTTTGTCAGGAGTAATCTATGATTCTATGTTATAATTCCCCCGCGAATTTCAGCTACTTCGGCTGGGAAAACGAAGCGCTGCCGCTCGGCAACGGCAGCCTCGGTGCAAAGGTGTTCGGCCGCGCAGACTGTGAGTTGATCTCTTTCAACGAAAAATCCCTTTGGTCCGGCGGCCCGACTGCCAAGGGCTGGAATGCCGGGCTTTCCAGCTTTGATGCGGGCAAGTCTGTCAAAGAAGTGCAGGACCTGCTTTTTGAAGGCAGAACCGCCGCCGCGCGCGCGGCGATGGAAAAGCTGCAGGGAGACGCGCAGGCGTTCGGCGCTTATCAGGCGCTCGGATCGCTGTATTTGCAGTTTGACGAAATGGGCGGTTCCGACCACTATGTGCGCGACCTCGACCTTGACACCGCCTCGGCCATGGTGACCTATCGCCGCTCGAATCTGATGTATTCGCGCCACTATTTTGTCTCCCATCCCCATCAGGTCTTTGTCGGACGGCTCGAGAGTGCGTATCGTGAACGCAAGGTTCCGAAAAGCGACAAGGAGAAGGAGCAGGAAAAAAAGCAGATGCCGGAGCCCCAGCTTCCGCCGGAGCCGCCGACATTCAGCTTTGACGCCTATTTTGTCTCCGAGCAAAAGGGCGAATGCGCCGCAATCGACGACGCAATCCTTCTGACCGGCACCGTCAACGATAATCATGGACTCACTGCGCCCGACGGCGAAGGCAAGAACCGTTTGCGCTATGCGTTCGGCGTGAAATTCCTTGTCAAAGACGGCACGGTCACCGCGCTGGAAAACGGACATATCCGCGTGGAAAACACGTCCTGTGTGGTCTTTTTCGCCGCTGCGGCAACAGATTATCAAAACACGTTCCCCAACTTTTGCGACGGGAGCGATCCGCTGCGTGACAAGGTGATCCCGCGGTTGAATGCTGCAACAGAGATCTCGTTCGGCACCCTGTACCGCGCACATCTCGACGATTACCGCAAGCTGTATGACCGCGTGACATTCTCTTTGGGCGAAACGCAGGAGCAGGCAGTGCATCTGACAGAGAATCTGCTCAAGAAGTTTGAGAAAAAAGAGGAATACCGCAACGCGCTCATCCCGCTGCTGTTTCAATACGGCCGCTATCTTCTGATCGCCTCCTCACGTGACGGCGCGCTGCCGGCGAACCTGCAGGGTATCTGGAACGCGAAAAACGACCCGCCCTGGAACTGCGATTATCACCTCAACATCAATCTGCAAATGAACTACTGGCCGGCGTTCGTGACGAATCTTGCCGAAACCGCCGTGCCGTTTCTCGATTTCATTGCCTCGCTGCGAAAACCCGGCCGTCTTGCCGCACAGAAAGTTTACGGCATCGGCAGCGGCGATCCGGATTCGCCCACGGGCTGGATCGCGAACACATGGGCAAACCCCTTCGGCTATTGCGCGCCCGGGTTTAACTGGCGCTGGGGCTGGGCAACGGTTTGCGGCGCCTGGGCAGCGGTGGAAATGTTTGAGCATTACTTATTCACGCGCGATCTTGAAACGCTGCGCGATCTGATCTATCCGACCATGGAGGAGGCGGCGCTGCTGTTTTCCAATGTGCTGCGCGAGGACGTATGCTCCGGGCGGCTTGTGATGTCGCCGTGCTTCTCGCCGGAGCACGGTCCGCTGAGCATCGGCGGCACATTTGAGCAGACGATCGTCTACGCGCTGTTCGACGCGGTCCTCAAGGGCGCTGCGGCGCTGCGGGAAAGCGGCGAGGGCGCGGCGCTCAACGAAGCGCTGCTGAATAAGATCGCCGCGCAAAAGGAGCGTTTGCAGCCGCTTTCGACCGGGAAAAAGGGGACGGTCAAAGAGTGGTGGAACGAAGACAGCTTTTCGCGTGCCGAACGCGCGGATATCGAAAAGCATCACCGCCACATCTCGCACCTTTTGGGGCTGTATCCGTTTGATTTGATCGATGAAACAACGCCCTCGCTGCAAAAAGGCGCTGCGCAGTCGCTCGATCTTCGGGGCGATAAAACGACCGGCTGGGCGCTCGCACATCGGCTTTGCTGCCGCGCAAGACTCGGCGACGGCGAACAATGCGCGCGCATCATTGCGCAGACGGTGAAAACAACGATCCTCAAAAACCTCTTCGGCACCCATCCGCCGTTCCAGATCGACGGCAACTTCGGCTTTACCGCCGGCGTGGCGGAAATGCTGCTGCAAAGCCACGGCGGCGTGCTGCGCATTTTGCCTGCACTGCCGAGAGAATGGACGACCGGCAGCTTCACCGGCCTTTGTGCGCGCGGCGGCTTTACGGTTGACGCGGAATGGACGCACGGGCGGCTGAAGCAGGGCACGCTGCACGCGAACATAAGCGGCAGGTGCGCAATGAAATACGACGGCAAGATCATGCTCGTGCACGAGCTTGACGGCGAAGCCGAGGGCAAAGAGATCGAGGTCGCCTTTGAAAACGGCATATCCGCCTTTTCGGTCGAAGCGGGAAAAAGCTATCGCTTTGTCTGACTTGACAAACGCCGTGCAACGTGCTATAATCCAACCAACATGAAAACGCGAGGAAGCGGAGGAGTACGTTCGGACCCTTTTCTCAGAGAGATGCCGGTCGCTGCAAGGCATTGAAAAGGCTGAACCGAAGTCGCCGCAGAGCGGTCGCAGGGAACAGATGTAGCTGCGAACGGGCGCTCCCGTTAAAGAGCAAGGCGTGTCAGCGCCGGAGTGCGGCCTTTGGTCGAAGAAGAGTGGTACCGCGGAAGAACAACGGCTCTTTCGTCTCTTTGAGAGACGGGAGCCTTTTTGTTTTTCTTTGTGGGGAGGAATGAAAGATGACGCAAAGAAAAAAGCGCCTGAGCGGGGCGCAGATCCTGATTGAAACGCTGATTGAGCAGGGCGTGACAGACGTGTTCGGCTATCCCGGCGGCACGGTGCTTGATATTTACGACGCGCTGTTTCGCGCAAAACGGCAGCTTCGGCATATCCTCACGGCGCACGAACAGGGCGCTGCGCACGCGGCAGACGGTTATGCGCGCAGCACAGGTAAGGTCGGCGTGGTGATCGCGACCAGCGGACCGGGCGCAACAAACCTTGTGACCGGCATAGCAACAGCGATGCTCGATTCGGTGCCGATGGTGGCAATCACGGGCAACGTCGCAACGTCGATGATCGGCCGCGACAGCTTTCAGGAGGTGGACATCACCGGTGTGACCGTGCCCATCACGAAGCACAACTTTTTTGTGACAGATGTGCGCACTTTGGCAGACACCGTGCGCGAAGCGTTTCAAATTGCGCGGGAGGGGCGTCCCGGACCGGTGCTGATCGACATTCCGAAGGACGTGCAGCAGGCGCTTTGCACGTTCACTCCGGCAAAAGAGCAACCGTCGGCGCAGGAAGAAAGCTTTGACGACGCAGCGCTGGATGAAGCGGCAGCCCTCATCGCAAAAGCGCAGAAGCCCTATCTTTACATCGGCGGCGGCGCGCTCGGGTGCGAGCTCGGCAAACAGATCGTTGCGCTGGCGGAAAAAATCGACGCCGTGATCGGCTGCTCGTTTATGGGCTTGACCGCGGTGCCGACCGACGAGCCGCGCTTTCTCGGAATGCAGGGTATGCACGGCCGCTTTGCTTCCACAGCGGCAAGCCGGCAGGCGGATCTGATCCTCGGCGTGGGTGTGCGTTTTTCCGACCGCGCCACAGGCAGCCTTGAACGCATCAAAACGCGGCCGACCGTCATTCAGCTCGATGTTGATCTTGCGGAGCTTGGCAAAAACGTGCCGCTTGATCTCGGCATTCAGGGCGATCTGCGCGCACTTTTCCCGCGCCTTTGCGCGCGTGCCAAGCCGGCAAAGCACCCCGATTGGATGCGTCAGGTGCAGCGGCTGCGCGAAAAAGAAAGCGCCGATCTGCTTGCGGCAGATTCTGCGCAGGAAAGCGGCCTTTCGCCGCGAAAGATTTTTGAGATCATCAACGCATCTACAGACAACACCACCGTTTTTGCGACCGATGTCGGTCAGCATCAGATGTGGACGGCACAGTTTGCCGCCTTCCGCACGCCGCATACGCTTGTTTCCAGCGGCGGTCTGGGCACCATGGGCTACGGCCTCGGCGCGGCGATCGGTGCGTGCATCGGCACCGGGGCGAAAACCGTGCTGCTCACCGGCGACGGCAGCTTCGGCATGAATCTGACCGAGCTCGCAACGGCGGTGACTGAAAAGCTGCCGCTCGTGATCGTGCTGTTCAACAACCGCACCCTCGGTATGGTGCATCAGCTCCAGCATCTGTTTTATAAAAAACGCTTCGCCGGAACGGACCTTTCCGCACGGCGGACCGATTTTGTGAAGCTGGCGGATGCGTTCGGCGCAAAGGGAACGCGCGTTGAAACGCCCGCGCAGTTTGAAACGGCGTTCAAAGCGGCAATGCAAAGCAAAACGCCTGCGTTGATCGAGGTTTTGATCGATCCCGAAACGCCGGTGCTGCCCATGCTGCCGCAGGACGAATCCATTGATAATATCATCACGACCATGACGGAATAACGGAGGAACTTTTATGCGCAATGTCATCGCAGTTTATGTGGAAAACAAATACGGCGTGCTGACCCGCGTGGCGGGGCTGATCATGCGCCGCGGATTCAATATTGACACACTGACCGTGGGTGAAACGGAAAACCCCGATTATTCGCGCATCACGATCACCATGCAGGGTGACGAATACAGTCGCACGCAGATCATCAATCAGCTCAAAAAGCTGCACAATGTCAGACAGGTGCAGCTTTTGGAAAGCGGTGATTCCGTGGAGCGTGAGCTGTTGCTGGTGAAGGTGAAAAACAGCGCCTCCACGCGCAGCGAGGTTATGACCGCCGCCGATGTTTACCGCGGCAAGATCATTGATTATTCCACGGATGCGATCATGATCGAGGTCACGGGCGAACCGAATAAGATTCAGGCGTTCATCGACGTGCTGCGTCCACTCGGCATCCTTGAAATGTGCCGCACGGGCATCGTCGCGCTGCAGCGCGGCAGCGAAGCGCTGGCAAAGCAGGCTTAATTCGGAATTGCGGTCGCGGGGGAATGATGTGCGGAAAGCGCGTGCTTCCCGCGACGAAGGTTTCCGAACCGATCATTCCTTAATCAATCAGGGGCGGCTTATGGCCGCCCCTGATTGATTAAGTACCCACTGATTAACTCGAATTCGCAAACATTGACGGTAATTTTCCGTCATTTTGTACAGAAATCTCTTACAAACCGTCAGGTTTGCTGCGCGATTTCTGTTACATCTGACGAAAAATTTCCTCGCCAATCTTCACGCACCGAGTTAACAGCGGGTACTTAAAAAATAAAGATGATATCGGCATCTTTTTTGAGATATTCCTCCATCTTGTTTAAGCTGTCTGCAGTGAACTGCGTTTGCAGCATGGTTTCTTTGTCGCAGCGCTCCATCACGATGAAAAACCGGTCGCGCAACGGTTCGTCCCAATCGTTTGCAACGGTTTCATATGCTAAAACGCATTCAATGAACAAATCCGGCGCAGTCTCTTTCAGCGCCAGCAGCTGCTCCGCCAACGCAACCTCTTGCGGCGAATTGACGCCCACAGCCAGATGCGATGTGGGATAGCGCCGCAGAATCAGCTCAAATTGATCGTTTCGTTTGATGACTTTGCGCTTGCTCAGACAGGCGATTTTTGTTTTTTCCATCTTGCATTCCTCCGGAAAGAAAAAGTGTGTGCAAACCGAAGCCTGCACACACGAAAAACACAAACTTCGTTTTGCTACCACACAAAAACTTCATTCGTTTAACGTAAAGCTAAACCGAAAATGAGGAAGTCCGTGTTTTTGCCAGAAGGAAAAACACGGTTAGGCTTTACGTTGAAAAAGCGAATATTAAAGTTTTTGTGTGGTGCTTTCACTTTACCACATTTTTACGGAAAAAGCAAGACGTTAAGCGCGATTTCATTGCGAATTGCGCATTTCTAATTGCGAATTGATCTTGATCGCTTCTTCGCCGTTTGCCGCCTTGCCGTCAAAGCGGAACAGCGTCAGGTTTTCCACATCCTCGGCGTCAATCGCATGCCTGTAATCGTCGCACAGATTCCCGAACGAAGCGGCGGAGTTTTCAATCGAAATGTTTTTACACCCGCGCAGGAAGAACGCCGCGTTGGTGCTTTTTTCGACCCCGAATTCCAGACACGGGCGCAGATCATACAGACCGCACGGCCACTTGCTTGTTTTTGTCACATGCACGCGGCAGTGGTCAAACGTGACGTCGGAAATCTTGGCCGCCTTGCCGCCGTGGATCAGCACACCGTTTTCGCCGTTCGTTGTCACATTAAAAAAGCGGATATTTTTGATCGTGCCGCTGTTGGTGTTTTCGTCGCGGTTGAACGAGGTCAGCACGATCGGTTCCGCCGTGCCCCACCAGTCGGGGCAGAATCGCCGCGTTTCGATGGAGATGTTGCTGAAGCTGACGTTTTCCACATTGCCGCCGTCGCGGATCTGGATCGAAAGTCCGCGGTTGGAGCGGCTGATGGCGCAGTTCGACACAAGCACATTGCGAAAATCGCCTACGCCCTCGGTGCCGATCTTGATCGCGGCGGAGGTGGAGGTCAGGGTGCAGCCGTCAATGACGATGTTTTCGCACGGGCCGTATTCCGCGTTGCCCTTGCTCGTTTTTAAACAAATGCAGTCGTCGGCGCAAACAATGTGGCAGCCGAGGATGCGCACGTTGGAGCAGTGGTCCGGGTCAATGCCGTCGGAGTTCGCGGCATCCAAGTCGTTGAGGATGCGGATGCGGTCGATCAGCACATCGTCGCAGCCGGCGGGATGCAGCGTCCAGAACGGCGCGCCCACGACAGTGAAATCACGGAAGGAGATGTGGTCGCTGTGCTCAACATAGATCGTTGTCGGGCGCGGATAAAAATCGCCGGTGACATAATAGCGGTCTTTTCTGCGCAAAAACGCGCCGCCGTTCGCGTCGATCGTGCCCTCGCCGCTGATGCTGCAGCCGTCCGCGCCAAGGCCGTAAAGAAACACAAAGCTGGGTTTTCCCGTCACGGGGTTGCCGATCAGCGCCGTTTTCGGGTCGTTGATCTGTTCATTGGGGCGCACATAGCCCGCAAGGTCGCTTGTCGCTTTCAGCACGGCGCCTTTTTCAAGGTGCAAATCGACATTTTTGCGCAAAAACAGCGAGTTGCAAACATAGGTGTTTCCGCTTTCAAGGATCACGCGGCCGCCGCCGTTTTCAAAGCATTTGTCCAGCGCGCTCTGGATCGCCAATGTGTCGTTGCTTGTTCCGTCGCCCGTTGCGCCGAACACCGAAACCGGATAATCTGCCATAAGATCGCCTCCCATTTGCCTTCTATTATACCTTTCCGCGCGGCGGTTGTCAACTCGGAGGAACACAGAAATGTTTTTGTGTTTTTTCCTTGCAATCAACGCAGGAATATGGTACAATCAAATTTGGATAATTTTACGAGATTCTCATCCACCAAGGAATAATCAAACATAGGAGTGATTTCAATGAAATGCAGCTATTGCGGCAGCGAACTGCCGAACGGAGCGTCTTTTTGCCCGGAATGCGGCACGATCATGAACCTGGACAACGATTTTGTTCCGCCGGTTGAACAGAGCGCGCCGGCGCAACCTGCGGAACCCGTTTCCACGGAGCCTGTAACGCCGGTGGCGCCGCCGGAACCGGAACGCGAGGAGTTCGCCGTGCCGGTGTATGTTTCGCCCTACACCGCGCCGGAAGTGCTTGAAGCGCAGGCGTCACAGCCGACACAGACCCCGGAACCGGCCGAAACGGTGATCACCCCGACCGAGGAGCCGCCCGAAGCAGAGGACAGCTACGAGGATGGCGACGAGGAAGATTATCTGGTACACGGCGGCAAAAAGCACGGCAAAGCACTGATCGCCGTGATCGTTGTGCTGCTGGTTGCTGCCGTTGCCGCCTATGCGGTCAAGACGTTCGTGATCGATAAAAAACCGTCAACGACCGCCGCGCCGAGCGACACGGTTTCAGTAGAAGACACGACAGACGACGTGTTCTGGACCTCCACCACAGAGCCGACCGACACGTCTGACGACACGGACGACACCGATGATACGGACGATACTGACGATACGGATGACACCGATGACATCGATGATACGGATGACACCGATGATATCGACGATACCGATGAGATCGACGACAACGAGCTGACTGCGCCGTCGGAGTTCGAATCCACCACCAAAGAAACGACCACGACTCGTGAGACGACGACCACGACCCGTGCGACGACCACGACCACCACAAAGCGTGCTGTCACCACCACAACGCGCCGCGTGACCACCACAGCGCGCGCAACAACGCGCCCGACGACCACTCGTCCGACCACAACAGCGGCGCCGACCACCACGGTGCAGCGTCCTGCCACCACCACGCCGCGCCGCACGCTGTATGTCACTGCCAACGGCGTTGCATTGCGCACCGCACCGCGCCGCAGTGCTTCGAGTCTGCTGAGCCTTTCCGTGGGCGCCGATGTGGTTGTGACCGGCGAAGAGAACGGTTATTACTATGTCTATTCCAACCGCTACGGCGTGTCCGGCTGGGTCAGCAAGACCTACATCGGCACGTCCCGTCCCGTTGCAACAAGCGAAAAGAACGTGTCCGGCGTTGTCAGCCCGGACGTGACCTACAGCAGCCCGAAATCGAAATCTGTTGCGTCGGAAGGCGAGGGCCTCAACCTGCGCAAGGGTCCCGGCACCTCCTACGGCGTGATCCGCTCCATCTCGGAGGGCTACCCGGTGCTCGTCAAGGGCGAAAGCAGCAGCGTTTCCGGCTGGGTCTATGTGACCGATACCACCCACGGCGTCTCCGGCTGGGTCTCGGCGGCATATCTGAAATGATCGATTGTTAGGAGGAGATACGATGATGACACTGAAAACCCGTTGGGCGGATGCTGCCATGTGCGATCTGCCGCTGCCGGAATATCCGCGTCCGCAGATGGTGCGCGAACCCTGGATGAATCTCAACGGCCTGTATGAGTATGAGATCACCGGCGAAGGCGCACAGTGGATCAGCCACGTTGACGGCAAGATCCGCGTGCCGTTTGCGCTGGAAAGCTGCCTTTCCGGGGTCTGCAAAAAGCTGCACAGCGATGAACGCCTTTGGTACCGCAGAACCTTCACGCTGCCCGAATCCTTTTCCGGAAAGCGTGTGCTGCTGCATTTCGGCGCTGTGGACTGGCAGTGCAAGGCCTATGTGAACCATACCCTCGTTGCCGAACACACCGGCGGCTACTGCCCGTTTTCCGCAGACATCACCGATGCGCTGCAGGACGGCGAAAACGAACTGGTCGTGCATGTGTATGACCCGACAGACGACGGTTGGCAGAACCGCGGCAAGCAGGCGAGCTATTCCCACGGCTTCTGGTACACCGCAACGAGCGGTATCTGGCAGACGGTCTGGCTTGAGGCTGTGCCGCAGGCGTATGTCAAAGGCTACCGCCTGACGCCGGACATCGACAGCGAAACGCTGAAGATCGAAACCGACTGTGTGGGCGAAGGAAAACTGCACATTCAGGTGCTCGACGGGCAGACGGTCGTGGCGGAAAAGGATCTTGCCGCGTGCGATGAGATCGCGCTGCCGGGCTGCAAGCTCTGGTCGCCCGAAACGCCGTTTTTATATGATTTTGTGCTGACCTTCGGCGAGGACAGCGTCAAGGGCTATTTCGGTATGCGCAAGTTTTCCATCGGCATGTTTCAGGGCTACAGCCGCCTGTTCCTCAATAATGCACCGTATTTCCAGCGCGGCCTGCTTGACCAGGGCTATTGGAGCGACGGCGGTTTGACGGCGCCGACCGACGAGGCGATGATCTACGATATCGCAAAGATGAAGGAGCTCGGCTTCAACATGCTGCGCAAACATATCAAGGTGGAACCCGCGCGCTGGTATTATCACTGCGACCGGCTGGGCATGATCGTCTGGCAGGACATGGTCTCCGGCGGCAAAGCGCTCAACGTTTTCCACGCCGGCGTGCTGCCGAACGCGATCAGCTTCATCAGCCCGTTCGTCAACGTCTCCATGAAAGACGATAAGTATAAGATTTTTAACCGCGACCGCATCGAATGGCGCATCCAGTTTGAAGAGGAGCTGTTCGAGATGATGGACGCGCTGTATAATGTGCCGTGCATCGGCACATGGGTGCCTTTCAATGAGGGCTGGGGCCAGTTCGACGCCAAACGCATCGGCGACGAGGTCAAGGCAAAGGATCCGACACGCATTGTTGACCACGCCAGCGGCTGGTACGATCAAAGAGGCGCGGACCTGCGCTCCATCCACCGTTATATCTGGCCGGTCACAGCGCCGAAATATGACGGCAGACCGTTCGTGCTCAGCGAATACGGCGGTTACAGTCAGGTCTATCCCGACCATGTGTGGAACCTGCAAAAGAGCTTCGGCTACCAGATGTACAGGAGCAAGGAGAGCCTGACGAAGGCCTATGTCAAGTTGCACGAGCATCAGGTGATCCCGACAATCAAAAAAGGTCTTTCCGCCACAGTGTACACCCAGGTGTCCGACGTGGAATTTGAGGTCAACGGTCTGCTGACCTATGACCGCGAGATCGTCAAGCTCGATGAAGAGGCGGTCAAGGCGGTCAATGAGAAGATGAAGTATTGATAATTTAGGGAGTAGGGATTAGTGAGTAGGGAATAAGGGATTGAGGGATTCATCCATCCTATAATCTCTTCACTCTTCACTCTTCAATCAGGGTATTGAGAAACAAAAAAGGAGATACATACGATGATTACCGTAACGAAGGACAATGTGTTCCATCTGCAGACGAAAACCACAAGCTACATACTGCGCGCGCTGCCCAGCGGCCAGATCGAAAGCATGTACTACGGCAAGAAGATCCGCCATCAGGAGGATCTGAGCTTTTTGTTCGATAAGCACGAATGCGGCTATGGCAACGCCACGCCCCGTTCGCAGGACGACACCTCGCTGTCGCTTGACCACATCGCACTGGAATATTCCGGCTACGGCAAGGGCGATTACCGTCAGCCCGCCATTCAGGTGACGAGCGCCGCGGATAACTTTACAACGGACTTTGTGTTCAAATCCTATTTCGTCAGCGATCATAAGCCCGAGCTGCACGGCTTGCCGTCGAGCTATGGCGAATCGCAGACGCTCTCTCTGGTTTTGACCGACAAAGCGCTCGGCGCGGAGCTGCATCTGTTTTACACCGTGTTTGAGGACTGCAACGTTATCACGCGTTCGGCACGCCTTTGCAACACGGGCGATGAACCGTTCCACATCAAGAACCTCATGAGCATGCAGCTCGATCTGCAGCGCGGCGATTACACCTTTTTGTCTTTTGACGGCGCATGGCTGCGCGAACGCTTCAAACATGAAACGCCGCTGACGGCCGGCACTTTTTCCATCGGCTCCATCGCCGGCTACAGTTCCAACCGCCACAACCCGTTTTTTGCCATCAAACGCAGCGACTGTACGGAAAACATGGGCGAATGCTACGGCTTCAACCTCGTCTATTCCGGCAACCACATTGCCCGTGCGGAGATTTCGACCCACGGTCTGCTGCGCATCCAGAACGGCATCAACCCGTTCGAATTTGACTGGCTGCTTGAACCGGGCAAAAACTTTGACACGCCGGAAAGCGTGCTCACCTTCAGCGCCGACGGTCTCAACGGCATGAGCCAAAATATGCACAAGTTCGTCAAGGAGCACATCGTGCGCGGCTACTGGAAAGACAGAGAGCGTCCGATCCTTGTCAACAACTGGGAAGCGACCTATTTCTTCTTCAACGAAAAGAAGATCCTCGGTATCGCGCAGGCGGCCAAGGACATCGGCGCGGAGATGTTCGTGCTGGACGACGGCTGGTTCGGCAAGCGCAACAACGACAAATGCTCGCTCGGCGACTGGACAGTCAACAGCAAAAAGCTGCCCTCCGGCATTGACGGGCTTTCAAAAAAGATCAACGCTCTCGGCTTGAAGTTCGGTCTTTGGGTGGAACCGGAAATGGTTTCGCCCGACAGCGATCTGTATCGCGCCCATCCCGACTGGGCGATCAAGACGGACGTCTATGAGCCGTCGCAGGGCAGAAACCAGCTTGTGCTCGATCTGTCCAATCCAGACGTTGTGGAATACCTCATCAACACGATGACCGACGTGTTCCGCTACGGCAATATCGAATACATCAAATGGGACAACAACCGCCAGCTTTCCGATGTGTTCTCCCACCGCAAGGACGCGCGAAGCGGCGAATTCTTCCATCGTTATATGCTCGGCCTCTATGAGCTTTGGACAGCGCTGACCGAGCGTTTCCCGCACATTCTCTTCGAGGCGTGCTCCTCCGGCGGCAACCGCTTCGATCTCGGCACGTTCTGCTATATGCCGCAGTGCTGGACGAGCGACGACACCGACGCGCTCGAGCGCATCTATATCCAGTCCGGCACCTCTTACGGCTATCCGCAGTCGGTCATGACCATGCACGTTGCCTGCACGCCGTCGTTTGCCTGCCTGCGTCAGCATGGGATCGAGCAGCGTTTCAACGTTTCCGCGTTTGGTCTGCTGGGCTATGAGCTCGACGTGACCATGCTTTCAAAATTTGACAAGGCCGCCGTGAAAAAGCAGATCGAATACTACAAGGCGCACCGTCGTCTGTTGCAGTTCGGCGAATTCACCCGTATCGGCGATTTCTTCAAGGAAAACTTTGCCAAATGGGAGATCACTTCGTCCGATAAGAGCGAGAGCATCCTCGGCTATTTCCTCAACCGCACAAGCGCGAACTGGGGCAACGATGTCATCCGCTTTGACGGGATCGACCCGGACAAGACCTATGACCTTACGGTGCGTCCCGAGCTGTTCAACCTCAAGAACATCGGCGAGATCATCAACACGCCGCTGCCCAAGAAGATCGACGTGGAAGAAGGCAAGCTTTTCGACTTTTTGAGCGAAACGGTCAAGCTGCGCACGGAAAAGGAACATTACGTCCTTGGCGGTGACGCACTGATGAACGCCGGGTTCAAACCGCATCAGCCCTTTGTGATGAGCGGCTACAACCCGTTTGCCACGCGTATTTTGCTCGATGCCGATTCCAGAATGTATTATCTCAAGGAAGTCACGGCCGAATGAGCACCTACCGCAGCTTTTGCTTTTCACACGCGCCCGACTGGGCGCGTGTGCCTGTGGGGAGCATTGCATCCTTTCACTGGGAGGGGGAAACACCCTTTCGCCCCGAAAGCCGGTTTCAGCTCTGCTTTGTGAAAAAACTGGGCGTCTATGTCCGGCTTTGGACAAACGAGCCTTCGCCGCGCTGCGTTTGCAAAACGCGCGACGATCCGGTGTATGAGGATAGCTGCCTTGAAGTCTTTTTCGCGCCGTTTGAAACGCAGGGTTATCTCAATGTGGAGATGAACGCGCGCGGCGTGTTTTTGGCGCAGATCGGCCAGTCGCGGGAAGACCGTGTGCTTTTGAAAACGCGCACATCACTGTCGCCGCTGGTCACGCCGCTTGCGTGTGAGACCGGCTGGGGCGTGGAGTGCTTTCTTTCCTGCGCGCTGATCGAAGCGGCCTTCGGCGCGCCGTTTCCCGCTTTGCCGGGCACCTATCGCGGCAACTTCTATAAATGCGGCGACAAAACAGCCGTGCCCCATTACGCGGCGTTTGCACCCGTAGACGCCATGCCGCCCGGCTTTCATGCGCCGGAACATTTTGCAACCATACAGATAGAGGAAACTGAGTCATGGAATCTTTGAAAACAATCACCGACGTTTGCCGTGCCTTCGGCATCACAGGCGAGCCGACCGATTATCAGGTGTTTACCAGCGGTCACATCAATTCGACCTTCCGCATTGCCTTTGAAGAAAACGGACAGACGCAGAAATACCTTGTGCAAAACATCAACACCCTCGTGTTCAAGGATCCGGACGCGCTGATGGAAAACATTGTGCGCGTCACGCATTATCTGCGCAAGCGCATCCGCGAGCAGGGGGGCGATCCCGAGCGCGAAACACTGCATTTTCTCAAAACAACAGACGGTCAGCTTTGTCTGCACCGGGGCGAACGCTGCTGGCGCGTGTATCGGTTCATTGACCACTCATTCACCTATGAGCTGTTGACCGACGCGGCGCCGTTCCGTTCGGCAGGGGAGCGCTTCGGCCATTTCCAGCGCCTGCTGGCCGATTATCCGATCGAAAGCCTATATGAAACGATCCCCGATTTCCATCACACGCCAAAACGCGTGGCGGCGCTGGAAGCTGCCGCTGCAGCCGATGTTGTCGGGCGTGCGCACTCCGTGCAAAAAGAGCTTTCTTTTGCGCTCGCACGCAAAGACGACGCCGAAGTTGCGCTGCGGCTGCTGAACGAGGGCAAGGTGCCGCTGCGTGTGACGCACAACGACACCAAACTGAGCAACATCCTCTTTGACGAAACGACGAAGGAGGGCATCTGCGTGATCGACCTCGATACGATCATGCCCGGCCTGTCGCTCTATGATTTCGGCGACGCGATCCGTTTCGGCGCGGCGACCGCAAAAGAGGATGAGCGCGATCTTTCGCTCGTTTCGGTCTCGCCGGAGCTGTTTCGCGCCTATACCGCCGGGTTCCTTTCCGCCTGTGTCAGCGCGCTGACCGAAGCGGAGATCGACCACCTAGCGTTTTCCGCAAAGCTGATGACCTATGAGTGCGGCGTGCGCTTTTTAACGGACTACCTTTGCGGCGATACCTATTTCAAGATCGACGCGCCCGACCACAACCTTGTGCGCGCGCGCAACCAGTTCAAGCTGGTTGCCGAAATGGAGCGCATGATGCCGGAGCTGGAGCAGATCGTGAAAGAGGAAGCGGCAAAGGCGCTGCGCGGTCAGGAAACAGGGGACAGGTGACAGTGGACAGGGAACAGGGAACAGAGGTCAGGGATCAGGGATCAGAGTGGAGAGTGAAGGGATTAAGGGATTAAGGTGTTAAGTGCTTTTGAATATTTCCACCCGTTTTATTTCCCGGAATAATCAAAAAACAACAAGGTTGCATCTGCTTGGGTGCAACCTTGTTTTATCATGATTCATTTCATTATGGGGAGTCCGAAGCGAAAAAGTTCAGGACTTCTCCTGATCCCTGACCCCTGTCCCCTGAAATCACTCTTCACTCTTCTCCATCTGATAGGTGTCGAGGATCTCAAAGAGCTTTTGATCCGGCAATTCGGTGACAGCCACGTCGGCGCCGAGCTCCAACACCTTTGTGCGGTCATCGTTGAAACGCGGCCAGGTCGGCAGCCCTTCGCCGTTGGGGTTGCCGGTCTTTGCAAAGTTCACCCAGTACTGCTGCATCGTTTCCGAAAGCGCAAAGTCTGTTTCGTCATAGAGCTTTGCGTGGTGGCGCAGATTGCCGTAGGCATAGGGCATCTCACCGGCATGGTTGCTGCCAAGACTGCCGTTGTCCTTGGTGAAGTAGTAAAGATAAACATCTTTGTTTTCGTCTGCAACATCGTTCGACCAGACATAGTGGCTGTAGCTGAACCATGCAGCGGAAACAACTATGTTGTAGCTGCCCTTGGCGTCGCCGCCGGCCTCCACAAGCGCCAGGGAATACGCCTTGTCCTGCGGCGCGGGCGGATAGAGCGCGGCAACATCTGCGGCATGGTCGCCGACGACCTCGGAGATGGCCTCCTCATAATTGTCGCTTGTCACCTTTTGCAGGAAGGTGAACACATCGCACTCGTGGGCGTTGAAACCGTTGAGCAGCGCTTCTTCGTTGTTTTCCTTTTTCAGATAGGTGTAAAACGGCTGCTCGATGATGGAATAGCCGTCCACCGTCATGGCGCTGTTGGTATACTGCGTGTTGACCAGCTTTTCCGCCGGAACCGCGCGCAGCTCGTCGATCGTTTCTGCGCCGAATTCCTCCATGATCTGCTTGCCCATCTTCGCCGCGCTTTCCATCGTGCGGAACGTGTGATAGGGCACACGGGCAGCGATGCCGCTGCTTTCGGCGATGGCGCGTTTGAACAGTCCCTTGGCCAGCGGGGAAACGCAGATGGCGTTCACGCTGGAGGAACCGGCGGATTCGCCGGCGATCGTGATGTTCTTCGGGTCGCCGCCAAACGCGGCAATGTTGTCATGCACCCAACGCAGCGCGGCGATCTGATCAAGCAAACCGTAGTTGCCGGTGCTGCCGTTTTCGTCCTCATGCGCGAGCTCACTGCTTGCAAAATAACCGAACACGCCCAAACGGTAGGCGCAGTTGACAACGATCACACCCTTTTGCGCAAGCGACTCGCCGTTATATTCGGTGTAGGAGGTCTGACCGCTTGTGAGCGAGCCGCCGTGGATGAAGAACAGCACAGGCGTGTTCTCTGTGACATTAGCCGGGCGCCAGATGTTCAGATATAAGGAATCCTCGCTCATCGCGCCGACGAAGTTGTCCTTGGGCGTGATGGCGAAACGGTGAAAGCCCACAAGCTGGGTGAGCGTATCCATGATCGGGTTCGAGCGCACCTGCATGCTCATCGGCGCAAACGTGTCGCACACGCGCACACCGTCCCATTTTTCCGCGCTCTGCGGCGCTTTCCAGCGCAGCTCACCGACCGGCGGTTTCGCATAGGGGATGCCGGCGAACACTTCCACACTTTCATCCGCGTTTTTTACACCGCGCAGCTGCCCCTGTTTGACCGTGACGATCTGCGTCTCGGCCGGATGCTTGCCCTCCACGGCGGGAAGCTGCTTTTCCGGCGGTGCGCTGATGCGGAAGGTGCCAAAGAGCAGCAGGGTGAACAGCACCCAGGTCAAAAGGCGCACGATCGCTTTCTTTTGCGAAAGCACCTTGCCGTGCAGCAGGAAAAACAACACGAACAGCACAGCGCAAAGCAGCCAGCCGAACAGCGTGTTCTTCCCGAGCTCCAGCAGCACCGCAAACACTGCGGCAAAAAGGATCCAGAATACAACAAACGCTTTTTTGAACTTCATAGGACGCCTCCTTAATCCAACCGGTAAAGTCCGGATTTCAGCCAGACGAATTCTTTCGCGCCGATGTTGAGGTATTTGTAGACTTTTTCATCAAACACACGGTAATCTCGCACCGTGTTGGTCTGAATGTTCAGTGTGCGCACTTTATAGGAGCCCTGGTTGCAGATGTACAGCGTGTTGCCGATCAGCGTCAGCGCCCCGGGGCGCTCAAACGCCGTGGTCTCGCCGCCGCCGACGCGCAGCAAGATGCGTCCTTCCCGCGGAGCATATTTGACCACGCAGTTTTCATTTGGCACCACGCACCAGATGTATGCGCCGTCCACGGCAATGTCGCAGACGGGCGAGCCGTGGTAGGTCAAAAGCGAAGAGACGTTCAGCGAACCGTCTGTGTTGAAGATGTGATATTCGCCGCCGGGAAAGACCGCCATGATCTTGCCGTCGCCGAGCACGCCAACGTCGCAGGAAACATAGTCGCCGAGCTGCGCAGCGATGTCCTCGTATTCAAAGCCGAACTTGACTTTGAGATAGACGCTTTTCTTGATGTGCACAAACGCGTCGTTGACAGCGTCATAGCCGTAAAACTGCGCAACGAGCCGACCGTCGGCGGTCGGTTTTTTTGCTGCGAACACAAATCCTTTTTTAAACGGCGTGATATTCAGAATGTCGCCGGAAAATACATTTTCCATGGTTCATAAACTCCTTTGTATGGGTACTGTATCCATTTTACATGATTTCCGGCGAACCGTCAAGCCGGTTGGGAAATTTCTGTGTTTTGCCTTGACTTTTTCAATCTTCTATTTTAAGATTAAGGTTGATTGGATAAAATATCAAAAACGGCTGGAGGAACAAATCATGGAAAGCATCTATGGCGAGCGGCTGCCCGAAATGCAGTGCGTTCTTGAAGATCTGCGCGCACAGGTGGAAGCGTTGCGTGCGCAGATGCGTGAAGACACCGGACTGGATCCGGTGGAGCACTGTCTGACGCGCATCAAATCGGAGACGTCCATGCGCGAAAAATGCCGCCGCGAGGGGCTGCCGGAAACCACGCACAGCGCGCTTGCGGTGATCCATGACGCGATCGGCCTGCGTGTGGTGTGCGCGTTTTTGAACGATGTGTATGCCATCGCCGAACGGCTGCGCACGCTGCCGGGATATACGGTCGTCAATGAAAAGGATTACATCCGCGCCGCAAAGCCGAACGGCTACCGCAGCTATCACATGATTTTGCAATCGAAAAACGGTCTGTTTGCCGAAATCCAGCTGCGCACGATCTCGATGGATACCTGGGCGGCGCTGGAGCACCATCTGAAATATAAAAAGAGCGTGGACGGAAACACGGCACTGCTCGTTGCCGAGCTGAAGCGCTGCGCGGAGGAGCTGGCTTCCACCGACGTTTCCATGCAGACGCTCAAGGACATGATCTTTGACGGGAGGAACACCCAATGAAACTGCTGCTTGCGGAAGACACTGCCGATTTGAACCGTGCCGTATGTGCGGCGCTGGAGCTGCAGGGCTACACTGTGGACAAGGCGTTCGACGGCGAACAGGCGCTTGCGTTTTTGAAAAGCGGAAGCTATGACGGCATCATCCTCGACATCATGATGCCGAAGAAAGACGGTCTGCAGGTGCTGCGGGAGCTGCGGGAACGCCACATCCTCACGCCCGTGATGCTGCTGACCGCCAAAGCCGAGATCGACGACCGCGTGGCCGGGCTTGACGCCGGTGCGGACGATTATCTCCCGAAGCCCTTTGCAATCAAAGAGCTGCTCGCGCGTGTGCGCTCCATGATCCGCCGCCACGACGTCTATGAGGACAGCGCGCTGCAATTTGCCGATGTCACGCTCGACCCGGACGGGCTGGTGCTGATCGCGCGCAACTCGGTGCGCCTTTCCATCAAGGAGTTCGAGCTGATGAAAACGCTGATGGCAAATGCCGACCTCGAATTGACGAGCGAGTTTTTGCTGGAACACGTCTGGCATGGGGAAAGCGAGGCGCAGGCGGACACCGTTTGGCTTTACATCTCCTATCTCAAAGGAAAACTGCAGTCGGTCGGCTCGCCAGTCACCATTGACGGCGAACGCGGCGGCGCGTTCCGGCTGCGCAAAAAGGAGGACGCGGTATGAATACGCGTGAGATCCGGCATCTGCGCCGGAAATTCATTGTGATCTCCATGATGTCGATCTTTCTCGTGATGCTGTTTATCGGCTTTACGGTCAACGTGGGATCTTATCTGATCTCCCGCATCTCGGTGGACGACACACTGGATCAGCTGATCGACGGCGAAAAGGTGGAACAAAAAACGCAGCCGCGTGCGTTCTCTTTTTCCGAGATCATCTCACCGAACTACGGCGGCAACACGTTTTTCATTTTGCGCTTTGACAGCGACGGCAAGCTGCGCAAACTCATCAGCAACACCACAAAAAGCGATGAGACCGCGCATGTGAAGGAATACGCGCCGGTTCTGCTGGAAAAAAGCGCAAGAAGCGGACAGTACGCCGGCTATTATTTCAAGCGGGCCGTGCTGGAGGACAATCAGGTCGTTCTCGCGCTCCTTGACGGCTCTGTCATCATCTACGGTGCGCTGCGCACGATGCTGCTGACCATTTTGCTCGGTCTGTTCGGTTTGATCGTGATGTTTTTCCTTGTGCGCAAACTTTCCGCGCGGGCGATCCGTCCAGAAATTGAAAACAGCGCGCGGCAAAAGCGGTTCATTACGAACGCCAGCCACGAATTAAAAACGCCCCTTGCCGTCATTCGCGCAAACACGGAGATGCTTGAACTGACAGGGGGCGAAAACGAGTGGACGACGTCCACGCTCAAACAGGTCGATCACCTGAACGGGATGATCCAGAACCTTGTGATGATCACGCGCTCGCAGGAGCAGGAGGACCGCACGGAGCTTTCCGAGATCGACGCATCCGTCTGCGTTGCCGAATCGCTCGATCCTTATGAGCCGCTGGCCGCCGGCCGGGGCATCACGATTGAGCGCGTCATCAAATCTCCGGTGCACATCACGGCGGACGAAAGCAAGATCCGCCAGCTTACAACGCTTTTGATCGACAATGCCATCAAATACTGCGATGAAAACGGCCATGTATGCGTTTCACTGGATACGCTCAAAAACGGGAAGGGCATGCAGCTTGCAGTGTCCAACGATTATGCCGACGGCGCCGGTGTGGACTGCAGCCACTTTTTTGACCGCTTTTACCGCGAGGACAAGTCACACAACATTGACCGCGGCGGCTACGGGATCGGCCTTTCCATTGCCGAAAGCATCTGCAAGCAGTATCGCGGCTCGATCAGTGCCAACTGGAAAAACGGCGTGATCCGCTTTGTGTGCGCGCTGAAATGATTCAAGCGCGTGAAATGCTGTTTTTCTGATATTTGGAATTCGTGATCCCGTTCGAAAAGATCCCGTTGCGGCCGGAGCCTTTGACTGAGTTGCTGAGGATCGTCAGCGCGCTGCTTTGCTCAAGATGAATGCCGTCGCGTCCGCTGGCGCTGACCGTGTTGGCGCGAATAACGCAGCCGTTTGACTCCCTCAGAAAGATGCCGTCTTTGCGTGCGGCGGAGATGTTGTTTTTGTAAACAAGGTTTTCTTCAGACTGATCCTGCAGCATAACGCCGCAGACGTCGGAATACTCTGTTTTGTATTTGAATTTGATCTGATTGTTCAGCAAACGGTTGGCTGTGCTCTTTTGCAAAAGGATGCCTGCGGTGTTGTGTTCTCCCTGCACGGTCACGGTGATCTGATTCTTTTCCACACGGTTTTCCGCCGCGCCGTTCAGCCAGACCGCGTAGCCCGCGCCGTTCAGCTTGATTACATTGCCCGACACGCGCACGTCCGCAATGCGGTAATCGCCGGCCGGCGTGCTGCCCGCTCGCTTTTTGAGCAGTTCGCCGGTGAGCTGAATGCCATAGGTGAAGGTGCTGAACTGCGCCTGATAGCCCGGTGTAATGGAAATGCGGTTGTCGGCGATGGTGCAGCCGAGCAGGGGATAGTCCGTTTGCTTTTCATGGAACACGGCGGAGCGGTAAAAGTTGTTGTGGGAAAGCTCGACTGTGCGCATGAGAATGCCCGCCCCGCAGCGGCTGATCCGGTTGCGGGAAACGGTGCTGTCGGCGTAGTTGGTGGCAATGACGGCAAAGCCGGTGATGTTCACGAATGTGTTGTCGGTGATCGAGATGTTCGAAAAGAACGAGCCGGCAATGCCGCTGTGTGTGCCGACGCCGCGCTGCAGATTTTTAAATGTGCAGCCGGTGACGGTGATTTTTTCGCAGGGCGTCTCGTCGTTGTCGGGGTTGTAACCGCCGAAATGGCTGCCCTGGGTGGAAACGATCTCCATCTGCAGCGCCTCATAGTTGGTGGTTGCATCCCAGTTGCCGCGAAAACTCGAAAACGTGCAGCCTTCGATCAGCACATCTTTGCAGCCGCCGAGCTCGACCATGTGTGCGTTTTTGACATTGCAGAACGTCACGCCGCGCAGCGTGATATCGGACGAATGACCGAAGCGCATGATCGCCTGCTGCTTGCCGCCGCCGTTCCAGGTGCCGCCTTCAAGCGTGATATCGCAAAAGCCGCTGTAACCCGGATGACCCGCGCCGTCGTTGGCTTCTTCCCAGTCGGCGGTGCGTCTGCCAAGGCGCAGCATTGTGCTGGCACTGTCTGTGTGAACGATCGTTGCGCCGTCCATCTGCACCGTGGTGTGGCTGTAAAGGCGCAGGTTCGCGCCCGATTGATAGGAGCCCGCCGGAATGACGATCGTCAGATGCGTCTCGCCGTCGTTATATCGCACAGTGTCCGCCGCTTTGTTGAACGCGGCGGAAATGTCCTGTCCGTTTTGCACGTCAAGCGTGATCGTACGCTCCTCTGCTGCGGCAAACAAACAAAGCGCGCAGCACAAAAGCAGTACGGCAAGTGTGGTGAAAAGCAGATGAACCCCGGTTTTTTTCATTTTCTTCTTCCCCTTTTTTGTTTTCTGTGATATACTATAACATATCTCTGTAAAAAAAGCAACGGCTGTTTTAGTTGAGAGAGGAGTCATATATGGACACCATGCAAAGCTCCGCGCAGGAGCGGATCAAAGCAGCGTTTTTGTCCGCGTTGAGCAATATGCGCCCCACAAAACAGGAGATCGCGTTCAGTTTGCGGATCGGAAAGATCCTGAATTCGCATTTCAAGACCTATTGCAGCTTTTATGACCCGAAACTGATGCTGTCGCTGCCGAAAAAGGCAAACGAGCTGTTCGGAAAAACGCTTTTGGGCGTGAGCGATTACCATAAGATTTCCATTACGGCGCTTGCGAAGGAAGCCGGTGTGAACCGCGGAACGTTTTATAAGCTATATCCGAATATCGACGCGCTGTATGAGGATTGCTGCAAGGATGAGATAGAACGCTTTTTAGCCGTTGAGATTCCTGCAGAAAAAACGCCGGAAACCATGCTCGATTACGGCAGTGCGCTTTGGCGTGTGATGAAGGAGCGGTTCAAAACGCTGTTTTTGCTCTCGCACCATGTGGGCAACCGTACGCTGATCTATTCGATCGGACGCGAGTTGTATACCAAGCTTTCTGCTTCGCTTTCAACAGAGGAACGCGTGTCTTTCGGCGTGAAGGGCAACCTGCAGACCTTTCCGGAGCTCTATTCCACCTGGCTCGGTCTGATCCCGATCGACGCGCTTGCCCCGGATGTGTTTCCGGATCAGAATTTGCCTGTTTATGATACTTCCCTCTCGTTCATTGAAAATGTGGCCCGTCAGTTTGAAAACCGTTACGGCGGCGATGCGCAGACCTACTATGCGTTCGGCCTTGCGGCGCTAAAGCTGATCTCCACCGAGCGCAATCTGTTTGATATCAGCATCACCGAATTCTGCGAAGCTGCCGGTTATGTGCGCGCAACATTTTATCTGCATTTTAAAGACGCGGTGGATTATTACGCCAAGGTGTTGGAAAACATGGTGCTGGTTTGCGTTTCCTCGTTTTACTATTTTCTTGATCATCCCGAAGAACTCACGCCGCAGAATCTGCAGACCTTCCGCAAGGAGATGCGCGGCTTTCCGCTGGAGGGGATCCGTCACATCTTCATCAACGGGGGCATCTCCTATCTGATGCCTGCCACCTTTGCTTACCTCGTGCGCATGCTGAAGCATCGCATGCGGGAGATGCACATTCCCGTGAACAAACGAACCACCGCCTTGCTTTACTATTATATCTCCTATGCACTGCGTTTGTTTACGATGTATTATCTGAATGAGATGAACGATGCGGAGCTTGCGCTCAAGGGCAAGACGCTGGAGCGGATCAAAGAACGTATCCGCTCGGTTTCCACATCGGATGGAACCGTTCAAACCAAATAAGACACAATAAAAGCAAAGCGCTTTTCATCGGTTCTTCCGCATGAAAAGCGCTCTTTGAATTATAAAGAATGATTGACAGTGATTATCTGTTTTTCAGCCAGTTGATCAGGAAGGCCCAAACGGCTTTGAGCATACGCAGGATCATATCCTTCCAGTCCACCGTGCGCAAATTGCGCTTTTCCGTCACAATGACCGGCGCGTTTTCCGCGTTCATCGGCTCAAGGGTGCCGATATCGCTGTTGTCGGGGTCGAGATGCGCGATTTGATACTGCGGGAAGTCCGGGTCGCTGAACACGGTCATGTCGCCGTCGGCGTAATAGAACTTCGCCATCGCGTCGAAGATGAAATCGGGGAAGGTCTCATGCGGGCAGTCCCAGAAAAACCAGGTCGTGTCCGGGAACATACAGGTGGAAGCGTCCACCATTTTGTCCGGCGAGATGTATTTGTCGGTGCCGTTTGCTGCGGCGCTGTCAAGATATTTCTGCGGCAGAATGCTGCCGTATTTTGCCGTTGTTGCGCCGAAAGAGGTGTTTTTGAGAATCAGCGTATTGTCGCTGAGTTCGTTGGCGTTTTCGGTGACAGGCGGAATCAGATAGTCGCCGTATTTTGCAAAGACCGCAATCTTCACGCCCGCTTCCTTTGCGCCTTTCATCAGCTCGTCCATGTGCTGACGCACGTCTGTGTCATAGCGGTCGATCTTCTCGATTAGTCCGGCATACGCGTCCTCTTTGCCTTTGAAAATGTTTCTGCGCGCGGCGGGGAAGTCCTCTTCGGACACCATTGCCCAGAAGGAGGGGAAGGTGCCGTAGGTCTCCAGCACGAGCGGCGCGATGACCTCATCATACAGCTTCATGAACAGCAGATCCATGGAAAATGCCGTAACGTCCAACAGCAGCGTGTCGCCGGTGAATTCGATCAGCGCGTTCACAAGCTCGTTCGTCAGCTCGTCGTCGATGGTGAGCTTTGCGTCTTTATAGCGCACCAGCGCGTCGCCGTCGATGTGGATGTGGCCGGAAAACAGCGCGTCGGCAAGCTCGGAACCCTTGGACGCCGCAGCGTAAAACTCGGCGCAGTTGACATCGCTGTAACCGTATTTCGCAAAGTACGCCAGCAGCACATTCGTGCCTTCGCAGCGCGCGTTGATGTTGACCTTGTCGCTGCCGGTGACAGCTTTGATCTGCTGAATGTATGTGTTCAGCTCATCGGCGGTTGCAAGCGGGTCAAGCCGCCAGTCATAGAAAAAGGGATAGCTGTCAAAGCCGTAGCCGTTTGCGCCGCGCCGGTCCGTCATCTGCTCGTATTTCCAGCTCACGGCCTGGTCGGAACCGTCGGTCGCTTCGCCGTTGTTGTCCAGCCACATCGGGCCGAAGCAGGATTTTACTGCCGGAAACAGCTTTGCGCGATAGGTGTCCCACGCTTCTTTGTCGTTTTTCTTGAGTGCATTTAAAAACGAGGGCATACAGTCCTTGACCATGCCGGCAAGACCGCCTTCCGGAAAAGCGCGTTCGTCGATGGGCTCACCCTGCGCGTTGACGATGTCGCCGGCCATGCCGCGCACATGGATGTTCGGCACGTCTCTGCCGCTTTTTTCGGCGGCAAACCCGGGCGCAGCGGTCAAAACCAGCAGCAATGCACACAATGCCAGCGAGAGCATAAGTTTTGCTTTTTTCATAAGGATCCACCTCCATTTTGATGGTTTCATGATAGCATAATCCGCGGAAAAAGGCAAGCACATTTTTCTGCCTGCGTAAAAATGAATGTCTTTTTTTCCTTAAACACTTGACAAACGCAGCGAAGCACACTATAATAGCCTTGAGAGGTTAGCAAAGACTAATCATTTTTTTCAGCATGAGATTAGCGAAGGCTAATTATTTTTTCGGAACGCGATTAGCGAAAGCTAATTGTTCTTTCGACAGACGATCAGCCTACTCTGATCATAAGGAGGGAAGTCTATGATCCCGTTGACTTTGACCAACGCGGGGGAAGAGAGCATCATCAAGCGCATCGGCGGGAAGCCGGAAGTCAAGCAGCATCTTGCAGATCTCGGCTTTGTTGTGGGCGCTTCCGTCAGCGTCGTTTCCCAGTTCGGCGGCAACGTGATCGTGAACATCAAGGATTCACGCGTTGCGATCGACGCCGGAATGGCGCAGAAAATCATGGTATAACAACAGCTTTCAGTTGAAAGGAGGCAATCTGAATGAAAACACTCAAAGAAACGCCGATCGGCGCCACCTGCACAGTGGTGAAGCTCCACGGAGAGGGCGCGATCAAACGCCGCATCATGGATATGGGCATCACCAAGGGCGTTGAAATTTTTGTGCGTAAAGTTGCACCCCTCGGCGACCCGATCGAGGTGACCGTGCGCGGCTATGAGCTTTCGCTGCGCAAGGCGGACGCCGAAATGATCGAGGTTCGCTGATTCGTCCGAACCAAACACAGAACAGGGACATCGTCCTCAAAGAAAGGAACATTGCTATGAATTTGAGAATCGCCCTTGCGGGCAACCCGAACAGCGGCAAAACAACGCTGTTCAACGCGCTCACCGGTTCCAATCAGTTCGTTGGAAACTGGCCGGGCGTCACCGTTGAAAAAAAGGAAGGCAAGCTGAAAAAGCAGACGGATGTGGTCATCACCGACCTGCCGGGCATCTATTCGCTTTCCCCGTATACACTGGAAGAAGTCGTTGCGCGTAACTATCTGATCGGCGAGCGTCCGGACGCGATTCTGAACATCGTGGACGGTACGAACCTGGAGCGCAACCTCTATTTGACCACCCAGCTCACCGAGCTCGGCATCCCCGTGGTCGTCGCCATCAACATGATGGACGTTGTGCGCAAAAACGGCGACAAGATCAACATCGCCGAACTGTCGCGTCAGCTCGGCTGCAAGGTCGTTGAGATCTCCGCGCTGAAAAACACCGGCGTGGCCGAGGCTGCGCAAGCGGCGATCGAAGCGGCAAAAAGCGGAAAGACCGTGCCGATGCACACGTTCTCCGGCGTTGTGGAACACGCGCTCGCACACATTGAGGAAGCGGCCGTGCACGGACTGCCGGAAGAGCAGCAACGCTGGTATTCCATCAAGATCTTCGAGCAGGATGACAAAGTGCTGGAACAGCTCAACATCCCCGAAGGTACAATGACGCACATCCTTGCGGATATCAAAGCCGCAGAGGAGGAGCTGGACGATGACGCAGAGTCCATCATCACCAACGAGCGTTACATCTATATCGGCAAGGTCATCAAGGCCTGCTATAAAAAAGCGGGCGCGGGCAAGCTGTCCACGTCCGACAAGATCGACCGCGTGGTCACGAACCGCTGGCTGGGTCTGCCGATCTTCGCCGTGATCATGTTCGCGGTCTACTGGATCGCCATGGTCGGCGTCGGCGCACCGGCAACAGACTGGGCAAACGATGGACTGTTCGGCGACGGCTGGCACCTGTTCGGCATCGGCACGAGCGCCTATGAAGAAGTTGCGGACGATTACACTGCCGCAATGCAGGCTGCCGAGGCGTTTACCGGACTTGACACGGAAGCGGAAGATTTTGACGAGGACGCCGCGAAGGCAGAGCTTGCCGCGTTTGTTCCCGCAGAGATGACCGCCGAGGTCGATGTGGAAGACGAAGAGACGCTTGAAGTTTCTACGCTGACCGCATATTACAACGAAATTCCCGAAGACGCAGACGAGGAAGAGACCGTCGGCATGACCTATACGGACGCTGCGGCCTATCTCGGCGAAAATGGCTTTGAAGAACCGGATCCGGCGGACTACGGCGTTTGGGTGCCGGGTGTGCCGGTGCTTGTGGGAAGCCTCTTGGAGAAGCTGAACGCCGCTGAATGGGTGAATGGCCTGATCCTTGACGGAATCGTCGCCGGTGTGGGTGCCGTGCTCGGCTTTGTGCCGCAGATGCTTGTGCTCTTCCTGATGCTCGCCTTCCTGGAAGCTTGCGGCTACATGGCGCGTATTGCCTTTGTGCTTGACCGTATCTTCCGCCGCTTCGGTCTTTCCGGCAAATCCTTCATCCCGATGCTTATCGGCGTCGGCTGCGGCGTGCCGGGCATCATGGCGTCGCGCACGATCGAAAACGAGCGTGACCGCCGAATGACGATCATGACCACAACGTTCATTCCCTGCGGCGCGAAGGTGCCGTTCATCGCCATGGTTGCGGGCGCAATCTTCGGCGGTTCCGCATGGGTCTCCACAAGCGCCTATTTCATCGGTATGGCGGCGATCGTCATTTCCGGCATCATGCTGAAAAAGACAAAGATGTTCTCCGGCGATCCCGCGCCGTTCGTGATGGAGCTTCCGGCCTATCACTGGCCGACGCTCAGCAACGTGCTGCGGTCCATGTGGGAGCGCGGCTGGTCCTTCATCAAAAAGGCCGGAACGATCATCCTGCTTTCGACGATCGTCATCTGGTTCACCACTTATTTCGGCGTTGTGGACGGTTCGTTCCGTATGCTCGCAGAGGATGAGATCGATTCTTCCATCCTTGCTGCCATCGGCGGCGTGCTTGCATGGCTGTTCAAACCGCTCGGCTGGGGCAACTGGCAGGCGGCTGTGGCGTCGATCACCGGCCTTGTGGCAAAAGAAAACATCGTCGGCACCATGGGCATCCTTTACGGCGGCGGAGAACTGACGGCATGGCAGGCGCTGCACGCGGCTTTCACCGGCGCGTCCGGCTTCTCCTTCCTGGTGTTCAACCTGCTTTGCGCGCCCTGCTTTGCGGCCATCGGCGCGATCAAGCGCGAGATGAACAACGCAAAATGGACCTGGTTTGCCATCGGCTATCAGACGATCTTTGCCTACGGTACCGCGCTGTGCGTCTATCAGATCGCGTCCGCGTTCACGGGCAACCTGCACATTCTCGGTCTGATCTGCGCGCTGGCTGTGCTCGCACTGGTCTGCTTCCTGCTTTTCCGTCCCTATAAGGAAGCCACAAAGCTGACAGTGAAATAATTTCAAAACTCAAACAAAAAGGAGGCGGTCGCCATGACAGCCTGGTTTGCTGCAAACGGCGGAACGATCCTTGTTGTGTTGGTGCTGCTCGCAGTGGTTGCGCTTGCCATTTGGAAACTGCGCAAGGACAAAAAAGCAGGAACGTCCTCCTCCTGCGGCTGCGGCTGCGAGCATTGCGCCATGCACGACAAGTGTCATCAGCAAAGTCGTTAGTCTGTAGTCTATAGTCTTTAGCAAAGCTTGACCCCGCTGTGGATGTGATTCCACGGCGGGGTTTCTCCATACTATCGACTAAGTACCCACTGATTAACTCGGATGCGCAAATCATGACGGTAAATTTTCCGTCATTTTGCACAGAAATCGCTTGCAAACCGTCAGGTTGGCTGCGCGATTTCTGTTACATCTGACGAAAAATTTCCTCGCCAATCTTTA
>CADBBT010000005.1 GCA_902792985.1 Oscillospiraceae bacterium
GTAATATCGTACTGACTACTACAGTGACCGATACCTTCACTGAGAATCCCGATTTCTTCACTGTGCCTGCAGTCAAGACCGTAAGATTCTCTAACAACGGAACCTGGAACAACGAAGGAGAAACTGATAAGGCGAACATCACGATTGCTCCCGGTGAAAAGGCAATTGTTACCTTTACGGCAACAGTAACCGATGAAGCAGTTGAATATCTGGCCCATGATAAAAAGGATTCCGATTCCAAGGATAAGGATGGAAAGGATACAAACCTCGTTTATCAGTTCAATGTGACTGATGATAAGGATGGATATGTGAACACAGCAAAGTGTGAAGAAACCACATATCCGGATCCTCAGAACCCTGATAACCCCGTACCTCTTGAGCCCAAGGAAGATACTTCCCAGACTCCTGTTCAGAAACCGGAGATAGGAACGACTCTTACTGATTCCGAAGGTAACAAGGAAGTGGTGACATCGGATAAGACAACACTTACCGACAAGATCGAATACACCGGACTCGATACTTCAAAGTGGTACGTCTTTGAAGGTACTCTCATCTTAAAGGATACAGGAGATCCTCTTGTGGAGAATGGAGAGGAAGTCGTGAGAATGGAAAGGAAGTCGTTGTTATGAGTGAACCGTTCAAGCCTTCAAAGGCAAATGGCACTGCAGAAGTGACATTTGAAATAAATACTACAGGCCTTGAAGGAAAGGAACTTGTAGCCTTTGAGACTGCCTACAGAATCAATGACTATGAGGAAGGAATGGACATCGCTAAGGCGGATAAAGTAGTTGTAGCAGAGCATAAAGATGTGAATGACGAAGGTCAGACTATCAAATTGGTAAAACCGACTGAGCCTGAGACACCAACAACGCCTACACCTAAGAAGACTGTAATCCCTAAGACAGGAGATACCACAAACATCCTGCTTCCTTCAGCACTTCTTGCAGTGGCAGCAGCATGCTTCGTATATGTAATAAGACGCAGAAGGAAGCACTGATTACGATGGAGGGATGGCGAAAGCTGTCCTTCCGAAAAGGCTTTAGGTGGATGATGATGAATGGTATAATACATTCAAAGAAATTGATAAATCGGCATTTGACGGAGGAATAGCAATGTTGATAAAAGAAACATGCAAGCTGTTGAAACAAGAACTTTTGGATAATGGTTACGAATACGGCTTCTATTTGAATGGCAAAACATATAAGCCTGATATGACGAAAGATTTTGATAAAGAGTTCTTTGACCACCTATTGACCGAATACTGTATTCAGGATCCAAAAGACACCATGAAGGCAAAAGTAGGTACATGTAATGATGCTGTTGTTCTGATGAGATACATTCTTGACAAGCGTAATATCCCAAGCAAGATATGGCTCTTGCATGATAAGCTGAGCGGAAAGCAACATACCGTTTTGACATTTTATCTCGAAAATAAAACTGTTTATTTGGAGCTTACTCCCCAGTCTGGGAAACCTTGGTATGGGAAAGAGCTGATCTTTGATAATGAAAGAAGTTTTGTAGATGAATACTCGAAGGGCGGTATTGAAGTAATTGACGTTACTGACTCGGTTTTAATAGGGGAACGTCCTGATTTTCTGTTGTCGAGAATGGTTTGACAAATTCCGGTTTATCGGCGTACCGATATTCATCCTACTGTCTCAACCCTGACCGATACCGGGAAATTGCCCATTTCAACATTGGGATGAACCAGCGGGTCAAATACAAGCCTTTTTATTTGACCTGCTGCTCCGAGGCATGTGGAGTGTGTCGCTTTAATCACAAAAGAATAAACAAATCAGCACTTGAAAAGGAAACACTGTTGATGGAATTGAAAAGAATCGATCAGAAACTTACTGTCTGTAAGGTGACAGGGGTTTCGAAGATCAACACGGACGCCGATTTTTATTTTATCGGGAAAACGGATGAAGAAGTGTCGTTGGTATGTAAAACACAGGACACGCCGCAAAACACGCTCGCGCGTGAGGATGGGTGGCGAGGCTTTCGCATTCAGGGCGTTCTCGACTTTTCCCTGATCGGTATTCTGTCAAAGCTGTCCGGAATTCTCGCAGAGCAGAACATCGGCATCTTCGCGGTGTCGACATACAACACCGATTACATCCTTGTGAAAGAAGAAAACTATGAGCGTGCGCTGACCGTTTTGGCTGCTGCAGGATATACGGTCGTGTAACGACCAGTCTGTCGGGTTGCCGATCTTCATCTGTCTCAGCGCTGAACGTTAACCGAATCTTGCCCGTTCCTTCATCCGAAAGAACCGGCATTCGAATAAAAACGAAGAAAAATCGAAAGGAAAGGAATGCCTGCATGGACGCACCAACCACACAATCTACCATCTACATCGGACTGAACGACGCTGATACCCGCGATCAGAAATTCACCACAGAAAAATATATCTCCATTCTCAAAAACGTCTGCCGGAGCTATCAGGTCGCTTTTTCCGTGCACCAGATCCACGGCGGCTATTTTCACGAGGACGGACGCTACACGGAAGAGAACACACTGAGCCTTATGCTGCTTGGCGTGCCGCAGGAAACCGTTGTTGAAATTGCAAAGGATCTCTGCGCGTTCTTCCATCAGGAGAGCGTCATGGTCACAACGTCGCCGTGCGCGGTCGATTTTGTGAAGGAAAGCTTGGATTAAAAACAAGAAAGGAGCTTTTTTATGGAAAACTTTTACAACGAATATACGATTCTGGAGAACCGCTTTTGGAAGGAAAACACCTTCGTTTCCATGCAGCCGGAGGAAAGCGAGCTTCCGACCTATGAAAAAGAAAAAGACCGCCTGCCCCTCCCGATCTGGGACGGTCACGACGATGTGCTGCGCTGCTATGACAAAACGTGGCGTCTTGCGTTTTCCAATCTTTGCAGACCGATCAAAGGCACCGGCTTTGTCTCAAACTTTATCGACACGGCGTTCAACGGCTGCATCTTTATGTGGGATTCCTCCTTCATAATGATGTTCGGCAAATACGGCGCGCGCTCGTTTGATTTTCAGGGCACGCTCAACAATTTTTATTCGCATCAATACAAGGACGGCTACATCTGCCGCGAGATCGAAGAGGAGACTGGACACGGCCACTTTACACGGTTCGACCCCTCCGCCACCGGCCCGGACATCCTTGCGTGGTGCGAATGGGACTACTTCAAGAACTTCGGCGACCGCGACAGACTGGCGCGCGTGTTTCCCTGCTTGATGGCATATCACGAATGGATGCGCCAAAACCACACCTGGCGCGACGGCACCTACTGGTCAAGTGGCTGGGGCTGCGGGATGGACAACCTGCCGCGTTTGCAGCCGGAATATCACTTTGCGTTTTCCCACGGACACATGGTCTGGAACGACGCTTGCATGCAGGAGCTGATGAACTGCAAGATCCTCATGGATATGGCAAAAGTGCTCGGCAGAGAAGCGGACACCGCGGCGCTGCAGGCGGAGCGGGAACATCTGATCCATGTGATGAACGATCTGCTTTGGGACGACAAAAGCGCGTTTTACTATGACCTTTGGAAGAACGGGCAGCTCAACGGCGTCAAGCACATCGGCGCCTACTGGGCGCTGCTTGCGCAGATCGTTTCCGAAGACAGAGCCGACCGCTTTATTGCGCACCTGACGAACGAAAAAGAGTTTGCAACGCCGGTTATGATTCCCGCCCTCTCCGCCGACCACCCCGATTTCTGTCCGAACGGCGATTACTGGAACGGCGGCGTTTGGGCGCCGACGAATTACATGGTCCTCTGCGGTCTGGACTGCTACAATAGATTCGATCTTTCCCACAAGATCGGCATGAACTATGTCAAAAATGTCGTGTCCGTTTTCAACGACACAGACACGGTATTTGAAAACTATGCGCCCTGTCTCGATGAAAACGGAAAGCCGCGCAAAGGCGACCCGGCAAGAGACGATTTTGTGGGCTGGACGGGACTTGCACCGATCTCCGTGCTGTTTGAGTTCGTGTTCGGCATCAAGCCCGACGCGGAGCACAACATCATCCGCTGGCACATTGATCTGACCGAGCGTCACGGCGTGGAGCGGTATCCCTTCGGCAAAGACGCCACGCTGACCCTGCTTTGCAGCGCACGAAAGAGCATTCACGACGAGCCGCAGGTAACGATTACATCTGACCGTCCGGTCACGGTCGAACTGATTTGGGACGAAGGAAAGCAAAGCAAAACGATCACGGTGGATTAAAACAGTCAGACAACTTATAGCATCCCCGCCGGGTGCCGCGCTGCGGCATCCGGCCTTTTTGAGCGCACGGCACAGCCGTGCGCGGAAAACCGGCGGCGAAACCGCGCAGCTTTGCTGCGCGGAACGCAAAAAGGCCCGGCAGCTGGCGCTGTCGGGCCTTTTTGCGGAGCATCGTGCGGTGCACGATGCGTTTCGCCGCCGCGCGTTGACCTTAACGCTGCGGCAATTCACTGCGCTGTCTGATAGACACGCACATAATCCACTTTAAACTCTGCGGCAAAGGTGGCTTTGTCGTTGTTTTCAATGTTGCCCGACCAGCCGAAGGTCGGCTGACCGATGCCGCCGTCCACCTCGCAGGAAAGGATCATATACTCCGGCTGTTTGGAAACGCCGCCCCAGGAGGTGCGGGCAACCTCACGTCCGTTGATATAGAACACATATTCATCCGGTGTCCAAAGCAGACCGTAGGTATTGTAATTCTCATACGGATCGTTGTCCAGCGAGAAAATACCCACATTGTGATATTTTGTCTGCAGACTGTATCCGCTGTAATGCAGGTTTTGTGTTACACGCCAGCTTTCTTTCCCGCCCATGTACCAGAACGGGGATTCCATGATATCGATCTCAGCGCCGCCTTCCGCGTTGTCTGTCACGGTTCCCACTGTCGGGTTGATCATCCAGAACGCAGACCAGAGGCCCTCCCCTTTCGGCAAAATGCAGCGGCACTCATAGTAGCCGTAGGTCGACTCGAACCTTCCGGCGGTATCCAACGCACAGGTGTACCATCCCGGACCGAACTCGCCGTTTTCCAGATACTGGGTCGTAATAATAAGATTTCCGTCTTGCACACGGGCTTGCCCGGCGCTCCAGTAACCGCCTTTGCGCACACCGTAGCAGTTGTGCGGTCCCCAAACCGCAGGGTTCAGCGCGTCGCCGTCGAATTCATCGGCAAACACAAGGGTCATGTCGGAAAGGTCGATTTGCGGCGCATCTTTTGGCACGGCGCCGGAATGAAACAGCAGCAAAAACACATTGACAAGCGCGATCACGAGATTGACGAATCGTTCACGAAACAGATCCATAACAGTTCACCTTTCGGTTCTTTTTTTACTATCATACGATACAAGGCGTAACAAGTCAAGAGGTAGTTTTACGTTTTCTTTGTTTTTCTTTGCAGAAAAAATGTAAAGGTTTTGTGTATTTGTGCTTTCTGTTCTTGACAATCGCAGGTATTTATGGTAATGTACAAGCAAGTTTTTAAAAATTATTAAACAATCTAAAAAAATATAAAAGGAGATTTCCTATGCCTGACTCCAAACACTCGTCCTACGATCTCGGCAACGGGCTGCGCAAAGGCGGCCTGTATGATTCCATTTTTTTCGGCTGCTATTCTGAAACAAACACCTTTGACATTCGCTGCCGCTTCGATCTGCGTCACAAGCTCAACCGTGCGCGGTTGCAAAAAGCCGCAGATGCCGCGTTGAAAAACTACCCCGAATTTGCTGTGCGTCCGGTCGTTTACAACGGCAAACTCTGCTATGAAAAGAACACCAAACCCGTACTGATCTGCGACGACGATAACACCATGCGTCACTTCGGCTCCGACGGAGAAAACGGCACCAACGGCTACCTTTTCCTGTTCCTTTGCGGCGACAAGCATTTCACTTTTTCCATGTATCACGCGCAGACCGACGCTTACGGCATGATCTCCTATGTCATTGCTGTGCTTTGGAACTACGCAAAATCGCTCTTTCCGCCGATCCGCTTCATCCGCACCAGCTTTTTTGATCCCTACGGTGTGCGCTTGACCGACTTTGCCTATCGTGCAATGGACGATCAGGAACGCTATGACGCGATTGAAAAATTCGGCGCGGACGGAAAACTCTTTGATCCCTATGAAGGCCGCGATTTCTTCCCGCTGCCGCCGGAAGTGCACGACAAAGAGGACATGAGCTGCCGCCTTGTCAATCTGATCATTTCCAACACGGACTTTTTGAAAAAGTCGCTGGAGCTGCACACCTCTTACGGTCCGTTGCTCGCCGCTCTTGCAGCTGAATCGATCAATGATCTGTATGACATCGAAGACAAAGCGATCGCGGTTGTTCTGACCAGCGACTCCCGCCGCTTTTTCCGTTCAAAAACGCTGTCCAACATGGCATACAACACGCCGGTGACGCTTTCCAAAGCAGACCTGGAAATGCCGATGGAGAACATCTGTAAAAAACTGCGCACGCAGATGCTGGCGCAGCTCAAAAAGTCACACATCCGTGAAACGCTCAAGGGCATTGTGAAGGTTGCCGCTGATGTTGCCGCGCTCGGCGACATTGACGGGGTCGGCAAATTTCTTGCCGGGCCCGAGGGACTCAAGCAGCAGAATGAGCGTACCACGATTTTCCTGACCTATCCCGGCATGATCGAGACCAATCCGCTTTCAAAGCTGCTCATCAAAAGTGTCACGCCCGGCATGCTCGCGATGGACCGCGCGATCAACGTCTACTGCCACGGCGACGACCTTGTGATCCAGTATAGTCTCAAGAGCGACGATCTGACGCTTCCGAAAGCGCTCAAGAAAACACTTGACAAATACGGATTTGACGCCATCATGTATGACATGGGTCGCGTGACGCAGAACAAGCTCAGCTTTGACCATATCAAAAAAATCACTGACAAATAACCTGCTTACAACGGAGCTGTTTTGAAAACAGCTCCGTTTTTGCGCACAGCTTCGCTGTGCGCAAACCGCGGCGGGGCGACACGCTGCCGCCTGCGGCGGCAGCGTGCAAGGGGCGCAGGAACCGCGCGGTTTTTTCTTTTCCGCAATCCTTCGTGCGCCCCTTTGCCGCACGGCTGCGCCGTGCGGTCGCCCCGCCGCGTGCAGCCGCAAAGCGCAGCTTTGCGGCTGCCGGATCGCCTCCGCTTCATACCGTGTGAAGTATTCAACGCAACGAAAAAAGACCGCCGCGAAAAACGCAGCGGTCTGTAATCTATTATTATGCCAACTCTTCGGCAGCTTCACGCTTGGCCTTGTTCTCGATCACCGTCTTTGTCACCTCGTCCATAAATGCGCCGTGCAGCTTGAATTTCGTGGAGAATATGAGGAGAGACACAAGAAACAGCACCGGCGGGATGACGCACAGCATCAGCGTGATGCCCATTTTCGCGCCGGAAGAATTGTTCATGTGCATTTCGCTGTCATAGCCGGTCAGGCCGAGCGTCGCAAAAAGAATGATCGTCTGCAGCGTATATGCCATTTTCTGTAAAAAGCCTTTCATGGAGAACGTGATGGATTCCGCACGGAAACCCATTTTCACTTCACCGTAGTCCACGATGTCGGCAAGGAAGATCGTCTGTGCAATGAACATGGAGGAGATGCCGATCGCGCCGATGATGTAGCAGACATTCATCAGCATGAGCTGTCCGGCAAACGAGCAAACCGCCATGCCGGCATAGCCGAGTGCGGCAACGCCCAGCGAGATCATATAGGCCACGCGCTTGGAAAAATACTTCGTCAAAATCGGCAGCAGCAGCATACCGACCACAGAGCCGACCGCCGACGCAGTGCTGAACGCGGACTGCTTGTTCGGGTCGCCGACCACAACGTCAAAATAGTAAGTCGCAACGCCGCTTGTCAAATACCAGCCGGCGTTGGAGATCATGGCAAAGAGCATGAACACCAAAAGCTGATCGTTGCTCTTGATGATCGAAAGGCTGCGCTTGAAGGAAAACTTTTCGCCCGAAGCGGTGGAAACACGCTCCTTGGTCGTACCGACGCAGACACCCGCAAACAGGATCAGGAAACACGCGCAAACCAGTGCTGCAATCATGTAACTGCGCTTGTCATGGAATTTCACCATCTCGCCTGTCTCGTTGTCCAGCACGGTTGAAACGCTGGCAGCAGTCATAAGCAGCGGGGCGCCGATGGAAACGATGCCCTGGCCAAGGCCGGAAAAAGCACGCGCCACAGTGGAGATCAGGTTGCGTTCCTTGGGGTCGCTGGTAAAGGAAGGCACCATCGACCAGTACGGGATGTCCGCAAGGGTGTTCGTCATGCCCCAAAGGATATAAGTTGCGGCAACATACACGGCAAGACCGACGCCGGTCAGATGCAGCGGATTGGTAAACAGCAGCACAAGAATGATCGCGTTGAGCACCGCGCCGGTCAAAATCCACGGGCGGTACTTACCCATTTTTGTGTGCGTGTTGTCCACGATCGTGCCCATCATCGGGTCGTTGATACCGTCCCACACGCGGGCGATCGGTGTGAGAATCAGCAGGAAGGTGGACTTCATACCGAGCACGTCGGTCAGATATTTTGCAAGGAAGGAATAAAACATGCCGTAGCTCAAATCAAGTCCGACGGCGCCGACGCCGTAACCGAGCTTGCCTTTGATGAATTTGTTCGTCAACCGTCCTTTTCAAAAAACAAAACTTTTTCCATCTGTCGCTGCGTCACAGCCTGTGACGGTTCCGGCGAAAGCTGAGGTGCGCACTGCGTCACCGCGGCGTTGCCGATCGTTTCGCTGAAAAACTGCAGACCGAACGCATAAAAGCGGTCTTCCTTTGCCCAAGGGGCAAAATCGATCGTGGAAAGCCCGCGCGCAATGCCCTCCCCCGTTTGCTTGACCAGTGCTTCCTTCTGCGTCCAAAAGCGCGTGAAGGTCCGCGCGGGGTCGGCGGCTTTTGCAAGAACAGCCCGTTCCGCTTCTGTGAGCACCTTTTGCGCCAACCGGTCGGACGGCAGGCGCAGCGTCTGCGCATCGACGCCGATGTTACCGGTTTCACTGAGCGCCAAACAGACAAGCGTATCGGTGTGGCTGATGCTGAACGCAAGTGAGGCGTCTTTAAAAAACGGCTTTCCCCGTTCGGAAAAGCCGAGCGGCGGCAAAGTCTGTTCGCCTGTTTTCAGCCGCCACGCATACAGCAGCAGCCCCCATCCGAGGATCGATTCCCTGCGGGATGGCAAGTGCCGGATGTGTGCGATCGCGCTTTGCTTTTCCGGCGGGAGCAGCAAAACCAGCCGCTGCAAAAACGCCGCGTCGGTCTGTGCAGGGTCGGCGTAAAGCATCATGTTACTGCTGCGGCGGAATGTCGTTCGGGTCGGTGTAACCGGCGGCATCATGATAGCCGTAGGGTCCGTAATCCTGCTGCGTGGCGGTCTGCATCGGCTGCGGCATAAAGATCGCGCCGAAGATATAGGTGTAAAGACCGTTGCCGATCAGCAAGAACAGCAGCACGAACAGCAGACGGATCAGCGTAGAATCGATGCCGAAATATTCCGCAACGCCGCCGCAGACACCGGCAATTTTTTTGTCTGCACTCTTGGTCAGGTACTTTTTCGGACGCTTTGGCATATAATCGGCGGGCGCCTGCGGGATCACGATGGCCATGATGAGATAGACCACGAACGCAGGAACGAGCGCTGTGAAAAACGCAATCTCCGCCACGATCAAGCGTACAAACGTCGGATCGATGCCGAAATATTCGGCAATACCGCCGCACACGCCGCAGATTTTTTTATCCGGGGAACAATAAAGCTTTCTTTCCATAATAGATCCTCCTATTGGTGTAAATTATTTTTGCTGCAAATCATAAGCTGTCAGTGTATTTTGCATGAGCATGGCGATCGTCATCGGGCCGCAGCCGCCGGGCACGGGAGTGATGAACGACACCTTCTCTTTCAGCGCTTCAAAATCCGCGTCGCCGCAGAGTTTGCCGTTTTCCAGCCGGTTGATGCCGACGTCGATCACGACCGCACCGTCTTTGACCATGTCGGCGGTGACGAACTTCGGCTTGCCGATGGCGGAAATGACGATGTCCGCTTCAGCGCAAACAGCTTTGAGATCTGCTGTTTTGGAATGGCAGATCGTGACCGTGGCGTCCTTTTTGAGCATCAGCGCCGCCATGGGCTTGCCCACGATGTTGCTGCGGCCGAGAATGACACAGCGCTTTCCGGTGCAGTCGATCTTGTAATAGTTGAGCAGCTCGATCACGCCGGCCGGCGTGCAGGGCAAAAACGCAGCGCCGCTTGACCAGAGCTTGCCGACATTGTTCGGGTGGAAGCAGTCCACATCCTTTTTCGGGTCAATGCGCGCGAGAATGGGGCGCTTATCCAGCGGCTTCGGCAGCGGAAGCTGACAAAGGATCCCGTGGACATTTTTGTCTGCATTCAAACGGTCCACCAGAGCGAGCAGCTCCTTTTGCGTGGTCTCCTTCGGGAGCTGATACTTCAGCGAGCGGATGCCGCAGGCTTCGCAGGCCTTTTGCTTGTTGGCAACATAGATGCGGCTCGCCGGATCGTCGCCGACCAGGATCACCGCAAGACACGGCTCGATGCCGCGCTTGGCAATTTCGTTTTTTACACGTTCCTTGACCGCCTGGCTTACGGTCTTTCCCTCAATCAGCGTCATGGGGTTCCTCCTGTGCGTTTTCAGCCGGAGCCTCCTCCGGCAAGGGTTCGGGTGTTTGCGTTTTGGGTTCGGGACGAACGATCTTTCCGTCGCGGATCTTCACCTGCTTCGCCTTTTGACGCATCGCTTTCTGTTCGGCGCGTCTTTGTTCGGCGCGTTTTTCTTTTTCGGTTTTTTCCGGGAAGTAATCAATGCCCTCGATCGGTTTCGGATGGCGTTTAAAGTGGATCTTGAACACGAGCAGCAGCACGAAGCAAAGCAGGCACAGCGCGCCGGAAAGCACCTGCGAAACGCGGATGGATGTGTTGCCGATGAACAGGCTGTCGGTGCGCAAGCCCTCGATCACCATGCGGCCGAGACCGTACCACACGCCGTAGCAAAGGAACAGCTCTCCGGAAAAGGTGCGGAATTTGCGAAGGATCAGATACAGCAGACCGAAACCGACCAGGCACCAGACAGATTCATAAAAGAAGGTCGGGTGGACATACAGATCGTTGTCGGAAAGATATTGCGGAATGTTCTCGACGCCTTCAAGTCCGAAGGTCTGCGGATTGCGCGCAATGTAATCGGCCACGGTGTCGCTCATCATGCCCCAGTGCTTGTAGGTGATGGAGCCGAACGCCTCCTGGTTGGCAAAGTTGCCCCAGCGGCCGATGCCCTGCCCGATCAACAGGCTCATGCCCACCATATCCAGCAGGTTGCGCACGTTGATGTGTTCCAGCTTGCAAACGACGAACGCGGCGAGCAGGCCGCCGATGATGCCGCCATAGATGGCGAGTCCGCCGTTCCATATTTCAAAGACGCTCCAAAGGTTGTCGCGGAAATCCTCCCATTTGAAAGCAACGTAATACAGCCGTGCGCCGATGATGCCGAAGATCACGCCATACAGCAGCACATCGACCATTTTGTCGAGGCTGATCTTCCATTTGTACGCAATGCGGCCGCCGAACAGCGCGGCAAGCAGCAGCCCGAACGCGATGATCACACCGTACCAGCGCACGGAGATGAAGCCGAGGTCGAGCGTATTCGAAACCATGAATTCTTTTGCGATGCCGGCAAAACGCACGGCAACGGTGGATGCGGTCATAGGGCAAAAACTTCCTTTCGGAAAAAATTTGGAATTTGGAATGTGGAATGTGGAATTATGGGGCGCGGCGCAAAGCGCCATGCGCCGAATGTAAAGCAACTATATAAATGAAAAGCCTTCAGCTTCTTATGATCGCGGACAACAGCCTGCGTTTTCACGCATGTTTCTCGCGACCGCAATTCCACATTCCACATTGCACATTCCACATTGCAATACGCGTTTTATTGCAGCGCCTGAGCGGCGGCGATCATCAGCGGCATGGTCACCATGGAAAACGCGCTGACGAGCGCAACGGTTTTGGAACCGACGCCGACGTCCTTGTGGAACTTTGAGGCGAACATAAACGTGTTGTTGCCGGAGGGCACGCACGCGGTGATGCAGCACGCGATCAGCAGTGTTCCGCGTACGCCGATCAGGCGGTAAAGCCCGATACACACCGCCGGCAGCACAATGAGCTTGAGCAGTGCGACCAGATAGATGCGCTTTTCACGGAAGATCGTTTTCAGATCCGTGTGGGCAAGATAGGTGCCGAAAATCAGCATCCCCAGCGGCGCGTTCAAATTGCCGAGATATTCGATCGGCTTTGCGACCACGGTCGGCAGGTTGATGTTGAACAAAAACAGCGGCAGACCGATCAGCACCGAGATCACGCCCGGGTTGAACACGAGCTTGCGCCAGTTCATGTGGTAATGCTTGCCCGCCATGAGCTTGATGCCGTGGATGAACGTGATCACATTGAACACGATGTAGCCGTTGGCGCAATAGAACACGCCCTCCGGACCGAGGATGGCCTGCGCAAGCGGCAGCGCCATGAAGCCGACGTTGCCGTAGATGCTGGCATATTTAAAGATCGGATTCCATGAATCCTGGCGCCGAAAAAACGGAAGCGACAGCACGATGGCGATGATGTGGGTCAAAAACATCAGACCGAACGAGAGAAAGAACGATTTGATGTGCGATTCGGTCGGTTCCATCTCCAAAAAGGAATTGACCAGCACGCAGGGTGTGACCACATACAGCAGCATATCGATCAGATGCCCCGCCGTAGACGACGAAAAAAGCTTCGCCTTATCCAGCACAAAGCCGACGAGCACCAAAAGATAGAGGATGACCACCTGCGTGGTGGCCGATTGCACATTCAGCCAGAACAACGAGATTCACTTCCGATTTTTTATTGCGTCAAAGACCGATTATTTTCCAAAATTGATCGGTTCAATATCGTCAAAGGGAGAGGCGGCGGCTGCCGGCGCTTCGGTGGTTGCTTCGGCCTTTGGTTCCTTTTCCGCTTTCAGCGAGCGCAGCATGACAAAGCACAGCGCGATTGCAAAAAAGCCAAAGCACAAATCGGAGAACAGAAACGGGTGGTTTTCGTTGATGAAGCGGCCGTCTTCCAAAAAGGAAAGCACAAAGCGCGGAAGCTGCACGCCGAGCGTCACCAGCGCGCCCGCAAGACCGAAGCCGGCCAGACGCCACGACATACCGGTGCTGTAAACGCCGCTTGCCGTTTGGGCAAAGGCGAGGAAGAACAGGATCATGAACACGCAAGCGGTCAGCTCAAAGAACAGATCGGACACGCGCATAAAGCTGATTTTACGCACGAACAGATGCAGCAGACGCGCCGCGACCCATGCGGTCGGCGCAAGGGCAAGCAGACGGCGTTTGGAAGCGAGCGCACTCCCCTTTTTATAAGAGAGCGCAACAAAGATGAAGTAGACGCCGGAGAGCAGCGCAAAAACGCCCTGAAACAGCAGCGGCAGCGCACCTGTGCTCATCAGCTCCTTGGCGGAATGCAGCCCGTAGCCCGCAGCGGCTGACGAAAAGCCGGTGAAGCTTTCCAGCCCGTTGATCAGCAGCGACACGGCATACAGCAGCGCAAGGACGAATAGGCCGACGTTCTTTTGTTCAAGCGGCTGCAGCGCCTGTGTGTCTTTGCTGAAATAGCAGTAAAGCGCAGCACAGCACGCGCCGCCGAGCAGCAGCAGGTTGACGATCCAGGTCAGCGGGCTGCTCCGGGTATAAAAGCCGGTGGCCGGGTCGATGAGCGTGTACACCTGAACAAACCGCAGCACCGCCGCCAGAGGCACGAGCACACAGCTTACACACACGGCAAGCGGCAGCAGCTTGAGCGAAGCAACATTGTTTTTCAGTTTCATATGTCTTTCACCTCAGTATACAAACGCTCCTCCGAGGGGATGTAATGGCTCGGATTCGCAAAATTGTTGATGCGTTCTTCGATCGGGACATACTTTTTGGGCAGCGCCACGCTCTTATATGCCGGGCGGATGATGCGGCCGCCGGTGAGCAGCTCCTCCATCCGGTGCGCCGACCAACCGGCGATGCGCGCCGTTGCGAACAGCGGCGTGAACATATCCTCGGGAATGCCGAGAATGTGATAGACGATGCCGGAATACAGATCGACGTTTGCGCACATGGGCTTGGTCTTGCCCGTCACACGGTGAAAGACCTCAGGCGTGAGCCGTTCGATCGCTTTTGCAAGCATGAACTCCTTCTCATAAGGGCTGCCGATGGCAAAGCGTTCCGCTTTGTCACGCAGGATCTGCGCACGCGGGTCGGAGATCGTATAGACCGCGTGACCCATGCCGTAAACAAGGCCGCTGCCGTCACCGGCTTCCTTGCGGAAGATCTTTTCAAGATAGGCGACCACCTGCGCATCATCGTTCACGTCGTCGATGTGCTCGAGCATATCAGAAAGCATTTTGCAGACCTTGAGGTTTGCGCCGCCGTGACGCGGACCTTTGAGCGCGCCGACAGCCGCGGAGTATGCGGAATAGGAATCCGTGCCGCTGCTTGTGAGCACACGGCAGGTAAAGGTGGAATTGTTGCCGCCGCCGTGCTCGGCCTGCAGCATCAGGCAGATATCAAGCAGTTTTGCTTCCGCGTCGGTATACTTGCGGTCGGCGCGGATGGAACGAAGGATCGTTTCCGCAGTGGAAAGCTCCTTGCGGTCGGGGTGGAAATACATGCTCTTGCCGTAATACTTCATGCGTTTGACCTGATAGGCATAGCAGGAAAGCAGCGGCATCTGCGACATGATCTGCAAACTCTGGCGCAGCACGTTGTCCAAACTGATATCGTCCGCTTTTTCATCGAAGGAATACAGCACGAGGATGCAGCGCGCGAGCTTGTTCATGACGTCGAACGACGCGTTTTTCATCAGCACATCCTCAATGAAATCCGGCGGCAGCTCACGGGAATAACCGAGCGCCTGCTGGAACAGCGCAAGCTGATCGCGCGAAGGCAGAGAGCCGAAGATCAGCAGATATGCGACCTCTTCAAAGCCGAAACGGTTTTCTTTTTCGCAGCCCTCAATGATCGAACGGATATTGATACCGCGATATTTCAGCACACCGTCCTTCGGCACGCGTTCACCGTCGTCTATATAATAACCTTCCACACTGCAGATCTTGGTCAGTCCCGCCATCACGCCCGTGCCGTCGGGGTTGCGCAATCCGCGCTTGACGCCGTATTTCCAGAAATCTTCGGGGTTGATCTGGCTTTTGCGCTCAATTTTGGCGCACATGGCTTCCATGATTTCCGGTGCAATCGGATTAAAACTTTGCGTATTCACCGTTTGCCGCCTCCTTTATATAATTCTAACAAAAGGTATGATGTGTTATTATACAACATATACATAAATAAAGTCAATATAAAAGTGAATTTTTAAGTGCCCAAAGAGCCGTTCGGCGTGAAAAAGCCAGACTTTTTCACATTTGCGGGATCTTTGGACACTTGGAGAGGAAAAAATATGAGAGCTTATCTTTTACCGACGGCGCTGCTGGCGTTTTTGCTGGCACTGCTGCCGCTGGTCACACTGGCGATCACGGAGATCTCCGTCTCCTGAGTTCACACAGAACCGGCAAATCAAACTTCATCGAACGCGAGCGCACGGGAATACAGCTTTGTGCGCTTTTCGTCAAAGCACAGCGGCGCGGCGGGAAGCAGCGCGGTCGGCGCCGCCACAGGCTGCAGCGTATTGTCGAGCTTTCCGTTGAGGTAGAGCTTGAGCGTGCCGCTTTTTTCACGCACGGCGCAAACCTGCACCGCATCGTCCGTCCGGCTGATCGAGCGCAGCACACTGCCGCCCACCTTGAACGTGATGTGTCCGTCCTCGGCGGCAAGGGTGAGCCGTTCGGTCTGCAGGTACATCTGCAGGTTCGTTTCGCTGCCAAAGGTGGCTTTGATTGAAAAAGCGCCTGTGCCGGACAGCGCGCCCGGGGGAAGCAGACCGTTTTCGCTGAACAGGAAAGAAACGGAAACATCAGAAGATTCACCGAACAGATCACGCACGCCGCTCAGTTTCAGCGTATTTGACTGCGTAAACGGATAGGAAAAGCGCAGCACAGCGCCGCAGGCGTCGGCGTCGGATGTGACAGCTTGCACGGGGTTTTCCGCACAGGCAGCGTCGGTGCAATCAACCGGCTGATCGAAGCGAAGATGCAGTGTAAAAGCGTCTGTGGCAGCCGCACACACGGAAAGCGGTGTTTTTCGCCGTCCGAGATGCAGCAAGCGTGTTTCATAGGGCGAAAGGGTCTGTGTCAGATGGTCGCCGTAACGAAACGGCGAACGAAGCACATGCGCCGACGGCAGCAGCGCACACATACCAACACACAAAAAGCGCGGCGGAACACCGAGGGTCTCATCAAGCGTGAGCGTCAAAGCGCGCTCCTCCCCTGTCGGATTGCAGAGCACGAGCAGCCCTTCGCCGACGTCGAACGCGGCAAGGGCGTAGGGTTCGTTCTTTTCCGGCGCGCCGAACGGTTCTGCGCGGCAAAGCAGCGCGGAAAGCTGCGTTTGCTGACGCCGCAAGGCACACAGCGTTTGTGTCGGCGTATGCAAAGCAAACAGTGTGCGTTTTGCAAACGCGACGGGATACGGCGCACTTTGCTGCGGCAGGAACAACCGCTCCGTCGGCACGCAAACACCCGTTTTTTTCAGCGTAAACAGCATCCGGTCAAACACCGGTTCTTCATCGCTTTGCGCCGGAGCCAACGCATCGACCCACTGCAGCAGCCATGGCGAAAGCACGCCGCAAAGAGAAAAATGCAGCGGCTTCTTTGCTGTTTTTTTCAGCAGACACAGGCAGTTGATCCATTTTTCAAACACATCGCTGAGATAATACAACTGCCGTTCACCGCCCAATGGGTGATTGTGCGTCTTATCGCGGCAAACCGTGTCGAGCGGCAAGTGCAGCTGCCAGTCGGTCACGCCGCATTTTTCGCTCAGTGACTGCACGAACTGCTGAAACGCCGCAATCAGTTTTTCATCCGCAAGGCAGACGTCGGCCTGCATCTCTTTGCGGCGGAACAGCCCCTTTCCTTTGACCGGCAGACCGACCGCCATGCCGAGCGGAACACCGAGCGACGCGGCGGCAGCGGAAAAACTGCGCAGCCCCAGCGGGATCTCGTCGGGGAAGGAAAACGGTGCGCTTTCAGGAAAAACAGTACGCTGATCGAGCAGCACGCAGTCATAAAAGCGTTCACCGTCATTTTGGAGCCGCTTTTCTTCAAGAAACAGACGCTGCACCGCGTCTGACGTTAACGGCGAAACATCAAACCATAGCGCATTCACTGTCTGCACCGGCGGCAGCAGCTTTTTCGCGCAGCGCAAAAATGCGCCGCGCACAGCGACGGGATCGCTCTTTGCCGCAACGCCGCATACGGCGCTGTCGCTGACAAAGACACCGCTGCCCGCACAAAGTGCAGACAAGCTCCGGCCGTAATATCTGCGCGAGAGCAGAAAACCGTCGCAAACCGCATTCACACTCGCAGGGAACGAACAAGAGAAAAAGGCGTTTTCCAAAAAGACCGGCTGCCCGAGCAGATGGACGATCGGATCCTTCTTTTTTTCCGGCAAACGCACACCGGAGACCGAAGCTCCTTCCGGCACACGCAGCGGCGCAAAATCAAGATAATCGAGCACCGCTTTTTCCGTTCCCTCGCTGCGCAGCTCCAAATGCGCCGTCAAAAAGTCATCCAGCGTGCCGAGTGTTTCCACATATTGCAGCTCGACCTTGCAGCCGCGCACGCGAAAGGGTTTGAAAAAAATCTTCAGCCCGCTCCCCTGCGCATCCTCGGTTTTCAGCGCGTCCTGCACTTTCAGTTCGCCCGCTTTGATCGTTTCGCCGCCGAGGACACCGAGAAAATGCAGCGTGAACAGTTCACTGTCCGCCGCCGGCGTGAGCGTTTTGCCGCTGAGCACATGTGTCAGCGAAAAGGACGTCAAGCGCCCTTTTTCAATGCGATAGGTTTTAGAGATAAAATCGTTTCCGATCGTGAAACGGTCTTTCAGGATTTCAACTGCCATAAAACGCCTCGTATTTCAAAAGCAGCTGCTGCATCAAATGCAGCAGCCTTTGTTTCATTCATAGTATATGTCAGATCACGGAATTGATCCACGCAACAAGGTCGGCGCAGACCGTATCGAACAGCGCGCTCTCGTTGAGGATCTCGTGGCGGCCTTCCTCATACAGCTTCATCGTCACGTTGTCCTTGCCGTTCGCCTCCAGAAGATCCTTGACCTTCTTTACGCCGTCACCGTAGGTGCCGACAGGATCATCCGCGCCGGAGAGCAGCAGCACCGGCAGCTCTTTCGGGAAGGATGCAAACCAGTCTTTGGACGAAACGTGCTTGAGCAGACCCATCATGTCGCGATAGCCGTAAGCGGTGAACAAAAAGCCGCAGTACGGGTCGGCGATGTATTTATCGACCTGGAAATCATCGCGGGAGAGCCAGTCAAAGCTGGTGCGGTTCTGCGTGCGCTTGTTATAGGAGCCGAACGCGATCTTGTCGATCGTCTTGCTGCGATAGTGGTCGCCTTTGAATGCAGCGACAAGCTTGGAGATCAACTGGCCCGCAGACGTTGCCGGGTTCGGGCCGGAAGTGCCCATAAACACAGCGCCGGCAAGCTCATCGCCGTATTTTGCGGAAAAGGCACGGGAAACAAACGAACCCATCGAATGGCCGAAGAAGATGTAGGGCTTGCCCGGGTTTTCGCTCTGTGCGATCTTCATCAGCGAACGGCAGTCCTCGATGAAATTCTGCCAGCCGTCTTTTTTGCCGAAATAGCCCAGTTCGTCATCGCTGGAAACGCTCTTGCCGTGACCGAGATGGTCGCTGATATAAACAGCGATGCCGTTTTCGTTCAACCGCTCGGCAAACGCTTCATAGCGCTCCTTATGCTCCGCCATGCCGTGGGCGATCTGAAGCACCGCTTTGATGCTGTCCTTGTTTTCGGGCAGGAAAGACATTGCGGAAATGTCGCACAGACCGGATGCCGAGGGGAATGTGAATTCTTTTTTGACGCTTGCCATAAAAGTTACCTCCAAATAATCCATTTTTTTGATTATACCATATTCCGGAAGTTTTTTCACGCTTTTTTCTCAAATGTGGTTCGGCGAAAGCGCCAAAAAATTGGCGGCGTTTTTATGCAATGTGGTTGTGAGGCAGACAGTTTTACAGAAAAGCAGCGATAAAATGGGCGCGCGCACGACTTCGCCGTGCGCGGTCAGACGGCGGGACGCCTCGGGCAAAGCCCGAGGTCACCGGGCGCCCAAGGGCGCCCGGTGCGTGCGGCTTCGCCGCACGGTCCCGCCGCCGCGCCGAGGCGCTGTGTTTCGCAAAAACCGTCTAAGCGCACAAATCGCGTCTTTTCATGAGGGTAAAACAAAAGCGCCTTGCAGACAGGATGATCCCTGCTTGCAAGGCGCGATCAATTTGTGGTTTGCTTTGATGCTTTAATTTAAGTGAATGCAGCAGTTTCGGTTACAGATCTCATCCGTTCATTCCACATCCACGCCCTTGCAGAACACATGCCTTGCCGCAAGGAACAGGCCGCTGTCCGCCAGCAGATACAGCACGGTGCCGACCGCCAGCAAAAAGCGCATTTCCTCCATCTTAAACATCTCCTGCGTACTGAGCGGTTGGGTCAAAAGTGCATGCACCTCCGGCTTGAGCAACGACAGTGCAAACAACAAACCTGTCACGACAGCGGAAACCGCAAAATAGATCAACACGCTGTACAGGATGGAAAACGGAATGCGACCCTTTTCTCTGCGGTGTCCGAGGACAAGCCCGAACACAGCGGAAAAATGCATCTCCACAAGTTGTAACACGACCGCAGCGCAGATAAGGAGCAAGGTTGAAACCGTGCCGCGCTGCCGCAGCAGCTCTTTGGCTTTTTCCCACACATCCGCCCGTGTCAACACGGTAATTGCCAAACCAAGCGCCGACACAGCGAGCGCAAACATCAGCGATACTGTGCCGGAAAGCGCCTTTGCCGTGAAAACGGTCCTGCGTTTGATCGGCAGTGTATGCGTCAGATAGGACGGGTCGCCGTAAAGCGTGCTGCGAAAACAAACCAGCGAACGCATCAGCGCGTTGATGAGGATCGCAATGCCACAGGAGATAAACGCACCGCTGAAGATTTTTTCCAGCAGATGCAGAAAGAACGCCTGTGAAGAAAGCGCATGAAACACCCGTGCCAGCAGCGCGATCAGGAGCGTTGCGGCGGAATAGTAAGAGAGTACCTTTCCGATGATCCATTGTAAATCGTAACGCATCAGTTTTTTCAGCATTTGAATCGCCTCCGGAAATAATCGTCGATCGCACAGCCCTCGCGGGTGCGCAGTTCGTCCGCAGATGCTTCTTCCGCGATCTGCCCTTTGTCGATCAGGATCACATCGTCGAGAATGCGCTCAATGTCCGCGATCAGGTGTGTCGAAAGCAGCACGCTCGCGTCCTCGGCAAAGTTTTGCAGGATCGTATCCAGGATATAATCGCGTGTTGCGGGGTCAACGCCGCCGAGCGGTTCATCAAGGATATACAACTTTGCTTTGCGGCTCATCACAAGCACAAGCTGCAGCTTTTCCTGCATACCCTTGGACAGCGTTGAGATCCGCGCATCCTCCCGCAGATCAAGATCCGCCAGCAGACGCTGCGCCTTTTCCTGATCGAAGGACGTGTAAAACGTCGCAAAGTACCGCAGCGTCTGCGCAACAGTCATACTGCGTTCAAGATACGTGCGCTCCGGAAGATATGCGATCGCCTGCTTGCTTTCGGCACCGAGCGGTGCACCTTCAAACAGCACCGTTCCCCCGGTCGGCGTCAAAAGATCGTTCATCAGTTTGATCAGCGTGGTTTTGCCCGCGCCGTTTTTGCCAAGCAGACCGATGATACGTCCGCGCGGCAATGTCAGATTCACATCCTGCAGCGCCATCGTATTTCCAAAGCGCTTGCTCAGATGTTTGCATTCCAGTAAACTCATTTGTCAGCCTCCTCTGTCAAGTAATCTGCTGCAGCTTCGGCAGAAAAGCCCAGCCCTTCCATTTCGTGCAAATAGCGGCGTGCCACTTCGTTTGCAAGGCTGCGCCGCGCTTCGGCGATTGCAGCTTCATCCCGGGTGACGAATTTCCCGCTGGTGCGCTCCGTAAAGATGAGGCCTGCGCTCTCGAGCTCGGAAAGCGCCTTTTGCATCGTGTTCGGATTGACCTTGGCCTGCAGTGCCAAATCGCGCACCGAGGGCAGACGTTCGCCGGGCAGGAACTGCTTTGAAACGATGCTTCGCCGCAGCGTATCCACAACCTGCAAATAGATCGGCCGCTCATTGTCGAATTGAAAGTTCATGGCTTTCTCCTTAACTGTATTACTCAACTAATACAATCATACACTTTTTTTGCTTTTTGTCAAGTGTTTTTGAAAAAAATTTTAGCGCGGCGGCGGCAGGGGCGGGACTGCGCGGCAGAAAACGGCCGCAAAACACAACTGCCCCGGAACAAAAAGTACGGTGGCGCGCTTTTTTACGGCTCTTTGCCGCGCAAAGGGGCGCGGGTGCGCGCTTTTGAATCAGCCGAAAAAAGCCTCAGTTCGCGCTTTAAAAGGAAAGCCGCAAAATGCGCCCCTGCAGACCCGTGCTGCGCACGGGTCGTCCCGCCCCTGCCGCGCGCCGCGCACAGCAAAGCGTTATTCCACAGCCTTTTTTGTGAAAAATGTCCTTTGAAGATTCTCCGAAAGTTTGCTAAAATAAGATAGATATCAAAGAATGGAGGAACCGTTGTGTTTCAAATTCATGAAATCGTGATCCATCCCACTGCCGGCGCGTGTAAGATTCAGGACATCCGCTCCGAAAAATTTACCGGCACACCGGAGCGCTATTATGTGCTCACGCCGCTGAACGACACACTCAAAAGCAAAATCTTCGTCCCTGTAGCGGGCGATAAAGTCGCCTTGCGCAAACCGGTTTCCAAAGCGCAGATCGATGCCATTCTGGACCATGTGCACCGCCTGCCTTCGCTGTGGGTCGCAGACGCGACTCAGCGCGCCGCAGCGTTCGATGAGATCCTCAAAGCGCAGGATCACGAGCGCACGCTGAAGATGATCGGTGAACTGATCGAGCACCGGCAGAAGGCGCTGAAAGAAAGAAAAAAGCCGCGTCAAAGCGACGAGCGGCTGTTGCAGGAAGCAGAAAAAAGGGTGCAGGGCGAGTTTTCCTACGCGCTTGGCCTCGATGAGGAGGCAACGGTCCGTTACATTGTGGAACGTGTGGGCTGAACCGTTACTCAGCGTTGGGTAGGCAGTGCCGGATCGTCCAGGCAAACGCTGCGGCGGTTCTTCCGGCGGGGTCCTGAAAATGGTTGCCGCTGTTCCATTTCAGCGTGCAGTCCACCCCCTGTGCACATAAAACCTCATAAATTTCGCGGATCCTCGCGGCGACAGTCGCCATCACGGGGTTCCGCGTTTTTTCTTCGCGGTCGCCGAGGCTGAGATAGACCGCGCCGCTCTGCACCGGACGCTCTTTTATATAATCGGAAAAACCGGGGAACCAGACGGAGGGAGAAGCCGCGGCAACGCCCGCGAACAGACTTGTTTCACAGGCCGCCCAAAGCGCAAATAATCCTGCCAAGGAATATCCGCCGATGAGATAGGTTTTGTTCGCGTCGGCGCAAAGCGGTTTTATGCTTTCCAGCGTATCGTGCGCTTTTCCGGCAAATCCTTCTTTTCCGATCACCGCCGGGGCTTCCCAGGGAGAAAGATCGGCGTTCCAATGCCCGACTTCTGCGGCGATAAGCCTGAAATCGGCACCGCACAGAGCGCGAATGGACGCAACCTCGTTTTCCATCGCCGCAAGATCAAAGGAATCGACCATCTGCAGCAAAACGAGATCGGCTTCTGGGTTGCCGTATTCGTGAAAAAGCATAAAACCATCCTTTCCAATCAACATCGTTCCGGCCCGGCGTGCCCGATCACACTCGCCAAAGGCGAAAAAAACTGAAAAAAGCGCTTTTGTCAAAAGACAAAAAACGCTTTTTCCTGGCAGGGATGGCAGGATTTGAACCTACGAATGTCGCAGTCAAAGTGCGATGCCTTACCCCTTGGCTACACCCCTACAAAACAGGTATAAAAAAATGGGGTGGATAATCGGATTCGAACCGATGGCCTCCAGGGCCACAACCTGGCGCTCTAACCAACTGAGCTATACCCACCACATATATGGCGCGGTTTGAGGGACTCGAACCCCCGGCCTACTGCTTAGAAGGCAGTTGCTCTATCCAGCTGAGCTAAAACCGCATTTTGGAGCGGGTGATGGGAATCGAACCCACACGACCAGCTTGGAAGGCTGGGATTCTGCCATTGAACTACACCCGCAATTGCGCTGTGACGGAAAATATTATAGCGAAAAGGCGGCGCGTTGTCAAGCCTTTTGGGAAACATTTTTTATTTTCTCAAATAGGAAGGGGCTGCATGGATTCGCCAGCAGCCCCGTTGTTTCGCTTATGCCTTGATCAGTCCGAGCGCACGCAGAGTGTTGAAGAAGAAGAAATTATAAAGGATCAGACCGACGATCTCAAACACTTCGCTCGGAAGGCGGTCTTCGTCAGCGTTCAGATCCGCCTGCGAAGCGGATTCATAAATTTTCAGCAGTTGTTCGCTTTGTGAGTTCGTCACCTTCATAATGCCCTTGGCACCTGCCCAGACCAGCATATGGAACGCCAGCTCGCCGGCGATGTGCTCATAGGTCATCACATAGTCATAGTTGCCGTCGGGATCCTTGAGCATTTCGGCGTTCTGCTTGGCGACCAAATCGTCCACAAGGTTGCGGAACACCGCATAGTTGAACATCTGACGGTTGTTTTCGATGTCGATATGCAGGTAATAGGTGCCGCCCTCGCCTTCGATGACGTCGTATTCAATGCCGGAATCGTCGGCAATGTACTGTGCGACCTCACCGGGGTTATCCAGTTCCACATAGAAGTTGCGCTTCAGAAAATCCACCAGCTCCTGGATCTTCTTTTGCGCCTGCTCCAAACGGGATTCTGTGGTCGTCGGCTTCGTCGGTGCGGTAGGCTCCGTCGGGGCTGTCGGATCGGTGGGCGCGGTCGGCTGCGTGGGTTCTGTCGGCTCTGTCGGCTCCGTCGGTTCAGTCGGTTGTTCCGGTTTATCTGGATTCTGCAGCTTTGCGATCACCTTCGCCATCAGTGTGGAAGCAAGAGAAAGGAGCTTATCCATATTCTCTTCGGTCAGCACCACATTCTGCACATAGGGTACCATACTTTCGCGCAAACCGTGCGCGGCATTTTTCAGCATACCGCCGGCCACGCGCGCGTTGTCAAGATCCTGCCGGAAGGCGGTAACCACCTCGCCGACATCGATGTTTTTCACGTCTTCCATGCTGTACGCGTGTGCAAGAATCGGCACCATCGTGCTGACCAGCAGAACCAGCGCACAGATCAACGCAAGCATTTTTTTTGACATTTCTAAGAACTCCTTTCAAAACGTCGGTTTATTCTTTGTCGTTCTTCTTTTTCGCTTTCAGCTTCGGAACCAGCACGGCGCACAGGATCGCGATCACGGCGCAGCCGATGACGATTGCCGGGATCAGATACGGCAAATTGCTCTCCCCTGTTGCGGGGATGGCGGCAGCGGCGAATTCGCCGACGGCAAAGGTTTGCAGCACAACGGCAAACACACTCAGCGCCATCAGCGCCGCAAGAACAATGCAGATCACTTTGATCGCCTTTTTACTCATCATGGCGCATCACTTCACTTTCTCTTTAAAATCGGCAGCCAGCCTGTCGGTGATCTCCTGCGCTGCGGCAAGGTCGGCGGCCACAGCCGTCAGATAAACCTTGAGCTTCGGCTCGGTGCCGCTCGGACGCACGATCACCTTGTTGCCGTCCGGCAGGTCGTAGCACAGCACGTTCGACTTCGGCAGCGTGATGGCGGCCGTTTTTCCGGTTTTGCAATCGGTCTGCACGCTCGTTTTGTAATCGGAAACGCACAAAACCTCAAGGCCGCCGATCTGCTTCGGGGCGTTTTGGCGCAGCGCATCCATCAGATCGGTCATCTTCTGCATCCCTGCCGCGCCCTCAAAGGCAAAGTTCAGCAGGCTGTTCTGATACATTCCGTATTTTTGATAAAGGCTCTGCATCAGTTCATACAGGCTCATGCCCTTGGCCTTGTAATAGGCAGCCATTTCGCAGATCAGAGTGGACGCGACCACGGCGTCCTTGTCGCGCACATGCATACCGACGAGGTAGCCGTAGCTTTCCTCCATGCCGATCACAAAGCGGCCTGCCTCGCCCTTTGCCTCCAGGTTCGTCATGTATTCGCCGATGTATTTGAAGCCGGTGAGCACGTTGACGATCTCGGCGTCAAAACGCTTTGCAACGGCGGCGACCAGGTCGGTCGTGACGAATGATTTGATGACAACGGGCTTTTGCGGCAGCAGACCGAGCTCGCTGCGGCGCGTGAGCAGATATTCCGTCAGCAGCACGCCGACCTCGTTGCCGGTCATCAGCTTATAGCCCTCATCGGTCCGCACAGCAATGCCCACACGGTCGCAGTCGGGGTCGGTTGCAAGCAGCAAATCGGCCGGGAACTCCTCGGTCATGGCAAGGCCGCACTCAAAGACCTGACGAATTTCCGGATTCGGATACGGGCAGGTCGGGAAGTTGCCGTCGGGGTTCTCCTGCTCCTTGACCACGCGCACTTCGGCAATGCCGATGCGGCGCAGCATTTCGCGCACATGCTTGTTGCCGGTGCCGTTGAGCGGCGTGTAGATCACCTTCAGCCCGCTTTGCGCGCAGATGTCCTTGGAAAGACAGGTCTTTTCCACCTCTTTGTAAAATGCCTGTACCACGTCGTCGCCGATGAATTCCACAAGGCCCTGTGCCATTGCCGCGTCAAAGTCCATCGTTTTGATGCCGGTAAACATATCGGTCTGCTGAATATATCTGTAGGTTTCGGCAGCGGCCTCGTCGGTCATCTGATAGCCGTTGGGGTCATAGCACTTATAGCCGTTATATTTTGCCGGATTGTGGCTGGCGGTCAGAATGATGCCGCCCTTGCAGGAAAAATAACGCACCGCAAAAGAGAGCATCGGCGTGGGCACAAGCTCCGGATAGATATACACCTTGATGCCGTTCGCCGCAAGCACCCCGGCGCAAAAGCGTGCGAAGGTTTCGGATTTGATGCGCGAATCATAGGCAATCGCCACAGACGGCGCGTCATAAGTGGACTTCAGATAGGTCGCAAGACCCTGTGTTGCCTGGCCGACCGTATAGACGTTCATGCGGTTCGTGCCGGCGCCGATGACGCCGCGCAGACCGCCTGTGCCGAATTCCAGATTTTTGAAGAAACGATCAAGGATCTCGTCTTCATTGCCCGCCACGGCGTTCAGCTCCTCCATCAGATCGGGGTCGGCCGTTGCGTTTTTCTTCCAAAGGTCATAAAGCGCGTGAATATCGTTCATTGCAGTTCCTCCCATTGTTATTTTACGCGATAGATGTTCACTTCATACGGACGCAGCGCTCCGGTCAGCGCCGTATAGTTCGACAGCAGCAGTTCGCCCTGCGCCGGCAGCGGACGACGGATCTTATTTGAGGTAAGGTTCATTTCAATATAGAACCGTCCGCCCTCGCCGTCTCTGTACAGGCAGAAAGTCTGATCGTTCGTCTCCAGCGGCACAAAGTCGCCGTAAACGAGGATGTCTTTGTTCGCCTTGCGCAGCGCGATAAGCGCTTTAAAATAGTTGAGCACGCTCGTGCGGTCTGCACTTTCGGTTTCGGCGTTGCACTGCTTGTAATCGCCGTTGACACGGATCCACGGGGTTCCGGTGGTAAAGCCGGCGTTCTTCGCGCTGCTCCAGCACATCGGCGTTCTGCCGTGGTCGCGCGAACCGGCAAGGATCGTTTTCCACGCTTCAGCGCGCGTCTTGCCTTTCTTTTGCAGCTCCGCGAATTTATTGATGGATTCCACGTCGCGGATCTCCGACATATCGCGGAAATCGCAGTTCATCATGCCGAGCTCTTCGCCCTCAAAGATATACGGTGTGCCGCGGCCGGTGAGCAGCATGGCGCCGATGAGCTTGGACAGCGGCTTGCGATAAAGCACATCCGGGTTGACCTTGCTCGTCATGCGCGGGTTGTCGTGGTTTTCCACCACCAGAGTCGGCCAGGAAGAGCCGTTCAGCGCGAGCTGATATTTCGTAAAGAGCTTTTTGAGATATTTAAGGTCATATTTGTAATCGCTCCAGCGCTCCTTGCCCGGATTTTCAAGCTGATCGAACAGGAACGTCTCGCGGATCTCGCCGCGGGAATCGTCCACCAGATATTTCGCCATCTCCACACCGATGCCGCCGGTTTCGCCCACACAGAACGAATCCGGGAATTTTGCAAAGGCGTTTTCGTTAAGCTCGTGCAGATACTCGTGCAGGCGCGGGCCCCAGAAATAGTGTTCGCCGCCGTAGCCGATGACTTCGCCGACCAGCGCGTTGCCGTCGGGGAGCTCGTGCGTTTTGGAGATCATGTTGATGACGTCCATACGGAAGCCGTCCACGCCCTTTTCCAGCCACCAGCATACCATATCGGCCACATCGGCGCGCACATCCGGGTTTTCCCAGTTGAGGTCCATCTGCTTGGTGGAAAACAGGTGCAGCGCCCATTCGCCGAGCTCGGGATAATAATTCCATGCCGGACCGGAGAACAGACTTGTCCAGTTGTTCGGCGGAACGCCCTCGCCCTTGCCCTTACGGAAGATGTAGTAGTTTTTATATTTTTCATCGCCGGCAAGCGCCTTTTGGAACCATTCGTGCTCGTCGGACGTGTGGTTGACCACAAGGTCCATCACAAGGCGCATCCCGCGCTTGTGGATCTCCGCAAGCATTTCGTCAAAGTCGTCCATCGTGCCGAACTCGGTCATGATCTTGCGGTAGTCGCGGATGTCGTAGCCCATGTCGTCGTTCGGGGAATCATAGATCGGGCTGACCCAGATCACGTCCACGCCGAGATCCTTGAGGTAATCGAGCTTGGAGATGATGCCCTGCAGATCGCCGATACCGTCGCCGTTGCTGTCGCAGAACGAGCGCGGGTAGATCTGATAGATCACGGATTCCTTCCACCATTTCGGGTCGGTTTCGTCCTTGGTGATCACCTTTTCTCCTGTATAGCCGAGCAGCTTGCACAGGTGCTCCATCGTCTCGACCGGCAGTTTATCGCCGAGCAGCTTAGAGATCGTTTTGAGTTTGATCTTTCCGACGGCGGGGTTGTTCAGAACCGCGTCGGGAATGCCGGCGTGATAGCCGACCATCGCGACCAGATCGCTGCCGACCGGCGTTTGCAGAACATCCGCCAGTGTGCTTTCGAGCGTGAGTTTCATTGGCATGCATCCTTTCAAAATAATACTTCATTTTATTATAGCGCGTTTTGGCAGCATTTGCAAGATGTTTTTATAGAAAAAGAACAGCGTGCATCCGAAGACGCACGCTGCAGTCATTTCAGATTATTCGGCCGGCGTGAACATGTCTTTGCTCAGTCCGCAGATCGGGCAGACCCAATCCTCCGGGATGTCTTCAAACGCAGTGCCGGGCGCGATGCCGCCGTCGGGATCGCCGACTGCCGGATCATACACATAGCCGCAGGGACATTCGTACATTGTAAAGTCTCCTTTCATATTTTCTTGTTTTTATTCTACCATAACGGTTCCTTGTTGTCAAGAATCAAGCTTTTGCAAAACGATTTTAATGAAATTCAGATATCTGCCGCCGCCGGCCTCCATCGATCTGCGGTCGCCGATCGCGTAGGGGTTTTCCTGCCGCAGCCAGTCCGCCCAGACCTCCTCGTTCGATTCCATCGGAGAAACGCAGAGCACCCGCGCGCCTTTACACCGGTTCACGATATCCGCCCAATAGTCCGCGTCATGCAGATAATCGAGCTGTTCCGGCGTCCAGGAGAGCAGCAGCTCCGGCGGCAGAGAGTTGTGGCAGTCGCGCTTCATGCCGGGAACAGTGATATAGATCAGTCCTCCGGGTTTGACGAACGGCAGCAGATGATCGTCAAGGAAAGCGGCGTCGCGGCCGAAATAGTTGTAGGAATCCGTGGACACCACCGCGTCAAAAAACGCGCGCGCGAACGGAAGATCGAGCGCGTCGGCCTTCACGGGAACGATCTGTTCCCCGCTCAGCCCCATTTCCGCAAAGAAGGCACGGTTCTCCTCCGGATCGCTCCAAAGGTCGGCGGCATAGACCTTGAAACCGTATTCCTTTGCCAGAAACACGCTGGTGAGCCCCTGACCGCTGCCGAGGTCGCAGACCGTTGCTCCGGCGGGGATCCGGTGGCCGAGCAGCAGTTCCTCCTCCAGCTTCAGCGGGTTCGGTCCCATGATTTTTGCCATCAGTGCGGGTGTGTTGTATTTTTCGCTCAAAGGATAATGCATACGGATCGCTCCTCTCTTTTTGCATTTCCATTGTAGCCGTCGGCCAAGCCGGGGTCAATGTTCACTTTTCACAAAGACGAGCCGTGATCTTTGGTAAAACAGACGACGAAAGACGCCGGAAACATCCCCCTTGGGGGCTTGCATCCGATGCTTTACTGTGCTAAAATAAGAAAAACAAAACAAAGGAGATCATCATTATGGCATGTTTCATCGTTCCCGGCGCGGAAGCCATCGTTGTGACGGCTGCCGCCCTCATCCTTAAGCAGAGAGAAGCAAAAAAAGCGCTGCCGAAGCCGACAGGCGTTCCCGCCGGCTCCATGCAGAGCGAAGCAAAGCAGGGTTTTTCCCGCAAGCTGTTCTGGCTGGCAAGCCTGCTTTGGGGCGGCGTGGTGCTGCTTGCGTTCGAGCATCTGTGGCACGGCGAGGTGCAGCCCTTCTTCCCCTTCTTGACTGCGGCAACCGAAGGGGCGGGCGCAGTTTCGGAAATGCTTGCGGAGATGGCGAGTGTCGGCGTGACTATGGCGGTGCTTGTCACAGCGATCTGGGTAGGAATGCTCGTTGTTTCGCGCATCATTGAAAAAAGACCCGCTGCTCAGGCGGAGGCACAGGCATGACGCTTTTGCTGACCGTGTTCGCTGCGGTGATCACAACGGCGATCTGGTATCAGAAAAACGACAAGACGCTGCAGCTCGGTCTGCTTTGCTGGATGTTCTGGGGCGCGTCGATCATGTGGTTTGTGGACGCGGTGTTTGAATACATCGAGCTGCGCGCAGATTATTTCACCCCCGCTTTGGAGGATATGATCAACGACAGCTTCCTCGGCCTTTCCGTCATCGCCCTTGCGCTGGTGATCTGGATCGTTGTGCTGCTGATCAAAGATCCGCGCGGCGTGATCAAAAACAGACTGAAAAAATAAAACAGAAAACAAAAAAGGATCGTTTTGAACGGTCCTTTTTCTTTTGGGCTTTCACATGCCGTCTTATTTCATAAACCGGTCGATCGCCGTTTTCAGCTCCTCGACCGCCGCCATGTCGCCGCATTCGATCGCGTCCACAAGGCAATGTTCGATGTGGTCTTTCAAAATGAGCTTGCCTGTGTTGTTGATGGCGGATTTCACCGCCGCAAGCTGGATGAGCACCTCGCTGCAGTCCACGCCGTCCTCCACCATCTGTCGCACCTTTTTGAGGTGTCCCGTGGCGCGGGCAAGGCGATCCAGCACCAGCTTTGTGTTCTGATGCGTGTGGGTGTGCGTGTGTTCGTGTGGATGCTCGTGCGTGTGCGTCACAAGCGTGCCGTCCTCCAGCACATGGGTGTGTTCATGTTCCATGCTTTTCTCTCCTTTCAGACGCCGAGCCAGGCCGCAAGTGCGGCAAGCGTCTGCACTTCCCTTTTGACCGGCAGCCCCCGGTCGTTGATTCGTCCCTTCGGGTTATACCAGACACAGTCCAGCCCCGCGTTCACCGCGCCCTGGATGTCGGAGCCGAGCGAATCGCCCACAACGAGGATGCGCCGTTTGTCTTGCTCGTCGATGTGGGAAAGCACATAATCAAAAAACGCTTTGAACGGCTTTTGCGCACCGACCGCCTCCGAAACGAAAATATCGGAAAACAGCGGTGCGAGTCCGCTGTGCTCAAGACGCATTCGCTGCGTGTGCGGCACGCCGTTCGTGATGATATAAAGCTGACAGCCACTTTTTTTCAGCGCTTGGCAAAGCGTCGCCGCTCCTTCTACAAGAAAGCCGCCCTGCGACAAGAACGCAAGATAGCGGTCGTTGACTTCGCGCGTGTTGATCCCCTGCCCGACACCGAATTCTTCAAACAAACGGCGGTAGCGTTCGTTTTTGATATCCTCTTTTGTCACCTCGCCGCGCTCAAACGCGTGCCACAGCGAGGCATTGATCACACTGTAGCGGTCCATGAGTTCGTCCGTCGGCGTGATCCCGAACGCCAGCAGCACCTGCCGCAGCGCCGTACGCTCCGCCTTTTGAAAATCGAGCAGCGTATCGTCGGCGTCAAAGAGGAACGTGGAATACTGCATCGGCAGAGGGCTCCTTTCGTTTTTGTGCTTCGATTTTTATTTTATCGAAAAGTGTGCCGCTTGTCAAGGTTCTGCAGCCAAAGCGAAAAAACGGGCGGATTTTCCGTGAACTTTTTCAAGATTTTTTTGAAAAGTGCTTTCTTTTCTTTGCTGTTTATGTTAATATAATATGAATCAATAAAGTGTTCTGGAAACAATAAGGAAGTTGACTATGGATCAGGAAAAAAACACATTCAGCGAAGGGGTCGCTCCCGGCGGTCTGCGTACCGCGCCGGAGATCAAATTGCTCATCTGTTATCTGCTCAAAGCGCTGCGGCAGCCGCTTTCGCGCAGCCAGATCAACGAGATCATGCAGGAATACCCGGTCGCCAACTATTTTGAAGTCAATCAGGCGCTCAGCGAGCTGGTCAAAAACGGCAGCGTGCTCAGTGAGCTTTCCGGCGAAACGGAAGAGCTGACACTGCCCGGAAAGCTGATGTTCGATGTGGAAACCATCGAGCGCTCCCTGCCGCGTTCCGTGCGCGAAAAAGCCATGTCCGCCGCGCTGCAGGTGCTTGCGCGCGAACGGGTCAAACGCGAAAGCCGCACCGAGATCACAAAGCTTGCGCAGGGCTTTCATGTCAAATTCACGATCAGCGACATGGGCACAGAGCTGCTTGAGCTGAAAGTCTATGTGACGGATGAGGCGCAGATCGAAACGGTCAAGCGCAACTTTTACGCCAACGCGGTCGCGATCTATTCCGATATCATCTCAGCACTCACGGTAGAATAACGAAAGGCGGGAAGCTCATGAAAAAGTTTTTGTTTTTTACCTTTTTGACCATCCTTCTGCTTGTCGGCGCCGTGGGTTTTCTCGGCCGTTATCTGTTGATGAACGATTATGTGGTCTTCATCGAAAGCTTCGGCGGCGGCGTGTTGACTGTGGATTCGCTGAACACCGAGGGCGAAGACAACAAGTATCGCGTGGTATGCAAATACAACGAGCCGCTGACCGTCAACATCAATCCCGAGCGCACCTCCAAGCGCTATTATGACCTTGCGCGTCTGATCGTCAACGGCGAAGATGTGACCGATCAGGTCTCCATGCTGCAATATAAAACGCACGTCACAAAAAAGATGAGCATCATTGCGACATTTGAGCGCGTGGATGCCCCGACGGGCAGCACGGCAAGCACTTCCGCGGGCAGCGTGCGCGCGCCGAAGATCACCGCGACGAACAACACGCCCTATCTCGGCTCGCTCGGCGCCTACAATCTCGCCGACCCCGCGATCATCTTTGACGAAAAGAGCGATTACTATTATGCCTTCGCGTCCGACAACTATGTTGTGCACTCGAAGGATCTCATCAACTGGACAGGCAAAACGAATTACTTTGACACCGTCATCACCGACGACGCCGCGCTTGCGCTCGATTTCAGCCAGTTCAAAAGCGTCAACGCATGGGCAAAGAAACACGGCTATGACGGCGATCTGAAATACTCCTCCCCCACCAACAACCGCAAGGTCCTTGCGCCGGACGTCATTCAGTGGGGCAAAACGACCTATCTGTATTTTTCCCTCAGCAAAGAGGAAAACCACAACGAATCGGCCATCTTCTGCGTTTCCACAACAGATCTGGAAAGCGCGATCTCCGAGAAAAAATGGAAGGACTGCGGGCTGGTGCTTTCCACCTGCAGCGACGACAGCACCAAAGCAAACGCGGTGCATCCGGGCGTATTTGAGGGCGCAGACGGCGGACTTTACATGGTCTACGGCGGCTACTTCGGCAAAGGCAAGCTCTCCGGTGCGATCTATCTTGTGGAGCTCGACCCGAAAACGGGTCTGCTCAAAGAGGGTTCCAGCGTAAACCTGACCGGCGACCTCATCTCCACCGCCCACGGCAAAGAGACTTTCCGCGCCGGCACCCTGCTTGCCGACCCCGGCTCGGTCTCCGGCAAAGACAAAACACACGGCAGTGTTATTTCCGGCGCCGATATGATCTATCAGGATGACACGGGCTACTACTACCTGCTGTTGACCTACGGTGTGCCCGAGCGCAACCAGAGCATCCGCGTGGCGCGTTCCAGAACAGTTACCGGTCCGTTCACCGATCCGGCAGAGCACGATCTGAGCCGCTTTGAAAACACAAGCGCCCGCAACCAATACACGAAGGGCGTTCCGCTGCTTGCCGGATACAACTTTGACAAGAGCAACAGCGGCGGTGTGTCTTACGCCAATGTCGGCAAAGCCTCCCCCGGCAGCCCGACCGTCTTCCGCGACGCCGACGGCAACTGGTTCCTCGGTTCGCATTCCGAGATCTACTTCAAGGTCGAAGGTGTACTCAGCACCGGCACGAACGCCGCCAAGAGCGCAGAACTGGATGTGGACGCCGCACCGTCGCTTGAAGTGCGCCGTATGCTTTGGACTCTCGACGGCTGGCCGACCGCCCTGCCCGAAGCCTACGCCGGCGAAACACTTTCGCAGGATGTAAAGACCAAGCACATGTACGGCAACTGGGACGTGGTCGTCTTTTCGCGCAACGAGGAGACAGAGATTTCCAAGATGGTCTGCAACCATTCCCAGACCGTGTCCATCATCGACTCCATCGCCATCAGTGAAAAGAACATTGCGCGGGGCGCCAAGGCGAGCCACCTGCACTTTTCTGCGAACACCGACGGCACGTTTGAGCTGCTGCTTGACGGCGACACCTACATCATCACCCCGGCCGTCTGCTGGGACTGGGAGCTTTCCGCCGGTGTGCTGACCTTTACGGGCACGGCGGAAAACGGCAATGTTGTTTGGGGCAAGAAGAGCTTTTCCTCCAAGATGGGTCTTTATACGAACACCTTCGATTATCTGCTTTCGCAGGCCGAGGAAGAAACCGCGGCAACCTACCGGCAAAAGCTCAAAAAGATCGAGGGCAACCCCACCCAGGCACAGATCGACAAATTGGCGATTCAGCTTGCACGCGAAGTGCTCAAGGAAAACTAAAAAGAAGGCAGGAGCCGCTCGGTTCCTGCCCTTTTTTTGCGTTGTTTGAAAGAAGCGGAACCGCACCCGCGCTCCGTGGCCGCGGCGGGGCAAAAGCGCTGCGCGCTTTTCACGCAAGGGGGTGCGGGCGGTTTTCGAAAAGCGCGCGTTTTTCAAAAACCGCCATAAAAAGAAAAGGAGCAGCTTTCCTGCCCCCTTGCGTGTGCGCCGAAGGCGCAGCCCCGCCGCCTCAACGGCCTTTTTTATTTTTTCAGCAGCCCCTGCCCGTCAAGATAGCGCCGCACCGCGTCCTGCCAGGGCGGCAGACGCGAAAACCCGGCGTCATCAAGCGAACGGAACGAAAAGCGCGAATTTTTCGGCCGTTTTGCCGGCGCGTCATACTCCTCGCTTGTCACATGTTCGACCTGCGTCGATTTTCCGCAAAGAGAAAGCACCGTTTCGGCAAGGAACGCCCAGCTGCATTCCCCTGTATTTGCCGCGTGATAGATCCCGTAACGCTCCGTTTCGATCATCTGTACAAGCAGCGAAGCGAGATCACGGGAATATGTCGGCGCACCGACCTGATCATACACAACAAACAGCTTTTCATGCGTCTCACTCAGGCGCAGGATCGTCGCGATGAAATTCGTGTTCTTTTCGCCGAACACACCGGACGTGCGCACAATGAAATACTGCGCGCAGTGCTGCCGCACCGCATCCTCCCCAAGCAGCTTTGTTTTGCCGTAAACACACGCGGGCGCCTTCACGTCGTATGTTTCCAGCCGCTCGTTTCCGTCCGCGCCGAAAACATAATCGGTGCTGACATAAAGAAACTTGCAGTGTGCGGCATTCTTTGCAAGGTTTTCCGTGCCGTCCGCGTTGACGGCATAGCAGCGCAGCGGCTCGTCCTCCGCCTTGTCAACTGCAGTATAGGCCGCGCAGTGGATCACACTGTCAATGTCCGGATGCGCCGCAAAGAACGACTCCACTGCCGCCTTGTCCGTAATGTCGAGCGTATCCGCATCAATACCGAGAAAAGCCTTTCCCTGCGCGCGCAGCAAAGCGCAAACATCGCCGCCGAGCTGTCCTTTTGCACCTGTCACTAAAATCATCGTTCAGTCTCCATAAGTAAAGTCCACGTCGCTGTTGCAAAGCAGCGGCGCATTTTTGTCTTTTTCCGAAAGGACCGGATCGTCCACGCCCCAGGGCACGGCGATCTGCGGGTCGTCAAAGCGGATGCTGCGGTCGCTCTCCGGGTGATAGTAATCGTCCACCTTATAGAATACCTCCACGTCGTCCGTCAGTGTAACGAAGCCGTGTCCGAACCCCTTCGGCAAAAAGAGCATACGCTTGTTTTCGGCGGAAAGGCGCACCGCAACGTGCTGCAGATAGGTCGGCGACCCCTTGCGCAGATCGACCGCAACGTCGAGGATCTCGCCGCGCGTACAGGAAAGCAGCTTGCTTTGCGCGTGCGGCGTTTTTTGAAAATGCAGACCGCGCAGCGTTCCCTTCTTTGCGGAAAAGCTGCGGTTATCCTGAACGAACTGCACGTCAATGCCGCAGTCTTTGAGCGCGTCTGCGTTGAACGATTCATAGAACCAGCCGCGCGCATCGCCGAACACACGCGGTTCGAGCAGTTTGACGTCGGGAATGGATGTGGGGATCAGTTTCATGGGAACCTCCGGGGAATGAAAAGTGGGAAGGGGTCAGGGGTCAGGGAACAGGGAACAGGGGTTGAGGGGTTGAGGGGTTGAGGGATTGAGGGATTGAGGGATTGAGGGATTGAGAGATTGAGTGGAGTGCGGTCAGGCATCCAATGCGGCGAGGTTGCGCTGCATGAGCGTGACATAGGTTTCGCCGTTTGCAAAGTCTTCGGCGGAGATCACATGGCATGAATACAGCGTTTCCACCCGGCTGCCTGACGCTGCGGCGATCGTGTTCGCCACTGCGCCGGTGCTCAGATCGACCTTGAAGATCACCGGCGTCTGCTGCGCCTTTGCCTTGTCGATCAAAAAGCCCACCGTGTGCGGATTCGCGTCGCTTTCCGCGGAACAGCCCGGAAACGCCGCATAAAAGGAAAAGCCGTAGCGTGTCATGAAATACTGAAACGGGAAGCGGTCACCGACGATGAACGACTGCCCCTGTTTCTTTTTTGCCAAAGCGAAAAACGCGTCGTCAAGCGCCTGCATCTGCGCCGTGTAATCCGCCGCTCTTGCGCGGAAGGATGCTGCATGGTCGCTGTCTGCCGCACAAACGGCGTCACAGACCGCAGCCGTGATCTTTTGCGCATTGAAAACGGAAGTCCAGACGTGCTCGTCATACGGTTCTTCCTCTTCTTCTTCCTCCTGCATTCCTTCAAGAGACTGCTCCTCCTGCAGTTCGACCACGTCCATCATGCGCACGATCTGTTTTTTTGACGTGTCGAGTGAAGAGAGGATATCATCTGCCCACGCGTCGGATTCGCCGCCGCCATAGACAAATACATCGCACTGCTCAAGCTGCAGCAGATCGCCGGGCGTCGGCTCAAAGGTGTGGCTTTCCTCACCGGGCGAAAGCAGCATCGTCACCTCGGCGTCGTCACCGCAGACCGCACGCGCAAAATCAAAAGGCGCGAACGAGGTCGTGACAACAGAAAGCTTTTTCGCCTCATGTATATCAATGCCTCCGAAAAACGGAAGCGCCGCGCCGCACAGAAGCAGCAATACCAGCAGCACCGCCAAAACGCGCCGAAAACGGAACAGCTTTGAGCGCTGCGGAAGATTCAACACTGCACCGAGCAACGCAAACACAGCGAGAAACGCAATGTTCACACACACAACGCTTGCACCCGTCGGCGCTTCGAGCTTTACGGAAACGACCAGACCGAGCACAAAGCACACCACTGACACGAGCACGCTCATGCCCACCACGCGGCGAAAGCTCTTGCACACGCGCATGGAAGTGACGGTGGGGAAAATGATGAGGCTGGAGATCAGCAGCGCACCCATCATGCGCATGCCGACCACGATCGTCACCGCTGTGAGCATGGCGATCAAAAAGTTATATGCCTTCACGCGCGTACCGGTCGCCTTTGCAAAGCTTTCGTCAAACGTGACGGCAAAAATCTCCTCATAAAACACGCAGAACAGCACAATGACCGCCACGGAGAGCAGCACGGAAAGCACCACGTCGCCGCGGCTCATCGCGAGGATGCTGCCGAACATATAGTTGTAGATATCCACATTCATGCCGGTCGTCATCGATGTGACCATCACACCGACGGCAAGTGCCCCCGTAGAGATCAGCGCGATCGCGGCGTCGCCCTTCAGCGCGCCCTTTTCATTCATTGCCAGCAGCAAAAACGCCGCCAGCACAACGATCGGGATGGAAAAATAAAGCGGCGCAACATTTGCCGCACAAGCGATCGCAAGCGCACCGAAACCCACATGGGAAAGCCCGTCGCCGATCATGGAAAAGCGTTTGAGCACAAGGCTCACGCCCAAAAGCGCACAGCACAGCGAGATCAGCACACCGACAAGCAGCGCGCGCAGCATAAAGGAATGGGAAACAAAAAAGTTCAAAAGCTCACCCATGACTGCCGCCCTCCGTAAACTGTCGATAAAGATCGCTCTGCCGGTAGGCTTCGACCGTGCCGAAAAAAGCGCTGCCGTTTTGCATATGCAAAATGTGTGTGCCGAGCGCCAGACACGCGGAAAGGTCATGGCTGACCATCAGAACCGTGATGCCGAGCGACCGGTTGATCTTTGAAATCAGGCTGTAAAATTCCGCTGTCACAAGCGGGTCGAGCCCTGTGACAGGTTCGTCAAGCAGCAGCAGCTTTTCTGTGGCGCAAAGCGCCCGCGCAAGCAAGACCCGTTGCTGCTGGCCGCCGGAAAGCTCGCGGTAGCACCGGTTTTTGAGCGGCAGGATATCCAGCTTTTCCATATTGTCTTCGGCGCGTTTGCGCAGCGCACGGCTGTAAAACACGCCCGTTTTTGACGGCAGGCACCCCGACAGCACGACCTCGGCAACACTCGCGGGAAAATCACGCTGCGCCGTTGTCTGCTGCGGCAGATAGCCGATCTGCTTTTTCTTCAGCCCGTCGCCAAGATGCAAGTGGCCGCTGTAGGTCTCCTTGAGGCCGAGGATGGCTTTGACCAGCGTGCTTTTGCCGCTGCCGTTTTCGCCGACGATGCACAAAAAATCGCCGCTTTCCGCCGTAAAGTTGATGCCGGTGGCAACGACGTGATGCTCATAGCCGAGCGAGACGTTCTTACATTCAATCAGCGCCATGTCGCTCCTCCTTCAGGCAGTCCTCACAAAGGCCGACCAGCAGCGACTGCACGTTGTCCACCCGGAAATGGTGCGCTTCAAAAATGTGCGCGTTCACCTGCTGCATCTCGTCGCAGTCCAGGTGAATGTACTTCCCGCAGCGGGCGCATTTCAAATGCATATGATGTTCGCAGTCGCCGGGGTCGGGCACGAACTGAAATGTGGCGCACTTGCCGCTGCCGTCGCTGAATTTGCGCACCCTGCCCTGCGCGAGCAAAGCCTCAAGATGGCGATATACCGTGGTGCGGCCGACCTTGCCGCCGTTTTCATTGATCCGTGCGGTGATCTCATCGACTGTCAGCGACCGCTGCGCGCCGGATTGCAGGCTTTCCAAAATCGCCTGCTTTTGTTTTGTCTGATAGGTTGTTTCTCTCATATGCTCACCTTGCAAAAACGAAACTGAATTTCATTTTCACATTGTAGCACAGAGAAACGGAAATGTCAATGGGGAGGAGGGATTAGGGGGGTAGGGATTGAGGGGTTAAGGGGTTGAGGGGTTAAGGGATTAAGTGGAGAGTGGCGTTTGGAGAGTTGAGAGTGGAGAGATTGAGGGATTGAGGGGTTGAAGGATCAAGAAAATAGAATAAAGAAAATTGTTAGTTAAGCTGGGCACAACCAAAAGAGAAAAGGGTTCTTGAAAGCTGTACAAGGAAGGAATAGGAGATGAAATATGTGTTTATTCGACCACTCCACCCCTGAATCCTAAAGCACTTAACACCTTAATCCCTTATTCCCTTAATCCCTTATTCCCTTAATCCCTTAATCCCTTATTCCCTTAATCCCTCAACAAAACTCCTTCCACTCTCAACGCATCCCTCGCTTTCACCGTTCCGCCAAACCTTCGTCCTCTTCCAGCAAGCACACCGCATGGGCAGCAATGCCTTCTCCGCGGCCGGTAAAGCCGAGTCCCTCCTCGGTCGTTGCCTTCACGCTCACGCGCTCCACGCCAACGCCGCACGCAAGGGCGATGTTTTTGCGCATAGTGTCGATATAGGGGCGCAGCTTCGGCCGCTGGCAAAGCACCGTGCAGTCGATGTTGCCCACACGAAAGCCCGCGGCGTTCACAGTCAGCACCACGCGCTGCAGCAGCAGCAAGCTGTCTGCACCGGCAAAGGCCGGATCACTGTCGGGAAACAGCACGCCGATATCGCCCTTTGCCGCCGCACCGAGCAGCGCGTCCGCGACCGCGTGCAGCAGCACATCGGCGTCCGAATGGCCGAGCAGCCCCTTTTCAAACGGAATTTTCACGCCGCCGAGGATGAGGTCTCTCCCCTCGGTCAGACGGTGCACATCATAGCCGTGTCCGATTCTCATACTTCCAGCTCCTTTACCAGCTCTAAAAATTCATCTTTTGTCACAAAACAGTTGAGCACTTTTACAAGATTGCCCGTCGAAAGCCGCTCCGGCAGCGCCAGCTTTTTCAGCAGCCGCTTTCGCTTTTCGCGGCTGTTCGCTTTGCCGGAAAGACCGTGCTCATAAAGATCGAGCGTCGTGATACTCTCATGCGGGGCGGCGGTTTCCTGCGCAGTTACACCCGCTTTGCGAAATGCTTCCAGCAGCACGTCCTGCGCAATGCCCTCCACGCCGAGCTTGCCCTCCGCGCCCGGCGCACGCTTGCGCTTTTCCTTGCCGAACACGTCGGGGATATACACATGCGTCACACTGCCCTCCGGCACCGCCGAGCGCAAAAACGAACGGATCAAAAACCCGGCGGAATCGCTGTCGGTCAGCACGATGATGCCCCTTGTTTTCGCAAGCCGCCGCAGCAGCGCCTGCTTTTCCTTGTCCTTAAAAATGCCGAAGCCTTCCGTTGTGAGGATCAGCGCGTCCACCACGTTCGCCAGCCGGATGGCGTCGTATTTTCCTTCCACGATCACGGCCTGGCTGAGCTTCAGCATTTTGTTTCTCCGTTCATGATCAGCAGCAGACGCACCATCAGCGTTTCCAAAATCAGTTCGCCGCTTTCGCCGGTGCTTTTCAGCTTTTGATCCGCCTTTTGCAGCTCCTTCAGGCACGCGCGAATCTGCGGCAAACTGAGTTTTGCTGCATCGCGGGCGGTGTAGGTCAGAGCAAAGGCGCGGTTTTTATAGTTGAACACCTCGGTCAGCGGTTGGGTGGAGCCGCAGCAGGTCAGCGCGACCTTGACGCGGTAGAGATCGACGAACGAGGAGATGATCGTGCCGAGAATGAAATTCGGCTCCGTGCGCAGCGTCAGAAGAATGTCCAGCACCTGATGCGCCTTTTCGTAGTTGTGCTGCAGCAGCGCGCGCGTCAGATCATACACCCGCGCGTCAAGCGTCTTGACTGCCAGAAGGTCGATATGCTCCTTCGTGATCTCCCCCTTGGCGTAGGCGCAGATTTTGGAAAGCTCGGTCAAAAGAACGTTGAAATCGTCGCCCACACAGGAGACAAGATACTGCGCCATTGCCGGAGAGAGCGTGCTTTCGCGCTTTGCCGCAGCGGCGATGAGCGGCTTATACAGGTCCTGTCCCTTGCGGCGGTTCAGTTCACACACCGCCCCGTGCGCTTCAAACATCGTGCGCAGCTTTTTGGCATTTTTACCAAGACCGTTCTGCATCTGCCGAAAGATCACGACCGCTGAGTCCGGCAGTGACTGCAGCGATTCGTCCAACGTTTTCAGCGCCTTTTCATTCAGCGTGTCCAGCGGATAATCGTCCACCAGGATGCACCGGCGCTCGCTGAGCATCGGCAGCGTCCCTGCGCGGTCAAACACATCGCGCAAATCGGCGTTCTTCCCCGCGTACTGTTCAAAATTCAGCGCGCGAAACGCCTCTTCCACCGCCTTTTCACAAAGCAGCATCGCATACTGCTGCTTGAGATAATCCTCGTCACCGATGATCAGATATGCGCGCAGAAACACGCCTTCCTTCAGATGGCGGCGGAGTTCTTTTTCATCAAAATGTGCCAATCGTTTTCACCTCGCAGCCGCATACGGCCGTTTTTTGCAATCTCCAGCAGCAGCGTGTCCGTTGCTGTTGAAAGCGCCGACGCCGCGGCGTCTGTATGGATCCGTTCCGCACCCGCGGAAAAGGTCAGCAGATGTTCGTCAGACAGCAGCATCGTCTGTCCGCGTCCGGAAAGAAGCACGCCGTTTGAAAGCACGCGCACTTCAAAATCGCCAAAAGTAAAGCGGTCGCCGCCGGTGATGTCAAACCTTTGAAAAATATGTTCCGGCTGCAATCGCGCACAAAGCAGCTTGTCGTTATCGCTGCCGGAAAGCACAGCGTCGCGCAGACGTACCCCGGCTTCCTCCAGCGTATCCACGGCGAGCGCGGCATGGTAATCGTCGCAGTCAAACTGCAGCAGCGCCGCGTCGTTTCCCTTTTTGAGCAGCACGCAGCTCCCCTGCCCGACCTGCAGCATCCAAAGGCGCACCATGCTGTGTTCGGCCATTGCGGGCAAAAGCGCGCAAAGCAAAAACAGTGCGGCAAACACGGCGCACAGCACGCGCCTTTTGCGGCGGCGCAGCCCGGACAGAAACAAGAGCAGCAGCGCGCACAGACATACCGAACAGCCAAGCGCCGGGAGCGCCAAAAACTTTTCGATATGCACTGCGGCAAACGGCAGCGCCGACACCGCGGCGGAAAACCTGAGCGCAAGCAGGGAAAGCAGATTTGTGAGCGTGCAGACGAGCGCGCCAAGCAGCGGAACGCCGCCAAGCAGCAGACTCGCCCCGGCACAAAGCAGCAGCGGCGTTGTCAGCGGCAAAAAGAACAGACTTGAAAGCACACCGACGAGCGAAACGCTGCCGAAAAAGTAAACCAGCACCGGCGCGGTCACCAAAGTAATGCACACGCTCACGCACACCGCTTCCGTGAGCGCGGTCACAAGCCGCCGCACACGCGCGGATTTGAAATGCTTTTGCTTCAGCAATCGCACAGACAGCGGAAACGCGAGCGCAAAGATCGCGGCGGTGGAAAGCACCGAAAGCAAAAAGCCGACATTGCCGGCAAGGAACGGATCAAGCAGCAAACAGACGATCACGGAAACGCCGAGGCTGTTCAGTCCGTCGCTTTCGCGCCGCAAAAGACCGCCGAGCAAAAAGACCAGCAGCATGAACCCCGCGCGCAGCACCGATCCGGAAAAGAGCGCGAACGCCATCACAAGCAGTGTCACACCCATGCTCAGCACTGTTGTCAGCCGCAACGAAACGCCGCGACGGCGCAAGAGGGTATAAAAGCCGAGCACCCAGACCGACAGATGCAGCCCCGAAACGGCCAGCAGATGCGCGGCGCCGGCCATGCGGAACGCGCGGTAGCTTCCGGCAGAAAGAAAAGTCTTATCACCGAAAAGCAGCGAGATCAACAGCCCGGCCGTGTCGCCGGAAAAGCGGGTGCGCAGCGTTTCGATCGCCGATTGCCGCAGCGAAAGAAAGACACCGAACAGCGGCAGATGCGCGGCCGGAACCAACGCCGCACGGGAGGTCGGATAGGCGCCGAGAAACATTCTCCGGCTTTGAAACGAGCGGCGCACCGCCTTGTTTTCGCCGCCAAGCGCATACACGGCGCCGGAAAACGTCACCGTATCGCCCGGACGAAGCTCTGCGGCAAAATCACAGAGCCGCGTTTCCTTTGCAGGCAGCGACAAACGCGCCTTTCCGGGCACCGCTTTGCCGTTGACGGTCAGCTTCGCCGTTACATAAACGCGCTTTTTGTTTTCGCTCACTTGCGGAAACGACGTCACACGCGCCGAAACCGCCGCGTTTTCCCCGATCGATTCCAGCGCCGGGGTCAAAACGAACAGAAACGAAAAAAGAAACAGCAGACATCCGAGCAGCGCCGCACCGCTTACGGTGCACAGCCGAAGGGAACGTCTGCGAAAAAGGAAGCCGAGCGAGCACAAAAAGCATATGCCGCACAAAACAGAGAGCAGCACCGCCGCTTTTGCCGTTCCAAGCAGCGAAAGGGTCGCCATGGAACCGAACAGCGCAAAGCCTGCAACGGCAAGCGGTCGCCGCAGACTGCGCGTTTGTCCTGCGTTCGCCTTTCGCATCTTTGCTTATTTGAAGAACAGCGGAAGCTCTTCCAGGAAAATGATGTCGTCGCGCTTTGCCGCGTCGCCCTCGGCGAGGATGGCGGCTTTGCCCACAATATTCGCGTCGAAGCGACCGACCAGCGTTTCAATGGCGGTCAGCGATTCGCCCGTGGAGATCACGTCGTCGATGATGAGCACGCGTTTGCCGCGCATGCGTTCGCCTTCCAGCGAATCGAGATAGAGCGTCTGCATCCGGTCCGTGGTAATGGAGCGCACATGCACGGAAACGGGATCGACCATGTAAAGCTTTGCGCCCTTACGACAGATGAGGTAGGGTTTGCCGCTTTGACGTGCCATTTCATACGCCAGGGGGATGCCCTTGGCTTCGGCCGTCACGATATAATCAAAGTCCGGACATTTTTTCAGCAGCTCCGCCGAAGCAGCCACAGTCATTTCCACATCGCCGAAGATCACGAACCCGGCGATATCCAGATGTTCATTGACCTCACAAATGGGCAGTTGGCGGGTCAGTCCGGCTATTTTCATTTCATACGTTTTCATGTCAGATGCTCCTTTGGGCTGAAATACGGTTCTATTATACGAGGTTCGGACGGGAAAGTCAAGGGAAAAATGCGAGGCGGGGTTGAGGGGGGTAGGGGGTAGGGGGTAGGGAGTAGGGATTGAGGGATTAAGGGATTGAGGGATTGAGGGATTAAGGGATTGAGGGATTGAGGGAATAAGTGAAGTGTGGAGTTTGGAGAGTTGAGAGTGGAGAGACTGAGAGAACAAGGTGCAAAGAACAGGAAGTAGGGAGCAGGGAACAGGGAGCAGGGAGCAGGGAACAGGGAGCAGTGGGCAGGGAGCAGATAGGGGCGGCCGGTGTCGCAGAAAAAAGCTCCGGTGGGGCTTTTTTCGTTGCGATTCCAGTTTTGTCGCAGCAGCAACAAAGCAACTCTAAAGCCGCCCGCATGATCGGGCACAATCGAAGTCCGTTGTGTTATGATTTTGCAGTTGAAAAGTTCAGCACATCGGTAAGTGTAGGTTTCGGCAAATCCATAATATGAAAAACTCATCGCATCGGTAAGCCTTGCCCGGGCGGCCACTGGCCGCCCCTACGGTTTCTATTATTCTGCTTCCTGCCCCCTGTCCCCTGTTCCCTGTCCCCTGTCGAAATCTCTCCACTCTCAACTCTCCAAACTCCACACTTCACTTATTCCCTCAATCCCTACTCCCTACCCCCTGACCTCCCCTCTTGCATTTTTGCGCAAAATGTGCTATATTTTCAGTATCAAACAAAACGAGGTGCATCATGGAACATTTTTCTCCCGTTGATTTTTCAAACGTGGACGTCACCGGCGGTTTTTTGGCGCAAAAGCAAGCCCTCATCCGCGACGTGACGATCTTCGCCGTACGCGACCGCTTTGCCGAAACCGGACGCTTTCAGGCGTTCGAGTTCGGCTGGAAAGAAGGCAGCGATCTGCCCAAGCCGCACTTTTTTTGGGATTCCGACGTTGCAAAATGGCTTGAAAGCGCGGCGTATCTGCTGCAAAAAGCGCCGAACGACGATCTGCAATCACAGGTGGAGCGTGTGATCGATCTGATCGAAGCACATCAGGCGCCGGACGGCTATTTCAACATCTATCACACCGTTGTGGAACCGGAAAACCGTTTTCGTCTGCGCGACCATCATGAGCTTTACTGCCTCGGCCATCTGATCGAGGCCGCTGTCGCCTATTATAACGCCACAGGGCGCGACCGGCTGATCCGGATCCTGGACCGCTATATCGATCTGGTCATCCGCGTGTTCTGCGTTGAACACTCTGCCGCCTTTGTAACGCCGGGGCACGAAGAAATTGAGCTGGCGCTGTTCAAACTGTACCGTCTGCGCGGCGACCGGAAGTATCTTGACCTTGCAATGTTCTTTTTGAACGAGCGCGGAAAGAAAAACGAAAACGATGTCGACTGGTGCTATGAAAACTACAACCAATCACACCAACCTGTGCGGCAGCAGCGCACCGCCGAAGGCCACTGTGTGCGCGCGTGCTATCTTTACAGCGCGATGGCTGATGCGGCAAAGGAGACCGGCGACACAGAACTGCTGGAAGCCTGCCGCGCGCTGTTTGACGATATCGTGACGAAAAAAATGTATATCACGGGCGGCATCGGTTCGAGCCACTGCGGCGAAGCGTTCACCATCGACTACGACCTGCCGAACGACACCGCCTATGCCGAAACCTGCGCGTCCATTGCGCTGGCGATGTTCGCCGACCGCATGAAGGAGATCGACCTTGACGCCAAATACGCCGACGTTGTGGAGCGCGAGCTTTACAACGGTGTGCTCGCAGGCCTTTCTCTCGACGGCAAATCGTTCTTCTATGAGAACCCGCTTGAGATCAACCTTGCCGACCACGTGCGCCACACGAGCGCGCGCGAAGGCGACCGGCTGCCGATCACAGAGCGGCTGGAAGTGTTCTGGTGCTCCTGCTGCCCGCCGAATGTCACACGCTGGTACGCCTCGCTCGGAAACACTGTCTGCTCTGTCGGCGAAAACACCGTTTGCGTGCATCAGTTCCTCCCCTGCTGTGTGCGCCTGCCCGGCGGCGCGGAATTGACGATGGAAACAAACTATCCCCACGACGGGAAGATCCGCCTTTCCATTGACGGCGCAAAGGGACAGCGTCTGCTGGTGCGCGTGCCCGGCTGGTGCGAAAACGCTGCGTTTTCTATGCCGGTGGACATAAAGCGCGGTTACGCTGAGCTGACCGCCGACAGCGAGCACTTCACGCTCGACATCGACTTTCCGATGCAGCCGGTGTTTTATCACGCGAACCCTGCCGTGCGCGCCGACGCAGGCAAATGCGCGCTCATGCGCGGCCCGATCGTCTACTGCCTTGAAGGCATCGACAACGACGGCGCGCTGTTTGATCTGCGTGTGGACACAGCGGGCGCTGCAACGCTGCGCTTTGACGCGCAAATGGGCGCGAACGTGATCACGCTGCCCGCCGAAAAAAGCAGCGCCGCCGCTCGCCCGCTTTATACGCGCGACGCCGCGCCGTTTGAAAAAACGACCGCCACGTTCATCCCCTATTACGCCTTTGCCAACCGCGGCGAATCGGATATGACGGTGTGGTTCCGGCCGATCGGAGAGTAAGCTGGAATCAGGGAACAGGGATCAGGGATCAGGGATCAGATTGAACTGTTCCGTAAAGAAAAAAGATGACGGAAGCTTTGCCTCTGTCATCTTTTATTTTACTGTAACTCAATAGGTCCCGGCGGTGTCAAGCACAGTGGCGCTCTCTTCGGCAAGGGGCTTTCCGCTTGCGCGGCGCTTATCCAGTTCGGCAAGATACAGATCGTCGTCGATCGGCATCTCCACCTTTTTGCCCAGCCACTCGGACAGCAGCATGGCGTCCATCATTTCCACACCGTTGATGCCCTCGATCCCCGGCACCTGCAGCGGCGCTTTTCCGGAGATCGCGTCTGCAAAGTTTTGCAAAATTGCCGCGTGCTGCTTCGCCTCGGCCTTTTCAATGAGCACGGTCTCTGTCATCTTCGGCGCGCCGAAGCCGCCTTTATAGGTGCGGTTGAATTCGCGCTCGTCCATCTCGTTTTCAAAGAAGGTCAGCTTTTCGCCCTTTTCACAGACGAGCTTGCCCTTTGTGCCGAGGATCTCCAGCCGGTTCGTACCCGGGAAATCGCCCGTTGTTGTCACAAACACGCCCGTTGCGCCGTTCGGAAATTCCATATATGCCGTCACGTCATCCTCGGTCTCGATGTTGTGCCATTTGCCGAAATGGCAATGCGCCTGCATCGCGTTCGGGAGCATCCCGACGATCCACGGCAGCAGATCGAGCTGATGCGGCGCCTGATTGAACAGCACACCGCCGCCTTCGCCGCGCCACGTTGCGCGCCAAGCGCCGGAATCGTAATAGGACTGCGAGCGGTACCAGTCGGTGATGATCCAGTTCACGCGCTTGATCTGGCCGAGGTCGCCGTGCGCGATCATTTCGCGCATCTTGCGGTAGGCCTCGTTCGTGCGCTGATTGAACATCATGCCGAACACCAGGTCGGGGTGCTTCGCCGCTTCGGCGTTCATCTCCTTGACCTGCTTGGTATAAACGCCGGCGGGCTTATCGGAGAGCACATGCAGACCGGCACGCATGGCGTCGATCGCGATCGGGGGATGGAAATAGTGCGGCGTGGTGATGATCGCCGCGTCGATCATGCCGCTTTTGAACATCTCCTCATGGGTCGTGAACGTCGGACAGGAAAGACCGAATTTTTCACACTGCGCGGCGAGCTTCGGCGCGTTGATGTCGCAAACAGCGGCAATGACCGCGCCGTCGATCAGCTTTTTTTGGTGGATCAGGTTGACATAGGCGCTGCCCTGATTGCCGAAACCGACGATACCGATACGAACTGGTTGCATAAAATCGCTTCCTTTGCAATTTGATAGAATTATTGTAGCACAATTACAGGGAAAAGGCAATGGGTTTTAAAAAAAGGCTGCCGCTCGTTTTTCAAGCAACAGCCAATACAACTTATTCTGCTTTTTCAAATGAGAGTTTTGTTTCACCGTCAGAGCACTTTATATGCTGGTCTTTTCCTATTGTAATAATCTCACTTTTTTCAGGCGTCAATACAAAAATGCCAAAACTCTCGGCCGCCTCTTCCCATCCGGAATCGTTTTTTACATATTTATTGCTATATACAGAAAGCTGTGTTATTGTTTTTGGATGAAGATTTGTCACTTTGTATTTTCCTGCCGGAATATGATATTCAATAAACGTATATTCGGATTCTGTATCTTTATTCACTGTCTTTTTCTTTCCATATTCTCCCAATTCAACATTATCAATCATAAACAAAGCCTCTTTTTCAGCATTTGCTGCTGCTTCTGACACTTGAGAAATGGAAGATTCTGTAACTGACTCGTCAATGGAAGGATCGGTTTTTTGAGAAAAAGCACCCAACAAAATAAAAACTAACCAAATTGCTACTACTAAAATGATTCTGTACTTTTTATCAATCTTCAATTTCGGTGTTTTAATGAACCAAACAGTCAACGAAATCGGATAAAACAGAATAACAATTAACCACCACCAAATGCTGTGTTTATTCTTTGGCGAACTCGCATTTGGAACCCATGTAGTACCACAAGACTGACAAATAGCAACTGTCCTATAGTATACTTGCTTTGATGTTTTGCTCTTTGTATTGCCGACTTCTTCACGACGGAATTTGATATTCTTGCTACCGCACTTAGGGCAAACGGCATTCGTTTCATTTTGAGATCCGCTTGAGCCATAATAATTGTTCGTCACATTCACTGTAGGCTGCTCTTTGACAATTTCGCTATTGCAGAATGGACAGATTTTTGATTCACTATTAACCTCTGCGCCGCAGTATTTACATTTCATTCTTTTTGCACCTCTCATTTATTTTTTATCATTATAGGTCAATTTCACCCTATTGTCAATAGGTCAAAATGCCATAATTTTTATGGTGATGATTATGAGCAGATTGAAAGACCTGAGAAAAGAAAAAGGACTCACGCAAATCCAGATGCAAATGCTGACCGGCATCGATCAAAGCGACTATTCAAAAATTGAAAACGGAAGACGTTACTACACCTTTGAACAATGCAAACGAATCGCCGTTGCGCTTGGCACCAGTATGGACTATCTTGCCGGACTCACGGATTGCAAAGAAGCATATCAGCGAAAGAAACAATAGAAAAAACCGAAAGAGGATCGCCTCCCCTTTCGGTTTTTCTTTTCTGTATTCTTTATCCGAAAAACGCATTTACGCCGCGCACGATGCCGTCCGCGATCTTGCCTTGCTGTGTCGCGCCGTGGTCGCTCGCACGGTCGCCGACCTCCAGATCGACCGAAGGCACCGTGGAATAGGACGTCTGTGTAAGATCGATGTCCACACGGCCGCTGGAGTAAACTTTGATTCCGGCATCTCTTGCGCCCTGCAGCAGCGCTTCACCGAGTGCAGTGTGCGCTTCAAAATGCGATTTCACCGGCTCCATATTCCGATAGGACGCCACATTCGGCACGCCGCAGTAAAACAGTCCCTTGTCGTTTGTGGAAGAATCATAGTGCAGCGCAATATGACAGTCTGCGCAGTTGTTGGCGAAGACGGTGCGCGCAATGTTGTCGAGCTGGGCGTCGTCATCTTCGCGGATCATCAGCACATCGTAGCCCGCAGCAAGCAGCTTTTCCTTCACCAGCAGCGCCAGTGAAAGCGTTGCTTCAGCTTCCGGCGTGCCGTCCAAAAACGTTGTGCCGCCGCTGACAGCCGTCGCCTGTGTTGCGCCTGCCGCAGTGCTTCCGCCGGTGACTTTTGGGCTGCCGTCGGGGTGGCAGAGCGTGAACTGCTGATCGCCGTCTTTTGTGCCGTGGCCTGCGTTCACACAAACCGTTTTGTTTTTACGCGGCGTCGCCTTGGAGTAATACAGCTTCACGCTGTCTGTGTGAATGGCGGAAAAGGACGCATACTCCCAGTTCGGCTGGAATACAAGCGTTTGTGAATCCGGCAGCGTCTGCTCTTCCCCGGTCGTTGACGTGTTGTCCGAGGACGGTTCCGAATCGCAGATCACTGTGGATTCCGTGGTCGTCTGCGTGGCGGATGTTGGGTCTTCCGTCTGCGTTGGGGGCAAGGATGTGGGTTCGTCCACTTCGATCTCCGGCGACGGAGACGGACCCTTGCGGAACAGGGACAGCAGCCAGTCGAAGAACGCACGGATCGCCTGCTGCAGTTTTCCGGTAAAGCTTTCAACGAAGCCGCCGGAGGATGTGTTTGCCGCCGCGGCGGTGGTCACCGTTGCAGGCACAACGATACTGATTGCGCTGAACAGCAGCACGACCGAAAGAAAAATGACGAATACTTTTTTCATTGGAAAGCCTCCTTCTCTGTTTTCTATCTCATCATAACGCAAAAGCGGTGGGTTTGTCAAGCGTCGTTTTATGGCACAGTCTGCGCGGCGAGGCGGGACCGCGCGGCCAAAAGCGCATTGAAAAAGCTTCCCGCAGCCCAATGCCGCGCGGAAGGCGCGCTTTTGCCTGTCGCGTTTTCATCTGCCGCAACAGTGCGCGCCTTCGCACCGTGCGGTGCACGGTGCGTCCCGCCTCGCCGCGCAGACTGTGCCATAAAATGACCGCCGCAGATTCTCTGCGGCGGCATTTTTAGGATAAATTATTCAGCTTTTTCACCGTCAGCAGCATTGCCGAAGATGTTCTTGATCGCTTCCAGCACCTGCGTGGCAACTCCGCCCTCGCCGTTTCTGCCGACAACGATGTTAATGATATCCTGGAACAGGTTCTTCAATACATTCATGATTTTGTCCATAAAAGGTACCTCCTGAATTTATTCGCTTTCGCTTATAAGTATTATAGCATCTTTGAAAAAGCAATGCAAGCGTTTGTAAACGATTTATAGATTTTTTAACACAATCAACAAATCATTGTAAAAATTTACCTCAGCCTGCGGGCCAGCCGAACTGCCGTCCGCCCATGAAATGGAAATGCAGGTGCTTGACCGTCTGACCGCCGTCCTCGCCGCAGTTGTTGACGATGCGGTAACCGTTGGTCAGACCGAACTGCTTGCCCAAAAGCGCGGCGACTTCAAAGATATGCGCGATCACGGCGCTGTTGTCGGACGTGATGTCGTCGCAGGATGTGATGTGCTGTTTGGGGATGATCAGCACATGGATCGGCGCCTGGGGCGCGAGATCGTTGAACGCGAGCACAAGATCGTCCTCGTAAACCTTTGTTGTCGGGATCTCCCCGTTTGCGATTTTGCAAAAAATACAATCACTCATCATGGTTCCTCCTTAGTGCAGCATATCGCTGATGATTTCTGCGGCCGCCTCCAGCGCAGCCGGGATCGCGGCGGTGTCTTTTGCGCCGGCCATTGCGGAATCGGGCTTTCCGCCGCCGGAACCGCCGGCTTTTTGCGCAACAGCGCGCGCAATGTTGCCCGCATGAGCGCCCGCGGCGATGGCCGCTTTGCCGCAGCAGGTGCAGATGTTGCCGGTGCCCTTCGCCTTTTGGATACCGGCGATCACACCGATGAAGTTTTCGCCCTTGCTTTTGACAAGGTCGCACATCTTGCGCAGCTCGTCTACGGTCGTTTCCTCAAGGAAGGCCGTGACCAGCTTGCAGGAACCGACGTCGACCGCATTTTCAAGCATCGTCTGCGTTTTGGCGTTTGCGATCACGCCGGAAAGCTTTTCGATCTCCTTGTCCTTCGCCTTCAGCTCCGCCATCAGCGCGGCGGCCTTGTTCGGCAGTTCTTTGACGCTGCCGCTTTTGAGTGTGGCGGCCGTTTCGTTCAAAAGACGCTGGGTGTCGTGGTAATAATTGAATGCGTTCAGTCCCGTCACAGCTTCGATGCGGCGCACACCGGCGGCCACAGAGGATTCGGAAATGATATGGAACGGACCGACGTTACCGGTGTTCTGCACATGGGTGCCGCCGCAAAGCTCCACGGAGAAGCTGCCCATTTTGACCACGCGCACCACGTCGCCGTATTTTTCACTGAACAGCGCCATCGCGCCGAGCTTTTTCGCCTCGTCGATCGGCATCTCCATCGTCTGCACGGGGATAGCGGCAAGGATGTGCTCGTTGACCAACGCCTCCACGGTTGCGATCTCGTCGCTCGTCATCGCGGAGAAATGTACAAAGTCAAAGCGGCAGAAGCGCTCATCCACCAACTGACCGGCCTGTTCCACATGGGTGCCGAGCACGGTGCGCAGCGCCGCCTGCAGCAAATGCGCCGCTGAGTGGTTTTGCGTGATCGCCACGCGGCGGAAGGTGTTTACCGCAGCGTTTGCGCTTTGACCGGCGGCGACGGAATCACCTTCGATCACGCGGCCGTGATGCAGGAACACGCCGTCGGCCGTCTTGGTTGTGGAGACCACTTCAAAGACCGCGCTGTCCGTCTTGATCAGACCGGAATCGCCGACCTGACCGCCGCTTTCGGCATAAAACGGCGTTTCGCGCAGCACCAGCGTTGCATCGGTGTCCGCTTCCGCAAACTCCACGCGCGCGCCGTTCGCGATCACGGCAACGATCTCAGTGTCGGCTGTCAGCGTCTGATAGCCGAGGAACGCAGTGGCGGGCAGACCTTTTGTCACGGTGCCAACGCCCTTCCACGCTTCCGCGCCGGCGTCCTTGCGGGCTTCACGCGTGCGCAGGCGGTTTTCTTCAACGAGCTTGCGGAAGGACTCCACATCCACAGTGAAGCCGCGCTCCGCGAGCAGTTCGCGCGTCAGGTCGATCGGGAAGCCGTAGGTGTCCTGCAGCTTGAATGCGTCCGCGCCGGAGAGCGTCTTGGTATCCAGTGTGTCGATGATCTGCTTGAGCATGGAAAGACCGGTGTCGATCGTCTTGGCAAAGGATTCCTCCTCGGCCTTGATGACCTTGACGATCAGATCGTGCTTTTCTTCCAGATTCGGATATGCGCCCTTATTTTCCTGAATGACCGTTTCGCAGACCTCATACAGGAACGTGTGGTTGATCCCGAGCAGCTTGCCGTGGCGCGCGGCGCGGCGCAGCAAACGGCGCAGCACATAGCCGCGGCCCTCATTGGAGGGCATCACGCCGTCGCCGATCATGAAGGTTGTGGAACGGATATGGTCGGTGATGACGCGCAGGGAGATATCCTTATTCTTGTCCTCATGATAGTTTACGCCGGCGATGCGAATCACATGCTTCATGATGTTCTGCACGGTGTCCACTTCAAACAGGTTGTCCACGCCCTGCATGATGCACGCCAAACGTTCCAGACCCATGCCGGTGTCGATATTGCAGCTTTTCAGCCGCGTGTAATTGCCGTTTCCGTCGCTCTCAAACTGCGTGAACACGAGGTTCCAAAACTCGGTGTAGCGGTCGCAGTCGCAGCCGGGGCCGCAGGTCGGCGAACCGCAGCCGTATTTTTCGCCGCGGTCAAAATAGATTTCCGAACACGGTCCGCAGGGACCTGCGCCGTGCTCCCAGAAGTTATCTTCCTTGCCCAAACGCACGATGTGCGACGGGTCCACGCCGACTTCCTTCGTCCAGATGTCGAACGCCTCGTCGTCGTCCTGATAGATCGTGACCCAGAGCTTATCGACGGGCATTTTCATCACTTCGGTGCAGAATTCCCACGCCCAGGGGCAGGCCTCGTGCTTGAAGTAATCGCCGAAGGAGAAGTTGCCGAGCATTTCAAAAAACGTGCCGTGGCGCGCCGTGATGCCAACGCGCTCGATATCGGGCGTGCGGATGCATTTTTGGCAGGTGGTCATGCGTGTGCGCGGCGGCGTGAGTTCGCCGGTGAAATATTTTTTCAGCGGCGCCATACCGGCGTTGATGAGCAGCAGGCTCTTGTCGCCCTGCGGCACAAGCGAAAACGAGGGCGCGCGCAGATGGCCCTTGCTTTCAAAAAAGCTGAGATACTTTTCGCGGATGTCGTTGAGTCCCATCCATTCCATAGTGGTTTCCTCCAGTCAAAAAAATAAAACGATGCCCTGCCACCGGGGTGAGCAAAGCCCACGGTACCACCCGGTTTGTGCAAAAGCACCACTTTCGGCTTCCTTAACGCGGAAAAACGTCCGTCCTTTCGGCGGCTGCTCCAAAGCGGCACACTGTTTTTTTCTTTACGCGGTCTTTCAGCCGTTATCAACGAACCGCGCTCTCTGCAAAGCAAAATCACAGTGCTTCTTTGTCAACGCATTATTGTTATCGCGTCTTATTGTACTCATCCCGACTGCATTTGTCAAGAAAAAAGTGAAAAAATCAAGAATTGAGAGAAACGTCCAACAACGCTTCATAGGAACAGCCAAACACCTCTTTCAACAAAATCAGCTCATCCGGGTATAAATGCCGCTGGCCAACTTCAATTTTTGCATAGGCAGACCTTGTAAGATCGCAGCCCATAACCTGTAGCTTTGCAGCGACCTCATCTTGCGTCAAATTCTTCTCCAATCGTTGTTTTCGAATATTTTGCCCCACCGCTTTCTCAATACAAGTATCCATACAATCAACCTTTTCCATTAAATGTACTTGACTTTATTGTATGATAATGTATAATTGTATTTGCACTTATATAGGTGCAAAATTAAAAAAAGGAAGGTAAAATCATGGATTACCAAAACACAACTTATCAACCGCTCACCAACAATGCGCAACCAACGCAGGAAAACAATCAGCAACAAACAACTCACAATGTTCCGAAATGCAATTGTTGCGGCCACATCGGGCCGTGGAAGGAGGATCCTGTTTTCAGACCGGTTGACTGGATTCTTACCATTGTATTTTTGCTTCTTGGAATTTTCCCCGGCATCGCCTATGCGGTTGTCGTATTGGCAATCCGCAGCGGCAAACACGGTGACGGGTATCGGAACAAACGCTGCACAAACTGCGGTGCAAAGAATATGTTTACGTTTATTTATTGATGAAAAGGACGGAATCTTGCAAAATGAAAAAATCTTTTAAAGCTCCACTTGCTTTGCTATTAATCGGAATTATACTAATTACATCTTTATCTGCTTGCGGCAAAAAGTCTTATGTTGGAGAATGGTCGGGAAACGATGGTTCATTTCTCCAATTGAATAAAGACGGTTCTTGTTTATATGTATACAAAGGAAGCAAAAGCGGAACTTGGGAAATCAAGAAAAAAACACTCTACGTTACCTTTGGTTCATATCATCTTTATGCTGATCTTTCTCAATCGCAAAATGGTTTTTTGCTCAAGGGTGATAACTATTGGATTGATGAATTCTTTACTAAACTGAAATAGAGGTGATTCAAGCATGAAATCAGGAAAAATATTTGTTTCAGCCATCATCGTTTTATCAATTATTTTTTGCTTTACTGCTTGTGGTTTTCAAAAACCGGAGAATAAATCTCAGCCTTTAAAAGAACAATCCTTGTCTGAACTACCTGCTGATGTTGCTCGCTTTGCAGAAGAAGATGGTTATATCTATAACGGTTACAGTGTCTTTGAGATTTCAAGATTCAAAGTGATAGACAATAGCCATATTAGAGTTGAGCCGATTATCATCCATGAAGATGGAACATACACAGTTAATGAAGAAAGAATTCAGAATTGGAATTTCTATGTTTACAGCGACGACGCATGGGAAATGAATGATGGAAACTCTGATAGTTATATGTTTAAACCGGAGTATCAAGCAGAAAACAAATCTTTTGCCTTTTACACTTCCGACAATCAGATCGAATGGCCAATTTCATTGGTTCTTATGGGCAAAACTATGTTTGACAAGTTCGCCAAAGTCGGTTTTAACAGTAATTACTTAAGAGAAAACCTGTTTGATGGTTTTGATAGCCATGTAAGCTTTTGGAGTTCTATCAGCAATGATACATTTGAAGATGTTGATTCGAGTTTAGACTCATCAAGCGATGTTTCCAGCGGCGCTTTAAATTCGACAAATTGCTGGTCAATGCTTGCAGATGAAGAAGGATATGTTTACTCAATCTTTGACGGTAGTTTCTGCGCAATGAAAAAGAAAGACAGTTCTCACATAGTTGGTTTTAGAATCAACATTGAAGATGATGGCAATTATGAAATCAATTATAACACCGAAACCGAATGGTATTATGAAATGAATGATAACTCCACTTGGTCTATGAACGATGGAATCTCACAAAAATTAATCTATGAAACCGAATATGCTGATGAAACCAATCAATATATCAAACTAAAAGAAAAAAACGATAACGAAGATTTGTTCTTAATGACCCAAAACATGTTAAACAATTATATAGCATTTGACAAACTATGTCGTGAAAGACAAGCGGAGTGGCTAGAAAATGATGACTGGGGTTCTCTTGAAAATCAAATCAGCTTTTGGAATTATATAAAAGATGGAAATATAAGTAAAGATTCATTTATAGCATTAATAGCTCAAGTGTTTGGAAGCGAAGCAGCCAACGAACTATTGTAATTATTAATGACAATTACAAATTCTAGCAATTATTTCAACAGCCGCCCCACTACGGAGCGGCTGTTTGACTCTCCACTTAACCCCTCATTCTCTCTCCACTCAATCCCTTATTCCCTCAATCTCTCAATCCCCTTCCGCTCTCCTCACCACGCACAGCGGTGTGCTCTGATGCCCCTGCCCGAGGGGGTTGTCGCAAAAGACCTGCTTGCAGAATTTTTCGTTGATCTCTTTGCTGCTGCGCCCGAGCACATTCACGCCGATGTCGTTCGCGTCAATGATGACCACGCCGCAGCCGACGAGCGAAGCGAGGTCTGCCGCAACCTTGTCCGGCTTTGCCGGCGCAAGCTTTGCAAAATGGTTGTACGGCGGAATCGTGCATTCGCACGGGCCGTCGATCGCACGTGCCTTTGTGCCTGCCACACGGTAAAACACGCCGCGCACGCCGAACGGCTTGGTTACGGCGGAGCAGCCGGCGGCAAGCAGCATCCGCGGCAGCCCCACATCGCGCAGCGCCAGCTCCATCGTCCACGGCGAGCCGAGCCCGATGCCGTAGGGCGAACGATAGACAAAGCGGCAAAGCAGGTTGGCAAGCGGCGACGGGCGGATATCGTCGATGTTGAACGCGCGGTTCTGGCAGATGGCGACGATCTTTTCGCTGATGAAAAGCAGATCGTCCGGCTGCGTTTTGCCGAGGACGTATGCACGCATAATCTCGTGCAGATCCTCGCCGCAGCGCACCACATGGGTGCGGATGGGATAGCGGGCAAAGGTGCCGCGGTCGGTTGCAATCGTCAGGTGTTTGCCCTCGTTGGGGGCGGTCGAAAATGCGTGCATGAGTTCTCCTCTTTCCTTTGTTTATGTAGTCCTGTTGTTTTCTTCGCTCTCATCATAGCACGCTTTCTTTGTGTTCTTGTAGAACTTTTTTTCCACCGGAAATAGTATGTCCGGAAGCGGACGCTTTGCGCAGTGAAAGATCCTTCCAATCAAGGAAAACGATGTAAATAACTCTTGTGTTTAGCGGCAGGATGTGCTACAATAAAGAAAAAACGGGAGATGATGCTACGATGGAACACAAACAATGGTATAAGGACATCGCCGTTTATCAGATTTGGCCGCGCTCGTTCTGCGACGGCAACGGCGACGGCATCGGCGATTTGACCGGCGTGATTGAAAAGCTGGATTACATCAAAAGCCTCGGCGTGGACGCCATCTGGTTTTCGCCGCTCTACCCTTCCCCGAACGCGGACTACGGCTATGACATTGCCGATTACCGTGACATCAGCAGCGATTACGGCACGCTGGAGCAGTTCAAAACGCTGCTGGACGAGGCGCACAAGCGCGATCTGAAAATCATCATGGACCTTGTGATCAACCACACAAGCGATCAGCACAAGTGGTTTTTGGAAAGCAAGAACCCCGACAGCCCCTACCATGACTACTATTTTTGGCGCAAGGGTCGCAAGGGCGGCAAAAAGGAGCCGAACAACTGGCTTTCCACGTTTCAGGGCAAGGCGTGGGAGTTTTGCAAGGAAAACGGGCTTTACTATCTGCATGTGTTTGCCAAAGGTCAGCCCGATCTGAACATGGACAACCCCAAGGTTCGCCAGGAGGTCAAGGACATCATCCGCTTTTGGCTGGAGCTCGGCGTGGACGGCTTCCGCGAAGACGTGATTACCTTCATTTCCAAAAAAGAGGGGCTGCCGAACGGCTTTCCGCTGCCGACCGCCACGGGCATCGAGCACTACATGAACGGCCCGCACCTGCATGAGTATCTGGAAGAGTTCCGCGCGGTGCAGGAGGAATATGACTGCTTCACCGTGGGCGAAGCGCCGATGATGACGCCCGAGCGCGCACTGAAATTCATCGGTGAAGACGGTCACCGCGTGCTCGACATGATGTTCCATTTTGAGCATATGAACTGCGACAATATGCTCACAAACTTTTTGCGCACGCCCTTCCGCCCGGGCAAGCTGAAAAAGGTCTATAACAACTGGCAGACGGGGCTTTACGGCAAGGCGTGGAACGCAAACTACATTGAAAACCACGACCAGCCGCGCATCATCAGCCGTTACGGCAGCGAAAAATACCGTGTGGAAAGCGGCAAGATGCTCGCCACGATGTACATTTTGCAAAGCGGCACGCCGTTCATCTATCAGGGGCAGGAGATCGGTATGCTCAACGCGAACATCCCGACGATCGACCGCTACAAGGATGTTTCATCCATCAACACCTATGATCTGATGAAGAAGCTGCATGTGCCCGAAAAGTTCATCATGTGGATCATTCAATACGCCTCGCGCGACAACGCCCGCACCCCGATGCAGTGGTCGGCGGAGAAAAACGCAGGCTTCACCACCGCCGACAAGCCGTGGTTTGAAGTCAACGCAAACTACCCGGAGATCAACGTCGCCGCCGCAGAAGCCGACCCGAACTCGCTGCTGCATTACTACCGCAAGCTCCTTCAGTTCCGCAAAGACAACGAGATCGTGCGCTACGGCGATTTCAAGATGCTCAAAACGCAAAAAGAGGTGTTCGCTTATGTGCGCACCTACAAGGGCGAACAGATGCTGGTCGTCAACTCCTTCTCGTCGCAGGTGCAGCCCTTCCGCGCGCCGGAGACCTTTGAGATGTGCGAAGATGAGCAGGTGCTCGGAAACTACGAACAGTGTGCCGTTGTTCACAACGGCTGCCTGCTGCGCCCGTATGAAACGCGCGTCTATTTGAAAAAAGCATAACAGCAAACAAAAAGAAACAGACGGCTCAAAAAGGGCCGTCTGTTTTTTGCTGATTAAAAAATGGGGTTTATTCCGCTTCCTCATTCGCTTCCGCAGCGTCTGCGGTCTTGCCGAGAATAGATGCGATAAAGTCCTTGATTTTGCTGAAAGCGTCGCCGCCGGCAGGCAGGAACGCGTTGAGCACACGCTGCAGCTCCTCCTGAATGAGATTCCAAAAATCGGAAATACCTCTGAGCACTTTTGCCATAGTGAAAACCTCCCTTGTTTTTGATCTGTCAGATCACTACAATTATAGCAGGTCGCATCTGCTGAATCAATAGACAAAATCACTCAAAACATACAACGCAATTTGGGCAAAAAAACACCGCCGGGTTTACGACGGTGCATTTTTAGGTTGCTTATTCTTCTTCGGCAGCGTCCGCTTCCTGGTTGAATTTGCCGAGGATCTCGCCGATCGCTTCTTTCAGCTTTGCGAACAGTTCGCCGCCCAGACCGTCAAAGGAATCGAGCATGTTGTAGATGTTCTCCAGAATGCCGGTGTAAAAATCTGCGAAAATCTTAAAAACTTTTGCCATGATAATAGCCTCCAAAAATAATTGTTTGAGCCTTTGCTCGTGCAAATTATAGCACTACCGCGCCCGATGCGCAAGAGAAGATGAACAAAGTTTTAAGATTTTTCACTTGTCTGCAGTAAGTTGAACAAGATGAAAACAAAGTTTACAAATAGCGCACTGATCTTGCCCTCCCCTTTGGGGAGGGTGGCATCGCGCTGCGAACGCAACGAGAAAAAGCGCATGTATATTTGCGCAATGACGGGTGAGGTCGTGAACCGCAAAGCGCATATAAAAGCGAAGCCTTCACCGCAGCCGCAGTTTGCAAAGGCGCCGAAAAGACAAAAACAAAAACCGCCGGGTTGCCCCGACGGTCGTTGATTCAAAAATTTGAATTATTCGTCTTCAAGAACAGTAGCAGCTTCGGAAGCACCGCCGAAGAAATCTCTCATCATGTCGATGAAAGCCTGAACGAACGGAATGCCCTTGCTGTTTTCGCCGTCTGTGAAAGCAAGAATGCTAACGATCGAGTCTTTGATGCCAGCCCAGAAAGCGCTAATCTTTTTCAGAGTATCAGCCATTGTAGTATCCTCCTTCTTGGAAAAGTGGAGCGGTTAGAAACCGCAGGTTGCCGATTACGGCAGAGGTTGAATTATTCCTCTTCTTCTGCTTCAGCAGCAGCAGCGTCGGTGTCGAGACCGAGAGTCTTGGAGATGAGGTCTTTGATGAAACCAAAGAGCGGAGCATCCTTACCGGAAACATAGCCGAGGAATGCCTCCCAAGAATTTCTGAAAGTCTCCCAGAAAGCTTTGGCAGCAGCGATGTACTTATCCATTACAATATCCTCCTTCTTTAAATATTGAGTTTTTGCTCATTGTTATTATAGCATCTTCTTTTTCCTTTTGCAAGGGGTTATGAACATTTTCTTAAGAAAGAATAAAGTTTTTTTCGTTGATTATGCCCGTAAAAACAAACATAAACCGCCGGAAACCCGACGGTTTATGTTTAAGAATAATTATTCTTCTTCTTCGACTGCGTCAGCAACGTCTTTCGCGGTACCAAGGATGTTGGAGATGAGATCCTTAATCTTGGCAAGAAGATCGCTGTCCTTTGCACCAAGGAAGTTGTCGATGAAAGCCTGAAGATAGTCTTTCATGCCTTCCCAAATACCAGTGATCTTAGCAACGATATCTTTCATTATGAGTGTCCTCCTTCCTCGAAGAATTACAAAACATAATCGTTTTGCTATGCATATATTAACACATTATTCACAGCTTTTCAATATGTAAAATTGCACAAACATCACTGCATTTTTTTATCTATTTTTGCCGTGCAGCGAAATAGTTTTTAAAGGAATCAACCATATCTTGTGTTTAAAAGGCCCCACGACACAATTCATCGTGCACGGAGGAGGCCCGGTTTCCCCTTTGTCTGCGGTGCTTGCAAAAGACGCCGCTTTGTGCTATACTACTAATTAATAGCTTTACGGGAAAGGAGCGGTCGGTGTGCCACGCAGAGAAAAACGCGCAAAAAAAGCGGACGTTTACGCTGTTTATGACGGCAGAGAAGCTGCACGCATCATTGAGCCGACCGAAGAAGGCGCACGCGTGCTGCCCGTTTGTCCTTCCCTTTTTGAAAACGCAAAGGGCGCAAGCGCGTTTTCGCCCGATCGCCTGATCGAATATGTCTTTCGCTTTGCGGCGTTTCTCGGCGATTTTACGCTGACCGCCCTGTTGTTCGTGTTTCACCGCTACGGCACCGCCCTGCTTTCGCTGCTGCGGCGCGGCGCAGCCTTTTTCGGACAGCGTTTTTCCGTGATCGCGGAAATGCTGCTCGCCTTTCCCTACGCGGTCGCGGACGATGCGCGTGATCTGCGCCGAAAGCTTTCGGTGATCCATCGCCAGGCAAAAGACGCCAGCCGGACCGTGGACAGCCGTTCGGTCTATCTGCGCTTTTTTGCACAGGAAGTGCGCATGCGCCGCGGCGTTTGGCGCGTTTTGGGAAACACGGCGTTCCCGCTGCTGACCGTGCTTTTTGCCGTTGTTGTGAGCGTGAACCTGTTTTCTTCCGGCTATGCGCTGGAGGTGCGGCTCGGCGGCGAAAGTCTCGGCTATATTGAAAACGAGCAGGTGTTTGACGAAGCCAAGGAACACGCGCTGTCGCTTTTGCGCGCGAGCGAAGAGACCGAGCAGGCGCTGCAAAACAGCGTGCCGACCTTCCGCCTTTGCCGTGCGAAGCTGACGGACATTCAAAACAGCGCTGTGCTTTGCGAAAAGCTGCTGCAAAGCGGCAACGTTGCGCTCACCCACGCCTGCGGCGTGTTTATTGACGGCACATTCTTATGCGCCGTGCGCAACGAGGCCGACGCGGTTTCCGCCTTTGACCGGCTGTTGACCGCCGCGCAGAAAAAGGACGCCGACGCCACGGTCGGCTTTGCCGAGGAAATCAGCTATGTGGACGGGCTGTATCCCGATAACAGCGAAACGCTGCGCGATCCCCTTTCGCTTGCAAAAACATTAAAAGAAGAAAAGACCGCCGCCGTGATCCACACGGTCAAAAGCGGCGAATACATTTTTTCCATCGCGAACCAATACGGCGTGAGCACAGCCCAACTGCGCGCGCTGAATCCGTCGGTCGATTTTTCGCATATGACGGTCGGTCAAAAGATTCTGATCGCGCAGGCAACGAAATATGTGCATGTCAAGCTGATGAAAACGCAGACCAAAACAGCCGCGCAGCCGTTTGAAACCATCAAGCGCAAAAGCAGCGCGCTGCCGCAGGGCGCAACGCAGGTTTTGCAGGCCGGAAAAAACGGCAAAGCAAAAGTGACCGAGCTGGTGACCTATGTGGACGGTACACAAACCGTGCGCAGCGTGATCCGTTCCAAAATGCTGGTCGCACCCGTGAATGAGATCTTGCTTGTTGGCACCAACGAAGGCTACGGCGGCACCCAGTTCGCCTCCGGCTTCATCTGGCCGACGATCGGCGCCTACAGCCTTTCTTCACGCTTTGGTTACCGCAGCGCCCGCATCTCCGGTTGGAGCTTCCACGGCGGCGTGGACATCATCAAAACCGGCGGCCATTCCACGGGTATGCCCGTTGTTGCCGCAGCGTCCGGCACGGTCATCGTTGCGCAAAAAGGCTATCGCGGCTACGGCCACACCGTTGTGGTTGACCACGGCAACGGCCTTTCGACCCGCTACGCCCATATGCAGCCCGGGTCGCTGCAAGTGCGTGTGGGACAATCCGTCTCACAGGGGCAGCAGCTCGGCCGCATCGGTTCCACAGGCAACGTCACGGGGCCGCACCTGCATTTTGAAGTGCTCAAAAACGGCACAAAAGTCAATCCACTGAATTACATCGGGTGAAGACATGGGAAAAAAAGCATCCAAAGCAACCAAAAGCAAGATCGTCTCTGCGGCGTGGCGCCTGTTTTATGAGCAGGGCTATGAAAACACGACCGTGGACGAAATCATTGCGCTTTCCGGCACGTCCAAAGGCTCGTTCTATCATTATTTTGACGGCAAGGATGCGCTGCTCGGCTCGCTGGCGTATTTGTTCGACGAAGAATATGAGCTGCTGCGCACGCAGATCCCGCCCCAGATGCACACCGTGGACGCGCTGTGCTTCCTCAACCGCGAACTGTTCGGCATGATCGAGAACCGCGTGGACATCAATCTGCTCACGCGCCTGTATTCGACCCAGCTCACGACCAAGGGAGAAAAGCATTTGCTTGACCATAACCGTGTGTATTACAAACTCTTGCGCAAACTTGTGCTTGAAGGGCAGGAAAAAGGCGAGCTGACCAAAGACAAGAGCGTCAACGACATTGTGCGCCTGTATGCGATGGCCGAACGCGCCCTGCTGTATGACTGGTGCCTTTGCGGCGGGGATTACTCGCTGCAGGATTATGCCGCCTCTGTAATGCCGATGTTTTTGGACGGACTGCGAGTGAAGCGTGAAACGTGATGCGTATCTGTCGTTTTTCTTACATTTTTCGAAAAGCACTTGCAAAACGCAGGCGCTTTTTCTATAATATATGAAGAAAAACGCGAAAACAAAAAAGGAGAGATCGATATGAAACTGAAAAAAGCTTTCTGTGCCGCACTGCTGCTTTGCATGATCGCCGCGCTGTTTTGCGCCTGCGGAAAAGCACAAAAGGGCGATGTGAGCGCGGTGGAACGCACGATCCCGCAGGACGCGAAGTATTCCGCCGAGGAGATCGGCGCGGCGATGGATCTTGTGGAACGCAAATTCGCGCGCGATTTCCGGGGCTGCACCCTGCAAAAGCTGTGGTATGACAACACGCAGGCGAAAGCGGAAGCAGAATGGGCGCAGGATTACCACACGGACGAGGCGATCGTGCTGTTTTCGAACTTCCATGTCAGTGAAAACGGCGGCGACGGCAGCCTCAACAGCCCATACGATTACACAAACTGGAACTGGGTGCTTGTGCGAAACAACGGCGGCAACTGGGTTTTGCAAACGTGGGGTTATTGAGAAAAAAAGGAGAGGCTGTCGCATTTTTCGAAAAGCTTCAAAGCAAATAAAAAGAAGTGCTTGTATCCCAAATGATTTTGCGGTACAAGCACTTTTTTCGTTAGAATCTATTGAAAACAAAACAGTTTTTTGCTTTGACTCGTCGTTTTTATCTAAATGCGAAACCCCTTTTTTTACTCCGATTGATAAATTTTCCGCTGCATTTACCCTCCTTGCGCACGGCTTCGCCGTGCGCACCGGCGGCGGGCAGGCTCCCTGCGGCCGCGCCGCAGGGAAAAAGGGGCGCAACAGCGCGCGCCCTTTTTTTGATTCGTCGAAGCGCCCCTTTTCGCCGGCGTGCTGCGCACGCCGGCGGCCCGCCCGCCGCCTGCTGAGCTGTGCCGCAAGGCACAGCTCAGCCCGGACGAACCTTCCGAAGCATTCCGCCTGCATCTCATACGAATCTCAGGCAAACAGCCGCAAAAACGCAGAACCGCCGACCGGGGGGACTCCGGCCGACGGTTCTGAATCCATGGAGAGGTGATCAAGATAATCAAAGAGAGTATTGCATATTGAAAGATGCTCAGGAAATCATCGCGAGCAGACCGCCGTCTTCTTCGGTTGGCGGCTGATAAACCGGCTCGTCCGCGCTGTTCTGTGTGAGCTTCATGAAGTCCACCTTCATCAGCGGGGTCTCCGGCAATTTTTTCAGTTCCACGATCTCCTTCGGCAAAGAAAACTTTGAAAAATGCTGCTGAATATCATCGAGCATCATCTTTTCATAAGCTTCGCGGTTGCCGTTTTCATCGTTATAAGTGACAAACAAACGGATGATGGGCTTTCCGGTTTCTTTGGAAAAGCCTTTGACACAGCAGGCCTCTTTCACAAAGGAAAGCTCGCCCAAACGACGTTCAATGTCGGAGGGATATACGTTATAGCCTGAGATGATGATCACGCGTTTTTTGCGGCCGGTGAAGAAATAGAAACCGTCTGCGTCGCGGTAACCGAGGTCGCCGGAGCGCACCCAGAGTTTTCCGCTTGCGTCTTTGGCAAGGCCTTCGCCGTCGTGGCCGTCATCGGTGTAATAGCCCTGCATGATCGTCGGACCCGAGATCACAAGCTCGCCGATCTCGCCAACAGGCATCGGGTTTCCTTCGTCGTCCCAGATGTCCATCTCAACGCCGTCGATCGGCAGACCGATCGAATTGGGCTTATATTCATCGACGGTGCAAACGCAGCAAACCGAGCCGACTTCTGTCAGTCCGTAGCCCTGACGCAGTCTGCCAACGCCGCCCCATTTTTCAATGTGACGGTTGAACTCATCCATCATCGATTCCTGTGCGTCGTCGCCGCCGCAGAAGCCAAGACGGAAATGCTCCAGCCAAGGACCGTCAAAGTGTTTTTCTTCCATCAGTTTTTTGAACATGACCGGAATACCGACAAAGCCGACCACGTTGTATTGGCGCATCAGGCGATTGAACAGCTTTGCGTCAAAATTCATCATCGGGATCAAGCGCACGCCGTTGCACATGGACATATGCATTGCGACGGACAGGCCGAAGCAATGGAACAGCGGCAAAACAATGATCTCCGCCTCTCTGCCGGGCACATGGATACGGTCAAGCTTTGACATGCGGAACACGATCTCGTTGATCGCGCGGGAAGAAAGCTTGATGGTCTTGCTCTTTCCGGTCGTGCCGCCGCCGTTGAGATAAACAGCGGGCTTATCGCAGTCGCAATGGATTTTAACTTTTGATTTGCGAAAACGCCAAACGGCTTTCAGATATTCGTCGCGTTTATTGATTTTCGGGAACGCGCGCTTGAGGATCGCTTCGCCGGCGCCGACAACAGCCTTTTGCGCAACGAACGCGTAATCGGAGCTGTGGCACACAAGCACCGGGATGTTCAGTCCGTTGATCATTTCCGTGTGTTTTTTCACAAGCAGATCAAGCACCATGATGCCCTTGGAATGCAGAGAAGTCACGGTCTCCTCCACCACTTCCGGCGGCAGCAGCGGATGGATAAAGTTCACGATCACGCCGATCTTGTTGAGCGCATAAAACGCAACGATGCTCTGCACCGTGTTCGGCATAAAGACAGAATAAACGTCGCCGGGCTGCAGACCGAGCTCAATGCGGAAATAACCCGCGAGCGCGTCCATGTCGGCGATGATGCGCGTGTTCGTAAAAAACTTTCCGAAGTGCTGCTGGCAGTAATACTCGCCGTACTCTTCCGTACAGGCCTTGTAGTATTCGTAACAGCTCATGTCCTTGGGTTCAACCATGGTAAACATCCCCTAACAATTTTTTTATTCTTTTGGATTCAGAAACACATGACAAATTTCATGTTGCATCTATTCTACACGCATTTGATTTAAAAAACATCGTTTATGTTGCACAAAAATCGGACTATTTTTCACCGTCCGTTTTTTTCTTTATCAAGACTATTGTCATTTTTAAAAATATGTGATATAATAGCGGATATTATGGGGATAAGAGGACTACATCAATGGATACATCGCTGGAACTGGCATACGACCCCTTTGTATTCACAACCGGCTCCTTTTCGCCGGGAGAAGCGGACGCTTTTTGCAGCACCTTTTCCGACGAGGAAACGCGCCGCATCGCCTGCGCGGAGCTGGAATACTACCGTGGCAACGTAGAAAAGGCTGCCGCGGAATTCGGCGCGCTGCTCGGCAGCGAAAGCGACAACATCGCCATCTCCGCCACTCTCGGCACCGCCATCAGTTCCCTTTCCGGCGGGGACATCAACATCATCATTCACCTGTACCGCTTCGCCAAGGAGCTGAGCGAATCCCACGCAGAGGACGATCCGCTCAAGAAGATGTGCGATTTTCTGCTGCTGTATTTCAACATTCTCTTGCATAACACCCCGGATATCCGCTTTCCGGCGTTCGGCGTACAGGCGTTTGACGTGCCGGAATCGCTGCGTCCCATGGCTTTCTATATTTATTCGCATTACCTGATCTCCATCAGTGACGTCGGCCGCGCCATCGGTATGGCGGAAGGCGCGCTGATCTTTATGAGACGCCCTTCCCCCGTTTCGGAGATCTACCTTTCCCTCATCATCTCCGTGGGCTATATGCTCCGTCAGGTGTGGGACAAGGCGGAATATTATTTTCGCTACGCCTGGGGCCTTGCGAAGCCGGACGGCATTCTGCTGCCGTTTGCGGAATTTCGCGGCATGCTCTCCGGTCTGCTGGAAAAATGCCTGCGCTTTGAAGAGCCGGCGGCTTACAAGAAGATCAGCAAGCTTTCCAACCGCTATCACAAGCAATGGGTATTTTTACATAATCTCCTGACCGGTGAAAAGATCTCCGACCGGCTGACCGCGATCGAATTCAACGTCGCCTCTCTCGCCTCGCGCGGACTTTCCAACCAGGAGATCTCGGATTTTCTTGGCATCACACTCAACAGCGTGCGTGCCCATCTGCGCAACATTTTCAACAAGCTCGCAATCAGCAGCCGTAAAGAGCTGCATCATTACGTGATATAATTTTGTTCAGAAACAAGGAGGTCGAACGCATGGTCGTAATCAATGATTCTTTGTGTAAGAACTGCGGCTATTGTGTCAAGTTTTGCCCGAAACACATTTTGGAGATGGGCAAAACCAGAAACAAACGAGGGCACTTCTATCCGGTAATGACGGATGCGGACAAGTGCATCACCTGCGCCATCTGCGCAATGATGTGTCCGGAAGGCGCCATTGACGTGTCTGAGGATAAGGAGGGTTGAGCATGGGCGAAAAAAAATTCATGAAAGGCAACGAAGCCATTGCCGAAGCTGCCGTTCGCGGCGGCTGCCGTTTTTTTGCCGGTTACCCGATCACCCCGCAGAATGAAATCCCCGAATACCTCTCCTGGCGTTTGCCGGAGGTTGGCGGCTCCTATGTGCAGGGCGAAAGCGAAGTGGCGTCGATCAATATGGTCTACGGCGCATCCGCCATGGGTACGCGTGCCATGACGTCGTCCTCCGGCCCGGGCATCAGCCTGAAAGCCGAAGGCATCTCCTATCTTGCCGCTGCAATGCTTCCCGCGCTGATCGTCAACATCAGCCGCGGCGGTCCGGGTCTGGGTTCCATCCAGCCAGCGCAAAGCGACTATCTGCAGGCCACAAAAGCGCTCGGTCACGGCGGTTTCCACGCAATGGTCTTTGCACCGAACTCTGCACAGGAGGCCGTCGACCTGGTCTATAACGCCTGGGATTATGCCGAGCGTGACCGCAACCCCGTGCTTGTGCTCATGGACGGTTGTCTGGGCAACATCATGGAGGAAGTGGAACTTCCGCCGATGAAGGAGCTTACGGACGAAGATATCCCCGAATGGAGCCTTTCACGCCGCAACGGCCGCGATTATCAGGGCAACATCACGCCGATCTACACCGAGCCCATCCTGGAAGGCATCAACATGATGAGCGGCGAGATGTATAAAGCCTGGGAAGAAGACGACGTCAAGGTGGAAGAATTCATGATGGACGACGCGGAATATGTGGTCGTTGCCTACGGTATCGCCTCGCGCGTTTCCAAGGAAGCGATCCTGCGTTTGCGCGAAGAGGGCTTCAAGGTCGGCATGATCCGTCCCATCACGCTCTTCCCCTTCCCGAAAAAGAATCTGCACGATCTGGATTACGACCGCGTCAAAGCGATCATCGATGTGGAAATGACCATTCCGGCGCAGATGCGCGACGACATCGCCCTGCAGGTGATGGAGCGTGCGCCGATCTATGAATACGGCCGTTCCGGCGGCATACTGCTGGACGACGACGGCGTTTATGAAGCGCTCAAAGAGATTGTGACAGGAGGGAACGACAATGGCTGAATATCATCGCTCTGACATGCTGGCCGCTTCACCGTCCGGTTATTGCCCCGGCTGTCTGCATTCGCTGGCGACCCGTCTGATCTCCGACGTTATCACTGAGCTCGGCCAGCAGGACAACTCACTGAACGTCATCTCCGTCGGCTGCTCCGCGCTGAACCTGCTTTATTGGAGCGGCGACAACCTTTCTGTGGCGCACGGCCGCGCACCGGCTGCCGCAACGGGCGTTAAACGCACAAACCCCGAACGCCTTGTCTTCGCTTATCAGGGCGACGGCGACCTTGCGGCCATCGGCCTTGCGGAGATCATGTCCGCGGCGAACCGCGGCGAAAACTTCACGGTCATCTTCGCCAACAACCAGACCTACGGTATGACCGGCGGTCAGATGGCGCCGACAACGCTGATCGGTCAAAAGACGACCACCACCGTTTACGGCCGTGACCCCGCCACCACGGGCTATCCCCTGAAGATGTGCGAGCTGATCTCACAGCTTCCCGCCCCTGCCTATGTGGCACGCTTTGCGCTGAACTCCCCGAAGGGCGTCCGCGAAGCGAGAGCCGGCATCAAAAAGGCATTTGAAATGCAGCTTGCCGGCAAAGGCTTCACCTTTGTGGAACTGCTGACCAACTGCCCGACGAACTGGCATCTTTCCCCGATCGACACGCTCGAATACATGAACACAAATACGATGCAGTATTTTGTTCCCGGCGTTTATAAAGACATCACCGCAAAGGAGGCCCAGGCATGAAACAATCTTTCGTTTTCTCCGGCTCCGGTGGCCAGGGCATTATGAGCGCCGGCATCACGCTGGCACAGACGGCGATCAGCATGGGCAAGCACGCGACGTACCTGCCGGAATACGGTCCCGAACAGCGCGGCGGCAGCGCAAAATGCACGGTTGTGATCAGCGATGAGCCGATCATCTCCCCGCTCCCGAAATGCTGCGACAACCTGATCGTCATGAACGAACAGGCCTACGCAAAGTTTTTTGAGGATCTCAAGCCCGGCGGCATCCTGCTTGCAAACGCCAGCCGCGTCAAAGAAGCAAACGACCGCGACGACGTGACGGCGATCCTCGCGCCGGTGGATGACATTGCTCTTTCCCTCGGCAACCCCAAAGCGGCAAACATCGTGCTTCTCGGCGTGCTCATCGGCGCCACCGGCATCGTCAGCCGCGAGGCCTTTGTGACGAGCCTCGAAGAAAAATTCAAAGCGAAAAAACCGGAAGTGCTTGCAATGAACCTGCAGGCACTGGATCAGGGCATTGCCCTCGGCAAAAAATAAACCTATTTGGAGGAATCATCTATGGCAAAAATTGGTATCGGCTCCTGGGCCGGCAAAATCAACGTGCGTCTGGCACGCGGCGAAGTGAAATTCACAATTTCCGAAGACGCAAACGGCGATTATAAAATTGACGTTGCCCTTCCCGGCGCGCTCAAGAGCGCAAAGATCGCGTTTATGAACCTCAAGGAAGAGGAAGACGGCAAGACCATCTCCGGCGAAGGCACGATCTCCGTGCTGCCCGGCAGAAAGCTCACCGGCGCGTTCACCTTTGAAGAGGACAGCTTCGTTGGCGAGATCAAAGCCCCGGTGGTCGGTAAGATCAAGATCACTGACGGTCACAGAATCTGAGTTTTCGTTTTTACAATGCGTCTGCCGCAAGCTTCGCTTGCGGCAGCTTTTTTATGGGAACCGTGCGGTAAAACCCGGGCGAGCAGGCCGCGCAACGCGCGGCCTGCGGCGCATTGCGCCGCTGCGCACGGCGCAGCCGTGCGCGCTCGCCCGGATGGCGCAGCTTCGCTGCGCCGGAAGGCGGCGGCGAAGACGCATCGTGCAGCGCACGATGCGTCGCAGGCGCGCTGGCGCGCCTGCGCGGCGCAGAATGCATTCTGCGCCCTTCGCCGCCGCCCCCCCGTGGTTTTCATCCGTCGCTTCCCGGTTTTTCCGAAACAAAAAAAGCCGCTCCAAAGAACGGCTTTTTTCAAATGTTCAGTCGCTGCTGCTCACAGCGGCAGCCGCCTGCGCCGCATCCATCACGGCGTCAATGGCAAGGATCACAGCCAGCGCCATCACTTCATCGGCGTTGTCGCTGATGTCCAGCTCAAAGGTGTCACCCCAGGCCATCCACTTTTTGTGGATGGAAGCGATGACGTTCCCCTGTTCCTGAATCGTATAATCGTGCGCAAAGAAATCGCCTTCCACGTCCCAGTCCAGCCCTTCAACGACATACTTCGGTTTCATAACGGTGAACTTCTTCTTGATCCATGCAACCTCTTTGCCGTCCATCTCGACAATGAATTTCGGCATGATGGCCAGCACTTTCTGTCGGATCGTTGCAAGCTCGTTGCCTGCCGCGTCAGTCAATGTCTTCTTTTGACCAATGGAAACCAGCTTGCCTTCCACGAAGTAAACGTCCTCGCCGTTCGCATTTTTGACGGTGAAGCGCTCTTTCAAAGAAAAGACTTTTTGCTTAATATACAGTTTCATTCAAGCACCTCATCTTTGAAAAAGATTTCTGAAGAAGGCCAGAATGCGATGGAAAAACGCCACGATCCGATCCAGACCTTTTCCATGGACCTTGTGACAATACGGGCAGGAATCCGGTGTGTTCATCGTTGCGCCGCAAGCATCGCAGGTGCCGTCATTGTTGCCGTCGGTGTGACCCTTTGCAGGAATGCGCTCCACATAGTCCAGCGCGTCACAGTCTTTGCAGGCGCGCACTTTGCCGCCGTCGCGCACACAGTTTGCAGGAATCTCGCTCACACCTTCCATCCACTGATGGGTGTGTCTGTCGGCGGAAAGCGCCATCGCTTTGACAGGCACATTGCACACAGTGTAGGACGCGGTGATGATGATGGAACGGCTGCTGAAATCCGATGCAGGATACCATTGGCCGTTGTCGCCGTCCGCAAAGAAGATGAAGCTCTGTCCATCCTTCGCGGCGTAGTTGTTCGAACCGATGTAGTTCGCTTCCACAGGCACATCCATCGTGGAACCGTTTGCCGCACGCACGATCGCCGAGAAGGTCTCGCCCTTTTTCACAGCGGCAAGGCGGGTCAGGTCAACGGTGTGATAACCGGAGTACGGGCACTGCACGCGCACGGTGCACACCTCGTCGCCGCTGTCGGGCACCGTAAGATTGCTCAGATTGCGATAAACGCTCACATCCACCGTCTCGTTGCCCGCTGCGGTATAAAAGCCGATTTTGTTCAGGTAGCCGTCCTCATCCGCGGTAAAGATATTGGCATATGCGGCACGCTCTTCAGCCTCCATCGGGAAGGATGCGCTGTAGAAGAAGCCGTCGTACTGATACATTTTGTCATAGGCATTCTTGTCCATCGCCTCGTAGGTCACGAACTCGCACAGTGAGCCGTCTTCATAGGAGATGTAAAGATAGCCGTCCGGCAGGCTCAAAGGGCCTTCGCCGCCAATGCCCCAACTGTTTTTAATGATCCACGCGCCGGGGTTTTTCGGCCTTTTTTCCGGGTTAAAATGCTCCACAGAGTAGTTGTCATCCCAGCCGACGACCGTCACCATGTGGTCAGCGTCATTCGGATCGGAGGTCCTGTCCTGATAATAGGACGTCACTTCGGTGCCGTCCAGCATACTGTTATAATACAGTTTATCTTCGCCGGACGCGTAAAAGCTCATAGAGACCGAACCGTATTCCATGATTGCGCGCTTGACGTCCGCCATCAGCGCCGCCTTGTCCTGATCTTCAAAACAATCAAGCATATCGCTCTGGCTCATGTGCAGCTCGCTGACATAGCGGTCTTTCTCCTGATAGGTCTTGAAACCGAGGAAGTCGCGCTTAAAGTTGAAATCGGATTCCAGCGCAACGCCGGAGCCTCTGGCAATGGACGCAATGGCATACGCGGAGTTGCCGCCGGTCTGATAGATCGTGTTGAAATTCGCCCGTTCGCCGTCGCCGTAGGTGCGGTCGTTTTTATCGGTCGTTTTGCTGTTGATGGAGAACCACGCCAGATGCGATTCGGAATAGTCCACATCTGCGGGCGCGAGCTGCTTTTTCATCGCGTTTGTCTCAAGGCACGAGATCACGGAAAACGCCCAGCAGATGCCGGAGGCGTCCTGATCCTTGACCGGCGTCACAAGACCGAGATCGCGGCTGTCATAGCGTTCCGGAAACTTCACCGGCGCCTTTTTCCTGCCGGAAAGCCCCTGAGCCGGATAAGCGGCGGCAACACGCTTGCCGTCGGGCGTTTGCAGATGCATACCGAAGCCGTTGGGGTTCGAAACCACCTGCAGCGGTTCGCCGTGTAGCAGCGTTTCCCCGTCTGCAGCAAAAGCCACGCACTGCAGCGCACAAAGCAGCATCAAAGCCGCAAGCAGTACGCTGAAAACTCTGTGTTTTTTCATAAGTTAACCCTCCTAATTTCGATATGAAAATTATACGCCCTAGAAAGCGGAATGTCAACCGCTTTGCAAGAAACGCGCCAAAAGTCACCAAACGTCAAAGCAGCTTCTTCTTTTTGAAGAAGATCAGACTTGCGATCACAATGGCCGCACTGACGGCGATCACGATCGGATAGGACGCAGGCCATTCCAGTTCCGGCATATAGCGGAAATTCATACCGTACCAGCCTGCGATCAGTGTCAGCGGCAAAAAGATCGTTGTCACAACAGTGAGCACCGTCATGATGCGGTTCTGCTTCACATCGAGCTGCGACTGATACAGATCGCGCAACTGCACGGAATAATCGCGCAGTGCGGCGGAAGCGTCAAGCAGCCGGATGATCTTGTTGTTGAACAGACGGAAGTAACGCACGTTCTCCTGCGAAAAGAAGTTGTTTTCGTTTTCTTCAAGCGACTGACCGAAATCAAGAAGCTGCTCGTAGTGCGTGCGCAGATCGGAGATATCGCCGCGAATTTCATGCAGCCTTGTCATCGCGCCGTCGTCCTCGCCGTGCAAAACGGCGTTTTCAATGCTTTCCAGTTCCTTTTCATAGCGCGCGAGCAACCCCTGATCGAGTCGGATGATCTGCACCAGAAAGTCATATAAAAACCGCTCCAGACTCGGGAGGCGCCATTTCCGGCTTGCGCCGATGCGCTGCACGATCGACAAAGCCATGCCGCTGCTGTCGATGAACACAACGCCGCGTTCATCGAGCGCAAAGGCAAATCTGCACGGCTCTGCGCTGATATCGGCGCGGTTGGGAATGCTGAACGTACCCGTCAGGGAGTCGTAGTTCTCTTCAATTTTGGTGTTGTGGACCTCGGTCAGACTCTGCTCAAGGTCGATGCCCATTTCAAACACGTCCTTGTTCTGCTGCCAAAGCTGCGGCGTCAGCACAGCAACATAGGGCGTCGCGTCCTTGTGGCAATCGGCCAGTGAACATGGCGTCAGCGTGGATTGGATCAGATAATACATACATTTGCCTCCCGTTCACAGCAAAATGCAATAGCGAAAAAAACAACAAACTGCAGCGCGGCTGAGCGCGGCAAACAAGCTTTGTTCTTGCCGTTGAAGAATTCTCCTTTCAAGGAAAACCAAAAAAGCCGCCGGCAGAACATCTGCGGCGGCATGAGCTTCGCTTTAAACTCCGAACAGTACAAGCAACGCAGTCACCAGAGAAAGCACAAAGAAAATGGTTCCGGCGATCTTGGTATATTTTGCGAGCTTAGCTTCCATCGTTCTGCCCTTGTTCTTGCCGAAGAAGGTTTCCGCGGCGCCGGAAATCGCGCCGGAAAGACCCTGCTGTTTGCTTTCCTGCATCAGCACAAGGATGGTGATCACGATGGAAAGAAGAATAATAACGATAGATAATACATATTGCAGTGCAGTCATAGTTCATGAACCTCCGAAATTTTCTAAGCACTGTATTTTAACATACACGCGCATAAAATGTCAAGTAAAAACGCATTCTTTTTACTTTTTTGACGGAAAACTGCTCATCACACGCCGGTCTTCAGGCGCGGCGGCGCCGTCATGTTCCACAATCGGCGTGCCTTTTCCCTCCACAACGTCGCGGGTGATGGTGAGCTTTGAAACGCTGCCGTCCGAGGGCAGATCATACATATAGCCCAGCAGCAGCTTTTCAATCACCGAGCGCAGACCGCGCGCGCCGGTTTTGTATTCCAGCGTTTTTTGCGCAATCGCCATCAGCGCGTCATCCTCAAAGGCAAGCTCCACGCCGTCCATGGAGAAGATATATTGATATTGCTTGACCAGCGCGTTTTTCGGCTCGGTCATGATCTTCACAAGCGCTTCGGCGTCAAGCGCATTGAGCGCCGTGATGACCGGCAGTCGACCGACCAGCTCCGGGATCAAACCGTATTTGACAAGGTCATGGTGCACCACCTGCTGCATCAGCCGGCTGGATTCGACCTCCTGCTTCGTGCGGATCTTTGCGCCGAAGCCGAGCCCTGAGTTACCCATGCGGTTTTCAACGATCTTTTCAATGCCGTCGAACGCGCCGCCGCAGATGAACAGAATGTTTGTCGTATCGATCTGGATGAACTCCTGCTGCGGATGCTTTCTGCCGCCCTGAGGCGGAACATTGGACACCGTGCCCTCCAAAATTTTCAGCAGCGCCTGCTGAACGCCCTCGCCGCTGACGTCGCGGGTGATGGACGTGCTTTCGGATTTGCGCGAGATCTTGTCGATCTCGTCCACATAGATGATGCCGCGTTCGGCACGCTCCACGTCATAGTCCGCCGCCTGGATCAGACGCAGCAGAATGTTTTCCACGTCTTCGCCGACATAACCGGCTTCCGTGAGCGTGGTCGCGTCCGCAATGGCAAACGGAACGTCAAGGATGCGCGCAAGCGTTTGGGCAAGCATGGTTTTTCCGACGCCGGTGGGACCGAGCATGAGAATGTTGCTCTTGGTGATCTCCACCTCACGGTTGGATTTCGAATAGATGCGCTTATAGTGGTTATAGACCGCGACGCTCAGCGCCTTTTTGGCCTCGTCCTGCCCGATCACATATTCGTCCAGCTTCGCTTTGATCTCATGCGGCTTCGGCAGGGAATCGAAGTCCTTTTCGTGCTTGCCGTGCTTTCTCGCGGCCGGATCTTCGTTGATGATGGACTGGCAAAGTTCCACACATTCGTCACAGATATACACGCCGGGGCCGGCGATCAGGGTCGTGACATCGTTTTGCGCTTTGTTGCAAAAGGAACAGCGTACAGGCTTTTCCTTGTTGTCATCGTCTCTTGCCATGAAACTCAACTCCTTCCTCCGGGCCGCTGAAAAGGGTTTTGCGCGTCCCGGTTGTTAGCTTTGGAAGAAACTGCGCGTTTTATTCGGCAGACGCTTCCTCAGCCGGCGCAGCCTCTGCGTCCGCTTCTTCCGTCTTCGGCTTTGCGGCTCTGGGCTTGCGCGCGGTCGTCACTTTTGCGTTTTCGCGCACAAAGTCGGACGCCTTCTGTACGGAAAGGTCTTTCTTCAGGCTGTCTGCGGAAATGATCGACTTGATCTTGTCCGCTTCCATCTGATACTGCGCAGCGAGTTTCTCATATTCCTTGTCAAGGTCTTCCTCGGTCACTTCAAGCGCTTCGAGTTCCACGATCTTTTCCAGCGCAAGGCGGAGCTTGACAGCCTTTTCGGCGTCTTCTCTCTGCTGCTCTCTGTAATCCTCAACGCTCATGCCCATATACTGCAGGTAGGTCTCAAAGCTCATGCCCTGCGAGGACAGACGGTAGTCGATGTCGCGGATGCGGTTGTCCAGTTCGGAATCGACCATCACCGGCGGGATGTCGGCGACAACGTTTTCGATCAGCTTTTCAAACACCTGCTCGCGGATCTCGTTCTCGTTCTGCTCTTCCTTCTGCGCCTTGATCTCGTCGGCGAGGTTCTTTTTGAGCGCGTCTACGGTGTCGCAGTCCGCAGCGTCCTGGGCGAACTCATCGTCCACTTCGGGCAGTTCCTCGGTCTTGATCTCGTGCAGCTTGACTTTGAACACAGCGTCTTTGCCGGCAAGTTCCGGCGTGTATTCGGTCGGGAAGGTAACGTTGACGTCGAATTCGTCGCCCGGGTTGTGGCCGACGATCTGATCTTCAAAGCCGGGGATGAAGGAACCGGAACCGAGCTTGAGCTCATAGTTTTCGCCCTTGCCGCCGTCAAATGCAACGCCGTCCACAAAACCTTCAAAGTCGATCACGGTCGTGTCGCCGTTTTCCGCGGCGCGGTCTTCAACAGCGATGATGCGCGCGTTGCGGTGCACAAGCTCATGCAGCTTCGCTTCGATCTCTTCGTCGGTCGCTTCCACTTTCTTCTTGGTCGCTTTCAGCTCTTTATATGCCTTGATCTCCACGTCCGGCTTGACATAGACTTCCACAGTCAGTGCAACGCCGTTTTCGCCGATCTCCTTGACGTCGGCGTTCTTTGTGCCGACAACGTCCAGCGCAGCTTCCTTGATCGCGCCTTCCACAGCTTCGGGATAGACGAGATCGAGCGCGTCTTCATACAGGAAACCCTTGCCGTAAAACGCTTCCGCCATTTTGCGGGTCACTTTGCCCTTGCGGAAACCGGGGATGTTGATGCGGTTCTTCAGCTTGGCAAACGCCTTTTGGCACGCCGCTTCAAACGCTTCTGCAGAGATCTCGATGTCCAGAGAATAGAGGTTGGCTTCTTCTGCTTTGTTGGATGATTTCAAACTCATGTTGTTTGCTCCTTTATGTGTCTTCTATTTTATAACCATAGCATTATAGCAGACTTTCTGCTGAATTTCCATAGTTTTTTAAAATTTTTCCAATAATTTCGGACAAAATCCGAGATGATCCGCTGAAACAAGCGAAAACTCGATGTCCGCATAGCGACCTTCCACGGCAAACGGGCGCGCCGGACCGTGCAAATGGCCGTAAAAGCAGCGTTTGACGCCCTCTTCGCGCAGCACATCCATCAGCTCGCCGCACTCCTGTGTGAGCGTCACGGGCGGGTAATGCAAAAACACCAGCAGTTCGCCGCCGAGCTTTTTGGCTTCGCCGATCGAAAGGCGCAGCCGCCCCTGTTCGCGCAAAAGCACCTTTTTGTCGGCGTCGGTCTCGGCGTCGTAAAACCAGCCGCGCGAACCGCAGACGGTGAAATCACCGAAGCGAAAGGCGTTGTTGAACTGCACTTTGAGCGTGGAAAACCCCTTTTCGGCAAGAAAGTCGTTCATCTTCTTCGCCGTTGCCCACCAGTAATCGTGGTTGCCGCGCATGAGCACCTTTGTGCCGGGCAGCGAATCCAAAAACGCAAGGTCCTTTTCCGCGCCCTGAAGGGTCATGGACCACGAGATATCGCCGGGGATCACCACAACGTCTTCCGGCTTCACTACGGCGCGCCAGTTTTTTTCAAGCCGCGCAACATAGTTTCCCCAGCCGGGAAAAACGTCCATCGCCTTGTTGTTCGACAGCGACAGATGCGGGTCGCCGAGCGCAAAAATCGACATGCTCTTCTCCCCTGCTCAACGGATGCCGAGCATGGCGTAGACCTGCGCCTCCATGTCCTGCTTGCTGCAGCAATCGGTGAAGCGCGGCGTTTTGTCCTTGAGTGTGAAAAGCTGCGGCGGGCAGGGCTCGCCGGTCTCTTCGGCAAGCAGCTCGACCTGCGCAAACTCGTCTGCGCCGGCGGGCACTTCGCCCTTGACCGCGGACAGCACCGCAGCGGAGAATTTATACGGGTTCGCTGTGGAGGCGATTACGGTCGGCGTGCTGTCGCCGCTCTCTTTCAGGTAATCCTCATACACACGGATGGCGACGGCGGTGTGCGTGTCGCAGAGATAACCGCCGTTCCAGGTCGATCTGATCGTTTCCTTCGTCGCGGTATCGTCGCAGCAGCTGGCGGCAAAGTCGGCCTTGAGCTGATCGAGGATGTCGGCCTCCACCGTGTAGGTGCCGCTCTCCTTGAGCTTTGCCATCCAGCCGTTCACGCGTTCGGCACTGTCGCCGCTGAGATGGAACAGCAGCCGTTCGAGGTTTGAGGAGATCAGGATGTCCATCGACGGGGAGACCGTGGTATAGAACTTGCGGTTGCGGTCATAGACGCCGGTGGAGAGAAAATCCGTCAGCACGTTGTTCGCGTTGGACGCGCAGACCAGCGTTTTCACCGGCACGCCCATACATTTGGCGTAATAGGCGGCCAAGATGTTGCCGAAGTTGCCTGTGGGCACAACGATGTTGATCTCATCGCCGTTTTGAATGGTTCCGTTTTCGATCAGGTCGCAGTAAGCGGAGATGTAGTAGACGATCTGCGGCACAAGGCGGCCCCAGTTGATCGAGTTCGCGGAGGAAAACATCATGCCGTTTTGCGCCAGCTTTTCGCCGACGGCCTTGTCGGTGAAGATCGCCTTCACACCGTTTTGCGCGTCGTCAAAGTTGCCGGCGATTGCACAGACGGCAACATTTTCGCCCTCCTGGGTGGTCATCTGCAGCTTTTGCATCGGGCTGACGCCGTCGTTCGGATAAAAGACCATGATCTTCGTGCCCGCAACGTCCTTGAAGCCCTCAAGCGCCGCCTTGCCCGTGTCGCCGGAGGTGGCAACGAGGATGACGATCGTCTTGTCGGGCGCGCTCTTTTTGGCGGCCGTGGTCAAAAGATACGGCAGCAGCTGCAGCGCCATGTCCTTGAACGCGCAGGTCGGACCGCGCCAGAGTTCAAGCACGTTTGCGCCGTCCGCGATCTTTTTCAGCGGCGCAACCTTTTCGCTGGAAAACTTGCCTGCCTTGTATGCGCCCTGCACACAGTAATCGATCTCCTCATCGGAAAAATCCGTCAGATAAAGCGCAAGGACTTTTTTTGCGCGGGAGATGTAATCCAGCGGCACAAGGGACGCAAGGAATTCACGGTCGATCTGCGGAATGCTTTCCGGCACAAACAGACCGCCGTCGGCGGAGATGCCGCGGGCGATGGCCTGCGCAGCGGTGACGCGCACGGATGTGTCTCTGGTACTTGTATAAAGCATAAGCCAGTCCTCCATATTCAAAGAATCGTTTAAAAATCGTTTTATTATACCATAATAATAAAAGAAAGAAAACCCTTTTTTCAAAAATAATCCAAGGGTTTTCTCTTTTATGCGGCTTTATGCGGCGTTTTTTCAAAAAGTTTCCGTCCCGTCCAGACAGGACGCATCGAACGCGGCGGGAATGCAGCGCAGTTTCGGCGTTTCGTTCGGCACAAGAAAGACCTCGACCACGTCAAAGCGCGGCTGCTTTTCCGTTGGATGCGCTTGCAGATACAGCAGCGCGGTCTGAACGATCTTTGCCTGCTTTTTGGAATCGACCGCTTCGCACGGGCGGCCGAACGATTCGGGTTTTCGCGTTTTGACTTCGCAGAACACGAGCGTATCCGCGTTTTCGGCGATCACGTCGATCTCGCCGCAGCGCGCGTGAAAGTTGCGCTCTGTTACGGAAAAGCCGTGCTTTTCATAGTAGGCGGCGGCGATCGTTTCTCCGCAAAGGCCCGTTTGTGCTGTTGCGACCGGCGTTTTTTCTTCACCGAGGATCTTTTTGAGGAAGGTCCGCCGGTGCAGCTCACAGATGCCGAATTCGGCGATTTTTTCATAGTGCAGCTTTGTGCCGTAGCCCTTGTGCTGCGCAAAGCAGTACTGCGGATACTGCTTGTCCATCTCGCGCATGAAGCGGTCCCGCGTGACCTTGGCAAGCACGGACGCGGCGGCGATGGACATACATTTTGCGTCGCCTTTGACGATCGTCACCTCGTCAAAGGGCAGACCCGGCTTGCGGTTGCCGTCGATCAGGGCGAGGTCGGGCGAAAGGGAAAGCGCCTGCACCGCGCGGCGCATGGCGAGAAAGGTCGCCTGCAAAATGTTGATCTCGTCGATCTCCTTTGCGTCCGCCGTGCCGAGGCCGTAGGCGAGGGCTTTTTCTTTGATGACGTCAAAGAGCGCCTCGCGCTTTTTTTCGCTAAGCTTTTTGGAATCGTTGAGCCCCTCGATCTCGCAGCCTTCCGGCAAGATCACCGCGGCGGCGCAGACCGGACCGCACAGCGGCCCGCGCCCGGCTTCGTCGATTCCGCAGATCACCTTGTATCCCCTTGCGCGATATGCATTCTCAATGTCCAGATTCATACAATCCCCTGTTCTCTGTTTCCTGTTCCCTGTTTCCTGTTCCCTGTTCCCTGTTTCCTGTTCCCTGTTCTCTGTTCCCTGTTCCCTGTTCTCTGTTCTCTGTTCCCTGTTCCCTGTTCCCTGTCCACGAACCACTGTCCACTAAAAAAAGCGGCTGAGCCGCTTTTTTTCATCAGATGACCTGGCAGAAGTTGAAGATCGATTCCGGCAGCTCCTCTTTGTCTGCGGAAACGGTGAACACAAAACTCTTTTCCTGCGACGAGCTGAGCTCATACACTTTTTCCAGGAACTTTGCAAGTTCGTTATAGTCGCGGCCGCCGATGCGCAGTGTGGCGTCCACCAGCACGTCGGTGATGTCGTGGTCGCCGGCGCAAACGCCTGCAAGGAAGCCGTAGAACGCGTCGTAACCCTTGACTTCGTAATCGTCGGTCGCAATCAGTCTTGCGCGGTAGTTGACATCATAGGTCAGCTTTGTTTCCTTTTCCACGCAGATGACGTTGCCCTTGGAATTTTCGATCGCGTCGTTGACGCACGCGATGAGGTGTTTGGTCTTGCCTGCGCCTTTGTGGCCTAAAATCAGAGAAATCATGTGGATTTCCTCCTTCTAAAAAATCTTTGCAACGGTATTATATCACAAACCGAGCCGTCTTTCAAGTGCTTCTTTTTCTTTTTCATATCCGGGTTTGCCGAGCAGCGCAAACATATTGCGCTTGTAGCTTTCCACACCCGGCTGGTCAAACGGGTTCACGCCCAGCACATAGCCGGACACGGCGCACGCCTTTTCAAGGTAATAGATCAGATAGCCGATCGTGTGCTCATCCATGGCGTCGGCTGTCAAAACCACATTCGGCACATCGCCGTCGTTGTGCGCGAGCAGTGTGCCCTCCAGCGCTTTGCGTGCAACAAAGGACAGTTCTTTTCCTGCAAGGAAGTTCAGCCCGTCAATGTTTTCGGGGTCCGCTTCAATCAGGTAATCCTGCTGACCCTTCTGGAAATCGATCACGGTCTCAAACAAAATGCGTTCACCCTGCTGGATATACTGACCCAGCGAGTGCAGATCGGTGGAAAAGATCGCCGAGGTCGGGAACAGACCCTTGCCGTCCTTGCCTTCGCTTTCGCCGAAGAGCTGCTTGATCCATTCGTTCATCATCATGAAGTTCGGCTCATAGCAAACGAACATTTCGGCCTTTTTGCCCTTTTCATACAGCGCGTTGCGCACGGCAACATAGCGGTAGCAGTCGTTTTCGGCAAGGTCGTCGCTTTGCAGCGCCAAACGTGCGTCGGCAGCGCCGTGCATGAGCTCGTCAATATCGATCCCGGCGGCGGCAATGGGCAGCAGACCCACGGCGGTGAGCACGGAATAACGGCCGCCGACGTCGTCGGGCACCACAAAGGTCTCATAGCCCTCGCTGTCGGCCAGCGCCTTGAGCGTGCCCTTGACCTTGTCGGTCGTCACAAAAATGCGCTCGGCGGCGCCCTTTGCGCCATAGCGTTCGATCAAAAGCGAACGGAAAATGCGGAACGAGATCGCCGGCTCAGTGGTCGTGCCGGATTTGGAGATCACGTTGACGCTGAAATCCTTGTCTTTCACGATCTCGAGCAGCTCACGCAGCGCCGTTGCGCTCAGAGAGTTGCCGGAGAAATAGATCGCAGGCGTGCCACTGCGCAGTGTGTTGTAGTTCTGCGAGCGCAGGCATTCGATCACGGCGCGCGCGCCGAGATAGGAGCCGCCGATGCCGATGACGATCAGCACGTCGGAGGTGCGCTGAATCTTTTTTGCCGCTTCCTTGATGCGGGCAAACTCCTCTTTGTCGTAGTTGACCGGCAGATCGATCCAGCCCAGACGGTCAGCGCCTTCGCCGGTGCCCTCATGCAGCGCACGGTGCGCTTTGGAGATCCTTTCCTGAAATGCAGCAACTTCGCTGTCCGGCACAAAGTCGCGGACATATTTATTCAAAAACGTAACAGCCATTTTGTCCTCCTGTATCTTCTGCAGCCACAGGTTTTCGCAGCGACCGCTTTACTTATAATATTGGCTTATTGTATACTAAAAATCCTTTTTTGTCAAGCATAAACCTTTCACATTCTTTCCCGGCACGCCAGCGATGCCAGCAGCCGCAAAAAAACATCGAAAAGCGTCAGCCGTCCGACATCGCTTTCGGCGCAGAGCGTGCATTCTGCAACGGCTTTGTCCCCCACGGAAAACGTCAGCGTGCCAAGCGACTGCCCTTTGGCGACCGGCGCTTCCGTTCCTTCGGCCATATCCGCCGTGATCTGCAGCTTCTGCTTTTCTCCGCGGCGCAAAACCAGCGGCGGGAGCGCTTGCACCTTCGGCAAAACAAACGCTTCTTTTCCGCGCTGCACCGGCAGCGGCGCCAGCAGCTCCGGCGGCACTTCGGGTGTGACGGCCTCAAACGAGGCAAAGCCCCAATCGAGCAGCTCCCGCGCAAAGGCAAAGCGATCGGCGCTGGTTTCGGCGCCGAGGACCACGGCGATCAGATGCAGACCGTCGCGTTTCGCGCTTGCGCTGATGCAGCAGCCGGCCTTGGCCGTTGTGCCGGTCTTGAGTCCGGTCGTGTCTTTATAATGGCGCACGAGCTTGTTCGTGTTGACAAGCTGCGTCTGTCCGCCGCGCAGCGCATCCATCCAGACCGTTGTGTAATCCAGCACCTTTTCGTGCGAAAGCAGTGCGCGGCTCATCAGCGCCACATCGTAAGCGCTGGTCAGATGGGTGGTCGTGTCGTCGTCCAGTCCGGTACAGTTGTCAAAATGCGTGTCGTTCATGCCCAGCTCCTTTGCACGCTCGTTCATCCGGCGCACAAAACTCGCCTCGCTCCCGGCGCAGGCTTCTGCAAGCGCTGTGCACGCGTCGTTGGCCGAACCGATCGCCGTGGCGCGCAGCAGTTCGTCAACGCTCATCTGCTCGCCCTCCTTCAGCCAAATCTGCGATCCGCCCTTTCCGGCGGCTTCGGCGTCGGCGGTCACGGTCGTCTGCAGCGAAAGATCGCCGCGCTCGAGCGCTTCAAAAAACAGCAGCAGCGACATCACTTTGGTCACCGACGCTGGATACAGCTTTTCGTGTTCGTTCTGGCCAAACAGCAGCGTGCCGGTCTCCTGCTCCAGCAAAACGGCGGCTTTTGCGCGCACGGAAGGCACGTCGGTCTCTTCGGCGCAAAGGGCAGGCACAGACAGCGCGCAAAGCAGACAAAAGGTCAGAATCAAAGTCAGCAGACGTTTCATTTGCATCACTCCTCAAAGCAGTGTATGCACCCGCGGCAAAAAACATGAGAATCTTCCCGCTGTTTCTTGCCTTTTCGGGGAAAGTGCGCTATAATAACATGATTCCAATGGAAAGGAAAGCGACATGAACGAAAAAGAAACCTATCTTGAATGTGAAAAGCCGTGGCTGTATTGGCTTTTGATCGTCGTCGCGGGCTGGTTCGGCGCTTATACCTTCCTTTTGCGCGGCGGCGTGTTCTGCAACGCGCAGACAGCAAACATTGTGCTGTTCGCCATTGCGCTGGGTTCGGGCGACTGGCATAAGGCGCTGGTTCTGCTGGTGCCGATCGGCGCTTACTTTTTCGGGGCGTTTTTGTCGGAGCTTTTGGGCAAAAGCGTCAAAAAGCTGCGGCTGCTGCGCTGGGACACGATTTTGATCGGCTTTGAGGCCGCTGTGGTGGTCCTGCTCGGCTTTTTACCGGAAAACGCGCCGGATCAGATCTGCCAGATCGCGCTCAATTTCATCTGCTCGATGCAATTCAACACCTTCCGCCAGGTCAAAGGCGTGCCGGCGGCCACGACCTTTGTGACGAACCATATCCGCCAGGTCGGCGCAAACACGGCAAAGTTTTTGCGCCACCGCGACAGGGACTCCGGCAGCCGGCTCAAACTGCACGGGGCGATGATCTTCTGCTTTGCGCTGGGCACAGTGCTGTGTACGCTGTGCATCAAATTCGCCGGTTATCGCGCCATCTGGGGCGCAGCGGTACTGCTGGCGTTCATCTTCCTGCGTCTGTGCTACGCCGACCGCGTGACCGAAAAAGAACTGCTTGACCGTGTGCCGCACGGTCATTGAACGAGGTGCCTATGAAAGCTGCAATTTACACCCTCGGCTGCAAAGTCAACCAATATGAATCCCGCGCACTGGGCGAACTGCTGGAGCAAAACGGCTATACGCTCACCGATCCGCACGACGACGCCGACATCTACATCGTCAACTCCTGCACCGTGACCGCCGAAGCAGACCGCAAAACGCGCCAGCATGTGCGCAAATTCAAGCGTGCGCATCCGGACAGCATTGTGGTTCTGACCGGGTGTCTGCCGCAGGCGTTTCCGAAAGACGCCGCCTTGCTCAGCGAAGCGGACATCATCATCGGCAACAAAAGCAACGACCGGCTGCTCGACCTTTTGGATACCTACCGCAAATTCGGCAACCGTGTGGTGCAGGTCGTTGAGCACGAAAACGGCGAAGCGTTCTCTTCCACGATCCTTTCCGCGTTCGAAGAGCGCACGCGCGCCTATGTAAAGATCCAGGACGGCTGCAACCGCTTTTGTTCCTATTGCATCATTCCCTACGCGCGCGGACGGGTGCGTTCCAAACCGCTGGAAGACCTGCGTGCGGAGCTGTGTCAGCTCGCCGAACGCGGCCACAAAGAGGTTGTGCTTGTGGGCATCAACCTTTCCTCCTACGGGCAGGACAGCGGCCACAGCTTTGCCGAAGCGGTGGAGCTCGCCTGCAGCATCGACGCGCTGCAACGCGTGCGGCTGGGCTCACTGGAGCCGGATCATCTGACAGACGAGGTGCTTTCCCGCCTTGCGAAGTGCGAAAAGCTCTGTCCGCAGTTTCATCTTTCCCTGCAAAGCGGGTGTGACCGCACGCTGAAAGCAATGAACCGCCACTACAGCACTGCGGAGTTTCGCGCGCTGTGTCAGTCGCTGCGCCGCCTGTTTCCGGACTGCACGCTTTCCACCGACGTGATGGTCGGCTTTTGCGGCGAAAGCGACGCGGATTTTGAAGAGAGCCTCGCGTTCGTCAAAGAGATCGGCTTTGAAAAGATCCATGTCTTCCCCTACTCCGTGCGCACCGGCACCCGCGCCGAAAAAATGGACGACCACCTGCCGAAACATGTCAAGGAAGAACGCGCCGCAAAAATGCTCGCTTTGGGAAAGGAGCTGCGCAGCGCGTATTTGAAAAATCAGATCGGCAGAACGGTCGACGTGCTCTTTGAAGCAAAGCAGAAAAACGGCCTTTGGACAGGCTGCACGGCAAATTACACGCCGGTGTGCGTTGCATCCGACCTGCCGCTGGCGGGCAAGACGGCAAGCGTGGAGATCACGGGCGCGGACGGGGACGAAACGTGCAGGGGGGTAATTCGGAATTAAGACCCGCCGCCTGCGGCGATGCGCCAAAGCTCAGAATAAAAAAAGCTATAAAAAGACAGTCGTTCTTTCGAGCGACTGCCTTTCTCTTTTTTATCGACGGATCAAAAGGCTGCTGTGTTCTGTCGGCCGCGGAACGTACGATGAAGCAAAACATCACGGTTTCCGTGACCGCAATTCCGTGACCGCAATTGCGAATTTGAAATCATCCCTTGTGCGCAGCACAAGGATCATTTTTCGCCCAGCAGCTTTGCCAGTTCTTCCATAAACGTGTTGATGTCCTTGAACTGACGATAGACGGAGGCAAAGCGCACATAGGCCACCTCGTCAAGCATTTTGAGCTTATCCATCGCCATTTCGCCGATGTGCACGCTCGTCACCTCGCGGTCCAGCGAGTTTTGCAGCTCCTGCTCAATGTCCGACACAGCCTCTTCGATCTGCGCGATGGACACCGGGCGCTTTTCACACGCACGCAGCATCCCGTTGAACAGCTTCACGCGGTCGAACGCCTCGCGCGATCTGTCCTTTTTCACAACGATGATCGGCACGGTCTCAATGATCTCATAGGTGGTAAAGCGCTTGCCGCAGGCCACGCATTCTCTGCGCCGACGGATACGTTCGCCCTCATCGGTCGGGCGCGAATCGATCACCTTACTGTCGCTGCACCCGCAAAACGGACATTTCATTTCAGTTCCCCCTCAAAAAATATATTATATTGTATCATACATATATAAATTATACAAGATGTATTTTACTTTTTTTCGCAGAAAATTGCAAATATCTGCGCGGTCTGTTCGCCCTCCTCGGCCGCTTCGTTCAAAAAGCGGCGGCAGTCTTCGTCTGCAAACAACTGCGCCCCCGCCCGCCTTGCGCGATGCAGAAAGCGTTGAGAAAAGCGCACATGACTGGAAGCTTCAACCAGCGGACAAACGCCCATGGCGCGCCGGTCAAGCTGCACCGTGACTTTGCCGTTTTCCAAAACAGGCAAAAACGGAAAAAACCGGCAGCTCAGCGGGCGGTTCCTGCGCTCGCACGTTCCGGCACAGACCGCAACCCGCCGCTGCGCGCCGCTTTGCACGGGAAGATCCGTTCGCTCGCCCGGAAAGAGCAGCATCCCCGTCTGCTCATCTGCGCTGCAGCAGCGCCGGTCGCACAGTTCGCCGCAGTCCGCGCGCAAAGGCGTGAATCGTCCGAGCGTTCGGCGCACCCGGCGAAAGAGCCGGCGTTTGTCTTTTTTCAGCATTGCGCACCCTTCTTCCTCTTTTTTCGCTGTAAACATACCACATTGTCCGCCGATTTGTCAAGGGATCGAAAAAAGTGAAAAAAGTTTTTCTCCTTCGCCGCGTTTCGACACTTTTTGCTGATGCATCTTGGTATAATGAGCGCGTCAACAAACAAAATGTGGTACTACAGGAGGTTACATCATGGAAGAAAAACAAAGCAGGAACGCGCTTGCGGCAAACGCCATCCGGCTGGTCGCCGAACAGCAGGGACTGGAAGAAAGCCGGGTGCGCAGCGAGATTGTGCTTGCGCTGCAGGCGGCAAAAGACAGCGGAAACGAGGCCATGCGGCTGCTGTTCGCGCTTCAAAAGGGCAGCTTTTCGCCGGAGGACGCCGTTGTGTTCGTGCTGGACTGTCTGCTGGCAGAGCCGTGACCGGACGCCGGATTTGCTTAAAAACTATGCAAGTTATACAGAGACGCGGCTGCTATTTTTGGCAGCCGCCGCCTTGTTTTTCTGCGCGTTCTCCCTTGAAAAAGGAGTATATCTATGGTAGAATAAAGAGGATTATAGGTTTGGAAGAGAAGTGAAAAAATGTATAGATTAGGCTTTGACAACAACAAATACATCAAAACGCAGTCGGCCCACATCCGCGAGCGCATGAGCAAGTTCGGCGGAAAACTCTATCTGGAATTCGGCGGCAAGCTCTTTGACGACAACCACGCCTCGCGTGTGCTGCCCGGATTCGCACCAGACAGCAAGCTGCGCATGCTGCTTGAACTCAAGGACGAAGCCGAGATCGTCATCGCCGTGTCTGCGCTTGCCATTGAAAGCAAAAAGCTGCGCTCCGATCTGAACATCTCCTATGAGCAGGAGGTGCTGCGGCTGGTCGATCTGTTCCGCGGCGTGGGTCTTTACGTCGGCTCCGTCGTCATCACCCAGTACAGCGGCCAGCGCGCCGCCGACCGCTGCAAGCAAAACCTGCAGGCGCTCGGCCTTTCCGTGTTCACACATTACAAGATCGACGGCTATCCCTCCAACGTGAAGAAGATCGTCTCCGAGGAGGGCTACGGCAAAAACGATTATATCGAAACGTCCCGCCGGCTGATCGTCGTCACCGCCCCCGGTCCCGGCAGCGGCAAGATGGCAACTTGTCTGTCGCAGCTGTATCACGAGCATCTGCGCGGCATCGACGCCGGTTATGCAAAATTCGAAACCTTCCCGATCTGGAATCTGCCGCTCAAGCACCCGGTCAACCTCGCCTATGAAGCGGCGACGGCCGACCTCAACGATGTGAACATGATCGACTCGTTCCATCTGGACGCCTACGGCGTTGCGACGGTCAACTACAACCGCGACATCGAGATCTTCCCTGTTCTCAACACGATCTTTGAAAACATCTACGGCAAATCCCCCTATAAATCACCCACCGATATGGGCGTCAACATGGCGGGATACTGCATTGTGGACGACGACGCTGTTTGCGAAGCGGCAAAGCAGGAGATCATCCGCCGCTATTACAAAGCGCTGTGCGACAAGCGCAAGGGTCTGGATTCCACCAAGGAGATCGAGCGCATCGAGCTCATCATGAACAACGCCGGCATCTCCACCGAAGACCGCGCCGTGGTGTCGCTTGCCAACGAAACAGCCGAACGGACCGGCGCGCCCGCCGCGGCGATCGAACTGCGCGACGGCACGCTGCTCACAGGCAAAACAAAGCCCCTCTTCGGCGCAACGACCTCTCTCATCCTCAACGCGCTGAAGACCCTCGCCGGCATTGACGACAGCAAGGAGCTGATCCCCGCCTCGTTCATCGAGCCGGTACAGAACCTCAAGGTCAGCTATCTCGGCAGCAAAAACCCGCGTCTGCATATCGACGAGATGCTGGTCGCCCTTTCCGTCAGCGCCGCAACGGACGAAGCCTGCGCCAAAGCGCTCGCCTGTTTGCCGCTTCTTTCCGGCACCGAAGCACACTGCTCGGTCATTTTGCCCGCAGCGGACGCCGCGGTGTTCCGCAAGCTCGGCGTCAACCTCACCTGCGAGGCGGACTACGAAAACGACAACCTTTATCACATCGGCTAAGGAGATATTTATGAACCGTTTTTTGAAACATCTGCTCGTGCTTTCCGTCTGTGTGCTGCTGTGCGCGCTTTTTGCCGCCGCTGCCTTTGCCGTTCCCGCAAAGCCCGGCACGCACACCGACGCCGCCTGCCGGTCTCACCGGAGCGCGCTTGTCCGCTTTGACAGCCTGCCCGCGCCTTCCAAAGACGGAAGAAGCAAAGCGCCCGTGCAGCCGACCACGGAAAAAGAGCTGCCGCTCGTATTGCTTGTGCTTGAATTCAACAACATCGGCTATGAGCCCGACTACGATTGGAGCGAGACCATTTTTAAAGGCGAAAAATCCCTTTCCGCCTATTACACCGATATGTCCTTCGGCAAATTCACCTTTGTGCCCGCCGAAGAGACAAGCGCATTTGAAACCGACGGCAACCACAATGCGTTTGATAAAGTCAATGACGGCGTTGTGCATCTGCACATGGATTTCGATCACGAGGACTGGTCGCTGGATTACGGCAACGATTTGGTGCTTGAAAATCAGATGAACCTTTCGCTCGACCGGATGGTGACGCAGGCGGTCGCAGCGGCGGACCCGTATGTGGACTTTGCCGCCTATGACAAAGACGGCGACGGCGTAATCGCCAACAACGAGCTTGCGCTGGGGATCATTGCCGCCGGCTACGAGGCCTCCGGCTCCGACCACTATGAGGAAGACCGCTCCTTCTATCTTTGGGCACACGCGTGGTCGCTGGAGGAAGCGGCTGAGGAGCTCGGCGAAGATTATGAGCCTGTGCGTCCCGACGGCGTGACGGTGTCGTCCTATATCGCGATGGCGGAACAGATGGACAACAACGAAGGCCAGGCGCCCATCAGCACCCTTGCGCACGAGCTCGGCCACTATCTCGGATTGCCCGACCTTTACAACACCGGCAAATCGACCGGCGAATGGAAAAGCTATGACGTTGACGTTCTGAGCGTGATGTCGGGCGGTTCCTGGGGCGAAGACAACGAAGGGAACCACTGCCCGTATTCCATGGACGTCTGGAGCCGCACGATGCTCGGCTGGTGCGAACCGGCACAGGCGATTTTCAGCGGCGACTACGATGTGAACGCACAGACCTATGACCCGGAAAACGAGGCGTTTGCCGCTGTGAAAGTTCCGACGCTGCGCGAAGCGGAATACTATTTAATAGAAAATCGCCAACTCAACAAGTGGGATGAGGCGCTGGATATTAATTACTGGGGCGAAGATCTGACAAACGGTCTGATCCTCTGGCACATCGACATGGACGCGTATGAGATGTATGAGGAGGAAAACGAGGTCAACAACCTGTCGCACCGTCCGGCGGTCATGCCGCTGTATCCCGAAGGCAGAAGCGGCAGCTATACCTTCACCGGCAAATCAAGCATTGTGGATCTCTACCAGCCGTTTTTTGACAAAACACACTGGGAAAGCGCATTCGAAAACCTCGGTGAAAGCCTGAATCTGCCGCTGTACGGCCCGGGTGAAAGCGTCGATCGGCGCGCCTCACGTCTGGATTCCGGCATTCTCGTCACATTTTTGAGCGACAGCGATATGGAAATGCAGATCCATGTGGATGTGCCCGAACACGAACACACAACGATCTTTGTGGAAAAGGTTCTGCACAACTGCAACCTCGGCGGCACAAACGCGCACTGGATGTGCACCGTTTGCAGCAAAGCGTTTGCCGATGAAGCGGCACAGACGGAGCTGACAGACGAAGAGCTCGCCATCGCGCCCGCCGAACACATCTGGGACGACGGCGAAGTCTTTGCGGAAGCGACCGAAACCGACGAGGGTCTGGTCTGCTATCACTGCACAGTCTGCGACAGCGTTCAGTATGATGTGTTGCCCACGCTGCCGCCGAAAAACAATGTTGAGCCGGCCGGCAAAAACCTCTGTCCCTACTGCGGACAGGAGCACACGGGCTTTTTCGGCTTCTTCGTGCGCATCTTCCATCTGATCCTGAACCTGTTCAAATAAACCGAACCGAAAGGAGATCGTTTTATGCGTTATGTGTTTCTTGCGCTGTTTGCCGCGGTAAGTCTGGTGCATCTCTATCACAGCTGGCTCGACGTTACAAAAAAACGCCGCATGACAAAATGGGCGCTTCTGCTGCTGTTGCTCGGCTATTACCTGACAAGCACAAGCACGTTTGCTCCCCTGCTGATCGCGGCGCTGCTGTGCAGCTGGCTGGGCGACGTGCTGCTGATGCCCAGCGGCAACGCCTGGTTCGTTTCGGGCGGGATCAGCTTTCTTGCCGCGCATGTGCTGTTTGTGCTGCTGTATCTCGGTCAGGTGGACTTTGCCGCGGTCAACTGGCTGATCGCCGTGCCGGTCGCGCTGGTTTACATCGCCGCGGTGACCGTGATCCTTGCGCTGCTGAAAAAAGAGACGCCGAAGCCGATGTTTGTGCCGATGTTCCTGTATCTGCTCATGAACGGCGCCATGAACGTCTTTGCCCTCATGCAGCTTTTGACAAATCCCTGCGCGGGCGCGGCGGTGGCCTATCTGGGCGCGATCCTCTTCTTTGTGTCCGACAGCACATTGTATCTCAACAAATACTATAAGAAAAAGCAGATCATCCCCAAAAAGCATTTTACCATCATGATCACCTACCTGCTGGGCGAATTCCTGATCGTGCAGGGCATGCTCATGCTGGGGCTGTAAACCCATGTAAATCTGATGGGGCGACCCATCGCAAAATAAAAAGGAGGCATTTTTATGCAAGCAATCAAAAAGTATCTCGCAGAATGTATCGGCACCTTCGTCCTCGTGTTCGTTGCGTGCGGAACCGCAGCCGCCCTCGGCTGCTCGGCAGAGCCCAACGCGGCCTATTTCCTGACGGCTGCCGCGTTCGGTCTGGTGATCGTCGCCATGGCATATTCCATCGGCAACGTCTCCGGCTGCCACATCAACCCCGCCGTCTCCATCGCCATGCTCGTCAGCGGCAAACTGTCCATCGCTGATTTCTGCGGCTACGTTGTGGCGCAGTTTATCGGCGCAATCGCCGGCGCAGGCTGCCTGCGTGCGCTGCTCGGTCCGGACAGCAGCCTTGGCACAAACGGCCTTTACAACGGCGAAATTCTGTCCTCTCTGCTGATCGAATGTGTGCTGACGTTCATCTTTGTGCTCGCCATTCTCGGCGTGACCAGCAAGATCGAAAACGGCTCCGTCGCGGGCATCGTGATCGGCCTTTCGCTGACGCTCGTACACATCTTCGGCATCCACTTCACCGGCACATCCGTGAACCCGGCGCGCTCCTTCGGCCCTGCGCTGTTTGTGGGCGGCGACGCGCTTGCGAATGTCTGGGTGTTCATCGTTGCGCCCCTGGTCGGCGGTGTGCTTGCCGCGCTGGTGTATAAACTGCTTGCGGGCGAGAAAAAAGCGTAAATGTACAACATGATTTCGTCATATTTAAAGAATTCATGAAATATTCACAATTCACCTTGCAACATCAAAGCGTTCATGCTATAATGTAGACACAGAATATGAAGGAGGCTATTCTCATGGAAGCTATCAAAAATTTCTTTAACAGTCTTGCCCAGGGCATCATCAACATTCTCAGTGCCGCAGGCGTTCCGCAGGACATTTTGAACATGATCTCCAATATGTTCAGCAGTTCGCTCGAATAATCCAACAGAAACGAATCTTTCATCGAAGGAGTATGCATTATGGAAAAACTCGGTTTGTTTGTGGAATACTTTCTTGAAATGCTCGGCAAGATCCTGAAAGCCGTCAACGTCCTCGCTTCCGACAGCAATATGCTGGAAGATATCGGCGACGCTGTTGCGGAATTCGGCGACAATGTGGACAGCATGAAATAAGCAAATCCAAAAAGAGCCGCTTCGGCGGCTTTTTTTCATGTTTTTTTCAAAAAAGTATTGAAAAATTGTAAAATGTATGTTAAAATGCGAGCTATAGAAGTAGATTCTATAATCAAGCGGAAAGGAGTGAAAAGTGATGATGGATTATTTGACCAAGGCTGTTGATCTGATCGGTTACATTTTTGATCTTGTCAGCAAGATTCTTGCCGCCGTTAACGGTGAGGAGAGTGAAGAGGTCGCCGAAATGGAAAGCACCAAAGAGATGGTCGGTAAGATCACCGGCGCAGTCCAGGACTTTGCAGATCAGGTTGAAGATCTTAAATAAGTTCATTCACTTGTCATTCAACTTTTACTGGGAAGAAAAAGGAGCCGCAAGGCTCTTTTTTCCTTCCCTATTTCTTTATTTGTTCATATTTTCAGGCCGACTTTTTGAGGATCTCCCACTAAATCTTGTGGAAATCGTCCAAACGAACCGCAGAAAATGTGATAGCCTTTTTAAAAAATATAAAATGCGGCAAAAAAATGAATTTTTTTTGAAAAAACTATTGACTTTTCCTAATAGAAGAATATAATAGTCAATGTGAGAAACAGAACAGCTCACAAAAAATATATATATTTTTTACAGGAGGAATTATCCATGGAAAAAGTCAAACAATTGTTCGAACTCGCTACAATCTTCTTCAAGACTCTTGTTAAGCTGTTCAACGCTATGGGCGTTGCCGGCGCAGAAGGCGCTGATGACAATCAGGATTATTATGAATACCTGAACATCGTTCATGACGGTGCTGAGACAGTTCTTGACAGCGGTATCCTTGAAGATCTTGCGAAATAAGTTTATTTCACAAAAAAGTCAAAGCCGAGGTTTTACCCCGGCTTTTTCTTTTGTTTTACCCCTTCCACCGGCATTCGCCGGTCCCCCTCCCTCATTGAAATGGGGGAGGCTTTTTGCACCTCATCCACCGCAAGCGGTCCCCCTTCAGTCTCGGCTGACGGGTGAGGTTTGACCGGGGAAGGCTTGCCTTAAATTATCCCGTTTAGCGGGCGGCCACTGGCCGCCCCTACAAATTCATATTTCCCGATTCCTGCACATCTCCACTCTCTACTCTCCACACTTCACTCTTCCCTCACCCCCTCAATCCCTCAATCCCTGATTCCCTGATTCCAATCTCTCCACTCTCAACCCTCCAACCTCCACTCAATTCCTCATTACGCATAAAAAAAAGACGGCCACAGGCCGCCTTTTTAGCTGTATAGCGATTAGAATTTCAGCACGCCGAGTCCTTCCAGCACGCTGGAGACAAGGATCGCAAAGATGAAGATCGGCGCGACCCACTTGACCATGGCGACATAGAACTTTTTCATCGTGAACGGGCCGTTGAGCTCGACCTCGCTGATGATGGCGTCGGGCTTGATCACAAAGCCCACCATGACGCAGGTCAGCATGCCCACCAGCGGCAGCAGAACGCTGTTGGAAACAAAATCAAGGAAGTCAAGGATGCTGAAGCCGAAGATCGTCACGCCGTCCCAGATGCCGAAACCGAGCGAACAGACGATACCGAGCACAATGCCGTAAACGGCAACAATGGCGGTCGCCTTGCCGCGGCCCATTTTGAACGAGTCGATCAAACCGGAAACGATCGCTTCCATGATGGACACGGAGCTTGTGATTGCCGCAAAGAGCACAAGGAAGAAGAACAGCGCGCCGATGATGCCGCCGCCGGGCAGACTGTTGAACACCTTCGGGAGCGTCACGAACATCAGCGACGGACCTTTGCCGAGCGCTGCGCTGTCGCCGCCGGAGAACACAAACACGGACGGAATGATCATCAGGCCGGCAAGGAAGGCGATCGCCGTGTCGAAGATCTCGATCTGGCGCGTCGCTTTTTCAATGTGCTCCTCTTTCGAGAAGTAGGAGCCGTAGGTGATCATGATGCCCATCGCGAGGGACATGGAATAGAAGAGCTGTCCGAGCGCGGCAAGGAAGGTTTTGATGCTCAGATCCTTGATGTTCGGCAGCAGGTAATATTTCACGCCTGCACCGGCGCCGGGACGCGTGATGACATAGATCGAAAGGCCGACCGTGATAAGCACGAGCGCCGGCATGAGGATGCGCGAAAGCTTTTCGATGCCGCGGTTTACGCCGAAGACGATGACCAGCGTGGTTGCGAGGATGAAGATCAAGAACCAGATCAGCGGATCTGTCGTGTTGGAGATGTAACCGCCGAAGTAGGAATCCTGCGCCGCCTCGGCCACTTTTCCGGTTGCCATGACGAAGGTGTATTTCGTCACCCAGCCGCCGATCAGACAGTAATACGGGAAGATGAGCACCGGCACGAGCGTTGCGATCTTGCCCAGCCAGCCCCATTTTTTGTTCAGCGCGCCGAAAGCCTTCATCGGGCTGAGCTGCGTTTTTCTGCCGATGGCGATCTCCGTGACCATCAGCACAAAGCCGAAGGTGATCGCAAGCACGATATACACCAGCAGGAACATGCCGCCGCCGTATTTTGCGGCAAGATATGGGAATCGCCAAAGATTGCCCAGACCGACCGCCGAACCGGCCGCCGCCAGGACAAAGCCGAGCTTGCCCTGAAATGTACTGCGTTTTTCCATAATACTTTTATCTCTCTCCTTTTTTTAAAATAAAAAGCTGCCGCACATTGACTGCTCAATGGTCAGCAGCTTTTGGTTCTGTTGTTTATTCCGCCTGCGCCGACTGGTCAGCGATGTTCAAAAAGCTCTTGAGCAGGTCGATGAGCTGGCCGATGCCTTCGATGCTGCCGAGGTTCTTGAGCAGATCGATCACCTGATTTACAAGCGCAATGAGTCTGTCTTTCATCTGATTGTCCTCCTGCAAGTATTCTGACCTTCAAAATCAGTACATCGATTATAGCATAGCGGCCCGCGTTTTGCAAGCGTTGCGCCAAAAAAGGCGCAGAAAATATTATAAACGATTAAAAGAAAGCCGCGCGTCAAAAAATCGGACGTGTTTTTTTGGAAAGCAGTTGACAAACGGTGCATTTTGCTATAAAATAGTTACAATATTTTTTCGGAGATGGACGTAATGGGGCGGCACTTTGTTTGCTGTTCCCTTTTTTCATAAGTCATCGCCGGCAGAAAGGATCTTTTGCTATGAAAATTGCAATTTACGGTTACGGAAACCTCGGACGCGGCGTGGAGTGCGCCATCCGCCAAAACGACGATATGGAGCTGTTCGGCGTGTTTACCCGCCGCGACCCCGCGACGCTCAAAACGCTCACCGGCGCAGCGGTCTTTGCCGCAGACAGCATTGAGCAGTACAAGGATGAGATCGACCTTGTGATCATCTGCGGCGGCAGCGCAACGGATCTGCCTAAGATGACGCCGCGCCTTGCGGAAACATTCAACGTGATCGACTCGTTCGACACCCACGCGAACATTCCCACGCATTACGCCGCCGTTGACGCAGCAGCCGCAAAAAGCGGCCATATCGCCCTCATCTCCGCCGGTTGGGATCCCGGTCTGTTTTCCCTCAATCGCCTGTATGCGGGCTCTATCCTGCCCGACGGCGCGGATTACACCTTCTGGGGCCGCGGCGTGAGCCAGGGACATTCCGACGCCGTGCGCCGCATCGACGGTGTGAAGGACGCAAGACAATATACCGTTCCCGTGCCCGCAGCGCTGGACAAGGTGCGCTCCGGTTCCATGCCGACGCTTTCCACCCGCGAAAAGCACACGCGCGAATGCTTTGTCGTTGCCGAGGACGGCGCGGACAAAGCGGCGATTGAAACGGCGATCAAGACCATGCCGAACTATTTCTCCGATTACGACACCACCGTGACCTTCATCACAGAAGAAGAGATGCAGAAAAACCACGCTGCCCTGCCCCACGGCGGCTTTGTCATCCGCACCGGCAAGACCGGGCTGAACGGCGAACACACGCACACGATCGAATACAGCCTGAAACTTGACTCCAACCCGGAATTCACCGCCAGCGTCCTTGTCGCCTGTGCCAGAGCGCTTTGCAAAATGAAAGCGCGCGGCGATTCCGGCTGCAAGACCGTGTTTGACATCGCTCCCGCCGACCTTTCCCCGAAAAGCAGAGAAGAGATCATCGCAAAGATGCTGTAAACCAAAAAGAAAGAGGACATTGCCATGGCTGAAAAAGACATTGCCGCCCGGTTCCCCTGTGAAAACCTGACAATCGGCGCAAACGGACACCTGTTTTTTGCCGGACACGACACCGTCGCGCTCGCAAGCGAATACGGCACGCCGCTGTATCTGATGGACGAGGCGCGTGTGCGCCGGAACTGCCGCACCTACAAAGCCGCGTTCAAAGCCTGCTACCCGGAAGGCTCTCTGCCGCTCTACGCCGGAAAAGCAAACGCGTTCAAGCAGATCTATCGCATCATGCGCGAAGAGGATATGGGCATCGACGTGGTCTCCTGCGGCGAAATTTACACCGCAAAAAGCGCCGGGTTCGATATGAGCCGCGCATTCTTCCACGGCAACAACAAGACCGACGCGGACATCGCCTTCGCGATGGACGCGGGCGTGGGCGTGTTTGTTGCGGACAACGCCGAAGAAGTGCTTGCCATTGAAGCGGAAGCAGCCAAGCGTGAAACCGTGCAAAGCATTGTGCTGCGGTTGACGCCGGGCATTGACACGCACACCTACGCCGCGGTCAACACCGGCAAGGTCGATTCCAAATTCGGCAATGCCATCGCCACCGGCCAGGCGGAGTCCATCACCCGCCTTGCGCTCGCGCAAAGCCACATCAAGCTGCTGGGCTATCACTGCCACATCGGCTCGCAGGTGTTCACCGAAGACGTCTTTGAGCGCGCCGCGGTCATCATGATCGAATTCATGGCCGATATGCGGCAAAAGCTCGGCTTCACCGCCAAAGCACTCAATCTCGGCGGCGGCTACGGCGTGCGCTACACGACCGACGATCCCGTGCTCGACATCGGCGAAAAGATCGCTTCGGTCAGCGCCACGCTCAAAGCGGCGTGCGCACGCGCGGATTTCCCGGTTCCGCAAATCTTCATGGAGCCCGGCCGCAGCATCGTTGCCGACGCGGGCCTGACGCTTTACACCGTGGGCGCACTCAAGCAAATTCCGGGCTACAAAAACTACGTCTCCATCGACGGCGGCATGCCCGACAACCCGCGCTTTGCGCTTTACGGTTCGCGCTACACCTGCCTTTGCGCCAACCGCATCACCGAAGACTGCGATCTGACCGCCTCGCTGGTCGGACGCTGCTGCGAAAGCGGTGACATCATTCAGGAAAACGTCCCCTTCCCGGCGACGATCACGCGCGGCGACATTGTTGCCGTTTGCACCACGGGCGCGTACAACTACGCCATGGCGTCGAATTACAACCGCCTGCCCCGCCCCGCAACGGTCATGCTCACCGAAACGGACAGCTATGTTGCGGTGAAGCGCGAGACGTTTGAGGATCTTGCGCATTTGGATGTGTGAGACAGTCGTTAGTCGGTAGCTGTTAGCTGTTAGCGAATAGGAAAGGGTCAGTTGCAAAATAGACGATTCGAAAAAACATGCATAAAAAGAAGACGCTTTCAGAGGCCGTTTGCCGCTGAAAAGCGTCTTTTCTTTGATTGAATTCTTTGTGCAAGTTGCTGTTGGATTTCTTTTTTCAACTGACCCTTGCTTTTTTCCTCGTCCACGCTTCCTCTTCCCCGCAATATGTCAACTTAAGGGTAAAGCCTTCCCCATTTCAATGGGGCAAGGATCTCCTTCTGAAAGGGCAAGATGGGTTCGCTTTTATTCACAGGTAGTTACAAGAATGTCTGCTTGTTAGAATATAATTTGCAAAATAAGATGATGATTTTTCGTTTCACCATTAAGCTCATTAAAGCCACTATTCATAAGTAAAGCATTTTGTAACGAACCTTACGGCAAAAGAGCACCTAACTTGCCTTCCCCGTCCCACGGGGAAGGGGGACCGCACGCCGCAAGGCGTGTGGTGGATGAGGTTTGCGCGGGGAAGGCTTTTTCATTTCAAAAAGCGCAGCCGAGCACTTTGCCGAATGGCAAACAAAAAAGCTGCGGCGCCCTCCAAAAAAAACGGAAGACGCCGCAAAAAAGTTCCCCTCAGATTTCTCCATTTATTCTTCGCCGAAGCCCGGAGCGGTCGCCTTTTCAAAGATTGCAACCACGTCTTTTTCCGGCGCTTTGTCGAGCAGCGAGACAACGACACAGGCGATGAAGCCGCAGATGAAGCCCGGAACGATCTCGTAAACGCCCGTTGAAGCGGACAGGGTCAGCAGCCATACAACGTCGACCACAGCGCCGCAAACCACGCCGGCGATGGCGCCCTTGTAGGTCATGCGCTTCCAGAACAGGGAGAGGATGATGACGGGACCGAAGGCAGCGCCGAAGCCGCCCCAGGCGTTTTCCACCATGTTCATGATGGCGGCAGCGCCCTCACCGCGGCTGCTTGCGATCAAAAACGCAACACCGGCGGCGATCAGCACAACCAGACGGCCGACCCAGAGCACTTCCTTGTCGGAGGCGTTCTTGCGGAAGATCGGCTTATAGATGTCTGCCGTGAAGGAGGAGGAGGCCACAAGAAGCTGGGAGTCGGCGGTGCTCATCGCAGCGGCAACAATGGCTGAAAGCAAGACGCCGGCAATGAACGGCGGGAACAGGTCGGATGCAAAGCGGATGAAGATGCGCTCCTGCAGACCTGCGTCCACAAGCTCCTGACCGTAGAACGTGCGGCCGAGGATGGCGATGACGATTGCAGAGCCAAGGGAGAGAATGACCCAGATGATGGCGACCGTGGCGCTCTTTTTGACGAGCGAGGGCTTTTTGATGGACATGAAACGTACAAGGATGTGCGGCATACCGAAGTAGCCCAGACCCCAGCCGAAGCCGGAAACGATGTCCTGCCACGAGGCGCTGAACGGGTTCGGGTTGAACTCGTTGATCGTGCCGTCCGCAAGGGTAAAGCTCAGCTTGCTCATATCCGGATCCTTGAACAGCAGAACGATGATGGGGATCGCAAGCAGCGCAAGGAGCATCATCATGCCCTGGAAGAAGTCGGTCCAGCAAACGGCTTTGAAGCCGCCGGTGAAGGTATAGGCGATGATGATGAGCGCGAAGATCGCCAGCGCAAGGGTGTCATGGCCTTCCAGCTGCGGCACGACCTTCAGCAGCACGGTTTTGCCCGCGACGAAGGAGGATGCAACATAGATCGTGAAGAACACGAGGAACACGATGGCGCAGATGATCTGCAGCGCGGGATTCTTGGCCGCAAAGCGGTTTTTCAAATACTGCGGCAGGGTGATGGAATCGTTTGCCGCGGCAGAAAAATTACGCAGCCGCTTGGCAACGAAAATCCAGTTTGCGATGGTGCCGAGCGCCAGACCGATGCCGATCCAGACCTTGCCCATACCGAACGCGAGGATGGAGCCCGGAAATCCCATCAGCAGCCAGCCGCTCATATCGGACGCCTGTGCGCTCATGGCGGCAACCCAGGGACCCATGGCGCGGCCGCCGAGGAAGTATTCCTTTTCGCCCGTTCCCTTGGAGCGGAAGAAGAAGAACAGACCGATGCCGAGCACGAGTGCGAAATAGAGGATAAACGCGAGTAATTCTGCATTGAACATTGTTTGTCTTCCTTTCGTTTTAAAATGACTCGCCTATTTTATCATACTTTTCACCGAAATGCAATAGAGAACGAAGTATAGACTGTATTCTATACTAATTTACACATATTTTAAAATATTCTTTGCTTTTGTTGGAATAATAATTATACGAAACAAAATACATAAAAAAGAAGATTTAAAAAACGAGTGCCCTTTGACTTTTCCGCCCCGCTGTGTTAAGATAAGGTATCCTGTATCGGGAGCGATTTCATGACACTTTTGCTTTGCATCATTTACCTCGGCTTTGTTGCGCTCGGGCTGCCGGATTCCCTGTTCGGCACGGCGTGGCCGATTTTGCAGCCGCAGCTTGACGTGCCGCTTTCCTACGCGGGCTTTGTCACGATGACGATCTCCGGCGGAACGATCCTCGCGAGCCTGCTCTCCGACCGACTGACCTACCGTTTCGGCGCGGCAAAGGTCACGGCGTTCAGCGTTGCCGCAACCGCATTGGCCCTGCTCGGCTTTTCAAATGCGACCGCCTTTTGGCAGCTTGTGGCGTGCGCGGTGCCGCTCGGACTCGGCGCAGGTGCGGTGGACGCGGCGCTGAACAATTATGTTGCGCTGCATTTTTCGTCGCGCCACATGAGCTGGCTGCACTGCTTTTGGGGCGTCGGCGCCAGCATCAGCCCCTACATCATGGGCTTCTGGCTTTCGCGCGACCTGCGCTGGGATCGCGGGTATCTGACCGTCGGCTGCATCCTCGCCGTGATGAGCGTGCTGTTGTTTGTGAGCCTTCCGCTTTGGAAGAGCGGCGACACAAACAGCGAAGAGACGCAGCGCACCGCGCCCAAAACACTGCGGCAGATCGCCGCGCTGCCCGGCATTTTTTATGTGCTGTTCGGCTTTTTCGCCTATTGCGCGATCGAGGGCATCGCGTTTGTTTGGACAAGCAGCTACCTTGTGCGCGAACGTGCCGTTTCGGCGGAAAGCGCCGCGCGGTTTGCCTCGCTGTTTTACCTCGGCATGACATTCAGCCGGTTTGTCATGGGCTTTTTTGCCGACCGGCTCGGCGACAAACGCTCCATCTATCTCGGCTATGCACTTTGCTTTGCGGGGCTGATCCTCGCGGCGCTGCCGGGCCTTCCCGTCTGGGTCTGCCTTGCCGGGCTGCTGATTGCAGGCTTCGGCTGCGGCCCGATCTATCCGTCCATCATTCACGCAACACCGGACGTGTTCGGCAAGGAAAACTCGCAGGCAGTCGTCGGCGTGCAGATGGCGGCTGCCTATACGGGTACGACATTCATGCCGCCGCTGTTCGGCGTGATCGCAAACCGGTTTTCGCTTTCGCTGTTTCCGTTCTTTCTGCTGGGATTTGCCGTGCTCGGGTGCGGGTTTATCCGGCTGCTGTATCGGAAGAGAGCGGTTAGCTGCTAGCTGTTAGCTGTTAGCTGTTAGCGAAAAGGAAAGCCTCGCCGTGGATGAGAACCGCGGCGGGGCTTTTGAGGTGTTGACGTGGAACCGTATGATGTGGGAAAGGTTTGTGTTACATGCCCTTGATGTTTCGGCTTTGATCTGCGGGAAAAAAGTCTTTCCTTTCGCGCTTTCCGCTCTTTTGCGCGCAGCGTTGCTGCGCGCACGCGGCGGCGGGATGAACCGTGCGACGCACGGTTCAAAAAACGAAGCGTTGCTTCGTTTTCCGCGCGGCATCTGCCGCGCGGTCCCGCCGCCGCCTTTCGCGCACGGCGAAGCCGTGCGCAGGGGCGTTGCGGAAAGCGCAGCGTTTCAAACCACACCCGTCAACCTCACCCACCACACGCCTCTCCACTCTCAACGCTCCAACCTCCACTCTTCCCTTAATCCCTCAGCCCCTTATCCCCTCAACGAAAAAGGACGGCTCTCGGCCGCCCATTTTTTATTGCAAATTACGCATTACGAATTACGCATTGCAAATTACTCCTTCACCACTGTGCCGACATTCTCGCCCTTGACCGCGCGCACAATGTTCTGCGGGTCGGCGAGGTTGAACACGAGGATGGAAATGCCGTTGTCGCGGCAAAGCGACGCCGCCGTGCTGTCCATCACCGCGAGACCCTTATTGAGAATCTCCGTGTGGGTCAGCGTGTCATATTTCACGGCGTCGGGGAACTTGTTCGGGTCCTTGTCATAAACGCCGTCCACGTTCGTGGCCTTGAAAATGATCTCCGCGTTGATCTCCGCCGCACGCAGCGCCGCCGCCGTGTCGGTGGAAAAGAACGGGTTGCCGGTACCGCAGCCGAAGATCACGACGCGCCCCTTTTCCAGATGGCGCACCGCACGGTTCCGGATATACGGCTCCGCCACCTGCGGCATCGGGATCGCGGTTTGCACGCGCACGGGAACGCCCATCTGTTCCAGCGCGTCCGCGAGCGCCAAGGAGTTCATGGTTGTGGCAAGCATGCCCATGTGGTCGGCGCGGGTACGGTCCATTTCTCCGCTGCTGCGGCCGCGCCAAAAGTTTCCGCCGCCGACAACCAGACCGATCTGCACGCCGAGCGCCGCGCAATCGCGCACCGCCGCGCAGACACTGTTCACTGTGTCAAAATCGATGCCCTTTCCGTCCGGACCGGCAAGCACCTCGCCGCTGAGTTTTAAAAGAATTCTATGATACACCGGTTGCATCATGATCACCTCCGCTATATTTCATGTCTATTTTACACGCCGCGGCAAAGCAAGTAAAGGGGTTTGCAAAAAATTTTACAAGCTTTGCCCCGTCGAGCGTCGACTTCGTTGAAAGCTCCTAAAAAAATCTTCAAATCCCATGAAAATTTGTTAATAATATTGACATATTTTGTGAATAGGTATAAAATATTGTCAGAATGAATTCCCGGGAGGCTATTTTATGAAGAAAAAAGGACTTTGCTTGCTGCTGGCTGTCGTGCTGATCTTCAGCGTTTTGCCGCTGAGCGCGATCGCCGAAGGCGTGATTCCCACCATCGTTCTGGGCGGCTACACCTCGCCGCAGATCTATCTGTTCGACGACGAGGGCAACATCATCGAAAAAGTCTGGATGCTCAACCTTGACAATGTGCTGGATGTGGTGAAAAAAGACATCCCCGACATCAACAAGGCGAATTTTTACACCATCGTCAACCGCGACCCGTCCTACGCCGGTCAACAGATTTCCGACGCTGTTGCCGAAATTGCAAAATATATGCGCCGCAATCCCGACGGCTCCTTGCCCTACAACACCGGCACCTGGCCGCGCTCGGCACAGGAGAGCAACATGGCCTACATCAACGCCCACCGCGCGGAAAACCCCTATCTTGAAACGGCGGTGAAGGAAAAGCGTCTCACGCCGCTGCTGTGTGAGATGCGCGGCGAAGAAAACGTCTATTGCTTCTCCGTGGACTGGCGGCAAAACATCATTGAATGCGCGCGCGACCTCGGCAATTTCATCGTGGACGTGCGCAGGCACTCCGGCTCTAAAAAGGTCAACATCTTCTGCGAAAGCCACGGCGGCGAGGACACCTCGTTTTACATCTGCCTGTCGTCCATCGTTGCAAAGGGCGGCGAAGACGCCGAACGGCTCGGCGAGCTGCTGAATATGAGCCAAAAAGAGCTCAAGCAGACCTTCAACCTCGGCTATCTCAACAATATTGTGCTCGATAACCCCGCCATCGGCGTACAGATCATGTATGACATCCTCATGGGCAAGGTGCATTTTGATGCGCCGCGCCTGATCGAATATCTGCAATATGCCAACAATCCCCTTGCGTCCGTCAACGGCGGCGCGGAATATGTTTGGGAATCCAACCTCGAATGGTTCTTCAACCGGCTGACGCTGGACAACATCAACCGGCTGTTCAACGCGCTGATTCAGAACTACGACATCATCAACATCCTGTATTCCTTCGGCAGCGCGTGGGATTTCATTCCCCTGCGGCTCTATGACGAGGTGAAGGACGCCAAGCTGAACACGCCCGAAATGCGTGAAAAATATGCCGTGCTCATTGAAAAAAGCGACTTTGCCCATTACACCGTGATGGCGCACATGCACGAGTATTTGACCTTTGCGCGCGAAAAGGGCGTCAAAGTCAACATCATCTGCGGCACCGATCTGCCCGCTGTCACCGGCTCGCGCATCAGCTCCGACGGCCTTGTGGCCGCGCAGGACGCCTCCGGCGCAAAAACAACCGATTACGGCACCCGCTTCAGCGACGGCTACCGCACCGATTACACCGATAAGGCGGTCACCTGCACCGACAAGACCCACGACCATGTGGCTCCGCGCATGAATCTTGACGACGCTTACGGGTATTTGCCCGAAAACACCTGGTTCATCGACGAACAGTATCACGCGCAGTACATCGAAGACCAATACTGCACCGACCTTGTGCTCTGGCTGCTGTATACCGACAAAAACCCCGACATTTACACCGACCCGGCGTTCCCGCAGTTTGAAATCACCCACAACGGCAAGTTCGGCCTTCACGCGTGCTTCAACACCTCGCCCTTCGGCACCATCACGAAAAACGACACCGCGCTGACCGTGACGAACCTTTCCAACAAGAGCAACCTGGAGCTGATCTCCATCAAGGTGGAGGGCGCGGACTTCTCCTTTGCCGACGTTTACGGCAAAAAGATTCCGCGCGGAAAAAGTGTTTCGCTTTCGCTCAAGGGCGAAATTCCCGACGCGGACATGAAAAATGTGCGCCTGAGCTTCTATTTTCTGGAAGACAACTCCCTGCTTGCCATGGACAGCCGCACGATCGCCTTTAACATCAAGGGCGGCAAGAACACCTTTGACAAAGCGAACCCGATCACCAGCGCCGAAGAGCGCCCGATTTATCTGACCATGCGCGACATCACCGCCGGAATGAAGCAGTTCGACGCGCGCGCCTATCTCAAGGCAATTCTCATCGCGCAGGTCGTCTATGTGCGCTATCTCTTCAACGCGCTGAAAACCGGCTTCAACAAAATCAAACGCTAAAGTACCTCTTCCTCCTTAGAAATGCAAAACCGCTGCGGACTCTGATGCCGCAGCGGTTTTGTTTTGTCTGCCGATGCAGGGGCTGTCCGTTTTTTCGGACTGAAAGAAAATTTGTTCTTTTGCTGTATTGACAAGCGCCGTTTTCGCGTGTAAAATAGAAGTATAGAACATTCGTTCTTATTTCGCTATCTTTCGTGCGCATCCAAATGCATCACAGAGTCCAATTCAGGAGGTTTTACCATGCAGAAAACAAGTTTTGATCTCTATGACTACTGGCAGACGGTCAACACGTTCAGCCACATTTATGCGCTTGACAAAAATCGCTTTGACGAGCTGCTGTTGCGGCGGCGAAAAGCCGAGCTTTGCGCGCTGCTCACCAAGGTGATCCGCAACGAGCTGAACGAACAGGATCAGCTCCTCATTCGCCTGCACTGGTATCAGGGCAAAAACGCGGACGAGCTGTCTGAACTGTTGGGGCTCGACCGCTCCAGCGTTTACCGCAGGATCGAGCGCATCACGAACACGCTGTTTGAAAAGCTGAAATATGCGCTGTCCTACCGCTATGACGACGATTTTTCGTCGTCCGCTTCGGCGCTGCTGCGCGGCGATTTGCAGCGGGAGCTGCAGGCTTCTTCCAAAGCGGGCACAGCGCTGCGCAAATATCGCAAAAAAGTGTGTCTGACAACGGCAGAGCTCGGCGCGATGCTGGGCATTCCCCAATCGCGCGTGGAAGCGCTGGAACAGGACGCGGACGCCATGAGCGTCGGCGAGCTGCGGCAGTGCATGACACTGTTCGGCGTGAGCGCGGAAGCGCTGATTTTCGGCGCAACGGAAAGGGGTTGAGCGTATGCAGAGCTGGAACCGGCTGCTCAACGCCTATGAGGTTTCCATTGCAACGCAGAGCGGCGTGATCGAGCGCTATCGCTTTGCGCAAAAGAAAGCCCTGCGCAGCGGAAACTTTAACGAGGTGCAGCGCGTCAACAGCATTTTGCGCGTGCTGTATGAGGAAAAGGGCGAACTGGAAGAAAGCGCCGCCCGTTTGCGGCAATATTTGATGGCATAAAAAAAGAATGTCTCCGGTGACGTATCGGAGACATTTTGTGTTTTTTCAATCAGCTTGCGTTGTATGCAAATTTCAGCAGACCATAGATCAAGTCTTTTACGTCTTTGTAGTGATCCACTGCGCGGTCAACATCTTCGGTTTCTTCATCTGTTTTACCGGTGATCTTTTTGACGATCAGATAGTTGAAATCAAAAAGCGCGTCGATGAAATCCCACCATCTTAAAATCATGGCTGTTCCTCCTTCTTGAGAAAATGTCAAAACAGATCAAAAATCAGCTTGCGTTGATGAAAACGCCAAGCGTATCTCTGATGAACTGCATCACTTGCGTAATAACAACGTGCGGTTTCCAAAGCTTATCTGCCTCTTGCTGAGCTTCTTCATCATCCAAAGCGATGTCCGAGCGAACCCATTTTTGATAGAAGGCATGACCAAAGTTTGTCAGCGTTTCATATAAATCAAACCATCTCAGAAGCATTTGACACCCTCCCTCCGTAAAAGAATTGAAGAGACACTACAAATTGTGTCATAATCGAAGATTATTGTAACATCTTGTGGAGAAAATTGCAAGAGAAAAAAGGAAAAAGTTGACGAAAAAAAGAAAAAAGCCGGTAAACCGGCCATTTTCTTTGAGAATCAATCAGATGATTAGTCGTTCACGATGTGAACTTCGATAACCTGATCCGGACCTTCTGACGGCGGGTCAAGGGTCGGGAAGCCACAGAAACCAGCGACCACGTTGTAGATGGTCTTGAAAGCTTCAGCGAAGCTACCAGTACCAGCAGCGACCTGATTGCCAGCTTCAGCATAGCTCTGAACGCCACCGAAAATGCTCATCGCAGCGTCGATACCACTTCTAAGGACGTCAAGGACAGTTTGAATAGCACCAGTCATGGGAAATGACCTCCTTTCTTTAAATAATTCGAATATACTTTATCACAAAATATTTAAAAAATCAAGCATTTTCGTGGAACTTTTTAAGCTCGGTTTAAAGTCTTTTCAACTTGCTCAAAAAATTAGCATGTGCTAACTTTTTCTTTTTGCATTTTTAACAAATAATTTTCTGCCTCTGTTCCGCAATTGTTCCTTATACCTTTTGGAAAATCGGTCACTGCTCTGCCATTCCAACCTCACCCGTCAGCCTTACGGCTGACACCCTCCCCAAAGGGGAGGGCAAGATAAGTGCTCTTTTGCCGTGAAGTTCGTTATAAAAATCTTTGCCAATAAATGACGGTTTTAAATGAACTTTGATGTTAAAGAATGAAGCACTGTTTTTTTGCAAAGTACATTCAGAAATGATTGCTTCTTATACGCATTTTATGACTACCTATCTATAAAAGCGAACCAAACTTGCCCTCCCCTTTGGGGAGGGTGTCAGCCGCAGGCTGACGGGTGAGGTTTCGCGCATCACGCTTTGCGCGGCGCTTTGCAATTCCGCATTCCGCATTCCGAATTCCGAATCACGCGCATATTTCCCCTTTCTTCGGTAACACTAACCGCAAAACCAAAGGGGGCAAAAGCGATGTCACAAAGCGATTTTTCACCCGCGTTTGCGGAAACAGCGGCAACGGTCAACTGTTACCTGCGTGTACACGAAAGCTTTGATCTGATCGTAAAGCAGCTGCGCATCGGCGGGCGAAAGGCGCTGTTTTATTTTGCCGAAGGGCTGGTCAAGGACGAGGTGCTCGAGCGGATGCTGGAGTTTTTTTGCGCACTTTCCGAAAAGCAGGTGTCGCAGGCGGCAAACGCGCAGGCGTTCGTTGAAACGTTCGTCACCTATCCGCAATCGTGCGCCGAAACTTCGATGGTGCATTTTTCAACCGCCGTGCTCTCCGGCGCGGTGGGAATGCTCGTGGAGGGGTTCGACAAAGCGATCGTCATTGACCCGCGCGTGTATCCTTCGCGTGCCATGCGCGAACCCGACAACGACCGGCTGCTGCGCGGTTCGCACGAAGGGTTTCTGGAATCAGTGCTCGCCAACACGTCGCTCATCCGCAGGCGCATCCGCAATGTGGATCTCACCTTTCGGCAGTTTCAGATCGGCAAAAGTTCAAAAACCGACGTGGTGCTCTGTTATATCAACGGTCTTGCCGACGAAAACCGGTTGGAGCGGCTGACAAAGCGGCTTGCGGAAATCGACGTGCCGAGCCTGACCATGGGGCAGGAAAGTCTGCGTGAATGTTTGCTGCCGACTCAGCCGTGGAACCCGTTCCCCCGCTTTCGCCATACCGAACGGCCCGACACTGCGGCAGCCTGCTTGAACAGCGGCAACCTTCTGCTGCTTGTGGACGGGTCGCCCAGCGCGATGATCGTGCCGACGGGCATCTTTGATTATGTGCAGGACACGAACGATTATTGTTTTCCGCCGATGCTCGGCACGTTTTTCCGCTATATGCGCGCGCTGGTGTTCTTTTTGTCGATGATGTTCGTCCCGGTGTGGTATCTGCTGCAGCTGCACGAGGCAAGCTTGCCGGAATGGACGTATTTCATCTTTGTCAACGAGCCCAACGGCGTTTCCATCTTTTTGCAGTTGGTCGTTTCGGAATTCATCATCGACACGCTGCGCCTTGCTTCGCTGAACACGCCCAGCGTGCTGAGCAATTCGTTCGCTGTGGTGGGTGCGCTGGTGCTTGGAGAATTCGGCGTGTCGTCGGGGATCTTTGTGCCGGAGGTAGTGCTGTTTATGGCGTTTTCGGCAATCGCCAACTTCACGCAGTCGAGCTATGAGCTGGGCTTTGCGATCAAGGGCTGCCGGATGCTGATCTTGTTTTTGACGTTTTTGTTCGACGTCTGGGGCTTTGCGGCGGGTGTGCTGGTCGTGGTGCTCGTAATCGCCACCACGCGCACCATTGACGGTTACACCTATCTGTATCCGCTGCTCCCGTTTGACAAAAAGGCGCTGGTGAGCCTGCTTGCGCGAAGACAGCTTCGGTCAAAAAAATGAGCGCGTCCGGCGGCTTCACCGGGTTGCGCCAACGGAAGGGGTGAAGGAAAGAGCAAACCTCCTTTTTTCCCCCTCAGTCACCTGCGGTGACAGCTCCCCCAAAAGGGGGGCGCTGAAAGCGTTTTTCTTAAGTTGATGACATTGCCGCCCCTACGGATTCATATTTCCTGTTCTCTGATTCCTGCACATCTCCACTCTCTACTCTCCACACTTCACTCTTCCCTCAACCCCTCAATCCCTCAATCCCTTAATCCCTTATTCCCTGATTCCCTGATTCCCTGATTCCTCTCCACTCTCCACTCTCAACCCTGCCCCCTGTCCCCTGTTCCCTGTTCCCTGTTCCCTGTTCCCTGCCCCCTGTCCCCGGACAGATTTTCGGACAGGTTTGCACATCAAAAACCCCTTGATTTACAAGGGTTTTTCTGCGCTTTTTGAAAAAAACCGAACAGATAAATGCACGCATTTTGAACAACCGCCGAACAGCGCGCGCACAGCGGGCGCACACTATAAAGAAAGAAAAGAAAGAAAGAATGAAAGACGTATACACTTAACGCGCGCACACGCGCGCGAGGATGCAGCGCAAGAAAAAAGAGATTTTTCCTTTGTCAAAAAACGCATTCCCGCTGTCTATTAAAAAGCATGAATCTTGCGCTTGAAAAATTGACTTTCTCCCGCGCCGTGTGGTATAATAACACGATCACATATCGGGAGGTTTTTATGGAAAGATACCTGGGTCAGAACACGCCGAAACTCGGCTTCGGGCTGATGCGGCTGCCGAAGCTCAAAAACGGCGAGATCGACCTTGAGCAGGTCAAGCGGATGGTCGATCTGTTCATGGACGCCGGACAGACCTATTTTGATACGGCGTATGTCTATGACGACGGAAAATCCGAAGAAGCCGCACGCAAGGCGCTCGTTGAACGCTATGACCGCGACAAATTCACCCTTTGCACAAAGCTCAACGCCTGGATGGGCGCGCATGACGAGCAAAGCGCCAAGCAGCAGTTCTTCACAAGTCTGGAGCGCACCGGCGCGGGCTATTTCGATTACTATCTCCTGCACGCGCTGCAACCGAGCAACTACCACCTGTATGAAAAATATCATCTTTGGGACTTTGTGAAAGAGCAGAAAGCCAAGGGACTCATCCGCCATTGGGGCTTTTCCTTCCATGCCACGCCGGAGATTCTTGAAGAGGTCCTTGACGCGCACCCGGACACCGAATTCGTCCAGCTTCAGCTCAATTATGCCGACTGGGAAAGCGAAAAGGTCGCCGCGCGCAAATGCTATGAGATCGTGCGCCGCTATGGCAAGCCGATCGTTGTCATGGAACCCGTCAAGGGCGGCGCGCTGGCAAATCCGCAGGCGGATGTGGCAAAGCTTTTGAAGGCGGCCGCACCCGAAAGATCGGCGGCTTCGTGGGCGATCCGCTATGCCGCTTCACTCGACGGGATCATCACCGTGCTTTCCGGCATGAGCAACGAGGCGCAGATGCGCGACAACCTCTCTTATATGCAGCATTTCACGCCGCTTTCCGAAAGCGAACGAGAAGTCATCGCAAAAGCGCAGGAGCTGCTGGGTTCCGCAAAGACCATCCCCTGCACCGCGTGCCATTACTGCACGCCGGGCTGCCCGATGAACATCCCCATCCCCGAAATCTTTGCCGCACGCAACCGCCAATTGGGCGCAGGGCAGCTTTCGCGCGGCAAAGCGGACTACGCGGCTGCGACCGCAAACGGCGGCAAAGCCGAAACCTGCATCGCCTGCGGTCAGTGTGAAAGCGCGTGTCCGCAGCAACTTTCCGTCATTGAACTTTTGGCCGACTGCGCAAATGCGTTCGACCGTTAACAGAAAGGAGTTTTACTTATGACAAAAACCATGCAATCCACCCTCGTGTTCAAAACGATCAAGACCAAGACCCTCGCCGCGATCGTCGCCATCGCCGCGGCCGTTGCGCTGCCGCAGGCGTTCCATGTGCTCGGCGCGGTTTCCGACCTCGGCACAGCGCTGGGTGAAACCTTCCTTCCGATGCATTTCGCCATTTTCGCCGTCGGCTTCTTCGCCGGTCCCGTGGCGGGCGCAGTTGCGGGCGCGCTTTCTCCGCTGCTCAGCTTCCTGCTGACCGCGATGCCGAAGGCGCCGATGCTGCCGTTCATGATGATCGAGCTTTTTGTTTACGGCCTTGTGACCGGCCTTTTGGCAAACGTGCGTATGCCCGTGATCGGCAAGCTCCTGATCGCGCAGATCGCCGGCAGAGCCGTGCGTGCGCTTGCGATCGTGATCGGCTTTTACGCGTTCTCCTCCCCCGTTGCGCCCGCTGTGATCGTGAACAGCCTGCTGCCCGGCCTGCCGGGTCTGATCCTGCAATGGGTGATCTTGCCGCTGCTGGTGTTCCGTGTAGCACAGCGTGACGCACATGAATCCTGAGCTTCTTCGCGCGGCGGCACTGCTCCGCGAAAGCGGGCACACCCTGATTTTGCTTTGCGGGGAAACACAGCATACCTCTGATCTTCGCGGCATCCGTCCGCTGCTGGAGCTGCTGGACAGCGGCCGTGATTTTTCCGGCTTTGTTGCAGCCGACCGCATTGTCGGCAAGGCTGCCGCGCTGCTGTATGTGCGTCTGGGCGTGCGGGCCGTGTTTGCCGAAGTGCTCTCTTCCGGCGGCAAGGCGGTGCTTGAAGCCTACGGGATCGAAACCGCGTTTGACACGCTGACGGAAAAAATCACCGCGCGCACCGGCAAAGGGCTTTGCCCGATGGAGCAGACCGTGCAGTTTATTTGTGACCCGAAGCAGGCCGAGACCGCGCTGCGCGGCCGTGTTTGGCAACTGCAGACGGGCAACCGCTTACAGGAAGAGGTGGAAACCGCGCTGCGGGGACGGCGGCGGTTCAAGGATACGCTGTTCATCCCGTTCGCCAAGGCGATTTTGCAATATGGGCTGCTTGAAGAGGGCGACCGGGTTGCGGTCTGCATCTCCGGCGGCAAGGATTCCATGCTGATGGCAAAGCTCTTTCAGGAGCTGCAGCGCCACCGCAAGTTTCCGTTTGAGCTGGTGTTTCTGACGATGGACCCCGGCTATGCCGAAGAGAACCGGGCTCTGCTGCAGGAAAACGCGCGTGCGCTCGGCGTGCCGCTGACGGTGTTTGAAAGCGACATTTTCGACTCCGTTTTTCATGTGGAAAAATCGCCGTGCTATCTTTGTGCGCGTATGCGCCGCGGCCACCTTTACAAAACGGCAAAGGAGCTCGGCTGCAACAAGATCGCGCTGGGGCACCACTTTGACGACGTGATCGAAACGAACCTCATGAGCATGCTCTGGGGCGGACAAATCCAGTCGATGCCGCCAAAGCTGAAAAGCAAAAACTTCCCCGGCATGGAGCTGATCCGGCCGCTGTATTTCGTGCGCGAAACAGACATTGAAGCGTGGCGCGACTATCACGGGTTGCGCTTTCTTGCCTGTGCCTGCCGTTTCACCGAACAGAGCGAAACGCAGCCGGATGTTTCCAAACGCAAGGAGACAAAAGCCCTCATTGCGCAGTTACATAAAACCAATCCGCGCGTGGAGGCGAACATTTTTGCAAGCATGGAAAACGTGGCGCTCGACACCGTGCTCGGCTATCGCGCAAAGGGCGTTTACCACGGCTTCCTTGAAAACTACGCAAAGGAAGAGGAAACATGAAAACAAAAAGAATCATCAAAAGCGTGTGCGTTGTGCTTGTGCTTGCAGCCCTCGCCTTCGGTCTTGCCTTTGTTGCGGTCAGAGTGCTGGAAAGCAGCCGCTCGGGCACCTATGACAACCTTCCGCAGGGCACGAAAATGAGCTTTTCCACAACCTTTTCGACTGTGAAAAAGAACCCCAAGACCAAAACCGCCGGCCGCGCATGGCGCGACGGATTCATCGGCGGCGACGGCAAGCTCGGCTTTGTGACCAGCGGCGCGCCGTATGACGACACGCTGATGATGCAGGATGTGGATTACATCATGCCAAGCCCCCGGGCACGCGACGAGCTGCCCGATCAATCCGCTGCGCTGGAACAGGCGCGGCAAGCGATCGTCCGTTTTGACGACAGCTACAAGGTTTTGGAGTGCGGCGAATGGAACTGGGGCTATGCCTTTCACCCCGGGCAGACGCTGCGGCTGACACAGAAAAAGCAGCGCTTTTGGAACTATGTGCGCTGGACGGATTTTGAAACGGGCGAAGTCGGCGTGAAATATTCCGACAAATACGGCGCGCATACGCGCACGAGCTTTACGTCGCGCGAGGATCATGTGACGATCACCGCCATCCGCGCGTCCGACCTGCAAAGCCCCGTTTCCCTCGCCCTTTCGATCGACGCGCCGTCCGACGCCTATAAATTCGGAAACGGCGACGAGAAGAACATGAAATGGAAGATCCTCGCCGACGAAAACGCAGAGAGCCTTTCCTTTGCCGCGCACTACCCCGCCTATGAAGGCAGCCCGCTCAAAAACGGCGGCTACGCGGGTGTGACGTACATTCTCACAGAGGGCGGCGAAAAGCGGCGGGAGGGCGATACGATCGTCATCTCCGGCGCGGAAAATGTCTATCTGATCTCCAAAAACGACCGCACGGACGACCTTTGCGGCACCGGAAACGGCGACTGCGGACTTGGCGCGTTTGAAGAAAGCGCATCTTTCGCGCTGACCGACCGGCTGCTTTCCGACTGCAAAGATGTCGCGTCGCGCTATACGCAAAACGGCGCGTTCAACTACGATGCCGCGCTCGCGCCTTCGGCCGAAATGCAAAAGGCGCTGTTTGAAAAAGCGTCGCTGACCCTCACCGACGACGAAGCGGCGATCCACAGCAGCAACGAAGCGCTGCTGCTTGCGCAAAAGAAAAGCGACACCCTGTATCTGCCGCTGCTGCAGCGGCTTTGGCAGCAGGCGCGCTTTGCGATGATCTGCGCGTCCGGTTACAGCATGACGCGGCTGAGCGGCATGTGGACGGGAGAATGGATGCCCGGCTGGCGCAGCGAATACACGATGGACGCCAACGTGAACCTGCAGACCTCCGGCATGAACACGGCAAACCTGCCCCTGTTCGGCGAAGGGTACATCAAATTCATTCTGCGGCAGATCGATGATTGGAAACGCAACGCAGAAGCGAGCTACGGCTTTACAGATACGATCAAAGCACCCGTCAACGCCGACGGCGACGGCGCGCTGGACGCGGAATACGCGCAGAGCTATCCGTTCCAATATTGGAACGCCGGCGCGTCATGGGTCATTCAGCCGATCTATGAATACTGGCAGTGCTTCGGCGACACGGTCTTTACCGATGACGACGGCAGCGAAAAGCGCGTGCTTGAAGATGTGCTTCTGCCGCTGCTGCAGCTCGAAGCGCATTTCTGGGAGCAGTTCTGCACGGCGGAATATTACACCGACAAAGACGGCAACGCCTGCTATGAAGCGGGCAAGACCGCACTGGAGGCGGGCGAACACTATCTGCTTGTGCCGTCCTATTCGCCCGAAAACACCACCGGCGGCGCCTATCAGTCCACCCTCGGCGCCAACGCCGCGATCGACATCGGCGCGGCAAGAAGCGCGCTGGAAATGGCGATCGACGCAGAGCAGCAAACCAAAACCGACGGCTGGGAAGCGCGGGTAAAACGCTGGACGCTGCTGCGCGATCAACTGCCGCCCTATCAGTTCGATGAGACCGGCGCGATCAAGGAATGGTGCGCCAACGGTTTTGACGACAACAACCGCCACCGCCACATCAGCCATCTTTACTGCGCGTGGCCGCTGACGGAAACGCAGCACAACGAGCAGCTTGCAAACGCGGCGCTGACAGCGATCGACAACCGCGAAAAAGAAGCTGGTGCTCGCAAGACTCAAGCAGGGTGCGCGCGCCGAAGAGCTGCTGTTCGGTCTTTTAAACAGCCGGTTGTGCTACAATTCGCTGATGACCGACCACAACACCAACCGCGGCTCCGACACCTACTGCACCGACGCGCTGCTTGGCTGTATGGGCATCGTAAACGAGCTGCTGCTGTATTCGAACGAAGGCGAAATCGAGCTGCTGCCCGCAAAGCCGGACGACTGGACCAAAGGCAGCGCGCAAAACCTTGCCGCGCGCACCGGCGCAACGGTTTCCCTGCACTGGGAAAACGGCAGCGTCACCGCCGAGATCACCTCGCAAAAGGCGCAGCGCATCACGGTTTCGTGTGCCGGACAAAACGCAATAACGCTCACGTTCGCTGCCGGAGAAACGCAGCGCGTCAGCTTTGATTAAACGAAAGAAGACCGGCTATGTTTAAGATCCTCATCAGCATCCTCATTGCGTTCGGCTCGATTTTTTCCGGCCTTTACGACCTTGCGCGGCCGATGCCCGATGTGAACCCCGGCGGTTTTCGCGTGCATTACACGGAAGCGAAGCACGCCTACATGGACGTCTATCTTCCCGAGGACACCGCGGGCACAAAGAATGTCATGATCGCCGTCCACGGCGGCTCGTGGATGCTGGGCGACCAGACCTCGTTTGCTTATGACGCGCAGGAAGCAGCTGCGCACGGCTATATCGGCGTGACGGTGGACTACAGCAAAATCCTGGACAAAGAGACTGCAGCCGACATGGTAAACGAGCTGCACGCAGCCGTGAAAAGCCTGAAAGACGCGCTGGACGCACGCGGCATCAAAGCCGGAAAGCTGATCCTTTACAGCCACTCCTCCGGCTCGCATCTGGCGCTGCTGTATGCCTATCAGCACCACGCGGACAGCGCGATCCCGATCGGCTTTCTTGTGGCGCTTTCCTCCCCTGCCGACCTGACGCTGGAAGCCGGCGGCAAAACGGTCCTTGAGCGCGGACGCTCCTCGCTTTTGACGGCGCTCACGCACGAAAACATCACCGACCGTACACTCAAAACCGCAAAGGCACAGGCCGCTGTGCACGCGATCAATCCGATCGATCTTGTGACGTCCGATGTGCCGCCCACGCTGCTTGCGCACGGCGACGACGACGATGTGGTCGCCTTTGAAAACTCCGTGCGCCTTTGCGAAAAACTGAAGGCCAACGGCGTGGCGAGCGAGCTTGTGACCTACCCGGGTGAAGGACATTTCATCCGCTTTTCGCCCATCGAAATGCGGCAGGCGCTGATGCAGCGCGTGCTGGAATGGACGAAGGTTTATTTGTAAAGATCCGGCGCACCGCCGCGCAAGCAAAGCGCGCGGCAGGGTCAGCGCAGCAGGGCGACGCCCTGCTGCGCTGACGGGGCGGCGGGACGAAATGCCCCCGCGACCCGAAGGGCGCGGGGGCATAAAAGGCAGCGCAGCGGCCGTGGCCGCTGCGCTGCTTTTTCCGCACTGCCTGCGGCAGTGCGGGTTCGTCCCGCCGCCTTGCGCACGGCGAAGGCCGTGCGCAGCATTGGCCGCGGACGTAGATTTTTAAAAGGGACGCACAAAATGGCGTTTTGCATCTTGCGTTAAAACACGCAGTTCACCGTCAGACCGTCGACCGTATAGGTCGCTCTGTCTGCGATCTGGCTGTCAGCCGCCTTGAGAAACGCCTTTTGCATCTGCGCGTTCGGGAAGGTGATCGAAAAACGCATCGTCATCGTCTTTGGCAAATAGATCACTTTGCCGAGCTTGAACGCGCTGAGCCACCAGTGTGTGACCGGTCCGCGCTGCATCAGCAGCGTATCGCCGTGATAGAGCGAGGCCTGCATCGGCATCATCTCGTCATCCGAGACTGCGCCGTAAAAGGTGCCGATCTGCCCCTGCGGACGGTTATAGATGCCGATTTCAAAGCCGTTGGCAGCAAGGCCGTAGTTGCCCTTCCAAACCTGGATCATCCAGTCTTTGCTGTTGTAGTTGAACTGAAGACGCAGCGTTTCGAGGTTATAGATCGGCGTCACATCGGCCAGCAGATCATACAGCAGGCCGAAGCCGAGCGAACGCTGCCAGCAGTTGACGGTGCTGTAGATCAACAGGTCATAGACGTTGACGTCGAAGCCGAGATCGATCATGCCCTTGTCTGAGTTGCCGTGCACATCGCCCGTGGTCGGGTTGATGAAAATGCCGGGGTGCGTCACCGCGCGCTGCCCGTCGTCATAGACGATGTCCATGATGACCTCCACGAACCCGTCCTCCTCGGCGGGCACAGTGTAGATCGCCACCTCGCGGATGATGCTGACATAGACGCCCAGCAGATACAGCAGATGGCCGAGCAGCGCCTGATCGGCCCCGTAGGCTTTGTCGCGCAGCGCAAAGATCTGTTCGCGCAGCTTTGTAAGATCGGGACGCAAAACGCGCTTTGCAAGCTCCGCCGGCGCGTTGAGGTTCGGCAACGTTGTGATCAGCAGCTCCACGTCAATGCTGGAATTCTCCGCGATATAGCCGCAGAGCTCAGACAGCGTTTTGTCGATATGCGCGTTGAGGTGCTTTTCCTCCGGCGTCGGACGCGGTCTGCCGCTGAGCGTGCGCAGCAGCGCATACAGCGGTTCGATCTGCTGCACAAAGGTCGCCGTAGAATACGCCGGCACACCGTGTTCTTCCGCAAACGCAACATAGTCCTGCACGGAATGCAGCCCTGCCGGCACGGTTTCCAAGGCGGCGTCTGCGCTGCGGTTGCCGAGCAGAAATGGCAAAAAAGTATAAAGCACGATCAGCGGCGCCAACAGCGCGGCGATCAGTTTTTGAAACATCGGTCGGTTCCTCCTGTCAGTTGTTCACTTTGCCGAAGCAAAGCACACAGATGAGCTTTTCAATAGCCCTGCACGTCCATGCCCTTCACAAGCTTGACGATCGCGCTTGTGCCCAGCCGTTCGCAGCCGAGCGCAAGATAATCCTCTGCGTCCTGCAAACTGCGGATGCCGCCGGCGGCCTTCATTTTCAGATGCGGCGCGATGTGCTGCTTGAACAGCGCAATGTCTTCTCTTGTTGCGCCGCCGCCCGCAAAGCCGGTCGAGGTCTTGATGAAATCCGCGCCGGAGCGGCTGACCACATCGCACAGCGCAATTTTTTCTTCATCTGTGAGCAAACACGTTTCAATGATGACCTTGAGCACCCGTGCGCCGCAGGCCGCTTTGACGGCTTTGATCTCATCGAGGATCGCGTCAAAACGCCCCTGCTTCGCCATGCCGACATGGATGACCATATCGATCTCATCCGCACCGTTTTCAATCGCGTCACGCGTTTCAAACACCTTTGTTTTTGTTGTGCTGTAACCATTCGGGAAACCGATGACGGTGCAGATCGCAAGCCGGTCGCCGACATAATCCTTCGCCTGCTTCACAAAAGCAGCCGGGATGCACACCGAAGCGGTTTGATAACGCAGGCCGTCATCGCAGACGGCTTTGATCTGCTGCCATGTTGCGTCCACGGCAAGCAGCGTGTGGTCGCAGTGGTGTAAAATTGTTGAAAGTTCCATAAAAACCTCGCCGAAAAAAAGTGTATTCGGTTTATTATAGCATGGAAAAAACAGAATTGCAAATTTTTCGGCAAAACTTTCCATTAGATTTCTATTAAAATTTAAAAAAAAGCCCGTAGCGGGAGGGGAACCGATACGGACTTGATGTCTTCTTCAAACGTACCAAAAGGAGAGGAAACTTAGGAGCGCTTACGCGAGAAAAACATGGTTTGAAGAAGGCGGAGCGAGCAAAAAAACATTTTTCCTATATTGATAGTGTAGTTTACTGAAAAAAGCTTAAAAAGTTCTTAAAGCAAGGTTGAAAAAGCAGGAGAAAAGACAACGATCCGCCCGCTGTCCCCTTTTGAAAAAAAGATATGGACAGAAGAAAAAAAGTGTGATATACTTATTATGTATAATCAATGGTTTGTACTATCGGGTAAAGATTTATCTTTGAAGATCATCCAAAAAGAAAAGGTGAAAAACGAAATGAAATCTATTCCGGAAGCCTTAAAAAAGAAGTTTGAATTTCACAGCTATGGTCATGCATTGGAGATTCTGACAGAAGCTTATCCAAATGAATGGCAAGACCTGCAAACTTGTTTGAATCAACTTGTGATCACCAAAGAAGATATTCTTAAAGCCGGCGGCAATGAAAGTCCGATTCCGAAAAAATTTGATACTGTCCTTTATCCACTCGGATGGCGAGAGATCAGAATCACCGGTGATCTGCTTGTGAAAATGTATCCCAGACAAACGAAACAAAGACGCGGACGCTTTTCCGATCAACCTTTTGACGAAAAGCTTATCGAGGGTTTTATTGATGGTCACAATATTGATTTTTTGAAAAATCAAGTTGCTTTTGACTTGGAATGGAACAGCAAAGATCAAACCTTTGACAGAGATTTACTCGCTATGAGAACCTATTTTGACTGTGGACTGGTTGACGTTGGCGTAATCGTTACAAGAAGTGAAGAACTTAACGACATCTTCGATGAATTCAACATCAAGCAGAAATATGGCGCTTCAACTACTTGGATGGGAAAACTGGAATACAGATTAAAATCAAGAAGAAACGGCGGCTGCCCGATCTTGGCTGTCGGAATCAAGAAAGCGTGTGTGGAAGGCTATGAGTAATCCTTTTGATGAAACTGTTCAGGATTTGTTGCACTTTACGAATGGGAAAAAGTATAAAACAATTTATGCAGACCCGCCGTGGCAATTTCAAAATCGTACAGGAAAAGTTGCGCCTGAACATAAACGCTTAAATCGATATGAAACAATGCCGCTCGATGAGATTATGGCTTTGCCCATTGAGAGCATTTCAGATGATCGATGCCATTTGTATCTTTGGGTTCCGAACGCCTTGTTGCCGGAGGGTTTAAAAGTGATGGAGTCCTGGGGATTTACCTATAAGACAAATTTAATCTGGGAAAAGATCAGAAAAGACGGTGCTCCCGACGGCAGAGGGGTTGGTTTCTATTTCAGGAATGTTACAGAAATCTTATTGTTCGGTATTCGAGGCGATAAAAACCGAACGCTTGCACCCGGTCGCTCACAAGTAAACCTACTGCGCTCTTGTAAAAGAGAACACAGCAGAAAACCGGATGAATTTGTTTCTTTAATTGAATCATGCTCACCCGGACCATACATTGAGCTTTTTGCGAGAGGATGCCGTGAAGGTTGGGATGTATGGGGAAATCAGGCGGAAGCATCATATGAACCAACATGGAATACTTATGCAAACCATACCGGAGCCTCTGCCTCCATAACAGTCCCCACCCGCGAGGCTATGTATCAATATCTACTCTCAAACGATCTATAAATATATACTACGCGGAGGTTCATATGTTTGAAGGACTTTCCATTGACGCAAAAAGTGCCGCCGCGCTGCAGCAGGCGGTGCAAAACGGCAGGCTGTCGCACGCCGTCATTTTGGAAGGTGCCGACGCCGGAACCAGAAAAGCGGCCGCAAAAGAGCTTGCACAGGCGATCGTCTGCACCGGCGAAGTGCCGCCCTGCGGCGTTTGCCGCAGTTGCAAAAAGGCGCAAAGCGGCAACCATCCCGACATCCACTTTTTGGAAAAGGACGAAAAAAGCGCCTTTTTAAAGGTGGACGCCGTGCGCGCACTCAAGGAGCTGGCGATGCTGCTGCCGAACGACGGCGAGCGCAGCGTGTTTGTGATCGGGGAAGCCCAGTTTATGAATGTGCAGGCGCAGAACGCGCTGTTGAAGATTTTGGAAGAGCCTGCAAAGCATGTGCATTTCATTCTGACCGCCGACAGCAAAAGCGTGCTGCTGGAAACCATCCGCTCGCGCGCAACGTCCTTTTCGCTGCAGCAATCCGACGTTTCCCCCGCGCTGCAGTCCGAAGAGGGCAAAGAAGCTGCCCGCGCGGTCTTGCAAGCGCTGTGCGGCACGGAGCTCGACCTGCTGACGGCCTGTGCGGTGTTTCAAAAAGACAAGACGCTGCTGCAGGCGGCGCTCGGCGAGATGGAGCTGATCTTGCGCGATTCGCTTTTGAGCGGCACTGCGGCGGCAAAGCTGACTGCGGAAGACGCGCTTTCACAAAAGCTGCGCGGACAGTTCACCACGGGAAAGCTGCTGCAAATGCGCGCACAGCTCGGCGAACTGCTTTCTGCAACCAGAGCCAACGCCAACCAGAATTTGACCGCAACGGCGCTCAGCGCGTTGCTTTACGAAACCAAAGAAAGGGTGGATATTTGATGATGACCGTTGTCGGCGTCCGTTTCAAGGCCGCCGGAAAAGTGTATTATTTTGACCCGAAGGAGTTTGAACTGCAGCTGCACGACCTTGTGGTCGTGGAGACCGCACGCGGCACCGAATGCGGCGAGATCGTGATGGAGCGCCGCGAGGTGGAGGACGAAGAGATCGCGCCGCCGCTCAAACAGGTGCTGCGCCCTGTGACGGAAAAGGACCGCCGCATCCTTGCGGAAAACAAGGAAAAGGAAGCCAAAGCGTTCGAGGTCTGCAAGAAAAAGATTGCCGAGCACAATCTCAATATGAAGCTTGTGCAGGCAGAGATCACCTTTGACCGCAGCAAGATCCTGTTTTATTTCACAGCGGACGGACGGATCGATTTCCGCGCGCTGGTGAAGGATCTCGCCTCGGTGTTCCATACGCGCATCGAACTGCGCCAGATCGGCATCCGCGACGAAGCGAAGCTGTGCGGCGGACTCGGTGTATGCGGCAGACCGCTTTGCTGCAACACGTTTTTGAACGATTTTCAGCATGTTTCGGTCAAGATGGCAAAGGAGCAAAGCCTTTCGCTTTCCCCGACGAAGATCAGCGGCACCTGCGGACGGCTGATGTGCTGCCTCAAATATGAGCAGGAGGCGTATGAGCATCTGCTGCGTGTGACGCCGAAATACGGCGCCGTTGTGGAAACGCCGGAGGGCAGAGGTATCGTTACGGACAACAATCTTTTGACCGGTATGCTCAAGGTCAAGCTGGACAAGCGTCCCGACGCCGCGCCGCTGGTGATCAACCGCAAGCAGGTCAAGCTGGTCAAGGACGGCAAGGTCAAGATGAGCAAACAGGAGCTTGAAGCACTGGGCGACCTTGAGTGACACAAAATCTGCGATTCTGTTGTTTTTCTTCCACAACCCCTTGATTTTTAGAAAACAATTCGATATAATATATAAAATATTTGTTTGGAGGCAGACATTATGGATTTTGATTTCATCAAAGAGCTGGCCACGAAAGGCTTTGCCGTTTTGAAGACAGGCTTCAGCGTTCTTACCGCCGAGTTCAACTTCCTCAAGTATCTCTATACTTACGGCAAGCATTTTATCGGCATGGCGAAAGCGCTTTCTGATAACGGCGAAGACGCAGAATAATATCGGCAGCCGGCGGCGCGCTTTGCAAAAAAGTGCGCCGCCGTTTTCTATCCGAACTCATCACCAAAAGGAGGAACCCCTATGAAAAACCGCAACCGTTTTCTTTCCCTGCTGCTGTGCGCGCTGATGCTGGCCTCCCTTGCGCTGCCCGCTCTTGCCGCAAAAGCCGAACCTTCGCCCGACCCGTTTGAGACCGAGGAGACCTTTGGCATCGCCAAGGGCTTTGTGCGCACCAAAGAGATCTATCGAAACGGCGCTCAGACCCTGCGCATCACACGCAGCTATGACAAACAGGGAAAGCTGCGCAAAGAAGTCGAGACCGACAGCGAATACGATATGATCGAAACCAAGACGACCCGCTGCACCTATGACAAAAACGGCTTTCTTTCCAAAAAGACCGAAGTCACACAGGACAACCGCGGCGAAAACGAGCCGATCGTTGTGCTGTTCACCAACGACAAAAAAGGCAACGCTGTCAAAGAGGAGTGGCGCATGGGCGAAAACTCGCACACCTTTCAGCGCACCTTTGACAAAAAGAACCGTCTGACGCGCGAGATCAATTACTTCAACACCGGCATCAGCGACATCAAGATCACCTATGACAAGAAAGGCAACATCACAAAACAGCACATGCGCACCGACTACGAGGACAACACCTGGTATCAGACCGACATCGTCAACACCTATGACAAGAAGGGCAACGCGATCGGCTGGACATTGAAGGACCGCGAATCGGACGGATCGAAACGGGACATCAAAGAGCAAAGCGCTTTCAACGCCAAAGGACAGTGCACCGAAACCACCTATCACGAAACGTATGTTGCAGGCGACAAAAGCTACCGCAGCGTGACCCAAAAGACCACGACCTTCACCTATGACAAAAAAGGACGGCTGACCAAAGAGACCGAAAAGGAAACCGCCGACAACGGTCCGGTTGAAACCACGGTTTCGACCTATGAATACAACAAAAACGGCATGTATGCCCGCACCACACGGACGTCACTTAACGGCGGCGGTAAAAGCAAGGGCGTTACGACCTACGCCTATGATAAAAAGGGCAATCTGACAAAGATGGTCTCTGTGTATAAGGATATGGACGGCACAACAAAAACCGCCGACAGCTTCGCCTATGACAAGTTCGGCAACCTGATAAAGAACGTCTCCGTCCACACGGAGCCGGGAGAAGCTGCGGAAAAAACCGTGCGGCTGTATGCGTATCAGAAGATCGGCGCGTAACAGCCGGGTCTGACAAAAGAAACAAAACCCGCGATGCATCGCTTTTAAAACAAAAAGCGGCGTCGCGGGTCGTTTTTTATGTGAAATCTCTCCATCGGAGCGGCGAAATTGCTCCTGCGAAGCAGTGAAATGATCGCGCTTCGCTCGATCGTGAAAAGCGAATCAAAACCGCCGGTTGAACCGGCGGTTTGTTCTGCCCCTATAAGGGGCTATTGCTGGCTTGACCCCTGAAAGGGGCTCTGAAGGTTTAGCATCGCA